>JAEOSF010000061.1 GCA_016840515.1 Candidatus Borrarchaeum yapensis | reverse complement strand
GACCAAGAGCTTCTGTAATTAATGACATGGTATTCGCAGTATACATACCTGCACAGGAGCCTGGACCCGGACACGCTGCTTTTTCTAAGGCATCAGCCTCTTCCAAAGTCATTTTCCCAGATTTAACCCAGCCGGTTGCTAAGAAGGCGTCAGTTATTACTACCGGCTTACCCTTGAATCTACCTGGAAGCATAGGCCCTCCTGTAACCATTATAGATGGTATATTGAGACGTGCAATTGCCATCAGCATACCTGGGACAATTTTGTCACAACTAGCTAGGCACACCAGACCATCAAATCCATGTGCAGAAACCATCAGTTCAACAGAATCTGCTATAAGATCACGACTAGGCAACGAAGATGACATACCAACGTGGCCCATAGCAATTCCATCGCAAATAGCAATCGTATTAAATTCAAAAGGAACTCCACCAGCCTCACGAATTCCGTCTTTAACTTTAGCTGCAAGTTTATTCAAATGAATATGACCTGGTACAATCTCATTCCATGAGTTTGCGACAGCGATAAATGGCTTCTTAAAGTCTTCATCAGTAAGCCCAGTTGCCCTATAAAGTGCACGATGATGTATTGACTCTATTCCTTCAAGTCGAGGTTCACTTTTTTCACGGTTTGACATCCAATTCACCAAAATAGACTATTATCATAGATTTTTTCATAGGAATTAAAAGGATATTTAAATGCTTCATTAAGATTTTTTAACCACTTATATATGTACACTCGCAAAAAAAATATCGCTAAATACGAAAACACTGATCTTGTGAACGTTATTTGTCTTATGTAAGCTATAACTTAACATTATTAGTCTTTTTATTCAAATTAAAAATAGGAAATCCTAAACTCAACATTTCAAAAACAAAAAAATGAAAGGGAATCCCTTAAGCTTTTAATACAGCTTCAACAAGCGGTGGTGTGCATTGTACGTAGTTGACAGCCATGATGTGTATACCCGCGGCTTTTGTAGTTTTGTAGATCTCTCTGCAAAAGTCTGTAAAGTATTCGATATTGATCTCTAGGTACTTGTCCTTCTTTTTCTGTTTGTCTTCGATTTTCTTAGCGTCTTTGAACATATCCATTAGGAAATCAGGTACTGAGACTCCAGGGATTGCAGTATTAAAGAACTTGGCCATTCCATACGATTTAATAGGAAATATGCCAATTATGCATGGAGTGTTTAGATATTCAATCTCTTTAAGCCAGGTTTTGGCCTTTTCGATCTCAAATACGACTTGAGTCTGAATGAAATCCGCTCCGTAGTCTCCAAGACCAAGTGTTTTTCTTTCACACTTAAGCACTTCTGGCTCTAGAGGCTCAGCATTTGGATTTCCAGCCATTGCGATATTAAATTTTGGTGGATGTTCAATTTCTAAACCCACTAAGTCAGTCCCATCTACGACCATTTTTCTTGCCATATAGACTAATCCAAGTGAATCAACATCATAAACTGGTAACGCCCCGGGATTATCTCCAAGAGTAGTATGGTCTCCACTTAAGGCAAGGACGTTCTTAAGACCCAATGAACCCGCAGCTAACAAATCAGATACTAATGCGAGTCGATTTCGGTCTCTGACTGTACATTGATATACTGTCTCCATCCCTGAGTCCCTCTGAACCATGTAGGAAGCTGCTAAGGGAGATGTGTAAGCACATGATTTTGGATTATCAGTTACATTACAGGCGGTCACATAACCTTTAAGTGCTCTTGCTTGCTCTATGACCTCATGCAGATCAGTAGTTTTTTCAGGTTCAAGTTCACCGGTGAACACGAACTCCCCAGCATTTATCTTTTTCATTAACTCGCTATATGCTTCTCTCATTTTATTCACCTCATCGCAACATAATTTTTTGTGGTGACGATTTAATACTCCAGTCACGTGGTAATGTCGGTTTCACAAACAAATCAAGTCGGTCAAATTTCTTGAGTTGTTCATAGATCAAACACCATGCACAGTCGTTCTCGTAGTTTCCTACTTCACATTTTCCTTCAGCATAACCTCCACATGGACCATTTATTAGTCCCTTCGCGCATCGAGTTAGAGGACAGATAGTACCAGTTTCATGAAGTACACATTGACCGCACATCTTACACAGTTCTTGAAAGCGCCCAATCCTTATTGTTTCACCAAGAAAAATGGTATCACAACCAGGCAAGACAAATTTTTCAGTAACCTCTGAAACAACCTGAGCGCCAGCTCCACAGCAAAGTTCTAAAATAACTTCTGCTTCTTCGATCTTATCTTTTACTTCTTTCAAGTCGCGTTTGACCAGCCTAATATCGCAAGGTTCCTCAAACACATGACCTGCAACAGCGCGATCGCCAAGGATTTCTACCATTTCATTGACCTGTTCTTCACCACCAGTCATACAGCTTGTGCTGCACGTCCCGCAACCTCCAACAAAAATCTTGTTGTAGGGTTTTAACATTTCTAAAACGTCTTCTATGTTTTTTTTGGTAGTTATAATCACATCATTCACCTCGAATATGATTGAAATTTGTTACATGTGATAAGATTCCTTAATTGAGATGTGTAGTAATTGCCTTTTTAAACTTAAATGTCGATACACCTGAAATGTAAGAATCTATCATCATAGTTCTCAAAGTTTCTACATACTGTAGTACCGTTTTGCACCTAAGGGAATCTCTTTTTCAGCTAAGCAATAAAAAATAATGACGAGTAAATTCTTAGAATTTAGTTCTATAGTTGCTTAAATAAAGTCTTTAACTTCAAGATTAACTAGTTCTTCTTGATCTGCCACGGCGTGTTTTTGTAGGAGTTTCTTCTGTCCCCTCTTCTCCTTCTGTTTCCTCTCCTTCTGTTTCCTCTCCTTCTGTTTCCTCTCCTTCTGTTTCCTCTCCTTCTGTTTCCTCTTCTTCAGGTGTTTCTTCTTCAGCGGTCTCTTCGTCTTCCTCAACTACGTCCTCTTTTTTACCCTCTATTTCCGGAAATGCGCGGATCATTACAACTTTTATGGTACTTAATTGTTTAGAGAGGTTCTTGGTTAGTGCCTCGATATTATTCTCAAAGTCACTTCTTGGTAAAATTGTTCTTTCAATTGCTTCCAAGCGACTCATAAGCTCTGTGGGAGGCGTCGTATCCCGTTTATTTAGTTCATTAATTGCTGTCTCCAGTTCACCTATGCGTTTTGAGAGACCATCGAATTGTCCAATCACACTATCAAAGTACGCGATCTTCAGTTTTTCAACTTCTGAACCAATTATTCCTAGTTTTTCGGTAGAATTCTGACTCATTTCTGTTATAATTTCAGATTGGGTATTAAACTTTTCAACAAAAGTATCTTTGTTCTCAGTAACTGACTTAGCTAATTCAGCATGTAAATCTGTAACATGTTCCGTCAATGTTTCCTGTGTACTCTTTATATTATCAACTCTTTCATTTAGAGGTTCCATTGCTTCGGCAAAGTCTTTTTCGAGTTTCTCAAATCTAGCTGAGAAATCTTGTTTCATTTGTTGTAGAACTTCATCTACGGCAGCTGGCAACGCATCAATCTGCTCTTGAACAATTTCTTTTGTATTCTTTGTTTCAGTAAGCATGGTTTCAACATTGCTGGAAATAAACTCTTTTAAAATCCCTATGTTTTGAATAAGTTCTTCCTTATTAACTTCTAGCGCCTGTAAACTGCTATTTCTTGTATCTTCAAGTGTTTTTCCCAGTTCATCAAGATTGGCTTCAAGTGCTTGAAAACTTTCAATTGATTTCTTGGCATCCGTCTCAGTACTTTTTTCAAGTTCTTTTATACTATCAAGAACATCCTTATTCAATTTTGTAATATCCTTTGAAAGGCTCTCATAATTTTTATCAAGAGACGAGACATCTTTAGTTAGAGCTTCATGCTCTTTTGTAAGTGTTACTTGGCTATCATGAAAATCTTTGAATATCTGAGTAAGCGAATTGGAGAGCATAACAAAACTAGACTCATTCTCTTCCAGTTTATCCTTCTCTTCTTTTTTAGGGTTATCTGCCATATGTTTCCCTCTTCTAAGAGTTGGTACTTATTTTTGTGATGATTTATCATTTATTTAACAATTTCAATATAAGTATGTACTAAACTGTAAAAAGCTTTGTTATTCTTAATGTTAAGACACAAGAAATCCCCATAGCGTGAGCCTAGAGATGAATTGTGTCAGAATATTACTTTCTAACTTCTTAATAAGTTTTATTGAGTTTATAAACAAGGACGTAGTAAGTAGAGTGAGAATCTGTGTTGTAAATTAATAACTAGATATTTTATGTTTTGAGGAGAACTTGTGCCATGTCAACAAAGAACGAGCGGATCAAAACGATGTTGAAGTACACTAAAGAGCATCGTGAACAATTGCTGTGCCGGGATAGATCGTGATTTTAAAAGCAGTTGTGTGCTAGAACACGAAGCATATAAAACCCTAGTTAGGGAACCTACCGAAGTCACGCCTGCGGAGACTGAATCCTCTACGTTAGCGTTGGAGTATCTGAATCAGATAGCCTACGTTGAGGCAAGTATAGTCGCAGAAACAGGAAGCCTCACTGCTTTAGTGTGAGGTAGTTCATGCAACAAATTTGTTGGAGAAAGAAAAATAAGTATGTAGTCAAATAGAACCATTTATATGTCAATGGCATTAATGAATACTATCATTGCTATCCTAATAAAAAGGAGGAGTGGTATAATTGCGCCCTCCATGTGAAACGATTGTGAAATATATTTTACCAATGATTCGTGCATTTCTCGCAAAAGAACTTGTAGAAAACCAGGGTATGACACAAGAAGAAGCAGCAAAAAAACTCGGACTTACTCAATCTGCTATTTCAAGATACATCAAAGAACAACGTGGATTAACTGATTTTAGCAAAGATGAAGAGCTAATTAACTCAATTGAAGAGTTTTTCATGAAGTATAAAGGTAATGAACAAAAAATAAGTGAAGTCGCACAAAACATATGTGAAGTCTGTTTAACTTTAAGGAATAAACCAAATCTTACTTGTTTTCCCAAATCAGAACAAACGAAATAAAGGGCGAGGGAAAAGAAGAGACGGAGTTTAATCTACAAAGTTTAACAATCGTTATTAACACCTATACAAACTTTACTTTTACTGGAATGCCTTTTCTAACGCTGGATGTCACAATACAATACCGTTCGAATATTTCTTTGCATCTTTCGATCTTTTTAGTCTCTTCTTCAGGATTAATGGTGGGAGAAATCTCCACCTGAATGCCTTGTATTCTCCAATATCCTTCCTCATTTCGCATGATGGTACCACGCACTTTTGTTTTCAGATCTCTAACTTCTAATCTCGATTTTCTAAGGCAAAAAGCAAGGCTTGCACTTAAACAGAATCCTATTGCCGATGCAAGAATACGTGATGCATTTGGCCCCTTACCCTCACCTCCAATGTCTGGCGGTTCATCAACAACAAGCTCTTCTACTTCTGGCAACTTGAAATCCACTTCAAACTGAAATGGAGGTTCCTTAAGTTTAAGATCAATTTCGAAATCCATATATCCATTCTTTGATTTTTCACCCATAAAATCACCTCAAAGCGGAAAAACTCAAGTTAAATGTCAAAAATGTATGTTTTTTTGAAGACTTAAGCATAATTTATTTAATAAATAAAAAAACATAATGCTTTTTTAAAGCATAATGTAGTAAATAATCTTATACAGGAGGAGTTTTTTTTGTCAGAAAATCGTGCAATTGTTATTAACGAACAAGATAACGTAGCAACTTTAATATCAGACGTTAAGGCAGGAGATATCGTTATTGTAAGAATGGGGGATTCAGAAGATAAAGTGACTGTAATAAGCGACATTAAGTTTGGTCACAAGTTCGCGGTTAAGTCGATCGCAGAAGGTGATGAAATAATCAAATATGGCGAAGTAATTGGACGAGCAACCGTCCCTATTGCTGTCGGAGAACACGCACATATTCAAAACATTGAGAGTTTGAGAGGTAGAGGTGACATAAAGGAGGCATAAGCTTGGTGGAATTTTGGGGCTATAAAAGAGAAGATGGGCGAGTAGGTATCCGAAATTACGTTGGGGTCATGTCAAGTGTTACTTGCGCAAATAGTGTCGTAAAAAAAATCACAGAACAGATAGATGGCACACTTCCGATTATGCACAGAGAGGGATGTGCCCAAATTGGGGCTGATTATGAGCAAACAGTTCGAACCTTAGTCGGTTTGGGGACGCATCCTAATTTAGCTTCGATTTTAGTTGTTGGATGGGGATGCGAAAATGTCCTCGCCAACGAACTCGCCGCAAAGATCAAATCTATGCGTGAGTTTCCAGTAGAATGGATGATCGTTCAAGATTCGGGTGGACTGCTTAAAAGTATTGAAAAAGGTTCTGCAATTGCTCAAGAGATGGTTCGAAAAGCATCAATACTACAAAGAGAACCGATGGATCTTAGTGGATTGGTAATTGCACTTCAATGCGGAGGAAGTGATACCACATCTGGAATCGCAGCAAATCCTGCTGTAGGTGTGATGTCAGATATGGTCGTCACAGAAGGTGGATCTGTAATACTTTCAGAAACCACAGAAATTATTGGCGCAGAACATATTCTTGCGCGAAGAGCTGTAAATGAAGAAGTTGCTAATGACCTCATTCGGATCGTAAAGCGTTTCGAGGAAAACGCGAAGAACATGGGTGTAGACATACGAGGAAGTCAGCCAACATCAGGAAACATCGCAGGAGGACTAAGTTCTATTGAGGAGAAATCACTTGGTGCAATTATGAAAGCTGGTTCTAAACCACTTCAGGAAGTCTTAGATTATTCATATCGTCCATCAAAAAAAGGATTGCTCGTTATGGATACTCCAGGTCGTGATCCCGAGTCGATAACAGGTATGTTCGCTGCGGGTGCTCAGGCAATGGTTGTAACTACTGGCCGTGGAATCCCGACGGGATCTATGTTAGTACCTACTATCAAATTGACAGGTAATCCGAATGCACAAAAAATTAGTGAAGAAATCATGGATATTGATGGATCTTTAATCGTTCAGGGAAAGAAGACCATTGAAGAAACTGGCAAGGAACTATTTGAAGAAATAATTGCTGTTGCTTCTGGAAAGAAAACTAAAGCGGAAATTTTGGGTCTTGACGAACTATCAATCTTGAGAGCTGGTCCTACGCTGTGATTCTTCACGATTTTCGCCTCTGAAAGACCCTTCCCTTTAGGAGGGGGTAGTTCACAGAGACAACACAACTTCTGTTATAGAAGTTAGCGCACCCGATTTTTCAAGTTCGTTTGGAAGTTCATTCGAGACTTCTAATGCTTTATAAAGAAATTGCTGTGCACGACTTTTTTCATTACTTTGGGCAAGTAATTTTGCAATATTAGTTAAAGCGAAAGCAAGTTCCTTTGATGCTTTGATTTCTTTGACTAATTCCGTGAGTTCTGCAATTAAATCATTAAGTTTATTCTGAAGCCCAAGTTCTGAATATCCTTTCGCTAGATAAAGAAGTACGTAAACTTTATCAAAAATGTTAGAAATCAGATTTAACAATGGTCTCGTGCCGTCTAATAAATCTTTAGCCTCTTTTTTGCGTTCAAGTGAATGTTCTATCTGCGCTATTTCAGTAAGAAGATATATTGAGCTTTTCGGATCATTTATTTCCTTCGCTAGCTCATAAATTGAGTTCACAAGAAAAGCATCTGTTATTGATGAACTCTTTTCTATTAGGATTTCTGCTAGAGTTATTGCTGCAGTTTCGCGTACTAGTTTGTTTCGAATAGATTTAACTGTAGCAACAGCTTTTTGAAGTATTTCTTGAAAAAATGATTTCGCAATCTGACCACCATTGTTGAGCGCAGTAATGACATAATTAAAGGCAAAAGCACGTAGCATAATGTTTGATAGATTTTCAATTGCTTCAACAATCTCTTGAATTAAAGAGAGTTTATCACTGGAACTTAGCTCGTTTAGTGCTTCAATGATACTTTGCCATGCCAAGTTTAATAATTTCTGATCAGTTATAGTATGCGCTGCTTCGACAGCTCTTAAGAGTTGCTGTTTTGCCTTATTGGGTTCATTTAATTTTGTGAATGCTTTAGTAATGTATGAAAGCGCAACAGATTGTCTTGAAGATTCCTCGATTTGTTCAGCGTAATTAAGTGCTTTTTCAATTATTTCTTCAGCTTGTTTTTCATTTTCCATCCTTAGCAAGGTAATTGATACATCAATAAGTGCAGTCGTACGCGAGGACATTTCAGGTAATTTCATCAGAGACTCAAGAGCATTTGAAATCCAAGTTTGATCCTGATTAGCTTCAGCATAACTCAAAAATGCCTTTGCAATCGAGATTAAAGCAATATAGTAGAATGAGGATACTTCTATTAGAACAAGGTTCTGTTGTGCTTTTTTAATTAATTCAATATCATTGAAAGCAGCGCTCATATCACTTAAAACAGTAATAATTTCGCTTAAAATCTCAAACCGATACGATTTGCTAGTAATTTCATCAATTGCGGGCAATATATCGTTAATAAGCTTCAGCGTTTTATCTTTTCCTATGAGATGAAAAAATACCTTAAGAATATCTACAAGATTATAGAACCTGTTATAAGGGAGATATATTGATTTGGCAATATTTATTGTTGTTTCAAGTTTTTCAATATCATTTGTAGCTCTAACTGCGTTAACTGCAGTGCCTATCAGATTTTGCATTACGCCAAGTTGTTCCAAATTATTAGGCATCTGTTCCGCAATACTGAGTGCTTGATTAAAAAACTCTTCACTTCTTGTATCATTCAATTTTAAAAATTGTTCTGAAATATGTGTTAGCGTAATTACTTGAGTATAAGGCGATTTCAGGGATTTTACAGAATCAAGAAGGGTATTAAATAGCTTTTCCTTCTCAGGCAATAAAATAACCTCCAAAACTATCAATTATTGACATATACGCACCAAGATTATCTAGATTGTTTATTTATTGTTACGATTGGTAGAAAATTGAATAATTTACAAGTTAAGATTTCATTATTAATTATATTTAAAAAAGGAATGAAGTTAATTGCATCTTTTCGCAAATTGAATTAACGAGGACAGATAAATTCTCATGTCATAGATCGTCAATACAGATATATAGAGATTTCAAAAAATGAAAATCGAGTTTGTAAGACGATAAATTAATCCCTCTATCTTAAATTGCCGCACTGTATTTCTTCACCAAATTTGAGTTCTTAAAAAACGATACCTTTTAATAGTGAAGTTTTTATGGAATGAACATAAAGAACCTAACATAGGTTTGGAGTTATTTACAATGGCAAAAGATAAAGCATATGGCGGGATCATTTTCATTATTTCGATCCTGATCCTTCTTGGTTACAGCTACTGGGCGATCTTGGTACCACTTTTTCCATACAACCCTCTGACTGCGTATCCAGGTCTAAGCCTCTTCACAGTGGAGAACTCAATCTGGGCAATAAGGATTCCAGTATATATTGCAGTTTTGGTGATTCTGTTAATAGCAGCTTGGATAGGCTGGACTATGGCAACTACCCCTGCTCCTGCACCAATCGATGCAGAAGACTTTGAAGAAGAATTCGAAATGGAAGAATCAGATGATTAAGTGCCTTTAAGACACTATATCAATGTTTCAACGGTTTCAACAATATTTCAATAGTTCTATTGTGCCCACAGCCACTATATTTTTTTACTATTCATTTTTTGTAATACAATGTCACTATATATGTTTAACACATATTTAGATAGAAATTACAAATGTTTCCTGCTCGGTTTTTACGCTGATTTTAGCATCGTTACCTGGCTGAATCAATGCATGGATTCTATATTCTTTTTTTAGGCTATCAGGAGCGTCCTTGACTTTATAATCACCTTCATCCAATCTAATCATTTTCAGTGATTTAATAGCAAGAAGATCCCTCAATCGCTCTTCAGTTTCATATATTGCAAGATTAGAGCCAATTTTACCATTCCAGCAAACAACCAGAATATTTTTTTGATCTTCATCTAGTTTATGAGTCCGTGAAAATACCATCCAGTTTTGAAGATCGTCGGGTAGTTCACTTACATCCGTATAATTGTCAAAAGAATATTTAAACGGCTTTTGTGGAATCTTTCGTTTTTCTTTAATTAGTTTGAAATGAACTACAAACTCGCGCCGATCAGCCTTTTCCGCTAACTCTATCGCTTGCTCAATAAACTCATCGATATTAGATGAGTCTCCATGTTTGGTCAGTGTTTTACTGATAAGATTGAGATCTTTTAAGGCAAACGCTGTACTAACTGCTTTTAAAAAATAAATTGATGCAATTTCTGAGTCAACTAAACGATACCTCTCATCTCCATAATTCATGAGGACATCTATCAACTCTTTTCTCAAATCTTCTGCACGTTCGATCGCATCTTCAAGAATATATTCTGCCTCTTCAAAACTCCTTAGATCAAAATAAGCATCAGCTATGCCAATAAGGCATTTTATTTGAAGCCATGGAAAATTACTATCCTCAGCCAATCTAAGTGTATTTGTAAAATACATGATCGCCTGTTTTAGTCGAAATATAGATTGCCATGGTAAGGTGGATTCGTCACCCTGTGGGGTATGTTCTAAAGTAGACATGGCTCTAGCTAAAAGATATTGCGCCTCAGCATGGAAATTTCTTTTCTTAGAGAGGAATAATAATGAAAAGTCAACGGATTTTTCGAAATTACTTAATACAAAATCTAAATTGCCAGAAAGACCACTAGTAATCCCTGCTAATGCATATATGGGCACGTAAAGATGTGCAACAAACTTCATTAGTGAAAGACGAGCACTCTCATCTTTTATTTTTGGGAGGGTTAATGAAAGGGATTGATGAAAATCATTTAGAAGAGGAATGATCACTTGAAACGCATCGGCATAGTTTCCAGATCCAATTAATAACTCTATGGTGGAGTAGTCAACATTTAAACGCCTAATTTGATCTAGAATTGGCACAAATTCGAAAAATCGTGTTATTTTGTCAAGTGTGAAGACATTTCCTGGCTTTAGGTATTCTTGAATTTCTTCAGGAGGAATTCCAGCGATTTCCAAAGGATTTAGTGACTGATCTCGAAGTTCGTTGACAAAGAGAAGTACTTCATTTAGAAGATTCTTCATTTTTTCAACAGAACGCATCTTAAATTCTTCCAAAGATACTGAGTTATTTCCATTCAATCGTTTAAATATAAGCCACTAATGTTTAAATTCGGGAAGGTAGGTTCAGAGAGAACTTAAAAGTTCTCCCAATTTCTTTGCAGCGTTTCTTGATTTGAAATAAGTGACACAAGTAAGGTCTTTATTACAGTCAACAAGCTCTAAACATACCTGTTCCTGGAAAACTGTTACGATTGCCTTCATTTCCTCATCTAATTCTACTTCACGTTCAATCTTTTTTTCACTCATATAATCACCTTCTTTAGATATAATAACTTAATACAGGAGGTTTTCGGGCGATTTCTTCGACAAAAGCATCCAGTTCTGGTATCCCTTGAAACCGAACTTTTTCATTAATGATAGTTGTAGGAACTGCAGACACGTTATACTTTGCTGCAAGTTCTGGTAGCTCCGTACTATTAATAATCTCAGTGGTTACCGTTCCTTCGGAAGCAACCGCAAGTTGATTTGACATGAATACAACTTTCGGGCAATAAGGACATGAGCTGGTCGTTATTACTTTGACAGTTGCAGGGTTTTTTAACCCCATTAATTTTGTTTTTTGTTCTTGTGTTACTCTTGTTCCTTTCCCTCCTCCTGCTACCAGTTTTAGAGTATTTGTGAAAACACGACGTTCCAATCCTACAGGTAAACCAACATATTTGATGTTATCTCCAATTAGAATCGTTGGTACACCAGAAATGTTGTATTTTTCAGCAAGTTCAGGATTTTGATCGAGATTGATGACTTCAAGATTTATCTTGAGTTCACTAGATAAGTTTTTAGTGTCTAGGTTGACTAAACTCAATGCATCAGGACAAAATGGGCACTTACTTTCATCTCTAACAAAGACCTTTACATTAACGGCATCCATCATATCTCCTCCTTTTGTAACTGTTTATCGCAATATGGATCCCAATAAGCAAAAGAGTACGTTTCTCATTAAGATTATCAACCAATATAAACTAGGGTTCCATTTTTCTATATGCTAGAATAAAAAAACATTAGCCTAGTAATAAAGTTTAAGCTCTTGGCAGTACGAAAAAATTCACGATTCCAATACATTATCGAAATTCGTTACTCAATTCACTGGTTCCAAAGACTTTAATTAAATAAATGAGCGTAGATCAAATGGGAAATAGAAACAATGCAAGAACCGTTGAACTCAAAGTTAAAGAAGCTTATCCTCAAGATGTAGGAAAATTTAAGGTTCGGATCAATGATGATATCTTAAAGATCTTAGGAATCAAAAGCTCGGGAGGTATTGTTGGGCTATACGGAAGGAAAGTAACTGCCGCAATCGTACGACCTTTATTTTCATCAGAAACAGTTAAAGATGTAATTCGCGTGGATAGATTTATTCGAAAGAATTGTGGAGTATCTATAGGGGATTTTGTTTCAGTAAGACGGGTGCTCCCAATACCCGCACAAAGCATATCATTCCGTATAACCGCACTTCCACTGCGATCAGATGATTTTAAGCAAATCCTGAAGCGAAAATTGATGGGTATACCTGTGTCGCCTGGAGATATGATCGTTGTTCAGCTTGAAAAAAGCAAGATCCCATTAGCGGTATCACGTTTACAACCAACAGAATTTTGTTTTATAAGAGACTCAACGTCAGTAAATTTTGTAGAAAAAATGCCAGAAGAAGAAGTTGAATCTGTTGATGGCCTACTTAAAAGAAAACAAGTTATAGAAGACATTTTGAAGAAGTTAGAATCGAACTTTGACAAAGGAACTATTGGTGCTGAAGAATTCTCAAAATTATATGAACAGTACAAAGAGGAGCAGATGTTTATTGAATTTCAAATAAATGAATTGATGGAAAACGAAGAAGCGCAAATGCCAGCAAAGACTCCTCTAAAAGAGCCAATGAGTTCTATGTTCTGTCCACATTGTGGTGTAAAAATCCCTCTCGATTCTTTGTGGTGCCCTAACTGTGGAAACAAAATTGAGGCCGCTAAATGAAATTTTACAAAATGCAAAAATTCATGTTTTAGAATTCATATACGAAATAAAAGGGAGTTAATCGATCCCATTAAACGAAAATGAAAATGTAGAACCATGAAAATAGAAAAAAAGAAATGAATTTGTTAAATAATCCCTATTTAGGTTCTTCTGCTGCGCCGATTTCCTTTAATTCGTCTATAAGAATATCCACGGCTTTATGTACTTCTTCCTCGCTCTTGGCGCCAGTGCATACCAACTTTCCAGACCCGAAAATGAGGATAACTACCTTCGGCACTGCCATCCTGTAAATAAGTCCTGGGAACTGCTCTGGTTCATACAGCGAGTTCTCCAAAGTCAATGCTATGGTTTCTAAATTGATACTGAAGTCCAACGTGACTGATGCAACCATATTCTGGATTTTTACCTTCGGAGGACTATTTACGTTAATATCAATACTTCTAAGTTTTTTTACAAGCGTTTCAATTGCCGCATAGACATCTTCCTTACTTTTTCCGCCAGTGCATACTAATTTTCCTGTGCTAAACAACAGAAACACCGCCTTGGGCTCTGAAACTCGTAAGACTAAACCTGGGAAACTCTCAGGATTATACTCCGCTCTGTCTAAGGAAGCGGCAATATGGAGAAGGTCAATTTTTTGATCGAATTCGCCAGACGCAACTACATTTTGGACTTCAATTATTGGTGCTTTAATAAGAATCCCCACCATGACTATAAATTTCCAGAGAAAAAACTTCGAATCTATCGCTGGAGTAATGGTATATAAAGTCGGTTTATAAGTTATATATATAACCAACAGTTATAGAAAAATTTTGAATTTATGATTTTTTCAAAATGGCGCCTTGAGAAAAAATGGACCTGTAAAACCGAATTGTAGGGCGTGTGGATCGTAGTTGGATAGGGAAATTCCCAGAAAAAACTGGGTTATGATACCGTATTCTAGAATACATATTGACTATAAACGATGGAAAGATATTGCAACCAGAAGGATGATCAGCGTCACAAAGTACTCAGATGATCTTTATAGAGCGCTTATTGAAAGTGAATCCGGGTTAGGATATCTCGTATGGGTCGCAAGGGAACAATATAAAGGATCAATATATTTACGTTATGCATGCGAGTGCACGCATTTTAAGATTAACATCTTGCCAGGAGTACGAAATAAATTCACTTCAATAAAAATTAATGGAGATTATGCTATTTTGGTTGATGATTGGCATAATTTGGATAAACATGTGTACGTTGCTGCAAGCAAACTCTTAGATATTAAAATACCTGTTGCGTTACCTTTAGAACAACTAGTTGATTTCAAACTCATTGAGGCTGGGAGATATAATAGTCGCTTTCAAAAACTGGGTATCACTACGCTGCTGGAACTTGCAAATCTACAAGAAACAACTGAAATGGATGATATTGTTAAGGAGTTTAAAATTTCAGCAAAACAGCTTCTACAAAATATAGATTTAATCGAACTACAAGAAAATGTTTTTGTTGCCCTTGATGATGAATTAAAATTATAATACAACTATCTAAATTCCGTATCTTTCAAAGATACATTGTTTTGCGGGAAGGGTATTTCTTATAAACCAGTTCTTCAAGTTCCTTAGTTAATTTCGAGTCTACTTTGTTTTGTTTATTATCATATTCTTTTAAGCGATTTGTTGCAATTGATGAAAACCGTTCAATGCCTCTTACAAAAATAGCACTGTTATCCTCCGGCTGTGGGAATAGTGCTTGGAAATTGACAGGTTTACCTAATTGTGTAATAGTCCGCATAATGTCTTCATCAATATTACGCACCGTAGTACCAAGTCCAATAGCCTGGAAGGGGTTTATAGGCTCAGATTTAATCTGCCAAAGTCGTGGAGGCTGTGCTATGAACGTATCGTAATGGCCCTTTGATTTGCCACCAAGGACGCTCCAACCTGTGCTATCCTCGTCATATCTTTTCTTTATTTCCTTGATAATTTCTGAGGCGGGTTTAATCGTCAAATCAATCACTTAACTATTCTATTATTTGTTTAGCCATTAAAAATATAAAGAATTCTTTTTAATCAAATTTTTGACTCATTATTTATACTTAAACATTATAAATTTGTGTATCGGTTGATAAGAGGACGCTACATGCAACCTGTTTTCATCACTTAAAGCGTTATGTAATTAGAAAGCCATTATGATGATGAGAATTCTTTTTCGAATAATGAAGGTGGGGTGGATGGAAAAAGAGGAGACCAGCTCTTCACGTTCTTTAGTTAATTTAGAGTCAACTTTATTTTGTGTACTATCATATTCTTTATTTAATCGATTTTCTGTATCACCTTTCTCGTCCTCATACCTGTCATCCATCCCCGTCGTAGAAGGCGTGGGACCTCTCGGGTTTTGTCTCATGCACAAGAACGTGTTTTCCGCGTGATGCGAAGAACACTCCGCCTTGTAACCTGAACAGTTACCCGCAATTAAAAACATTATGATTGTGATTTGAAGCATTTTTAGTCTCCTAAATTATATGCATTAAATAGTGTCTAAATCGTTAATATAGAGGTTCACCATAAGGAGTAAGTGATTCTTAAGCGAAGAAAAGCTATAAGATAACGCCTCATTGATTTTATTCAGTTGTTGAGATTTATACACAAATGAATAGAGTGCGCAAAGCGAGTATTGACGTGTTTCAATTTCCTCCTTAAGAATGTCAAAATCAATTTTTTCTATCTCTGAAGCACGATAGCGCGATTTTGTGGAAAATCGGAACTTTCGAGAGATTCTGGATGATAGCATGTCATAATATTGGAGAAGTGAAAGTAAAGGTAACTCTTTATCATTGATTTCATAGTTATGATGGTTCTTAACCAAATGAAACACATATTCATCATGTATATCAACTTCATTGTAGATCTTGCTGTGGTGTCTTTCGGTATGGACGAAATCATGGAGAAGCATAGAAATTAAGAGTGTATGCTGTGTGTCTGAGAGTTTAGGAAGCATTTTTCTAATGGTGATTTTTCTTGAGACGTAAAGGGGCTTCTTGTAGAGTCTTTTGGCTTCCTTCCATTGTATTTGACCCATGCCTTCATTGGTATAGCGTCCAATATGATCAATTGAGAGGGCAACTTCAAGTTTATGTTCTGGAATAACAAACTCAATGTTTCCATACCAAGCCCTAAAGGTCATGGGAGCCCTTCTTTCTCCTTTTGTCAGTTTGCCAAAGGCTCTAGGACGACCATTAATGGTGATGACACCTAGATCCTTAATTCCAATCCTTCTTGACTTAGTTACGACTGGAGTTTTTGTTATTCCAGTCAATTTCAACCAATTTTTTGGCATTTTTGAACCTCTTTATAGTTTTTATCCCGTTAAAATCAACATAACGGGATATCTAAACGTATCGGTTTCTTTACCTTTTGTTCGTATATTGGATATCACTTTTATCGTCCCGTTGCCTGTCATTCTTCCCCATCAGTACTGGAGGCGTGGGACCTCTCAGATGGTTTAGTCTCATGCGCAAGAACGTGCTCTCCGCGTAGTGCGAAGAACATACCGTTATGGATGAGAAAAAAGAAATGAAATAAAAAGTGTCATTTTGAATCATTTGTTGGCATTCACGTCTGCAATGAGATTATAGTTTCCCTCCAATCCTCGATATTGTCAAGAGCAATTGATTCTGCTTCTACTTCTTCAACGAACTTATAACTCTCATTATCCTTCTTGATCGTCTTATTTAGCTCTACTTGCAAGAGATCAAAATCCAATAATTTGACCTGTCCATAGCCTGCGTTTTTTCCACCGCCAAGTGTCTCAATATAGAGCAATGATTCAAGCAGAAATTTAATTTCCTCATCAGTTAGTTGAGTCACATCGATAGAGAAGGTGAAATAGCCGCTGAAATAACTTTCACGAAAATCTTGTATCGGAATTCCATCAAAGCTCATAGCAATTCGATTTTCGCTGGCAATGTGGACTTTTTGCACCGCTACATTTATTGTATAGTCTTTATGCGAGATAGAAGTAATAGGATCAGCCAAGACAGAAATTCGAGACTCATTTCTAAAACTGCCAAAGATATGTTGAAGAATACATGGTGGATCACAACTACCTAGTACATGAAATCCCGCAGGCATCAGTTTAATACCGTCTTTGAGTTCGGTTTTTTCACTGGTATGGCAGACTTCGATCCCACAATCATAAGCAAGTTTCATAGCTGCATGTCGTAACATGCCACGCAGACCCTTGATGTAATATACTTTGGTATTGAAAGTCTTGTCTCCATTTATATACGGAATTTCACCGAGAAGCAACATAGTAGAGTTTTTCTGGATGGAAGCATTCAGGGGCTTGGCAATAGGAGTATAGGCACGAACTACAACTAGTTTTTTTGTGGTTTTCATTTCTCTAACCTCGTTCATTTTTCAAATATACCTTTTGCAACCAGATATATAAACCTATCGCTTTCTCTACCTTTTATTAGTATAATGGAGAATAATAATAACTCCTTTTTTGTTTTAATTGATTTTATCGGCTTTTTTAACTAACGTTGAGTTATGACCTTGAAATTGAGTGTTCATTCAAACTACGATCGTTAAGAATAAATATTCTATTAAGCAAAAAGAATATTTTTTTAGTAAAAACAAGCATTTTGTAAAGGTTCATAAGTTAAAAATTAATGGACTACACTGATCCAAGTCAAAAACTATCATAATTAAAAACATTTCTCAAGCCAAAAGTCGAGTCATTGGCACAGGGGGTCCTTTGCCTATCGATTTACAAAATCGTTCGATACTGCGGAACTGCTCGAAGATCTCTTGAAACTGCCCCTCATCGGATACATAGACAAATGGGATAAATGGAGTTTCATCTAACAAAAACCCGGCAAGATAACTGGCACAACGATTCATAGCGTCCCTTAACTTCATATAAGTATGATCATAATAAACAACCTCGTCCATTAGTTCTTGAAACAGTAACCAGATCTTGTCCTCAGCACTTTCCTTTAATGTATAGACTTCCTCACCGCGGGGAGTATATGATAACTTGAAATCATCCTTTGTAATTTCCCCCTTTTTACATGCCTTCACATAGGCATATCTGAACAGGGGCAAGAACATCTCACGGAAATCAAGCACCGCACCAATGGGTATGTGTTGCCCCTCTGCACTGCGATAATGGAGTACCAGTTCACCTGGAAACCACGAGAATCCGACGTCCCATAACAACTTTTGACATTTTTTCAATAATCGTCTCTTCAATGCATTGATTCCCGCACTAAACGGGGAACGTCCTTTGGCATCTCCCATAAACAACGATGACGCTACATATCGATCATAAGTCCGACTTCGGCATTGCATCGCCGTATCCTTCATAATGAGTTTCCACACTTGCCAAGCCAATCGTTCTCCATGTGCTTCATAACTAAGCAAGTTTTCTCGACTTCCCGTCCAATGTACAACTGTATGGGCGACGACATTCATTTGCCCTGCGAATAGCCTATTAGCATCTACAGTATCCAGTAATCCATCTTTTTCAGCTTGTAATGTCAGTAATGCATTACTTGCTCTTTTACTCATATCCAACTGCCATGCTAATAACAGACCGTCCTCCCGTTCTCTGATGAAGTCAGCCCTTTTTTTCAATTTTTCAGCCAGTGTTTCATCTTCTGGTGCTTTATATCCTTTAAAAGGGACACGAGATGAGTCATCTCGGTCTTCACCATACACTATTCGTCCTTTGAGTTTGGTACGGACAAACTCGGAAAGACTAACCTCGCCTATTACCTTAATCCTTTCTATAGCGTCCAATCGATGGCTACGTGTAAAACCGTCCTTCGATGTGTAATTTAGCACGTGTTGATTAATCGTGAGTTCGTCCCCTTCCCTTACTGTCAGCCACACATATTGTCGTTGTAGTTCACCCTCTATCTTTTTAATCACTTTCACAGGCTTAATGGATTTTCGTAGGATAGCTTCCAATGCCTCTTGAAGTAGATCTTTAGTTCCTGGCTCGACTTTGATCCTGCCATCATGAAGCAAAAAATACAGCGAATTACAATGCGGACATACAGTGTACTGAGCATATAACGTCGGTTCTTTAAGTAACGTTGTCTTGCAGATGCAACAGATTGGTGTGCCCAGTGCTGTTCGTTCAAATTCCCTAAAAATCCGGCTTTTTCTTTTTCGAGAGGAATTATGATACTTACAGGCAGCGGTACAGAGCGTGACATCCGTAGTCATAGCCTGGTGTCCAAGCAGTTCATTGTATTCTGCTGAGAATTCACATAAAAAGCGCTGATCCGCTCGTTCCTTTTCATACTCATTCAGAATAGTCATTCTGAAGACGCAGGAACCACAGGTTTTCAGCATGAATTCTGGAATTTCAAGTTCTTTACTGCATATTTGTTTTACAGGACGTCCCACACCCTGTCCTCTTGGAAAACGAACCACTTTTCCTTGCACGTCCAAGTCGAGTACATTCCAAATTACTGTAGTAAGACCGACTGAGTGATCGTAGTGAGCAGAGATCATTTTGTGAAGGTCTTCGTACGTAGTGATCTTTCCGCTCGCTAGTGTCGAACAAATCACGTCCTGGATATTCTTGTGTGGTGACGGTTTTTTCTGAGGGTAAAATCGCACTTTTGATCCAGGTTCGAGTTCACTTTTTTCGGTAAGCGACTCACAGATATGCTCTGCAGCATCAACCAGCAACGGATTGTTGATTGTTACAAAGGCATGAACCGCCTCGGCGATCCAGGCTGCTGTTCTTCTACTTTCCTCAGCATCTCCTAGCCACATATTCACTGCATTC
>JAEOSF010000060.1 GCA_016840515.1 Candidatus Borrarchaeum yapensis | reverse complement strand
ATGGATGGGCTGAGACAGTATGGCGCTTTGTTGGAAAAGTACCGATTGCGGTTGTTGGAACCAAAGCCGATTTGAAAAGTATTCGTGAGACGTCAATGGAGCGATCCTTAGATTTTGCTCGCCTTACTGGTGCAAAAGTCTTTGAAACATCAGCTAAAACTGGCGAAGGGGTAGAAAAAACATTTAAATATATTACTCAGGCGATCCTGAGCGATCTCCAGTAATTATGTTTCGTCCATTTGCTGTCATTTAGCAATAAACCAACGTATAAGAGTCTCTTTTTAGAAAACTAGAATTCGAAAAACTTTAATAGGGATCTGAATGCAATTTCTCCTTGATTTGTCAAAAAAAACGTGTTTTCATTTCCTTTTTCTTGTATCAAGCCTGCAGCTTTCATTGCGTTAAGCTTTGCTCGGATAACTTTCTTTGGAAGACCTGAAATCTGTAGACCGTCAATATCGTTAGGCGTTATACCGAGCATAACTAGAAGATTCGCGCCACTTTCTCCAAGGAGTGTAAAAAGTATTTCTGTATCGATATTAGAATCGTCTCCATTTGATTTCGTATTGATCCCCCAATCATACACTGTTATAACTAAGAAATTAATCATTTCTTTGCATATAAAATTTTGCAAACAAAAAAAACAAGTTTAAATGATTTTGGTAAAACAATGTCCAAGATTTACGTATTATTTAGATTTTGAGAATTGTGACAACCGATAAGTTAATTTTCTTAAGGACTAAACATAATTTAGAGTATCTACATCTCAATATACTGGCTTTATTGGGTCGCAAATGAACAGGAAGAAAGTAAGAACATTAAATTAATGTGAAATAAACAACCTGGAGAAATAGTTTTGGTATTACAAATTGCTTTTCGAAGAAAAATAGCAGTTCTTATAGTTATAGCTCTTGTTCTTGGTATGGGTATTGGATCTTTTGTTGTTTATTCAGATTTTTTTAAATCGGAAAATTCAGTTAAAATAGGATACCTACGCGGAGATTTGCACCAATTAGCATTTTTTGTGGCTTCAGATCGAGAATTGTATGAAGAAGAAGGTTTAGACATCGAACCATCTTTTTTCAGTAATGGCGTAGAGGAAATGGACGCTTTCACTTCAGGATCAATAGATATCGGCTATCTAGGAATTGCACCTGCATTATTAAAACGGATAAATGCTGAGACTAACATAAAAATAATAGCAGCTGTAAATTACCATGGATCAGCCATCATTATATCTGTAGACTCATCGCTCCATTCGATATCTGATTTGAAGGGGAAGACTATTGCAATCCCAGGGTATGGAACAGTTCAGAATATTTTACTCAATATGGCATTAGAACAATCTGGAATGAATATAAACGAAGTAAATATGACTCAAATAGGTCCTTGGAATATGCAGATAACACTAGAGCATGGAGATGTTGATGCATTTATTGCTTGGGAGCCATATCCCGCTAAAGCAGTTGGAGAGGGAAGTGGTAAGTATCTAGTGAAAAGTAGTGAAGTCTGGAAAAATCATCCATGTTGTGTTCTTGCTGTTCGAGAAGATTTTCTTAGAGATCATCACGATATCGTTGAAAAAATCGTTAAAATTCATGTAAATGCAACAAATTGGATTAACGCAAACCTAAGTGAAGCCGCCTTTATTGGTGCGCAATGGACTGGCGTAGATCAGGACGTTATTGTTTTAGCCATGAAAAATATCGAATATAATTACTACCCTGACAAAAAAGGCATGAAAATATACCTAGAGAAACTTATACAGTATGGCTACATTGATAGTACGCAAGTAGAGGACGTAGATCTTTTTATGGATTCATTCATTGATACAAGCCTCATTGAGCAACTTTAAATTACCCACTAACTTGACAGGGACTTTTTCTACTGATAACGGACACTGTGAATCTCCTATGCACATAATGAACTTTTTTCTAATTAAAAAAATATAAAAAATTGCGTTATTCATCTTAGATTAAGAGTGTTGAGTATGAACTTCTTTCGTTTCGAACGAGCAATTTATGCTCTAAGCTCAATTGTAATTGCAGTGATTTTCTGGCAAATTGTTTCGTACATCCTTGATATAGCATATATACCGTCTCCAATTGCGGTTGGCATAGCATTTGTGCGTCTATCCGTAGAAGGAGATATCTTTGGCTATAAATTGTACCAGCATAGCGTTGCAAGCCTAATTAGAATTGCTGTTGGACTATTTTTTGCTGTGATTATTGGTATCCCTTTAGGAATAATCATAGGACTCTCGGAAAGAGTCTCACATTTTGTTTCTCCTATTGTGGAAGTAATAAGACCTATTTCCCCTATTGCATGGATTCCATTTTCAATTATTTTGTTTGGTGTCGGTCTTTCTAGTCATGCATTTATTATTTATTTAGGTGCGTTTTTTCCCATTCTTCTAAATACCTACGCTAGCATGAAAGGAACGTCTCAGACTTTCGTAGAAGTTGTAAAAAGTATGGGGGCGTCAAAATTACAAACAATTCGCTATGTTATCCTCCCAGGATCACTACCAGATATTATTACAGGATTTCGTATTGGTTTAGGCGTTGGCTGGATGTGTCTAATCGCTAGCGAGATGGTTGGACAATATCCCCCTCTTGGACTGGGATTTCTTGTACTTTTTATGGCAGAAATAGGACGATATCCCTCTATGATTGCAGGAATGCTAACAATTGGTTTCTTTGGAATTCTTCTCAATTATATAATTCTTTTCTTGGAAACGAAATTGTTTAAGTGGCGAGAAAAAATTGATGTCTATTAAAATCCAAGTTCAAGGCATATCAAAAACGTTTCAGTCTTTGGAAGTACTTCAGGATATTTCTTTCAATATATTTGAAGAAGAAATCGTCTGCCTTGTTGGACCTACTGGTTGTGGAAAAACTACACTTACTCGTATAATGGCATGTCTTGAGAAACCAGATACGGGGCAAATATTACTTGATGGCAAAGAAATATCAGTACCCGCAAATAAGATCGGATATGTACCTCAAGGTGAATCTTTGTTGCCTTGGCGAAGTGTTTTCGAAAACATTTCTTTGGGTCTTGAAATTTCAAAAGAAGTACTGCAAAATCATAAAGAACGAATTTATGATCTTTGTCGATGGATAGGATTAGCCGGTTTTGAAAAAACATACCCAAAGGAACTAAGTGGTGGAATGAAACAAAAAGTTGCCTTTGCAAGAACTTTAATTGTAGATCCTGTTATACTCCTCTTGGATGAACCATTTGTTGCCCTAGATGCACAAACGCGTAATTATATGCAATCAGAATTACTTAGAATCAATAAAAAATTCAAAAAAACGATTTTTTTTGTAACACACAATATAGATGAGTCTGTTTTTTTGGCAAATCGCGTTGTTGTTCTTTCAAAGAGACCTGCGTGCATTAAAAAGATTGTAACAATACCGTTAGAGTATCCTCGAGAAAGAACTAGTCTAGAATTCAACAATATTCGGAAAGAGATTTTAAATTCACTTGATTTCATTCCATTACACGGTCATTAATTCCTGTTTTTTTTGAATCGGCAGACATCACATCTCATAGGAGGAGTTGTGTGTACATGAGTTTATTTCAATGATTATTTTTATAGAAACGCATAAATGCTTGAAGAATAATATATAAGTCCAATTTCACAAAGATAAAAAAGGTCTTCGCTTATATAAATAAGCTAATCGCTAATAAGAGATGTTCTCATTCGCTTCACATGTTTTATTAGGAGATACCCAAATGAGTGAAGATGAAGTTAGATGTCCAAAATGTGGCGGATCGGTTATCATTCGTAAAATTTCATTAAATAAAGTACAAATTTCCTGCAAAATATGTGGACATACCTGGGTTGAATGAGAAATAATAAATAGAAAGCGAATTGCTTATGTGATGTTTCATTCTTTTGTTTAGTTTTCCAAAACCAACGATTCACGTAGTCTTTTTTACGAGTTCAAGGAAGTTTTTCTTAGAAAAACTACCCACTTCAAATGCTTCCAATGCTACATGAAGAGATTCTGCTTTTGCGATACTTTCTTTGTCCAATTCATTTGAGGTATGTGCAGCATCCCAAAAGAGATTGAAATAATCTTTAACGACATCAAATGAACTTTTACCATCGGCAAATTTTTGCAATTCTTTCCATAATTCTGCAAAACGCACCATTACACGCCCCTTATTTTTCCACTACGAAAAATGAAAATATTGAATTACAACGTCTTATTCCCTTCTGCTAATTATCTACGAACAATATAAATAAACATTCAGGTAAATTTCTCCGCAAACCTGTGCATTGACCGTTTCTTCCCCTCTACCAAGAGTTGTTCGCGTTGCGGTCATCAGCGCGCTATAAGTTTAGCCGAACGCACCTATGAGTGTCATCATTGCGGTCTGGTGATAGACCGCGATTATAACAGCAGTTGTGTACTAGAACACGAAGGGCATAGAATCCTAGGTAGGGGACCTACCGAAGTCACGCCTGCGGAGACTAATACCTCTACCTTAACGTTGGATTATCTGAACCAGATACCCTACGTTAAGGCAAGTATGGTCGCAGAAACAGGAAGCCTCACTGCTTTAGCATGAGGTAGTTCACAGAAAAACAACAAGAGGATTATAGATTCAGTAAAAATTTCATAAGTGGAATAATACAAGCTAATGCAAACGAAAAAAACAAATGTATTGAATAGCACCTCGGTGAACTTGAGTTTAGAAAAAAATTGCAATTATTACTCTTTACGACGAGGCTTCGTTTGATTTATTCTTTGAGGATTACCCGGCAATCCACAGCAATTACTTCCTTTTCATTTGCGAAGAGAGGGTTTATGTCAATTTCTCGAATTATAGGTAACTGTTGCTTGGCTTTGCCATCTTGTTCCCAAGATACATTCATTATCAACTCTGATATCAGAAGTAAGGTTTTAACTATCGCGTCCTTATTAACTGGAGGTTTTCCTCGTACTCCCTCTAAAATCTTTTTAGCCTTAATTTCATCGATCATCTCTCGGGCGTCATACTCGGTAATTGGAATTACTCGAAAGCTCACATCTTTTAGGACTTCAACGAAAATGCCGCCCAGTCCAGTCATAATAAGTGGACCAAAAGTGGGGTCCATTGTTGTTCCAATGATGATCTCAACACCTTCTGCCATTTCTTCAACCATAATGCCTTCCATAGATGCTCCTGGGGCTTTTTCGTTAATTCGTGCCATAATCTCTTCAAAGGTTTGCGCTGCTTTTTCAGGTGTAGGTATACCTACAACTACACCTCCCATATCTGTCTTGTGTAGTAATTTAGGATCTGTACTAACAATTTTCATTACAACAGGGCAACCAATTTCGTCAGCCAATTTTCGTGCTTCTTCTGACGATTTTGCAACATCAAATTTATTTACAGTGATTCCACTAGCTTTAAGGATGTCTTTACTTTCTGCTACATCTAAAATAGATCTATTTTCGCTTTTCGCCTTTTCAATAATATCATTGACTTTGTTGATGTCAATCTTATTTGTGACTTCTTGCATGAGATTCACCTTTACTAAACATTTTTGCATATAATGAAACTAGTATTAGAAGTTTTTTAAACAGTAACAAAATCTGCATGGCTCTTTCAGTTTCAATATTTTCGAGTAGCTAAGCAATTAAACACCATAGCTTCAGCTCAGTGATGAATTGCGCTGAGTTTATATAGTTTGTTGGTGAAAGGATCTATGAGTACCTACGGGGCGTAGGGAATTTAAGCCTGTGGAGATAAGACCTCCGTAACCCGTCAAGGGGATCGAGTCTGTCGTTGAAGCAGGAAACCTCAAAGCTTTAGCACGAGGTAGCTCACATAAATGGGTATCTTACTATGACATCCTTCTCACCCGTTCGGAAGAGGACTTCGCGCCTCACAAATTAAAGACAACTTCACATCTTTATAAGTAATCAAAAGGTTAGAATTTTTCTGCGAATCTGCGCAAGATTTTTCCTCTCTCATAACACGCAGCCATGGCTTGGACTGCAGTATGGGGAAATTGCACTTCTGGTATGCCATGATCATCAAGATAGTCTTCTCCATCAGCTATTTTTCCAGAACTCGTGCCACCTATCCATGCTGCCGTAATTGGTTTATTGGTGGTTTCTACAAGTTCAACTATAGCTTTTGCTGTTTCAAGTGGATCAGTCATGGCTTGTGCGGTGCATAGGATAACTATCCCATCGATATTCGGATCTTGAACACAGGCAGCTAAGGCTTCATAATATCGTTCGGTTTGTGCGTCACCGATGAGGTCGATGGGATTCCTGCGCGGCCATGTTGCTGGTAAAACTTTATCTAACGTTTCAATAGTCTGTTTCGATAAATGAGCTAACGTTAATTGTTCATCTTGTAATGAATCAGCCGTCATTACACCTGGCCCTCCTGCATTAGTGATTATAGCAATCCTATTACCCTGGGCGGGAGGCTGATACGCTAATGCGCGGAGTTTAGCGAAGAATTCCTCAATATAATATGCTCTTTGAATGCCTATCTGCTCAAATGCTGCGCCAAAGGCTTTATCGCTTCCAGCTAAGGCGCCAGTATGTGATGAGGCTGCTTCAGCGCCCGCTAAACTTCGTCCCGACTTAATCGCTACTATTGGAATCTTTGTAATGGATTGGAGGATTGAATCCATGAATTTTCGGCCATTCGGTATACTTTCAAGATATAGACCTACACTTTTTGTTTCTGGATCCTCAGCAAAATAAGAAATAAGATCAGCATCATCTATATCTGCTTTATTTCCGATTGATACAAAATTTGAGAAACCAATTCCTTCTTCAAAACTGTAATCTAGTATTGCAGTTAACATCGCGCCGCTTTGTGAAACAAACCCAATTGGTCCTTTATTTGGAAAATTGCCAGCAAAACTTGCATTTAATTTATTAACAGTTCTCATAAGACCAAGACAATTAGGACCAAGAATTCTCATTGAATGATGTTCCGCAATTGTTTTGATGTTGTTTTGAAGTTGTTTTCCCTCTTCACCGAGTTCCCCAAAGCCCGCTGTTATGATTATCACAGCTTTAATGCCTTTATCAGCACTTTCTTGAACAACTGTAGGCACAATTTTTGGTGGGACGCATATTATTGATAAATCAATTTCTAACTCCACTTGTGTGACGCTTGGGTAACATGGTAGGCCGATGATCTCAGATGCATTAGGATTAATTGGAAAGACTCTTCCTTCAAATCCAAAACTTAAAAGATTTGAAACTATTACATTACCAACAGCGCCTGAAGTTCTTGAAGCCCCAACGACTGCGATATTTCTTGGTTCGAAAAACTTTCGAATCTGATTAATCATAATTTTATTAGGCTGAAAATCAGAGAATCTTGTCAATATTCATCATCTCTTCTTGTGGATGAAATCAATTTGCGCTCATGTTTAATGAGTTTATTGATGATATAGTATGACAGTGGTCTTTCAGAGTAATTAGTTTTTATATCTCTCTTCAATATAATTTAATATCAGTAATTTTGTCGAGTTCACTTGATTTATTCTTTAAAGTAATACACTGGGGAGAATATTGGTAAGACCAAAAAAATACTTACTAGACGAAAAATATGAACTGACTTCAGATCTTGATTTGGAAAGTCTACCATTGGAAGCACTTCAATCAGTTTCTAATAGAATTTCAACTAAATTACAGACTGCAGGAATAAACAACATTCCTGAACTTGCTAATGCGTCAATAGAATTAAAAGTTAAAGGAATTAGTCAAAAAGAGATCAAAAAGGCTATATCGTATGCGCAAGATGTTATGAAACATGTTAGCGAACCTGGTATCCAAGAAGGTATAATGCCACTTGAGGAAATGTTAGATAAAAAACACGAAACGACTTCTGTTAATGAAATTGCCGGTTTAGAACTAGAAGCTATTCAAGGACTTACTAAAACTGATGCTACAAAGATTAGAAATGCAAATATTGCATCAACAATCCAAGAACTTGCTACAGCGAATAAAGAAGATCTAAAATCTGCTGGATTAACTAATTACAAAGCAGGCAAAACTGTTGAATTTGTCACTATGATTATGACCTATGCAGAATCAAAGCCAGTAGCAGAACCAAAGCCAGTAGCAGAATCAAAGCCAGTAGCAGAACCAAAGCCAGTAGCAGAACCAAAGCCAGTAGCAGAACCAAAGCCAGTAGTTAGAAGAACTTACGTTGAGGAAAAACAGGGCATTGATAATCTGGTAATATATATTGCTGTTATCGGATTTGCTATTATACTGACGTTGTTATTTGTTATGATGCTGAGTTAATGTCCATTGCGTGGACACGAATTCCGAATTCGATTATTTAATATAACATAAAAACGCTGTATTCTAAGAATATATTAACTCTTAATAATTGACCTGAAGGTTAGTGGAGTTCATGTCAGCTAATGAAGTTTATCCTGAGGAATTGAAGAAGCTTTTAGAGCCCATCGTGTCTAAGAGGGCAGAAAGATTTGAAAAACGATTAGAAAATATTCAAAGCAAGTCTACAGCTTATTTTCCAGCTTCAATCATAAACGACTACATTCAGGGCGTTAAAACATATGAAGAAATAATTAAACCAACTTTACAGTCGTATCTAAGTGCCTTAACACTATTATTACAAAAGGAATATATCCTTGAAGGAGTAGAGATTTATATCTCCTCACTTGAAAATGAGGGACTTTCAGGAAGTTTATTAGACAAAGAATTTCGAGAAGCCTCATCGGCTTTGAACAAAGCAAATTCTACTCTTGATGAGATCCTAAAGAATATGAAAACAACGCAGGAATTTGAGACAGTGCTTTTTTCAGCTAACTTTTTAAAACAGGCATTTCGCTATCATAATGCGGCTTCTTTGAGAGATTCAAGCAATTTCGTATTTCTTTTAAACTGCTTAGCTACAAAGAACTTTGCTGAAGGTTTTTTGGACTTTGGAGAAGTTTGTATTTCTTTAAGAGATAAGAGGAAGGCAAACCTAGTTGGTGGTATGGATCCTTTAGATGAATTAGCGAAAACGATATTGAGATCTGCAACGGCTTCCTTTCAGACAATAAGTTTTCAACATATAAACAATCCTGAAGAGCAAACTCTTTACGATCAAGCGAAAATGTTTAGGTTATCAAAGATGGAAAAAGCGTACAAGAATCAAGAATACGTTTTGGCAATAACTATTGCCACCGATTTGTTTTACGATATGGAATTCATCAAACATGCAGGCTTCAACATGCATCCGCAATGGATGCAGAAAATTATTGAAGATAGACGCGTACAATTTATTGAATTGATTAAAGAGACACGCAAGAGAGGACGTTTTGATTGTCTTTTAAGCATCTATTATTTTGAACAATGCTTCATGCCACCGACCACACCGAATTACCCCGCACATCTTATAGCCTCATTTAATACAGCAAGGATGTTGATAGCAAGTATGGAACGTGATTTGAAGAGACAGACTGATGTTCTAACATATATGTGATGTACATTTTTACAAAAAAATGGTGAATAACTGTGCCTTGTTTCGCAAGAGTATTTCAGAGCGCAATTGATTTGCTTAAAGAAAGATATAGAATCGAACTAAAACCAGAAGACGATGAAGAAATGGAAGAGATAGAGAACTGGCTTAAAGAAAAACTAGACATGAAAAAAGAGGAAAAACATGAGAAAGTAACAGAAAAATTGGAAGAATTGAAGAGAAAAGACCCAAACAAATTTAGGCAATTAGAATACGAGTTCATTCAGTTTATAAAAAAATTAAGGAAAAAGCACAGTACAGCTCCTGAAAAGGAATATGAAAGCGAAAAAGAAAAGAAAGAAAAAAAAGAAAAAAAAGATGAGAAAAAAAGAAAAAAGAAAAAGGCAGTTTCTATGTACACATAGCTTTTTTTAATATCATCCACAAATAAATCGTAGTTTATCCAATTTTCGTAAATTTCTTGTAAGTTTTCAATTTCAAACCTAATTTTTGGATTACCTCAGTATTTTTCCATAAAAAATATGTATAGGTATTGCGTAAACATCTCAGGAATTCAAGGTTTTATTATTATTAGATGCTTACTCTTTTGCTGGGGTGTGTGATTGTCAGAGAGTCAAAGTCCCAAATCAATTATTAAAACATCAGTTGTCAAGTTTCTTGAACACTTACAATCTCAGAAAGATTCTCTTGAAAACGAACTTTCATATCTGTTAGAAGAACTACGACTAAATTCGGTTCACATTCAATCAGCGAAAGCAGGAGGTACATATTCCATTTCTGATGTCAATCAAATGGTGAAGACTATCAACGCATCAATGTCGGATTATTTCAAAAAAACTTACACATCTATCTCGGTGGACGCAAGCAGGAGAATGCGATTAGTGCTTGAAGATCTTTTGAGACTAGTAGGAGGCGCGTTAGGGGAGGCCGATATAACTGAAATAATCCAAAAAATAGAAGCCTTCGAGTCACAAATGTCGATGGCAGAAGAGATGACAGAAAAATATTCAGCTTTAGAGAAACTAATGGAAGAGAGAGAAGTTGAAAATAAGAAACTCAGTGAATTAGTAGAAAGCGAGCATTTGAAAAAAAAAGAGCTAGAGACAGAATCCATAGAGAAAACCAAAAAAATTGAAGATCTTGAAAATGAAATTGCACGTCTTGAAGGCGAACTTCAATCTTACGTTGAGCAGATCGAAAGTGGAGGAATGGTTTCAGACTCAAGAATTGAGGAATTAGAAACAACTATCGAAAAACGCGAGAAAGAAATTGAGAAGTTAAAAATAAGAGTAGAAGAACTTGGCCAATCTGAAAAGGAAGATGAGATTAAGAATTTGCGGATTATGATTGAGGAGAAAAACCTTACACTTCAGGAAAAGGAAAAAGAACTAGAATTTCTCAAAATGGAAATGCACGAAAAAGGTATTGAAATAAAAACAAAACCCAGGTCTAGACCCTCAAGTTTACGGTTTGAATGGTTTCCTGTTCTTTCAATGACGAAAAGAAAAAACTGAAGTAGATGACAGGTAAGAGCAAAGAAACTTCTCCTTAAATGAAAACTTCTCCTTTGGTGGTGTAAGATGTCAAAAAAGAAAAAAACTAGCAATACAAATAAAAATCAAGATGAGGCCACCAAATGGTTCAATAAAGGATTAGCACTAGTAGCAGAGGGTGGAAGCTACGAAGAGGCCATTGAATGCTATGATAAAGCCATAAAACTAAAACCAAGTCATGCAAGCGCCTGGAACAATAAGGGAACCGCTCTTGCAGCACTTGACAACTTTGAAGAGGCTATGATTTGTTATGAAAAAGCACTTGAGCTTAATCCAGATGCAGATGCTTGGTTCAACAAAGGGGTAGCGTTGGGCAAGCAGGGAGATTATCAAAAAGCAATAGAATGTTATAATGAAGCATTGAAGCAAAATCCAACTCATGCAGATGCACTGAACAATAAGGGCGTTGCGTTAGGTAAACAGAAAGAATATACTGAAGCAATAAAGTGTTTAAACGAAGCACTCACAATAAATCCAGAGTTAGCAGAAGCTTTTAATAACAAAGGCGTTGTGCTGGCAGTCCTTGAAAAATATGAAGAAGCGATTGTCTGTTACGATGAAGCTATAACATTAAATTCAAAGTTTGACGAAGCATGGAATAATAAAGGGATAGCCCTTTCCTCTCTTGAGAGATATGAAGAAGCGATTGTCTGTTATGACGAAGCTATATTGATAAAACCAAACAACCACAGGGAGAATTTCAATAAAGCTTCAGCACTGATAGCCCTTGAAAGATATGAAGAGGCTATAGAAAGTTTTGATAATGAATTAAAGATAAAACCAAAGGATTCAGAGTCGCATTTCGGCAAAGGAACGTCACTTACTGAACTTGGAATCTATGAAGAAGCCCTTGAATGCTATGATAAAGCCATAAAATTAGATCCAAACTATGCTGAGGCTTGGAATAACAAGGGAATCGTACTTGGAAACTTAAAAAGCCACAAAGAAGCCCTTGAATGTTTTGAAAAAGCGATGCAAGTAGATTCAAGCCTAGCCGAAGCCTACGCTAATAAAGGTATTGTTTTTTTGAATATTCGAGATTATGGCGAAGCTATGACCAAGTTCAAAACCGCTAGAGAAATTTTCATTGAAAGAGGCGCACAAAAGGATGCTGACAAAGCGTATAAGTATGAATTATTGGCAAAAAATGCTTTTGAATTGATTTTAGTATTAAGTCCTTTCGACGAGAAGTATCTCAGTTCACTTAAGAACAGTCAAAGTTTAACTGAACTAAAAAAGATTTCTGGGCTTTCAAAAAGCATGGAAGGTTTAATTGAGGGATTTAGAAAAGAAAAATCGTCAGAGGACGTAATCCATCTCTTGAAAAACAAGATAATTTGTTTTACCGCTCTTTCAGATGCATTAGATTATTCGGATGTAGATGTTGCGCAATTGACGTATGCTAAAGATCTCTTTGAAGAATGGGGTTTTTATACTGCAGCTATGGCAGTAAGCACTCTAGTTGTTTTTATCCATAGTATAAATAGGTACAATAGCCTTGCTGACATTCCTAAAACGATAGAAGAGTATCTATTAGAGTTGTTAAGAACCACACATGTTTTGGATGGTAGATTAACTGAAGAGATTTCTGGGGAAATTAGGGGCACATTCTTTACTGAAACAATCACTACTCCAGAAATCACAAACCCAGAAACTACAAATACAGAAAATAGAGAGAGCAAAACGCCAAAAAAAGGAAAGCGTAAAAGTATATCCAGAACGAGAAAGAAAAGATAATAGTCCAATAGTATTTTTACGAAATGGATGAGTCAATACCTAGTTCTTCTATTATCTTCTCAAGTTTTTTAACTTGAATCCCATACTTCTCAGCTAATAACTTAAGCATACTAGGATCTAATTTGAATTTATCACTTTTAATTAAAGGCCCAAAAGGCTCTCCCCTTAATTCCAATCTTAGTACATCAAAACGGGCATAGTGTCCTAACGCGTCAAAATATGCTTTTGTATGATGACGATCGTCTGCATCTAACTCAGCGTAGAGAATTGTCTCCCTGTCGAAGACGGGTTCTTGGAGATAGACTCCAGCTGGGTTGACAATAAAAGCACCGCCTGCCGCAATGTTAAAATCAGCACAGTCCTCAGGCATTACATCGTCAGGAATATACTGACTAACACTAATTACAAATGTCTGAGTTTCAAATGCATACTCCCTTATAGCATGTTCAATGTCGCAGAAATGTGGGGAATCCTCACCAGGTCTATATCGTTTTTTGGCACCTGGATGCCTTTTCATGACCCACCAACCAGGCCAAACTGCGCAATGAATTTCTTCTCCAAGTGCAGCCATCGCTGCTTTAAGTAGAGTCATGTGGTGTTCGTAACAAACAACGCCGCCAATAGTGCCAATCTCTGTATCAAAAACTCTCACATCACTAATGTCGCCCATGCCCCAAACCATCCTTTCGCCATGGGTTGGCATTAACTTCCTGTGACGTCCAAGTATTTCACCATCGTTGCCAATAAATAGTATCGTATTATATAATGTTTCACTGCCCTTGAGATCGCTTATCTCCGTACAACCGATAGCAGCTATTAAATTGGCTTCCCTTGTAGCATCTCCTAATATTTCAGTGTCACTACTCGGAATTTTCAATGAATTTTTCTGATATTCAACCATATAGTCTGACCATTTTGATATTGGTTGTAATCCTCGCCAGTAAGGGTATCCTGGTATAAAGGTTTCAGAAAAAACAATTAACTTAGCTCCAGCCCGTCCTGCCTCTTCTATGGTTCTACAAGCCTTATCGATAGTTGCTTCCTTATCCATAAAGACAGGTGCGACTTGCGCAGCTGCCACCTTCACTTTATCCAACATAGGTATCACAACTCGATTGTTCTTGAACTATATGAAAATTTGGGTCACAATATATGCTTATCTTGAATAGGTTTTTTGTGGAGTATATTTTAGATAGAAAGAGTCGAAGAAAAATTGACTTAAATCTACTATAGAGAATAGACTAGAGCCATTTTACGATGATTTAATAAATTAAAAACAATTAAAGGAAAAAAAGAAAGCTTTGTAAATAGATAGGTCACTTGAAACGATCTCTGATAATGAACAGATATATCACAAAGATTAATGGAATAATGAATAAGAAGACAGCAAATGTACCAAACTCTGCAAGAAAAGCAATGACTACAAAAAGTACATAAATAATATCTACAATGAATGTCAGCCAATACGCCCATAGACTTTTGTATTTCACGAGCCCAATCGGTCCGATAATCATTAGACCAAATAAAGTTAATGTGAACACGGCAAAAACGAATCCTAAGGCAGTTACTAATCCTTCTAAAGCAACTTCCACAAAAGCTGATCCACTGAGTAATAACATGAAAACAGCAATAATGATTTGCAGTATAGTAAAAATAGTGACACCTTTAGGTGTTTCAGACATTGTCCTCACCCCATTCTTTCAATAATTTCAGAAATTATCTTATATGAGGTGTCTTTTATAAAACCTTCCTAAATTAGTTTAGGGTGACCCCATAGCGAACATTTGCGGATTAGTGAAAATTTTATTCTGTAAGAAATTGGATGTCACCAAAATTAAATATACTTAGTAAGGTATGATTTTTAAAAAAGATGTGGGCGATAACAGTTTATTTAGATGAAGTTGCTAGAATAACGGCTTTAAGAAGTTCAAAAGTCAGCTTTGGATTTTTGAAGGGTAAAAAGGAGAGTTTGCTTGCAAAAGGTCTTACAAAAGACGATTGATAATCGATATCGCCGAATCTTTCCAACAAAGGTTCTAGATTATACTCACTCACAATTTCGAATAGCGTATCAAGAGTAGAATCCCTTAACAGATTTACAAACTTCCTCAAACTGGCACTTTTTTTAAGTTCTGATCCAAACCCTTTACGCCAGAGGCTTTCATAATTTCTTACTTGAAATGGACTTTCATTATTGAGAGCATCAACCACTACTTTCGCTGCAATTTTTGCGCAACTCATCCCAAAAAAAAGTCCGCCTCCAGTTGTAGATTTCACGTGACCAGCGGTATCCCCTACGACCATTAAATTGTCTTTTACTGTTATAGGGACTGGACCGCCCATAGGTATAAGTCCTGCAAGTCTATTTTTTATTTCCCAATTCTTACCAAATTTCTTAGAAGCAACAGGATGTTTTTTAACGAAATTTAGAAGATTTTGAGACGCTTGCTTTAATGTACCATTAACTCCTATACCTACTCTGGCAAGATGCTCGTTCACTGGAATGATCCATGAAAAGAAGCCTGGAGAGTATTTTGAAGAAAAATAAACTTCAACTGACTCAATATCCTCATACGAAACCGGGGATATTTCCATCTGGAAACTACTAACGAAATTCTTTTTTGTAGGTAAACCACATTGTTTAGCAATTAAGGAACGCACGCCTTCTGCATCAATAATCACATCAGCATGAATTTCAATAAGGCTAGAGTTCTGTCGCACAACAATGCCACAAATTCTGTCATTTTTCCTTAGAGGCTTCAGTCCCTTTGTTTTCAGAAGTACCTCTACTCCTTTATCTTGTGCCTCCTGACAAAGTTCTTTATCGAATGCTCCACGATCTACAATGTACGCCTGAGGAATTCTTTTTTTCGCAAGAATTAAATGTCCAGAAGGAGAATAGAAGTAACTTCCTTTTACAGTATTTAGAATACTTTTTCTTGGCAGATTTAATTCTCTGCATGCACGTGTAGATATTTTACCTGCGCATTGTACTGGCTTTCCAATTACTTTATGATCTTCAATGAGGAGAATTTTGTAACCCTTGGCTAAGGTAGCGATTTCTTTTGCAGCATAAGATCCGCTAGGTCCACCACCTATCACAAGAACATCACATTTCATGTAAGGATCCTCATTCAAATAAAGTAGATAATGTAGAAGTGAGGTATCTATATGTTTCCCTTAAAGAAAAAAATAGAAATAGGTTAAAAAGATTCTATAAAAGTATAACTTTACTTGGCTCTTCCTTTCAGTTCTTCTTTGAGTGTTTTTCTGAGAACCTTTCCTACGCTTGTCATTGGAAGGCTTTCTCGAAATTCCACAAGTTTAGGTACTTTAAATTTCGCAATTTTTTCTTCACAAAACTTGATAATTTCTTCTTCTGTCGCGTTTTGTCCTTCTTTGAGTACAATGTATGCTTTCACAATTTCTCCTCTGTATTCGTCTGGAATGCCAATGGCAGCAGCTGTTTTTACCTTTGGATGTTCGTATAATACTTCCTCGACGTCGCGTGGGTAAACATTATAGCCTGAAACATTGATCATGTCCTTCTTTCTATCTACGATAAAGAAGTATCCTTCCTCATCCATAGTCGCAATATCTCCAGTACGAAGTTCACCGTTTACTAATGTATTCTTCGTTTCTTCAGGCTTTTCCCAGTAACCCTTCATCACGTTAGGTCCACGAATCGCCAACTCACCACGTTCACCAATAGGCACTTCATTTCCGTTTTCATCAATAACACGTGCAACGATATCAATAATTGGGATTCCTATTGAACCTCCCTTTTTTCGTACGATTGGGCTTAAATGAGTCACCGGAGCAGCTTCTGTAAGTCCATAACCTTCCAAAAGATTTACACCTGTCTTATCTGCAAATTCTTTCATAACTTGAACTGGAAGAGATGAACCACCAGAAAGCGCAAATCGAAGTGAACTTAGATCAAAGTTTTCAAGTTCTGGATAGTGTAAGAGCGCGATAAACGCTGTTGGAACGCAAGGTAAATAGGTAATCTTATAGGTTGAAATCAGTTCAAGTACCTTCGCTGGATTAAATCTTGGCATCAAGAACACGGTTCCTGCACTTGAAATTGGGCCTGTCATCGCACAGGTCATACCGAAAATATGCGTAAGTGGTAAGACGGCAATGGTACTTTCCTTTCCCTCTTCGAAATAAAACCAGTTAGTGAACGTTATAGCATTTGACACAAGGTTGTAATTAGTGAGCAGAGCTCCTTTGGGGATTCCAGTCGTACCTCCTGTGTAACCTAAGACTGCGATGTCTTCTGATTGTATATCTACTTCAGGAGGATTAGGTTCAGTTTTAGAAAGTAACTCATAAAAACTAAGAGTATTTGGAAAAGTTACTTTTCCGACAATTATTACATTTTTTAGAGATGATTCTTTTCGAACATTTTCCACTACAGGATATGATTCTTCTGTGACTACTATAGTTTCAGCTCCTGAATCCTTGAGTATGAAACCTATTTCTTTTTCGCGATATGCTGCATTACACGGAACAACAATTGCCCCTACCCGATTTACGGCAAAATAACTAATTAGATAAGCTGGGATATTCGGAAGATACAAAGCAACCTTGTCAGTGTATTTAACTCCCAATGAGTGAAGAACAGCAGCAAACTTCTCAATTTGAGTATAATACAGCTCATAACTCGTTCTTTCATCTTCAAAAACATATGCTGTAATATTTGGAAATGCTTCTGCAGATTCTTTTACCAATTGATAAAGCGGAACTTTTGGATATGTCAAAGTTTGTGGAACATCAGTTGGCCAATGTGCCATCCATGGCTTTGTTGTCATTTAAAACTCCTCATGATAAATCTTGATATAGCTACGCATGTTTTGCCAGAACGATATTTAAATCTAATCGGTAAAGGCAGTTGTCTTTATAATAATTAAAAAAGAGATTAAAAAGAGAAATTGGGGAAATGAACCGTCTTCTCTTCACAAAAAACTAGGCATTGTCTTTTGTTTTAAGCTAGTCATTGAGTCCTATGGTAGATGCTTTTTTTTAGCGAATGATACTTACGAGTCTATCAAAGTTTCATTGACTTAATTCTGTGATAGATTAATAGAAAAATGGATTGTTTTCAATCCGACTTTTTTCTTCCCCGTAATTTCATTATCGCAACTATTGCAGTTATAACTGAGCCGATAAAGCCAATAACTGCTGCTAGCACGGTTGGGTTAGTAACGAGGTCCCTAACGGTTTCCAAGATAGTAGGCTCATATTCCCTGATCACTAGTGTCACTGTAGTGGTACGGGTTTCTCCCCCGCTGCTCTCTCCCGTAATCCTGAGGATGTGGGTTCCTAATGTAGCGGTCTCAGTTGTGGCTACGATTAGAGTTGAAGTAAAGTCTGATGTACCCGATTTTGGCGAAAATGCTGCACTGCAGCCCTCTGGAATACCTGAAACGCTTAAAGTGACAGTTTCCGGCGTTCCTGATGTCCAATCAACGCTAATAGAGAAATTGACAGCATTGCCCCGCACAACTTCTTTTGATGATTGAGAGACACTCACGCTGAAAGCTACAACTGATGGTCCGCTTATATCAAGTTTGTAAATTTTATCATCAGTGGAATCGCAGTGCCACATATAATCTCCATCCCACGCCAATCCTCTAGGTTGACGTCCTGGTGAAGAGACGAAGTCAATAACTGCACCGGTAGACGGATTGAGCTTGTAAATTTTGTCATCAGTGGAATCGTCATGCCACAGGTAGTCTCCATCCCACGCTAATCCATAAGGATTGGGTCCTGGAGAAGAGAAGGAGTCGATGACTGCACCAGTAGACGGATTGAGCTTGTAAATTTTGTTATCATCATTATCGGCGTTCCACAGGTAGTTCCCATCCCATGCTAATCCCTGTGAATCAGTTCCTGGAGAAGGGATGGAGTCGACGACTGCACCAGTAGACGGGTTGATCTTGTAAATCATATCCTTGGCGGCATCGGCGTTCCACAGGTAGTCTCCATCCCACGTCAATCCCTGTGGGTTACCCCTTGGAGAAGAGATGGAGTCGATGACTGCACCAGTAGACGGATTGATCTTGTAAATTTTGTCATCATCATTATCGGCATTCCACAGATAATCTCCATCCCACGCCAATCCATGTGGATCAGTTCCGGGAGAGGAAAATGAGGAAACAACAGATTCCTGGCCCATCGTTGGGTTCGGATATAAATAGACCGACGATAAAAGTAAAAGTAAACTCATTAGTATTAAAGTAGTTTTTCTCCTTTTAGTGTTCATTTAAATCCCCCTTCAGGTCTCACTACGATGCTTTTAGATATGTAAATCAAAAGCGTTTTATCAAATAGATCTTATTTCGTGCAAAAATTAATATTATCTACTCATATCTCCTCGACTCATATATATATCATATTGATGTATCTTTCATAAGATAACCTTAGAATATTGTTCACAAACGGTAAAGGCAAATAACTTAAAGCAAATTGGATGCCATGTTGTTCATAATCTTTAATTGAAATGTCAATTTCAAATCATTTATTTGTGAAAAAGAGTTAACTAACAAAAGTATTTTTTTGGTACTTCTCAAGCCTCCTTTTATGCAAAAGCATCGAGACTATGAACGGCTTAGGTGAATGTAATGGCAAAAGGACAGTACAAAAGTGCATTATCTTATCAACTATCAGCCCTTCTGCGATATCCTGGTTTAACAATAGCAGCTGTTGGGCTTGCATTTCTTGCATCGCTTCTTCAAGCATATCCAATAATCATCTTAGGCCAAGCAATTGATGAATTAGCAGTGTCAAATCAGTTAACCCCCCGTTTTATGATGCTTGTTTTCACGATTCTTGGACTCGCAGGTGGTCTGTTCGCAACGATATTCGCAGTAGGTTATGCTTTCGCTATTATGGTTCTTCGATGGGAGCGTGATGCTCGGCAAGAATTCTTTGAGATTGTTAGTGACAATAGCATGACATTTCATGATCAAGTTGATAGTAAGATGTTACTTGCAGTTTCTATGCAAGATATTCGCTGGATTAGGTTCTCATTAAATCCAGCTTTACGGACCATTATCACTGTAATAGGTTCCTTCGCTATTACCGTTGTATTCCTTTGGATAATCGATTTAACACTCGGAATTATCGCAGTAATTGGAATACCAATTTATATCTACTTCGCCTACCGGTTCGCTGTAACCGTCGAACCTGTAAGACGAGCAAGGTCTGAACAAAACGAAAGATTAACTGCAGTTTCTCAAGAAGTCTTTAGAGGGATAGAAGTTGTAAGAGCATTCGGTAGCGAGGAATATGAGTATGCCAAATTTGGCAAAGTTTCTAAGGAGTACCAAGAGATACAAACACGTGAGGGGCGCTTAGTTGCATTCTATCTTCCTGCTCTCATATTGACTGCTGTTACTGGGCTATGTTTTCTCTATGGAGCCAATCAAGTCCTGTTAGGTGTTTTTTCTGTAGGTACGCTTGTTCAAGTACTCGGCCTTCTGGTAGCACTCGATGCTGCTGGCTGGATATTGCCAAGATTCCTGCTTGAAATTAGAGGTGGTTACGTAAACGCCCAAAGAAT
>JAEOSF010000021.1 GCA_016840515.1 Candidatus Borrarchaeum yapensis | reverse complement strand
TGGTGCTGAAGGTGGAACAGGTATGTCACCACGCATTATTATGAACGAAGTTGGCTTATCTACGCTTCAATGTCTTGTTGGTGGGTATAAAATCCTTAGCGATCTATCCCGTGAGAGGCAATATAAACCGTCTTTTGTTATTGCGGGGGGTCTATTGCGAGCAGATCATCTAGTAAAAGCAATCATTCTCGGTGCAGATGGTATTGCAATGGCAAGCTCATTCTGCGCAGTTGCTCGATACAAAGGAACAGAAGGTGTTGTCAATTATATCCGCTCTTTGGACATTGAGGGTAGACAATTACTCTCAACTACCAGAAAATATACTTTGGCTGAAGTTAGAGGTTTTGCAAAATCTTATCTTTCACCCGTTACGCTTGAAGCATCGCAAATCAGTGGCTTGCCTTTACACCCCATATCATATCATCCCGAATATGAATAGCGAAATTAAAAAACTAGTATTGGAAAAGCTTTTGCTCTCTGTCTAAAATCATTTTTTTATCATTCTTTTTTGTTTGGATTTAGATACGGGATGGTAAGACTCCCTGATGGCATTACTGCAATTCTCGGTTGTTTACCACTTGTCTTTATCACACGAACTGCATTATTAATCGCTGACTGAATATCAGAAAATGGCTTTAACTTTGCTTTTTTGATAATATTCTCATCCAAATCAGTTACGGCCCACATCTGAGCTCTAATTCCGATCCTTGCCATTTTTGCTGCTTTATGATAACCGAGTTTATACTCGTCACCTAGTAGATCTAATACACCTTGGCACGACTCAGCTTTTGATAAAAGATCTAAAAACGCAGCTTCACCAACACCCATTCGGCATTTCGAAACGACGATTAGAATTCCATCATCTTCTAATGCCAATTTGCCATTATCTAGGGCTTTTTGAGACTGATATAAATCAATATCCATAGGATAAGGTGCAACGGAAATGACAATGTTGGCTTTTTGCTCCAATGGAACGCAATATATTTGATTCGCATATTCAATGGCTGCATCAAAGGATTTCAGAAGGTCGCCAGCAGTTACTGCATAGAGTTGATGATCACCAGTCAGAACTGTCTGAATCGAAAACACATTGACATTCTTTAAAACATTCATCGCATCGACCATGTCCTCATGAACAGGATTTCCATCAAGAGCGAGAGATTTTGCATCATCACTTAACGCGAGTTTATGATTCATCTCAATAGTTTTATACGATGCCACGCCAGGAAGAAACGATTTTCTACCTCCAGTGTAACCAGCAAAGTAATGAGGCTCAACACTTCCAATAATGAGCACATTTCCGATCTCAGGAACCAACTTGTTAATGTACATCTCGGTTCCATTTTTCGATGTTCCGAGATACGTCATATCGTCTTCCTTTCGAGCATCATGAGCAACTACAATCTCCTTGAAATCATCATAGAATCTCCCAAAGATATATCGATGTTCTTCTTCAGTTGGCGCCCTATGAGCCCCTGTAGCAACCAGAAACCGAATATCTGGATGCGATGAAAGATAGGGATAAAGATACCCCAATATCTTTGAAGTAGGAGTCGGGCGTGATGCATCATTAACGATGACAAGTAAACGGTCAGATTTCGCAGTAAAATCTTCAAATGATTCTTTCCCGAGGGGATTAGTTATCGCCTGCTCAATAATTTTGTTTTGAGCTCTAATTGTGACTTTATTTGGGATTAATACTTCACAAGGCGTTGGAACATCAACTGTAATTTTTTCCTCTCCATAAGGGATGTCAACGTGCATTTATCTCTCACCAAAGTTGTTAAGTTCAGTAAAATTGTAAAAAACTATTACAAACAGCTACTTAGCCCGCCCGTATTGTTCGTAATAAACGATTTCTTCTAGGGCTTTTCTGCGTTTTGCTTTTGGTTCTTCATCAGGATACCCGAGAGGAGTTAGTGCTACTACGTCAATATTATCTGGTACTTTAAGAATATCTTTAACCTTATTTTCGTTGAACCAGCACACCCAACATGTCCCTAATCCCTCATTTGTCGCTGCAAGGACTAGTTGTTGCATAGAGATTCCAAGATCAAGTATGTGCCACTGTTTAGCCCCTATTCTTTGGGAACCTATGTATCCTGAGCGTTCTGGATCTGCACATCCTGCTATTATAATAGGAGCTTGCGTAAATGCCTTTTTAACAGGATTTCCTGAAGGTAAGACGTCTGCTAACGCCTTTTTTATGTTCTCATCATTTATCACTATATATTTCCAACACTGGAGATTACTCCAACTCGGAGCGATACGTGCAGCTTCGAGAATTTTGTTTAGTTTATCTTCAGGAATTGGTTCACTCTTATATTTCCTAATACTTCGTCTTGTTTCAATTACTTCCAGAAAATCCATAAAACATCCTCCTGTTTACTGTTTTGGAAGTGTAAACTCTTGAATGACAGTTGTATACATTATTTTTAAAGTGATTAACAATGAAATATATAAAGAATCAGATTATTTGTTAGAAGTTGGGGTAGGGATCAACCTGACTAGATGCAAATCATACCTTCCTAATAATACAATTTTCAGGAGTCTCTTCAAATGAGCCATGAGAATAAGACTAAAGAGCAACTTATGACTGAACTGATAGAATTACGTCAAAGAATTGCTGAATTGGAAGCATCAGAAATGCAATACAAGCGCGTAGAAAAAGCGCTAAGGGAATCAAAGGATAAGTATTCAACTATTGTAGAAAAAGGAAACGATGGGGTCGCTATTGCTCAACATGGGAAAATAAAATTTGCAAATTCAAAGTTGCTTGACCTTTTTGGGTTTACATTAGATGAAACAGTTGGAAAACCATTTATTGACTTTATTACTCCAGAATTTAGAGATTTCGTTATGGGACAGTATAAAAATAGGATTGCTGGAGAGGATGTCCCATACAAATACGAAATAAACCTCTATACAAAAGATGGTAAAAAGATACCAGTTGAAATAAATGCCTGTTTGATTGAATACGAAGGGAAACAAGCAGATTTAGTTATAGTTCGCGAAATTAGCGAGCGCAAGGAAGTGGAGAAAGAGTTACGCGAGAGTGAAAAGAAATTCAGAGAATTTACTGAGTTATTGCCAGAAACAGTTTATGAAACAGATACCGAAGGAAATCTTACTTTCACCAATCAAATAGGATTTGAAAATACTGGCTATTCTCAAGAGGATCTTGATAGAGGATTAAATGCCTTCCAACTAGTAGTTCCTGAAGATCACGAGAAACTCAATGAGAATATTAGAAGACTAATGAGAGGAGAAGAAATAGGGATAAACGAATACACGGCGCGAAGAAAAGACGGAAGTAAATTCCCAATTACTATACATAGCACTTTAGTAAAAGACGACAAGGGAAAACCTATTGGGCTCCGAGGGATTATATTTAACATTACAGAGCGCAAGAAGGCTGAGAAAGAGGTTCTTAGAGCAAAAGAGTACCTGGAAAAGATGTTTAACAGCGTAACCGACAGCATTTTTGTCACAGACATGAATAGGAGGTTTATAACCTGCAATAATGCTACAGAACGAATTTTTGGATATAAGAAGGAAGAAATCATAGGAAAAAGTTCCAAACTTTTCTATCCAACCAAACAAGCTTTTGACGAAATGGGTGTGACCACTGTAAAAGAAATTAAAGAAAAGGGCTATGCAGAAGTAGAAATTATATTGCGACGCAAGGACGGTACTAACTTTCCCGCCTATGTCGCAGCTTCACTACTGAAGGAAACTGATGGAAAACCCATAGGAATCGTTGGTACAGTTCGTGATATCACCAATCGTAAACGTGCGGAAGAAAAAATAAAAAATTATACTGAAAACCTAGAAAAACTTGTTGAGGAGCGAGCAAAGGAATTAAGAGAATCGGAAGAAAAACTCAAGGTAATCTTGAGTGGAATTGGAGATCTCATTACAATTCAAAATAAGGATCTAGACATCATATGGGTTAATCAGCCAATGAGAGAACTGTGGGGAGAAATCGTTGGAAAGAAGTGTTATAAAGCTTACAAAGGGTTAACTGAACCCTGTCCAGAATGTTCTGTTAAAAAAGTTTTCAAAGAAGGAAAAACGACTGTTTCTGAACGAGTCAGCACACTTCCAGATGGTACACCAATTCATGTATTAGTTACCAGTTCTCCTTTACACGATGCTGAGGGAAAAATAATTGCTGTTGTAGAAGTGGATAAGGACATCACCAAACGAAAGAAATTGGAGCAAGAGTTAAAAAATTATACTGAAAACTTAGAAACTATCATTGATACGCAGACAAAAGAGTTAAATGAATCGAAGGAAAAACTTAATGCGATTCTTACGGGAATAGCTGATCTTATCACCATTCAGAACAGAGATTTAGACATCATCTGGGTAAATCAACCTATGAGGACCCTTTATGGAGATATTGTTGGAAGGAAGTGTTACAATGTATATAAAAGACTAGATGAACCATGTGAAGATTGTTACGTTGAAAAGGTCTTCAACGAAGGAAAAACGGTGATTTCTGAACGAGAGAGTATACTTCCTGATGGATCATCTATTCATGTGTTTATCACAAGTTCGCCTGTTCGGGATGCTGAAGGAAACATCGTAGCTATTTTAGAAGTAGAGAAGGATATCACGGAACAAAAGAAGTTAGAGCGTCAATTAGTTGAGTCAGAAGCAAAACAGCAGGCAATATTGAGTGCCATTGGAGACCTCATTACAATTCAAAACAAAGATTTAGACATTATCTGGGTAAATCAACCAGAAAGGGAGATTTATGGAGACGTTATTGGACAGAAATGTTATGAAGCGTACAAAGGGTTAACTGAGCCCTGCTCAAATTGTACCGTTAAAAAAGTGATAAATGACGAACAAAATGTGGTTTCGGAAGGAGTAGTTATATGTCCAGATGGACGTCCTATGAATATCTTGACCACTAGTTCCCCAATTAGAGATGCGGAAGGAAATATCGTAGCCGTTATTGAGGTAGTTAAGGATATTACTAAAAGAAAGCAATTAGAGATGCAACTAAAAGACTATACAGAAAATCTCGAAAAACTTGTTGAAGAAAGAACGTCAGACCTAAAAGCATCGGAGAAGCGCTATCGTGGCTTGTATGAGTCCTCTATTGATGGCATTGCCTCTTTGGATATGGATGGAAACATTATAGAATGCAATCAAGCCTACGCCAACATGCTGGGATATATCAAGGATGATCTCTATAACTTAAAATATCAAGATCTTACGCCTGATAGATGGTATGACTTTGAAACAGAAATCGTCACTAAACAAATACTTCCAAAAGGCTATTCAAATGTATATGAAAAAGAGCATATCAAGAAAGATGGTACAATCTTTCCGGTCTCTGTAAGAGGCTGGCTCATTAAAGATAAGGAAAGCACGCCTACTGGAATGTGGACAATAGTTCGTGATATCTCCGAACAGAAGAAAATGGAGAGGCAATTGAAGAAGTATACTGAAGACCTAGAAGCATCTGAAGAACGTTATCGTGGCTTGTATGAATCGTCCTTAGACGGCATTGTCTTCCTAGATCTTGAAGGAAATATTTTAGAATGTAATCAGGCCTTCGCAGATATGCTAGAATATACAAAAAAGCAACTATATAATTCGAACTATCGCGAACTCTTTCCCAGTAAATTGTTTAACTATATGGCAAAAATTCTGTCTGACCAAATTTTTACAAGAGGTTATTCTGATGAGTTGGAAACCGAAGCTATCAAGATAGACGGGACAATTATTTCGGCCTCAGTAAAAGCATGGCGCATTAAAGATAAAGAAAATAACCCAATTGGAACGTGGACAATCGTCCGCGACATTTCTGAACGAAAAATTTTGGAGAGTCAGTTAAAAAATTACGCTGAAAACCTCGAAAAACTTGTTGAAGAGCGGACAGAGAGACTTAGGGAGTCAGAGAGGCGTTATCGTGGCTTATATGAGTCCTCTATAGATGGAATTTTCTATGCAAATTTAAACAGAAATATTACAGATTGTAATAAGGCACTAGCTGATATGCTCGGCTATACCAAAGAAGATCTATGTAAATTGAACTTTTTTGACATCACGCCCCGTAAATGGTTTAATACTGTAGAAAAACGCGCTACTGAACACATGTACAAGACAGGCTATTCGGAGGCGTATGAACAGGAAATCAAAACGAAAGATGGAACAACTATTCCTGTCTCTGTAAGAGTATGGTTCGTGAAAGAGAAGGAAGACCGTCCTGTTGGGGTGTGGGGCATCGTTCGTGACATCACTGAACGCAAGAGAGCCGAGGAAAAAATCAAAGAATATACTGAAAACCTAGAAAAACTCGTTGAAGAGAGGGCATTGGAACTTAAGGATTTAGAGAGGCGGTATAGTAAGTATTGAACTACCCCACGCTGAAGCTGTGGTGCTTTCTTGTGTCGTTAGTGTGAGCTACCTCGTGCTAAAGCATCGAGGCTTCCTGCTTCAACGACAGACTCGATCCCCTTACGGGTTACGGAGGTCTTATCTCCACAGGCTTAACATCCCTACGCCCCGTAGGTACTATAATTGGTTTCATCAAAAAACTATATAAACACCACGCAATTCATCACCACGCTAAAGCATTGGTGCTTTCTTGCATGGTTATCTGTAAGAGTCATCTATAGACCTTTTTAATACTAAAAACTTAACAGAATTCTCTTACTTTTTAAAGTTGGTTTCTTTTTAAAGAATGACTTTTTTTGATTTTTGTTAGTTTTTTGTATTTTTTTTCTTATAATGAAACCATCTGGTTAATTCTACAATAAAAGAAATATTAATAAGGAGTTGCTAATTTATTTCCTAAGTAATCAGTTATTAGTGACGCATGAATGATCAACTAATCTTCGGGGGGATATTTCACAAACAAAAACTTAATTTAATATGCTAAATTATAATCTTAATTAAACATTAACCCTCAATCACTAATATCTTATGAGATAAGTTCGCTTTGAAAGATAAGACCAACTCTCAGGACACCAAGCTTGCAATATCCATACCGTAATCATTAAATGAGGAATATAATTGGAAAAGTACTTTGGACGAACACCATTTATCAAAATTTTAGATTTCTTTTTAGATTCAAAGGAACGGAATAACAGAATGATACTAAATAATATCGCTCAAAAGACTGGACTTCACTCATATTCCGTATCTAGATTCCTAAAAAAACTTGTAGAGTATGAAATCCTAAATGAAGAAAGCGTAGGAAAACGCACCAAGATTTATTGGCTAAACCAAAAAAACTCTATTGTTCAGGTCTTATTGTTACTAAAGGATATAATTTCCGCAGTAGAACAAGATGAAACTCTCATTCAGAAAATCAGAGAGTTTTTGTATCGGAACTTATCTAAGAGCACATATTTCGTATTGAATAGACAGTAAGGTTAATCATTTGAAGTATCACAATATTTGGATTTTTGCAAAAAATTTAAATATAAGGAGAAATTATAAATGCGTTTAAGCATTTGCTTAAGGAGGGGGAGTGAGCATTAATCAAACCGCAGATATATATTTATATGTTAGCTCCTGCTGATTAATCCAATTACAAAGCACGTTATATCTGTGGAGATTTATCTTTTTTTGTTTTAATGATTCTGCTTTAGTTTTTTCCACAGGAAAGTAGTAAAAAAGTAGAAACTATATATAATAGTGAATAACAGTACTTACTGCTCAACAAAATCGTAAATTCAATCTCTTGAGGGACATGCCCTTTGGAGTCTCTAGAAAAAGATATCAGGAATGAAGAAAATCAGAAGGTCGATATTGATAAAGAATGGCTTTTAAGCCTAAATAACGTATTGACCTCCTTTTTTGGATGCGAATTAATCGCCCCTATAATGTTTGAACACGGTCGAAATATTGGACACCTTTTTTTCCACAAAATGAAGAAAATTGAACAGAATCAGAATGATGCTTCACAAATATATTTAAATGAACTTTGTGAATGGCTTAGAAAGAATGGTTTTGGTGCATTAAAGATAAGCTGTTATGAATCTTTAAAAAACTGCGAATGTCAAATTACGAATTACTTAAATGAATTAGACATTGCGTACTATTGTGGTCTTTTAACAGGTCTTCTGGAATACTTATGGAACAAAGAGATCGAGATAAAATGCTATAAAGAAGACCTAAAAGAGGATTCATGCAAAATCTTTTTACAAGAAGCCTATTAGTTGGCTTAAATAGGTTTAATGTTCAGTTTTCTAACTAATCTTCATTTATTTGTTCAGTGAACTACCGCCCAACAAGTTGGGGGGTCTTCTTGCGAAGAAATGATATAAACAAATGAAAACTATTAGGTGACTTTGGTGAGGATTGCCCTTCTCCATGCATTTCTCAATCAGAAAGGTGGAGCTGAAAATCTACTTTTGTGGTATTCAAGATATCTTTTAGAAAAAGGACATGACGTTACAATTTTCACTGCACGATTTGACTATAATTTATGGGTATCTGAAGCAAAAGATCTAAGAATTATTGAAATTCCTTGGCTTGGAGACGCGTATTTCCTAGCTCCACTTGCCAAAAACAAATTAGTTTCTCAATTATCCAATTTTGACATAATTAATTTTCATAATCTCAATCTCGCGTTTTCTATCGCCTTGGTGAAGAAATCATCGCTTGATTCTTCAAAATTGGTATGGTACTGTCATGAGCCCCATCGACCATTGTATCCCGCAATTACAGATGTTGGATTCGAACACTTGTATAGTGCAAGAATGAGAGTTGGCAGCGGTCTTTACGATGCGTATTATCTCTTAGAAAAACTTCAGAAAGATTTCAGCAACAAAATCCACAAAAGGTATGACCAACATCTCGTTAAAAAGACCGATTTAATCTTAGCAAATAGTAACTATACTGCAGGTCTTGTTAAGCGAATTTACAAGAAGGATGCGCAAGTTTGTTATCCAGGAATAGATATAACAAAATTTTCAGACAAGGGAAACGCAAAAGAGTCCTTAAATTGTGAGGAGCTTATTCTAACGGTAGGTTTTCTTCGACTCGTAAAAAATTTTGATACTGCTATCAAAGCAATGCACCATGTTATAAAAACCCATAAGAAAGCGAAGTTAGTTATAGTGGGAAGTGGTCCTGAGCGATATCGCCTTTTAAACCTCATAAAAACGCTACATTTAGAAAACCATGTGCACATTCAACGATTAACAGATCAAGAACTGGTTAATTATTATGGTTCCTCAGATGCAGTTCTCTACACACCGATTTACGAACCCTTCGGATTAGTACCCTTAGAAGCTATGGCATCAAAAAAGCCAGTGGTTGCTTCAAATTTATCTGGTCCAACTGAAACAGTTCAAAATAATCGAACAGGATTTCTTGTTGACCCTAAGGACCCAAAGTCTGCAGCTATTGCGATTTGCCGATTCTTAGAAGATAAAGAACTATCAAGAAAAATGGGCGAAGCAGGAAGAAAGCATGTTGAAGATAATTTCACATTAAAACGCTCGGCATCACGCTTTGAAGATTATTTAGTTAGAGAATAGAATTCCCTTGTCCAGTTAATATTCTATATACACAACTCAATGACTGGTTAGAATCTTCTCGTACAGTCTTTCTATTTGTGATACAATTTTCTCCCAATCATATTTCTTCGCTAATTGCACACCATTTTCACTCATCTGCCTTCGAAGTTCTGAATTGCTCAATAATTTCTTTATAGCATCTGCTATGCCTTCAGGGTCACCATAATTTACAATGATACCTGTTTTTCCGTTTCTTACTAAATGTGGAATGCCTCCAACATTCGTTGCAACAACCGGTTTGCCTGATGCCATTGCTTCGAGTAAAACTATGGAAAAGGATTCATATGCCGAAGGATTCACAAACACATCACAACAACCTAGTGCTTCCCGAAGTAAGGATGTCTTAACAGAGCCTAAAAAATTTATGTGATTCTCTATTCCTAAACGTTTTCCTTCTTGCTGTAGATACTTTTTAAATCCCCAATCTTTCCCAATTAAGACAAAAGACGTTTGTGGGAATTCTTTGATTATACTTGGGATGGCATGAAAAAGATTGAGAAGTCCCTTCTCTTTTCGAATTGCTCCAACAAAGAGAATAACATTCTCCATTAGATGATATCTCTTCCTTAATTCCTTAGTTATTGGGGCGTTTAAAAAGTCTTGCAAATTTATTCCATTAGGAATTATTGCTATTTTCTCAGCGGGGATGTGATAATATGATTGTAAAATATTCTTTTCATGAGGAGTTAACACGATTATAGCATCAGCTATCTTTAAAGATCGCTGTGCAATTGCTTTGAAATAAGGCATTAAACGCATTTCCTCAATAGGGGAAATATTCTTCATGAATGCGAGATAATCGGGATGAAATCCATGGAGGGTAATAACAAGGGGCTTTTTACGAATTTTACAGACCCATGCACTTAAATCAGTAGGAAAAAAACCATATCCATGTGCATGGATCAAATCACTCTCTACAATTTTCTTCATAAGGAAAAACGACATTCCAGGGGCAAAAGATGTACTCCATCTTCCCGGAGCAAAAAAAGGAATCAAAAAAGGAAAAGGAATGAATCGTCTGACCTTGATTCCATTAATTGAGAATTTTCTGAAATTTCTTGTAGCTCGCAATCCTGAAAGTGTAGTACTAGTAGCAAGTACTTCATGTCCTCGCTTAACAAGACGTGTTCCTATTTGTAAACAGTGATTTTCAATACCGCCAAGAGAGGGATAAAAATGTGATGCAGTAAAAACAATCTTCATAGGCATCAATATTCGTTAAAGCTTATTAATAAGCTTATTGCCAACTATCCCATTTAACGATTTTTTCTAGAGATAATCGCGATTTTTCTTTTACGCTATCATCCATCGGATAACCCAAGGTTAACAGTTCTACGATACGAATATTAGCAGGTATATTCAGAATGCTTTTTACTTTATCTTCATAGAAAGCTCCTATCCAGCAAGTTCCCAACTCCTCTTCGACTGCGACAAGTGTCATATGATCAATAGCAATAGACACATCGATTGGATAGCACAATTGTCCACATGTCATCTCGTGATAATCCGTCTCTGCACAGCAAGCGATAACTACCGGTGCCTCTGCTACAAATTTTTGACCTCTAGCAGCTTCTGAAAGCTTTTGCCGCTTTTCTTTATCTTGTACAACCACAAATCGCCATTCTTGCTTATTAGCAGCTGAGGGTGCTAATCTTGCTGCCTCTAGAATCTTCATCAGTTTTTCTTGTTCTACCTCTTTATCCTTGTATCTTCTAACACTCTTTCTTTTTTTTATTGCTTCAAATACATTCAATTAAATCCCACCTTTATCAAACAAGGTTTGTACGCAAAAAAATACTAAAAGTCGACTTTTTCACTGATTTCTGAAAGTCTAATTTCTTCTAAACCAGAAGCACTGATTTTAAATGCAAGATCATTGAAAATGCCCTGATCAATTTTTTCTTTAACCCATTTAATCCATGTTTCTCTATCTGACTTAATAATATCTTTAAATCTCTCAATTGTTGATTCTTTGCTGGATTTAGCTTTAATGATATCATCAGTCATCCATACACAGAACGTGCATTTCTTTGTACCTTCTTCCTCAACTCTAAAGAAATATTGAAACTTTTCTGCATCTGGCTTTAGACTTTCCTCTATCTCAAAAACTTTATAATTCCAATTTTTGAGTTCCATATTTAACACCTATCAATAACTAGTCGAGAAAATGATTAGTACAAATACTAATTTCTAAGCTATAAAATTCTGACCACTGGGGCATTCGATTCATTTCAAGATAAATCTCAGAAATAATAAACTAAAATACAATTGGAGATCTGTAAATGTATGACGTGGTTGTGATTGCTCATTTTTCGTTAGATATTATTATAAAAAATGGCGAAAATAAAACTCTTAGGCTTGGGGGACCACCACTTTACGGTAGCATTGCTGCTAAACGACTTGGAGGAAGATCAGGTATAGTTTCAAAAGTAGGTGAGGATTTTAGAGATGAACATTTTCTTTTTTTATCAAGAAATAACATTGATATCTCGGGTATAAAACGTTGTAAAGGTCTTACTACACGATTTAGGCTTGAATATAAAGGAGAGGAACGAACTGAATTTCTTATGGCTAAATCGGAACGTATTGAGATTCAAGACATTTCTGAACAGTTTCTTGACTCTCAAGCATTTATTATATCTCCAATAGTTGATGAAGTACCATTAGAAACCTTAAAATATGTGGCCAAGAAAGGAAAGGGTTCCATATACTTAGATCCAAGCGGATACATTCGCTCCATTGCTTCGAACGGCAGCGGCAGAATATTTTTAACAAAATGGAAAGACATGGCGGATTATCTTCAATATATTGATGTTTTAAAAGCCTCTGTTTCAGAGATTGAAGTTTTAACAAATTGTAATGATCTAAAACTAGCAGCTAAAGAAATAGAAGATTTAGGAGTCAAAATTGTTGTAATAACTGAAGGAAGTAAAGGCTCATATATCCAATACAAAGGAGATTTTTTCCACATCCCCTCAATTAAAAGTAGTAATGTAGTGGATGTTACAGGCGCAGGAGATGTATATATTTCTGCTTTTGCTCTTGAATTCTCAAAAACTAAAGATGCAATTGGAAGTGGGGCGTTTGCAACAGCTGCAGTCTCTTCAAAAATACAGGGTCCTGGGGTAAGTGCATTAAAAACAAGAAATGAAATTGAAGAACTGGCATCTCAACTTGAAACTCAAATTTCCACACTCTGAATGAATATGCTTTACTTTGTATTAGGTGTTACCATCTTTTCCATAGATTTAAAAAATTTTTAAAGAACAAGCTTGATACTATTAAAAAAATTGATTTGAAAAGTTGTGTAATTGAATGTCTTTTGATTTTCTATTCAAAGTAATCGTAGTCGGCGATGGCGCTGTAGGAAAAACTGCAGCTACCATCCGTTATGCGACAGGAACCTTCGCTGACTCGTATAAAATGACTATAGGCGTTGATTTCAGAGTAAAAATTATCACTCTTGATGGAAGTAAAATCAAACTTCAGATATGGGATACAGGAGGCCAGGAACGATTCGCAAATGTCCGACCTTTATATTATCGTGGAGCCAGCGGCGCGATCATTATGTATGATATAACTAGCCGAGACAGTTTCCTTGGTCTTCCAAAATGGTTTGATGAAGTTTTGAAATATTGTGGAAAAGTGCCATGGATTATAGTTGGTAATAAATTAGATCTTTCAGGTCAATTTAGACGCGTTTATTCAGACGAAGGTGAATCATACGCTCAGCAAATGAATGCAGAATATTTTGAGTGTTCTGCAAAAGATGGGCGAAATATCGAGACCATTTTCAGAAATATTGCACTCAAAATGATTGGAATAGCGGAGGCAAAGAAAAAACCGGTAGTGACGGCACCTACTCCCGCTGAAGTCGAAACAAGTGTTACAGAAGCCGTTTCTCCAACTATTTCTCCTACGGTGTCTAGACCGCTTCCAATAGTTTCGGCTGAACCTTTTTCATACATTGAAGAGAATACCATTCCATATATGCTTAATACAGATACAAATGAAGTTCTTACTCAAGATATTGAATTGGCAACTGTTTTTACATTATCTGAACAGCTGCGATCGTCTGATGAATCACTTGAATCGATTTCCAAAGTAAATTGGCCTATGTATATAATACCTTACAAAGGTGGCTCATTCCTTCTTGATGGATTCAAAATTGTTTCCAATGAGTTCTTAATAACACAAATTCCAGCGTCAGATGAAATCAAGAGTATATTGAATGTTACTGAGTTAAAGAATGCTACTATAAGTCTTGACAGAATTAAAAACCTTCTCGCAAATCTTTCGGTTCGAAAGTTTACAGTACACGCGCTCCATCAACCATCACTTCTAAAAGATGCTATTCCATTTATAGAACGTACAGCTTCATATAAAACAGTTAAAAGCCACAAATTACAGCCAGATATAATCTTTCAAGTAGCATCAATGTTCCCTAAAGAATTTGATGCATTTAGTGAAAACATTATTGACTTTAGGAAGGCATGGAGTAACATTTCTGAGTCAATTGAAGAAAAAATTCTTGAATTCCAACAAAAAACAATTTCACTCGGTCTACAGATTAGAAAAGCGTATCAAGATCAATTAACCAAATTAAAAAAAGAAATGGATCAAAAAATCATCAGTCTTCAAGTTAATTATGATGAACAGTCAGAAACACTTGAAAAATCATTAAGAGATGAAGGATTGACAGCAGTTGAAGATCTACAAACACAAATTGACATTTATAAAAAGGAGTGCGATTTACGGATAAAAGAGCAAGAAGAGCTTTTCGGAATAGTACAACACGGAAAATCGCAGACAATCAGTCTTTTAGAATCAAATAAAGAGAAATTTGTCCAACTTAATACTTTCATACGTACAATTGAAGATAAACAAAAAGAATTATCCAATATCATAGCAGAATATTCGAATAAAACAACAAGTGAAGAAAAACAGCCCGAAAAATTTGTTGTAAAAGATTTTCCAACTCAGGGAACTATGCAAATTGGTCTACCATTTTATTTTGTAAAATATGTTAAAGGATTTAAACCCAGATATGCGGTAATACCTCCACTTATCCTTAGCCCATCAGGGGAATATAACGGCGAAAAAATTGTGACGAACTTATCGATTTTCACACCAACTTCGTTAGAATTTCTATTCAAAACAAAAGTTGAAGGTAAAATTACAAGAAGTGATCAATTTCGTAATAGCGTTGAAGTCGTTTGTAAGGAGAATAATCTATTAGCTAAGAAAGATGTGAAGGAGAGAATTCAAGATGGGCTTGAGGAACTTTTTAATGGGGAAATTATCGATCCGCAAACATGGCAATGGCTGAAAACTCAATTAGACTCGGTTATCCAATCCAGTGAGCGATAATAGGCATCTATCAAATCTTTTGTATAAAAAAAGTGGCAATTTAAGATTATTCAGGAGAATAGAAATATCCAAAAGATGATTAATTGATTTTGGGAAGAATTTAATTGACTTGCTAGATTCTGGATCTAGTATATCATCAAATAATTGTGTTCCACAGCAAGCGCAAAATGTGTAAAAAGAGGGAAGTGATAATCCACATTTAGGGCAATAAATACTACTGGAATCCTCATGTCTATTTTTTAAAAGAAATTTCTCTTTAAGTTTCTTGATACTTTCTTTTTTCAAAACATCGTGAGATTTAAGTGTACTTTTTAGAAGACCTTCTAAACTTCCTTCGCTAGATACGGATAATATAAGTTTGTTTACTCTACTAATTGCGCTTTTGCAGGTATTCATTCCACAGGAGAGTGTAGTTTCACCCAGCCTACATATAAATGAAACTGCTTTTTTAACTACCATTTCAACCGCTCGACCCTTGAGTATAATATGATATAGTTGGAACTTGCAAAAAAAGCTTTTGAATAAACAAACTTTGTCGGTAAATATGAAAGGTTTGGAAATTGCATCTTCGCATTCATACTTTTTTATTAGCCCTGTTTTGTCGTTTCACGACAGTATTTCACAACTTCCGCTCGATTAAATTAAATGTCAATTTAGCGCCTCGGATTTATTTAGAATTCTAGATAAAGCAAAGCCATAAACTAACGAGTCTGCTAGAATTTCTAACAGGTGAAACGGAACTATTTCTGGAGGTAGAGTTGACTGTTGGATTAGAGGAATGAAGGCTCCTGGTATGAATAGCATTAAAGACAGTGCAATGAACCGTGTTCTTCTATTCTCTTTCAGCGATACTATTATCGGAAGTAGGACAATCACATATAGAAAACCCCTAAAGAACTCCAATGGGATGATTACTTCAAAACCCGGCACCTTAAGACCCAATGAGGGATCACTATAATACACAGCTACAAAAGGAAAGATCAGCATCCCAAAGAAGAAGTAGATAGGAAAATACACAACAGATCCAGCAGCTATGCGCATGATCCATGAACCATGACTTCTCGAAGACAGATATCCCTTAAGCGATACACTCAGACTCTCTTCAGCTTCATTCGTTATGAGAAATGCTATGAATGCTCCTTCGATTAAGGAAATTCCCAACGCAATGGACATCCCGATGATAAAATCGGTGAAAGACGTGAAAATACTGGTGAAGAAATATCCTTCAATATAGTTGCTGAGAAATCGAATCACAAAGAGGTTCAGCCAAACCAACGCAAAAATATATAGTTTTTGAAGCATCATCTTGTCGATCAACCATGTAAAGAAAAGACTTAGTAGGATCCCTGTTGCAAGACGCACAGTGCATGAAACAAGATTCAATGCTCCCCCAACTAACACTTGATCCAAAATCTCTGTAAGTGTAAGAAGAACCAAAAGTACCAAAAATCTTCCAATATTAAACTTGCTCATAACCTGTGTTATCTTGAACCCCTCCAATACACTTTTCGATTCTGCTTAGGTCTTATGATCTATAGAAGAAACATTATTAAATTTCAATGACCTCTGGCAGTGACAATACACCTTAGCCGATATAAAGATATCCTTTGTATTTCTTTATTAAAAGACTACAGAATTTTTGCAGTAAACTTTAGACTGATTTCCAATACTCTTTGATTATAGTAGAAAATTGATACCTAAAAAATAAAGAACATATGTTCTTGTGCATGAAACTGAACCCTAGAGGTCTGACGCCTTCTAAGACGCGGATGGATGACAGGTACGGGGACGATAAAAGTCGCAGCCTTCAATACGCTCTGGCGATTCTGACAACTACTTTTCCAGGATTTTGGCAAACGATACATTCACTAACAGCGATTTCTTTTTCTGTAACGGGTGTGCCTAATATACTGCCTGAGATTTCCTCTTCTATTTCTTGGGCACATCCCTCTTCACCGCACCATGAAACTTCAACTATTCCGGATCGAGAACTCAATATCTCCTTTACCTCTTCGAGATTGTTTGCAGTAAATATTCTTTCTTTGAATTTTCGTTCTGCCTTAGTCTTCATATTCTCAGTAATCTCATCCATTAGTTGCTGTATTCGCTCAATCATTGAATCCATTGAGACTTGTTCTTTGTTTAATGTATCCCGTCTTACTAAGGTGACTTTATTCTCTTTAACGTCCCTAGGACCGAGTTCTATCCTTACAGGAACACCTCGTAATTCATGATAGTAATATTTTGCGCCTGGAGTTAAATCGTCTCGATCATCGAATTGAACTCGGAGTCCTGCTTTACGGAGTTTGTTGAGAACTTGTTCAGATGCTTCTCGCACTTCTTTTTCTTTCTCCTTGTAGTAAATTGGTACAATTACAGCTTGGAAGGGGGCAACTTCAGGGGGTAGGATTAATCCGCGATCATCACCATGTATGCTAATGAGTGCAGCAATAACTCGTTCTGAAATCCCGAAACAACTCTGATATACATACTCATGTGAACCTGCCTCGTTCTCAAATTGAATGTCAAATGCGTGAGCGAAATTTTGACCTAAATTGTGCACAGTACCTATCTGAAGAGATCTTCCATCTGGAGTAAGAGTGTCAAAAGCCATAGAATATTCTGCTCCTGCGAATTTATCCCAATCTGGTCTCTTAGAAATGAGATAAGGTAGTAAAAGTCTATCAAAAATTGAAGAGTAAATCCATACAGCGGTATCTAGTTCTTGCATTAAATCCTCAATTGTTGCATGTGCTGTGTGTGCTTCCTTAAAGGTGGTAATCTCTCTTACACGAATTAGTGGTTTAGTGGCCTTTGTCTCGTATCTAAAAATCGAAACAATCTGGTAAACTTTTACAGGCAAATCTGCATGGCTTCTGATCCACAACTTAAACATCGGATAGATCGCTGTTTCACTAGTGGGTCTCAATAAAAGCTTAACATCTAAAGGTGACAAACCTCCTTGAGTAACCCAATAAACCTGGCTTTCAAATCCTGCAATATGTTCCGCTTCTTTTTGGAAAAAGGATTCTGGTATTAACAGGGGAAAAAGTACCTCTTGGTGTCCTGTTTCGTCATGCAATTCTCTTGCAATCTTTAAAACATTTCTCCGGATCGCAAATCCGTGAGGTAACCATATACCCATTCCTTTGACAGGATATCGGAAATCGGTGATTTCTGCAGCACTTAATACGGTTGAAAACCATTCGCTGAAATTCTCATACTTTTTTGGAAGCTTTTCGCTCATATTCTTACCTCAGTCAAACTTGAATGAATGAATTATGCTTTGCTGTGCATTAATTGAATTGCTTTATTAATCATTCTCACTGAATGGAGTTATGCCATTGGTATATTTAAAATCAACTATTTATCTTACGTTCGTTTTTGTGTATTGCAATCAGTTATTCACACCGAAAACGACGTAATTCGATCTTTAGACTTTTGGAAATTAATTACAAGGCAAAGCATTATTAGAATAGATGAGAATATATCGTTTGTGTGCATGAATTTAACGGGAAGAATGAGGCAAAACAATGTATATCATAAGTCTGTTCCCAGAATTAAACGAAATAAGTGATTCAGCATTAAGAGAGAAGGTAGTAAACGTATTTCTTCGGGCAATGGAATTGGGAGACTGGGATAACATCGTGGAAATTCCTTTTACGCTGTTAATTGAAAACTGTCCTATGAACTTAATTACACACACACGCTTAGTCACTCAAATGGCTCAAAAAATTGGAGATTTAGCAGAACAGATCACAAAAATAAACAAAGATTTTCTTGTTGCTGGCGCATTACTGCACGACGTTGGGAAATTGGTTGAATATTCACGTTCGGATAAAGGGAATTTTCTTAAAAGTCAATTAGGAGATCTCTTTCGACATCCTGCAATTGGGATGTATCTTTGCCTCATTGAAGGACTTCCATATGAGATTGCACATATTTGTTTAGCACATTCCTCTGAAGGAGATAAGTTGAAGCGTACTCCTGAAGCATGGATTGTACATCACTGCGATTTTATCTGCTTTGAATTAGCTAAATTACACAGAGTATGAGAAGAAATGGAGTTTTCGGTGTTAACTAATGCTAAAGAAATTTATTTAGCAATAGGTGAAAAATATCACTTTGAAGATGTGATAATTCGTGCCTAGTAAAACAATGATTGAACAAATTATTGCTAATCATTCTAAAGATGAGATTAAACCCGGCAACGTAGTCTGGATGGCCATTGATATCAAAACTGCACGTGATTTTGCAGGTGCCAATGTAGTTAGTCACTTGGAAAAACACTATCCAGAAGGACAGCGTATTGCAGATGTTGGCAGAACTTTTTTCACCTTTGATTGCGTTGTTCCTGCTAACAATGTTGGCTATGCAGAAAACCAGCATACTATTAGAAAATTCGCTCGTAAAGAAGGTATTACGGTTTACGATGTAAATCAAGGCATTGGCAGCCACGTTGCAATCGAACAAGGTTTTGCCTATCCAGGATGCACTTTAGTTGGGACAGATAGCCATTTGAATATACTAGGAAGCATTGGAGCCTTTGGACAGGGAATGGGCGACCAAGATATTGCTTTTGCATTCAAATCAGGAAAGACATGGTTCGAAGTTCCTCATTCTGTTAAAATAAACATCAAAGGTAAAATTGCAAATAATTCAACACCCAAAGATTTAACTCTTGCTTTGGTAAAACATTTCGGTTCAGCAGGACTTTTAGGTCTTTCCGCTGAGTTTTATGGTCAGCAAATAGATAAGTTAACTTTAGATGGTAGAATCACTCTTGCTAGCATGATTACCGAAATGGGAGGAATTATTGGTTTAATTCCGCCAAATAAGGAAGTAATTAATTTCTGTAAAGAAAGAAGTAAATTTGATTTTGAACCAGTATATGCAGATGCGGATGCTTCGTACAAAGAGACAATAGAAATAGATATTGATGGCTTAAAACCACAAATAGCCTGTCCTTATTCTCCTGAAAATGTAAAAGATGCTGCTGAAGTAGCAGGAACTAAAGTTGACTCTGTTATTATTGGAAGTTGCACAAATGGCCGTTATAGTGATATTGAGCTAGCTGCAAAAATGATAGAAGGTAAAAAAGTCCATGAAAGAGTAATGTTTAAAGTTGTGCCAGCCACAAGAGAGATTTATGGTAAAATGCTAAAGAATGGCCTATTAGATATTTTTTATGACGCGGATGTGATCGTAAGTCACGCTGGTTGCAGTACATGTGCATCAGGGCAAATCGGTATGACTGGAGAAGGTGAAATCCAAGTTACTACTGGAAATCGGAACTTCAAAGGCAAGCAAGGAAGAGGACAAACATATTTGGCAAGTCCTGCTACAGCTGCAGCAACGGCAATAGCCGGTGAAATTGCTGTTCCAGAATTTTAAGAGGTTAAAATATGACATATGGACCATTAATAATTAAAGGTAGAGCCGTAGTTTTAGCAGACAATGAGGGTTGCATGATCAACTCAATAGACACTGATATGATTTTTCACAATAAGTACCTGCATATTACGGATATTAAAGATATGGGGCAGTATACATTAGATAATCTAGAGGGCTGGGAAGACTTCGCCAAACGTATTGAAACAGAAAAGTGGAAACTGTTAATTGTTGGCAAGAATTTCGGCGCTGGTTCTAGTCGTCAGCAAGCAGTTGATTGTTTCAAAGCACTTGGCATAAAAGCGATCATTGGCGAATCATTCGGGGCAATTTACACGAGAAATACCATTAATTCAGGGATGCCATTGATACAGCTAGACAATTTTGATGTGACTAGCATCGGTACTGGAGATGAATTGATTCTGTATCTGAAAGAAGGAAAACTTGAGAACCAAACAAAAAGGGTTAATGTGCCAATTAAACCCATGTCAAAGGTCCAAATGGATATCTATTTAGTTGGAAACCTTTTTGCTTATGGTTCAACAATAGATTAAAAAAAATCTTATCAAGACTAAAGCAAACCAACCCGATTGTTGAATCCGATGATCAATTCATCAATCCTGGGTGTCAACTTTTGGATATCGCCCCAATACGCTTCGTAATCGTACCACTGTCGGTTTAATTCATCCACATCAAACATCTGTTGCTCTATCCATGTGAAGTACTTCAAATGGTGAATCCTTTTTCTTTCATAATGTGTAAGTTCGATCATTGCATCAGTTTTTTGTCCTAACAAATGGCGGTGGTAATCCTTTATTGCATCCTTCTCCGTGTACTCTCCAAAATCTTTCTGGGCTTCTTGCAGACGTGAACCGTACATCTCCATTGAGTCAGTAAATATCGTGATTATAACATCCTTATTGGTCAACTCGTAGTATTTTGCAAGTTTAACAGACATGAGCACATTTGCGATGCTTGATATGCCTAGCAAGTTGAGTTTACAGACGAAGTCCTCAGAAACACCAACCTCATTGATCAAATATTTATGTCCCTCTTGCTCATTGAAGAAGCGTATGAGATTCATGACGTCATTATCATCAACTGCGATAATCATATCGGTATTGCGAACATTGTGAATCCATGGAACGTGTTTATCTCCAATCCCTTCTATACGATGAGCACCGTAACCATTTAACCACAGTGTCGGACATTGAACGGCTTCTCCAGCCGCAATCTTTGATCTTGGATACTGTTGCTTCATAAAATCACCACAGGCAATGGTACCCGCGGAACCCGTAGTTAAACACAAGCCAATATATCTATCTCCTCCGAGTTCTTTGTCTAGTACTTCCTTCATTGCATTACCTGTTACATCGTAGTGGAACAGGTAGTTACCAAATTCATTAAATTGGTTGAATACAAAGATGTCATCCCTAGTGCGACGAAGTTCCCATACTTTGTCATAGATTTCCTTGACGTTGCTTTCGCTGCCTGGGGTCTTGATGGTCTCGCCAGCTACCTTACTAAGCCAATCAAAGCGTTCTTGTGACATTCCTTCAGGTAGAATAGCGATGCTTTCACATGCTAGCAAATTCGAATCATATGCACCGCCACGACAGTAATTTCCCGTACTAGGCCATACAGCTTTATGTTTCGTAGGATCGAATTGTCCAGTAACAAGTGGAGGAACAAGGCATCCAAATGCAGCTCCAACTTTGTGTGCTCCAGTAGGGAACCATTTACCAATCAATGCAATAATCCGAGCTTCCACACCCGTAAGTTCTGGGGGTAACTCCATGTAGTTTGGAAGAGATTGAAAGAGTCCACCTTTATCAACAGGTTCGTTTTTCCACGTGATTCGAAAGAGATTCTGAGGAGCAATCTCCCAGAGTTCGAGAGTTTTTAACTCTTCTTTTATTTTCGGAAGAATGGTTTCAGGGTTCTTTAACTGTGCAAATGTCGGGATTATTATTTTGCGTTCTCTACATCTTTTTATGGTTCTTTCAAGTTGTTCTTCATTTTTCGTTAAATTAATCAAGCAAAAGCCCCCATAATAGGACAATTTTTTTAGACTTATAATTTAAATTATATTCCGTTCATATAAATTCAATAATCTATTCAAGTTGTATCTTATTTCCAAAAAATAAAACTTCACAAAGCTCAGGAAATGGTGTAAAGTTATGGCTAATTATAAAATCTGTGTACTTCCTGGAGATGGAATTGGTATTGATGTTGTAGAAGCTGCAATTAAAGTCCTTGATACTGTAGGAGTTAGTAATCAAGCTGAATATTTATATGGAGACATCGGTTGGGAATTTTGGAAGACTGAGGGAAATCCATTGCCAGATCGAACAATTGAACTTCTTAAAGAGTGCAATTGTTCTTTATTTGGAGCTATAACATCTAAACCAAAAGAAGAGGCAGTCGCAGAACTCAACCCAGAGTTAAGAAACAAAGGTTTAATCTATTTTAGTCCCATTGTTAGACTGCGGCAATTATTTGATCTTTATATTAACTTACGACCTTGTAAGGCTTATCCTGGAAACCCACTTAATTATCGCGACGATATTGATTTGGTAGTATTTCGCGAGAACACCGAAGGGCTATATTGTGGTGTAGAATGGCACCCTGTTCCTCAAGCTGTTATGAAAGCATTGATAGAGAATCATCCGAAAGCTAAAAGATTTGCTGATTTTGCGTTGGACGATTTAGCTATCTCAACAAGGATTTTTACTCGAAAAGGTGTTCAACGGATCTTAAAAGCTAGTATGGAATATGCAAAAGAATATGGCTATAAGACGGTTACTGTTGTAGAAAAGCCAAATGTAATAAGGGAAACTAGTGGATTAATGGTTCGCGAGGCTCGCAAACTAATTCAAAATTATCCACTTGAATTATGGGAAACAAATATTGATGCAATGGCAATGTGGTTGATTAAAAATCCTCAAGATTATGGTGTACTTGTCACTTCCAATATGTTTGGAGATATTATTTCTGATGAAGCCGCTCAACTGGTGGGTGGATTAGGATTTGCCCGCTCAGGAAATATAGGAGATAAAATGGCTGTTTTTGAGCCCACACACGGTTCAGCACCAAAATATGTCGGCCAAAACAAAGTAAATCCGATTGCACAGATTTTAGCTGCAAAAATGATGCTAGATTGGTTAAATGAAAAAGAAATGGCACAGAACATTGATAATGCAGTCGCAGAGGTTATTAAAGAAGGAAAAGCAAGAACTTATGACATGGGAGGTAACACTTCCACGACGGGAATGGCAAATGCTATTTGTAGTAGGATTGAGAAGTCATAATGATCATTGATATCATTCTAATGATTAATTCGCACTTAAAACTTCGTGATTCGGTCTTGGAACTTCGGAAATCCATTAAAAACTAAAGAGTTATTAATTAGAGAAGAGTATACTAAATTTCAGTTGAGTTAGGCTCCACATGATTTTTAGGGGGAGCGTTTTTGCGTCTGTACGAATATGAAGCTAAAAAAATATTTGAACATGAAGGTATACCAATCCCACGTCAATTCGGAACAATTCAATCTTCGGAAGAAGTTGAAAAAATTAGTCATCTTAATTTTCCAATAATGGGCAAGGCTATGGCGTTAATAGGAGGTAGGGGCAAAGCTGGAGGCATCAAGAAAATCAATGGTTTAAATGAAGCAAAAATTGCAGTTAATGATCTCCTAAGACTTAAAATCCATGGATATCCTGTTAATAAGGTTTTGCTTGAAGAAGCGATTGATGTTCAAGGAGAAATTTACTTAGGCGTTACTACAGATCCTATTTCTTTTGATGTTGTTCTAATAACCTCGGCTTTAGGGGGAATAGATATCGAGGAGGTTGCCAAAAGTAATCCAGATGCCATATGGAAAAAATCTTTACCAGATAATCCTGTTTTTCTTCCTGAAAATATTGTAATTGATGCCACTGCGTTTCTTATTTCTCAATTTCCGAAATTAAATAACGTTAAGGAAATACTGCAATCAGTTATTTCAAATCTGTATGCTACTTTTCAGAAATATGATACGAGAATTTGTGAAATAAATCCCTTAATCGTTTCAAATGATTCAAAACTAATAGCTGTGGATGCAAAAATTGTATTGGATGATAATGCCTTGTATCGCCAAAGTGCCTTGTTTTCTAATCTTGGGATTGATCCTGAAAGTAAAAGACACGATGTTGCTGAACAAACAAGATTTGAAGTACATGCACATAAAGAGGGGATTATTGGTTATTTAGATCTTCTTGCTGAGCCTGAAAATTTTGAAAAAGATCCAGAAAAATTATATATTGGATTAGTTCCTGGAGGTGCGGGATATGGGATCTTTTCCATCGATGAAGTTGTAAATATAGGAAAAAAGTACTTTGATGGAAAAATAGTACCTATTAACTTCATGGATTCAGGTGGTGGTCCAACACTTTCTACAGTTGCTGAAATGTTTCATCTGCTAATGGATCATCCTGTTCCTGACTTAATTATTACTTCACGCTTCGGTGGAATCAGCAGCTGTGATGTTTTCATACGTGGTTTGATTAAAGCACTTCGTGACAGATTTGCAGCTGGAAAACGAATAGTTCCCGTGTTCGGGCGAATGGTCGGAACAGATTTACCTAATGCACGTGTCTATTTAGAAAAAGCAAAAAAAGAGACCCCTGAAATCCTGAAATATCTACACATTGTTGTCGGAAATCAAAAAATTATGGCCGATATCATCAAAGACGGTATTGAGTGGTTTAGACGTCATGTCCAAAAGAGAAGGAATGACTATGAGCTTAAAGCGAATAACTCCTGATCAAGGATTATTATTCTATTTGATTAAAAGTATCCGTACCGACTTAGCAGAGCATATTTCTCAAACTAAGACAATTGAAACTGTGGTAGTTGGACTAGGACGACAGGGGACTCGTCATGCTAAGTTAATGCAGGAGTACGGTACAACAATTACTTGTGGTGTCGCTCCTGGGAAAGGCAGCACAAGAGTCCATGAAACTATTCCTGTTTATGAAACAGTTAAGGAAGCGTTGAAATTTCATCCGAACATTGCTGTGGCAAGTATCTGGCGTCATTATTCAACAGCAAAAGATGCTACAATTGAAGTCATAGAAGCAGGAATTCCAATTGTCGTTTTAATCACCGAAGGGATTCCATTACGGGACGTACGGGACATAATAGTCGCTGTTCGAAAACATGATACTATTTTATTCGGAGGCAATACCCCAGGTATCATATTTCCTCCCGAAGGAATAAAAGTGGGCATGTTACCAGATATTTTTCATCCTGAAGAAGTTAAACTTGGTCAAGCTGGACCAAAAGGCGCGACAATAATTTCAAGAAGCGGTGCAATTCTTTATCATCTATCCGATGCGTTATCAAGTGCTGGCATAGCTCAAAACGCAGTCTTGGGAATTGGTGGTGATGGTGCTATTGGTTCTCGTTTTATTGATCTTGTTTCATTAATTATGAACTATAAAAACACAGATTTAGTAGTAATCGCAGGCGAAATTGGAGGAATGCAAGAAGAATCTTTAGCCCAAGATATTCAGCAAAATCCTGAAAAATACATAAAACCTATAGTAGCTCTAATATCAGGTGCTAATGCCCCTGCAGGTAAAACAATGGGCCATGCAGGTGCTGTTGTCGCTCCAGGACAAAGTTATGGCACCTTTGAATCCAAAAAAACAAGCTTAGAACGAGCAGGAGTAGTAGTAGTTAATTCTCAACGGGATTTAATTCAAGAGGTTAAACGACTTCTAAATAATAGAAGTTATTTTCGAGTAGAGGATTATTATAAACGAATGCAACAAATATGGGATGCTAAACCACCTGAACCAACATGGAGCACCCTTATTACCAAAGTTGTTCCAAATAACCTGTTAATCAGGGGGTATCCACTTCACGAACTTGTTGAGAAAAAAACGTTACTCGAAATTTCTTTCCTTGTTATTCAAGGAAAATTTCCAACAACAAATGAACTTAAAGAACTCGAAAAGTTAGCTTTACGAGCAATTAGAGAAGAATTTACGAAAATCGATCTAACTATAGATCTAGGCTCTCAAGATATCTCTAAAACTATTGGAACATATCTCTTGTTAGATAATAAGTTACTGACAGAGGAAACTCGTAAATTACAACCGATTAACAAGTTAATTTACACATTAGGTCGTGTGACAAAATATCTTGCAATAATACTCAATAATCATAAGTCTCTGGGCAATCTTCAAGAAAATGCCCAATTTTTAAATGTAATTTATCGTGCGTTTGTTGGTGAAGAAAATCCCGACCCTAGGAAAGTTAGATTATTAGAGGCTTTGATTTCTGCATGTGTTGATCATGGAGTTACGCCTCCTTCAACCCAAACAACTCTTTTGTTAGCCTCTGCTAGAGCCCCATTTGAAGTTGCTTTAGCAGGCGGAGTTCAGGCAATAACAGATGTTCATGGAGGTGCAGGTGCTAAAGCTGCAGAATTTTTTTTGGACATAATTAAAAATGCTAAAGAAAAGAACTTTACATTAGAAGAATCCGCATTTGAATTGGTAGATAAAATTAGTCGTTCTGGTCAACGTATTCAAGGATTAGGTCATAGGATACACACCCAAGATCCGCGTCGAGACATTCTCTGGAAATTATCAGAAAACGCCAATGAAGCAAAGGAATGCGTAGAATTGTCTAAAATGCTTCCTAAAATCTTTCATAGAGTTAAAGGCATGAGCTTACCTATTAATGTGGATGGAGTAATAGGAGCAATCACTGCAGATATGAAATTATCGCCGCTATTAGCCAAAGCAATCTTTATATTCGGTAGAATAGTCGGGCTTGCGGCGCATTATTTTGAAGAAGTCCAGACACAAGCTCCTATGAGAAGAATTGTATTTGAACAAGTTGTATATAAAGGAAAAGACAATAGACATTTTAAGTAAAGTATTTTCATTGTTCTGTAAATTTTTATCGATCTTCTGGCCAACAATAAAGTCCTTCGGTGGCAGAGGCAATCTTAATTGCCAACTCCGCGTCAAATAAATCCCTGCGAATTATCTCCCCCCAAAATTCAGGACCTCCGTTAGCTTCAGTTGGAATAACATAACTTTCTAGTCGTTTATAAGTGAAAATATAGAGTTCATCCGACACCCAAAGATCCCCTATCTGGAAACATACGCGAATTATATCGTTCCATTGAAATTGATCTTTCCATCCTTCGCCACCTGGTGGATTAACATCCAAAAAAACTGTATTTTCATCAAACGAAACATGATACCAAATCAACAAAACACCCCTAATTAATTCAATTTAGTAAAAAACAAATTTGCAAAGCAGAATTTAGATTATATTTTACTCTATTAATTCTTGAACTGTTCTTAGACCCTGAACAATTAGTTCCATTTCCTCTTCTGAATAGTCGTCTTTCAACTGTCTTATTAGTAATTCTGCTTCATAGAATTTCCCCATATCTTTGTTAAAGCTAGCCAGAATAAGGGAACGTGCAATAATAAAGATCGATTCTTTTTTTACAGCTTGTCTTTCCCCTTTACTCTCTTTAAGAAGCTTATTTAATGTTATGAGTCCTTCCTGAGGATGTCCTGCAAGTATCCATGAAATTGAAGATAAAGCAGTATATTTTGCAGCCTTGTCAAAAGATCCTTCTGAAATTTGTTTTTTTGAAAGCTTTTCATAATTTTCTGCCTTTTCTATATAATGAGGCAAGAAACCCATACTGGAGTCAGCTTCTTCTATTGTCTCAACTGATTCAATAATACCACCGGCTTCCGTAGTAGGTGTTTCTGTTGTAGTAACATTTTCTACTTTAGGGATTTCTTCTGTAGCGCCATCTACTTCTATCGTAGTATCACTCACTTCAACTGCAGGGCTCGTCTCTGTAAGTTCAGAGAGTGGTTCGGGAGTAACTTCACCTGTAACCTCTTTTTCAATCACGTTTTCAATTTCTTTCGTAAGATCGTCTTCTATGGAATAATGCTTAGCATGACCAACTGCTGCTTCAACGTGCATTTCTGAAATAGTTTGAAGCACAGCACTTGGTCTAACTAAACCTCCACTTTCTTTGGATTGATTATATGCGACTTGGAGTGATTGTTCTAAGGATGAAATCTTATCACCAATATCTGAACTTCTTAAGGAAGGCGTAGATTTCAAAGCATTGTTATATAACTCTTTTACTTCTTTAGCTTCGAAAATCGCCTTTTCATAATAATTCTGCTTTTTTAAGAACATAATTAATTTTATTCTACTGAGAATACTTTGTAAAAAGTCTGTAACTTCAGCGAAATATTCACTCGCTTGCCTGTAAAGTGCAGTACAGGAAATATTATTGTTTTGTGATAGATGTTCTGCCTCTTGAAATGCTTCCACTGCTTTAGTACAAGTTGTTGAGTCTTCATTCTGTATGCAAATACGTCTTGTATACCTTTTCGTAATCTGAGAGTTCTTTAACTGACAAAATAATCTTTCCTCTTCCCGTTTAAGATATCTGCAATCCATAATATCATCCATAGGTCAATTCTTATGACATTTATGCTTAATTTAATTAAAAAGTACATCTTTTTCTGTATTTCTGTTTTTTAAAGTTTGATATTTTTCGAAAATAATAGAATAGAATACAGGGTTGATTGTTGCTTGAAGTCAAGTAGAAATAACTAAGCAGAACAAATTAGATTGCTTTTGCTGCTATCTTTTCAACAACGTATATGGCAAAATCAGGACAATACCATTCACAGAGCCTGCATCCGTTACAGCGTTCCATATTAACAACTGGCACATTTTTACCAGTTTCTACCTCAATCTGCATTTGAAGAGCGTCTCTTCCACAAAATGCAACACAGAGGCCACAACCTTTACAAAACTCGGGTTTAACTCGGATAAAAAACTCAGGTTTGTCTTTTGGCATATACAATCATCACCTGTGATAGGATGAACATTTAATTGCACTTTTTTGCCTAATAATTAGTTTTTTTAATCTTTTCGTTCATCTTTTGCCCTGACTTTAACCAATCCTTTATGCACAGCACATGATACGCAAGCAGTTTTTGTGACCCGTCTTCGAGGTATAAAAGCTCCTTGTTGCCTTAATTCCTTCGAAATACGCGGATCGACCAATGTTACGTATTTTGTAACTTTCTTAGCTTTATCTCTAGGAACTAGTTTACCACAGAAACTACATTGAACCCTAGTGGACGCCCCTTTTTTACCTTTTGATCTCCCGCCTGACTTTCTCTTTTTACCCATTTTTTTCACTCATCTGTTTTTTGCTTTTCAGAGAATTAAACTCTGACTTTTGACTTGCAAGTAAAGTCTAAAGAGTATACTTTTAAATATTATGTTATTAGACAGTTTTCGCTCTTTACGATTAACTCTATCAATATCTAATATTCGTAGAAGATATAGAATAATCTACAACACCAAGAGTTTTTAAAATAAGCACATTACTCTTTCCTTTTTCTAAGCTTGTCCATTCTTGTAAGATGGTCAGATAGCATCATTTTAATAGCCTCTCTATCAAAAATCATGTCCCCTTGCAAACCTAAAAGTTCGTCCTTGATATTTGTTTCCACCCGCGCATATATCCAATCTCTTACGGCAGTTCGGACACAGTCACTGAAGCTGGTAAATACACCTTGGTTAACTAAATGTTCAATAATACGCACATCAACACGGCTAAAGGGAATCGTTTTAGTTACGTATGGTTTAATATTCTTCTCATTCTTAGTGTCTTTTTTTGTTCTAGGCATTAAATCGCCTTAACTCTTTACTTAAGATTCAGAATTATTCAAATCGAGTGTGAGAATATTGTCGATTAATATTTTCCATCGAATACCTAATGTGAGTAGCACACGAATAATTCTAACTTTGTGCACCAATTTCTTATTTTAAAATGATATTTATTTAAATCAATATTTATAGCTACTGTCGAGAAAAAACCAATTTTTGGAGAGAGAGAGAAGACAACTAGACAGATTCAACCCGTTTTGCTTGTCCATCATCTGCAATAACAAAGGGAACTAATTTAATAATACCCTGTGGACATATTGCAGTACATCTTAGACACTCATCGCTCGATAAAACGTATTCTGCACAACTTTTACGATCAACTTCAATGCCTAATACGGTCTTCTTTAGTGCTTTGACTGGACAGACATTTACGCAGATTTTACAGTTATGACAAAAATCAAGATTGGTCAATTCAGGTGAATAGAAGACTTTTTCAGGCACAGAAATCCCATCGATCCCAATTTTGTGCTATTAGTTGTTTAGTCACCTTATTAGTTTATTTAAAGTGACATTTTAATCTAATCTAATAATTCAACTCCGTCTGGCCTCTGTAAATTTAGCTTATTTTATTGGTATGTAGTAATAAAATTAGAAAAACAAAAATTGACTTTAGGAAAATCCTATAAGAACTTCAAATAGCTTTTATTTTCATTTAAAACTAATTCGCGTTCTATATAGCGGGATTTTTAGTTCTGTAGTGGATGTCCTTATCAAAAATAACAAGATAATAGTGTTCGTCATATAGAAGTGGTTTTTGGAAACCTTCAGCAATCAATCTTAGTTCTTCCAGTGAATCAACCTCGATAATTACCATATCTGGATCTTCTTCAGGATGAAAAATTGAGGTAATTTTGATTGGATAAATGAGGCAACGCTCATATGTGGTTTCAATAAGCTCGGTAAAAGCTATCACTTCCTTTCTTATTTTGTTCTTTTCGTGTTAATTAGTACTAATGTTTATAATCCTAGACAGACCGATGTAAAAATGAAAGCTAAAAGAGATATCCGACTAAAACTAATAATTAGCCACATTTATCCGACTAAATTATGTTTTGTAAACAAGAGACTGAGAGAGGTCAGTGAAAGTAATACTAGATTTCATTAAAACATCTATAAGATACGAATAGGGTTTTACAAAAACCAAAATCAATACTAAACTAACTTTAAAGTAGAATTCAATATTAAACTAATATATTTTTGTATATGATGATTCTCTGAAAAATAAGGTTTTTCAAAGCGTTTCAGGTAGAATAACGAATTGTCTCGGATTTTTGGTTATATCCATATTGCAGCAAAGAACTGAATTGACCCTCCTCGATATTTTTTGTTTTCCTAAAAAATGTTAATAATAAATAATGAACAAATAAAGTTTTATACGACAAGTAAGCATACACGATAACATTCACGCATGTGTAAGTATTCTGTAAATTCAACTATATGCATAATAAAAGATGTTGTTATTCAAACCGACTTCAAAATCTGGGGAGATAGATTCTTTTTATCTAGGGGGCACTTATGTGAAGTTTAGAAGTCTTCAATCCGTCTTTTCTATTCTACAGTCAAAAATAATTTGTTCAAATAAGAAACCTGTGAAAATTGCAAGCCTTACGCTCTTCTTAATTCTGTTTATGGGCTGTTTTTCATATCTTTCTGCGTATGATATTCGCACTCCTGAAGCAATAATTATAGCACCTTCAATACTACAAAGCGAGCTTAGCAGTTAAAAGGATCAGAACTCAGAAATTCACCTAATTTCCTCCTCCTTTTTTTAATTAATTATTTTAGCCTAATTCGTCAGATTTATCGAGACTTCTAATGGCTTTTCAGAAGTTTTCATAAAGTCAGGATAGAAACGCTTTTTTAGCATCCTGAGCATAGAAAAAATAGACTAGGGCACTAAAGGTAAGCATCATGGCAGTAAAAGGGATAATAATACGTCCTCCAGTTGAAGCACACTCTATTCTCATTGGAGTAACGGAGGGCTGCACTTGGAATAAGTGTCGATTTTGCAGTGTTTATAAAGGAATTCAAGACTATCGAATCCGATCCAAAGATGATATTTTTAATGACATTGAATTATGGGCACAAAATTATGGATGGATTGAAAAAATATTTTTAGCAGGCGGAAATGCTTTATCAGCACCAACTAACTTACTATTGGAAGTGATCGATCGATTAAAGCACAGATTCACAAAGATTTCACATATCTCTTGTTACGTAAAGAACCAAGATTTGCTAAAGAAAACGCCCGAGGAATTAAAAAGACTAAGAGAAGCAGGACTAGAAACGCTGTATATGGGCTTAGAATCTGGGAGTAAATTAGTGTTAAAGCTCATGAAAAAAGGGACTACACCGAGAATGATGATTAAGGCTGCGAAAAAGGCAATGAATGCGGGATTTCGGCTATCCGTATACGTCATTTTGGGTCTTGGGGGTAAAGATTATACTGAAATTCATGCGAATGAAACCGCAGCCATACTGAATATAATGAACCCAACGGTTCTTAGATTCAGAACTCTCAATCTTTTTCCTGGGGCCCCCTTATACGACGATTGGAAAGCAGGTAAATTCCAAACACTAACTCCTTTTGAAATCTTACAGGAACAATACAATATTATGAAAAGGATAGATTCGCACGTCACTAGTGAAGTATTCAATGATCATATCTCCAACTATGAAAATTTTGAAGGTAAGCTTCCCGAAGATCTTCCTGGCATGCTTAAATTATTAGAAGACCGGCTGAAAGATCCAATAACCAAAAAACTCCGAGCGAAAAATATTAATTCTATGTGACTTTTGTTTATTCAATAAGTCTACTGGGTTCATCTTTGATCAGAAAATGATTTCTTAGAGAGTGTGATGTCTTGGATTCAAACTTAACTGGAGAAGAACTCATGGAACGTGCAAATCATTATTTGAAAGACGATGACTTTGAAAATGCAGCGGAAAACTACTTCCAAGCAGCAAAGGCGTTCATTGAAAACGGAAAGTATTATTTTTCAAGAGAAGCGTTTATTTCCATGTCAGTCCTTCTCGAAAAAGGAACAAAATATCTTTACTACATCCTAGAGAAAGCAAATGAACTGGCAAATGATTTAAATGACGCGAATGTACCAGAAATCTCTGGCGAAGTTCTTATGTTCTGTGCAAATTCGGCGTATGACATGAACGACATTGAACAGAGTGCATATTACTATGAGAAGGCATTTCAACACTATGCAATGTCAAATCTTGAAGAATATCGCGATGTCTCTGTGGCATGCCTTCTTAAGGCTGCATATTCATATTATACTTCTACTTTGTCAGAACTCGATAAAGAAGAACAATTAATTTTGAAGGCAGTTGAGCTTCACCATAAAATGGAGAAATCAGTTCTCGAAATAGAAAGCAAACTCTCCGATTTCGTGAGAAGAAATCAATTTGAAAAAGCCTCTGAAGGATATACACAGTTGGCTGAAATATTACTTTCGGAGATCGATAGTTTAAGGGATCTTATGACCGACTTCAAAGATTTTGATGCAGTTGCTGTAAACGTAAAAGCAAGGCTTATTCACATGGCGGCTGAAAATTTCTTAAAAGCTACACTTTTGAGCACCTCAGAACAGGGCGAATTATTAAAAATAACTTCACAATTATTTGAGCAAGCAACAAACTTAATGTTCGGCTTAATTAATGTTGAGCAAGTAGATCCTGAGGATATGCATCGCTTTGGTTTTGATTTTTTGCTAGCAGTTCTTCTTAAAGATAAAATAAATGGCAAGAAAGAAGCTAAAAAGTTTTACGATGAGATTTTATTCGAAATGATTGACGAAGATCTTAGACTGACTGTTCTTGAGAATAAATATGTACAAACAGCTTCGTTCATCCTTGAAGATCAGTCACATCTACTATTAAGAGCATTACAAAGTCTACCAATTGGCAGATTTGAAGAATTACGCGACATATTTGTAGATATGATCAAGAACCTTTAGTACTTCGTTTTTCATTATACTAGTCATAATCTAGGCTTTTACAATATGAAGTGAGTTTAAATGATGAAACATATTCTATATGCTAATGAAAACCATGAAAACCTAAAGTATATTGAAAATCTTTTAGAAAAAGTTAAAGAGAAACATCAAATCAACTACCAAGTTGTTTTCTCTGATCAACTAGACGAACTTGATAGAGAAGAGTTATTGAACCTGATAAGAACGGTGAGTCTGAGGGCAAAGATTCGCATTAAAAGTAGTGGAGGGGGCGTACTTCCCATATCAAGGAGTAGTCAACTAAATGTAGAGCAAACGCCAATAATTATGGTAACGGAAGATGAAAGACCTTCTATGGTCTATCCACACGAAAAAGGTCCAAAGGGACACCGTTTTGATGTAGATTCATATCTTAAAAGACTTCTAGAAATGGAAACAGTCGAAGGATTTGAGGAGCGGGCCATATCTGAGGAAGATATATGTAGAATATTAGCAAACTTTCCATCGATGATTGAAGAGGGCTTAAAATACAAGTCTCGAGAAGAAAAAGTCAAAGGCGGAGTCATTGATATGGTGTTTATTGATTCAAAAGACAATCATATGCTGATTGAAATTGAGATAAAGGGAACGGATGATGCAATAGGTCAAGTGAGTCGATTCCCCATCCCATATGCCAAGAAATTTAATATATCGCCTGAAAAGATACGTAAGGCAATCGTCTGCATTGACATTTCTGAGAGTAGAATTATCGCTTGTAGGGAAAACAATATTGAAGTATATCAATTTGTACTTGAAAGGCGAGTTTAGTAGATTCTTTTTTTATCTTTGCGTCATTTGAAGAAGTTTAATAAGTAACGAGAGCATTTTTTATTATAATGATACATTCAATATCATCTTAAGGCAGTTAGTTGACCTGGAGGCTTTTTAATGTCAGATGTTAAAATCTCTGAAGTTGTACTCTATCGTTGCGGCGTGGGATTCTTCGCTGCAACTGGAATGCATGAAGGTAAAGAACTAAAGTTATTTTTTAAGCAAGAAGCGTTAGATGATCTTCTCAAATCTCTGATCGTACTTGTTAAGGGCGACAAAGTAAGTAATGTTGCGTTTGATTCAAAAGTCGAAGTTAATGAAATTTTGCGATCACTAAGTATTACTGTCCCGACAACTGAATCATTTACAGGATTACTTCGCGAACTAGTTGGAGAAGAAGTAGAAATCGCTCTTAAAGATAGTACTATTCTAGGAAAAATCGTTGGAACTGAAAGTGAGGAAACCGAAAAACGAGAAGTTTTTGTGGCTTTAATAAAAGATCATTCTGGTAAAATTAATGTAATTCGATCTTTAGATATTCAAGGAATCTCTATAAGAAATGAAAAATTGCAGAAAGACTTGGATATTGCGTTAGAAACCATTTCCAATACTAAGCGGGAGAATATAAAAGCTATAAGCATCAATTTCACGAGTGAAGAACAGAAGGACGTTTTCATTGGTTTCATTGGTTCCATACCTTCTTGGAAGATCGCTTATAGACTTATTCATTCTGAAGATGAGGCAGCCATTCAAGGATGGGCGATTGTTGACAATACTACTACAAATGACTGGGATAATGTTATGTTGACCTTGGTGACGGGATTACCTATTTCATTCGTGTACGATCTTTATTCACCGTGGCGTATAATGAGACCACGTATCGAACGCCCATCTCAATATGGAATTGAACCCGTGATTGCAGAAGGTACATTGGAAGATATGACTTCTGATAGAAGAAGAGGAATGCGAGCAAAAAAAACAAAAGCTGAAAAAGAATACGCACCACCTGCTCCCGCCCCTACTTCAGGTATGGCTTTTGCAGCAGACTTAGCTGAAGAATTCGATAAGTCAGTTCAAACAGCCGCTACTACAGAGGAAGTTGGAGATTTCTTCGTGTTCAAAATAGATTCACCGGTGAAGATTCTTAGAAATCAAAGTGCTTTGGTTCCATTATTCCAAACGAAAGTTCCTTCACAAAAAGTAGCCTATTATGTCCCCGGAAAAACTGATAAAAATCCTTTATCAACTTTAAAGATTTCAAATGAATCTAACATCGTTATAGAAGCTGGTCCTGCAACAGTTTTCATCGATAATGCATATTCAGGTGAAGTAATGATGTCAAATCTTCGTATTGGTGATGAAAGTCTCCTTAATTATGCTTTAGAGCAAGAAGTTCTTGTAAGCCGAGAGACACGCTACGAGTCACGTGGCATTGGAGTAGACATCAGCAAGGAATACATTGCTGAACGATTACTTGAAAAACAGATTATAATATATGACGTGAGAAACAAGAAAAAGGAAAAACTAATTTTAATTATCGATGAACCAAAATCAGATTTTAAGCCTATTGGGAAAGAACTTCCAATAGAAAAGACAAACAATTATTTACGTTATCAATTTACGCTTGAACCAAAAGAAACATTTACAGCGAAACTTGAATTAGAGCGGGTTAGTTATACTTCAACATATAAAGCGCACCTTACAAAAGAAGATTTAGATCGATTATTGGCCGATAAACTCATCCAAGAACATCAGTATGCTCAGTTATTAGAAATCATAAAAATTAGAAAGGAAATCGAAGATCTAAAACAAGAAGAAGAACACTTAGAAGCTATGGTTGACGCTGCAAATAATGAACAAGAACGTCTTAGAGAAAATATCAAAGCACTTGGAACTAGTGAAGAAGAAGTCAAACTACGTAAGAATTATGTTAATAAATTATCCCAGCAGGAAGCTGAGATCGAGAAGCTTGTAAATAGACGTGCAGAGATCAGGAAAAAACTCATTGATCTGAACAAAAAACTATCTAAGCAAGTGAAAGTGGTCCCATAGTTAGAATTAAATATCCTGTAGATACTTTATATGGAATCGAGGGAAAGTCGAATGAGGGTTGCCATAATAGATGCAACGGATAAACGTGCTGTAGGTTTTGCCTTACGATGGGCAAAACATGATGATGTCAACCTCATTATTGGATCTAAGGATAAAAATGCGGCCATGGATAACGCAGAAGAAATTCGAAATATTACAGGCGCACCAGAAGATCGTGTCACTGCTATGAAACTTAATGACGCTGCAAAAAACGCAGATATTGTTGTTCTAACCGTTCCATTTCAAGAACAAATCCCCATGCTTAATGAGATAAAAGACTACCTAAATGAGGATACTATAGTTGTTGATACTACGCTACCAATTGAATTGGAAGACGGTGAACCAGTTTTTATTCAAACTGAGGCAGGTTCCTGTGCTCAGCAAGCAAGTCAGATCTTAGGAAATAAGGTAAAAGTTGTTTCAGCCTTCAAACCTCTTGGAGCGGAATGTCTGTCTGAAATTGATGAAGAATTGACCTGTGACGTTATAGTGTGTAGCGATGATGCAGACGCAAGAAAAGCAGTAGTAAATCTAGCAGAAAAACTTACTTCCCTTAAGATTACAGAAGGACCCCTATCTTTTGATATTCTCTCAGAGAAATTTGTTGCTACATTAGTCAATTGGAACAAAAAGTGGGGACAACTATGCAATGTCATTAGAGTTCCAATGGAAGGCGTTGAAGGATCGATGTGCTCTTGTGTAAACCCATTCTTGAAGGTATGTATGAATAGAGGCATAAAATGCTTGTCAATATAGAAAACTCTGAATTATCATACTAAAATAGAGCTTCATTCTTTTTTGATTTCTAGCTTAACTTTTCTATCTTTTGTCTATAGTAACTTCATCAATTTTCAAACTTTTAGAGTAAAAAGAAATGTAAGTACAGTAATCCAACTAAAAAAAACCAAGGGCATTGTAAGGTGTTAAAAAGAAAAACTAAGCGCATATTTCTATCTTTTATTCACTGAATTTAAAGCTGAGCATTACTAGGAGACTTCTTTGCTACCAATTGCGAAGAAAACTCTCAAAAAAAATAAAAAATACGATGCAAAAATTAACTTAGATAATTATTGTGCTTAAAAATTTTAAGAGGGAAAAAACAGTGAAAAAAGGCAGATTTATTCTTATCGCTTGTCTTGCATTCCTTTTACTAGCAATTACAGTATTTCCTAACGCTACTGTGGCACAAGAAGACCATGAAAGATATGAGGAGAGATATTACCAAGTCTACGATCATCAGACTGATATGTGGCGCTGTGAATTTGTTGTGATCTTAAGAGTCCAAGAACCGATCCGTGAGAGAGATCAAGCATCATGTCGTGGAGAGATTCAAATACGTGGGATCGAACCGGGTTCAGAATTTTTGATCGAAGGGTATTATTGGGAAGTTAGTACAGTAGATATGGATCATACTTTCAGTGGCGGAGATGATATCTCCCACACATTGTCAAATAATGGCGAAAGATACGACACTAAATTCAGCCTCGGTGAGCTACCTAATGATTATGAAGGTAGAGTAGATATTTGGCTAACATTCTATTATTCATTTAGGTATAACGGACAATATATTGTAAATAACCTCGAAGCTGACACATGGTCCTATGATGTCCGTGCAGAAAGGGATATTGGCATTAAATCTCCAATACCAGATATGCCACCAGAGGCATTTTTTGGTATGGTTGCAGGGTTATCCATTATCGCAATATTAGGTGTTGTGGTATTCAGACAACGAAAGAAACTCCAAGCTATACCTTTAACAACCGTTGTAACAAACCCAGCAGGCAGTCCTGAAGCAACATTAGCATTTTCTGACGCATCGTTTAATCCTGGTTTGATATCTTCTAAACGAGGATATGAAACGGCAGGAGCATATTTGAAAGTTGGCATTAAAGTTGAAAATAATGCACAAACGAGCATTACGGATGTCAGTGTTAAAATTGATGTTCCCACTGCTTTAGAAAGAATTAATCCAAAAACCGGTATCATAGAATTGGGAGTGATTAAGCCCGGTGGTAAACAGTCAGCTAATTTTCAGCTTCAGCCAACGCGATGTGTAGACGACATAATCACTGGCATAATCATGTTTCGGGATCCCACTGGAAAACTATACACACAAGATATGAAACCGTTAGAACTAAAATCCGTATGTCCTATGCTTACGGGAGATGATGTCGACCAAGAATGGATCTTGATGTCCCTAAAGAAAGGGAAGTTAAAAAGTAATAAAGCAAGTTTTAAATTCGATGGTGATCCAAACGTGGCGTTTGCAATGGCAGAACAACGAGTCAGAGGGCTCATACCTATCGATCGGGATGAAAGGTTTGTTGGAGAACACGGAGATCATTACATTGCCTATAGCGCCTATATCGGAAGGACTAAATACGGCGAATTCGATTTTGCAACAGAAATCACAGCAACAGGTTATGCGGGCCAGGGTTTGTTAACTGTCTCCGTTTACTCAAATGAAGAGGCTATTCTTACTGGTTTCATCTTTGAGGTAATGCAAGACGTGAAGAAGAACATAGAAATAATTCAGGAAATCAACGTAGTAGATCAAGCATGTCCAGAGTGTGGGGGGATGCTTGATATGGATATTGCAGACGAAGAAGGATATATTAAATGTGGATTCTGTGAAACAATGCTTCGTGTGCCCAAGTGGAATCGCTAGTACGACTCCCCCCGTCCTATTCTTTTCTTTGAATGCTTTTTAAAGCTTCAAATTTAAAATCATTCTTTTTTAACATCAAATAACTCAGTACAGAGCCTATCTTCTTGGATGTTTTTCGATACAATTTTAAAGAATTGCGAATTAAAGTCTCAGGTTTATTTCAAAAGTTAACGGATTGATCTCTGTGTCTATCGAAGTATTTCTTGTATCATTTTTTCTATTAACAATATCAGAGTTAGGAGATAAGACACAGTTAGCTATAATCATACTGACTGCAAAATCCAGAAAGCCTGTCATTGTATTTGTAGCAGCGATGACTGGATTTATTCTAATTAATGGAGTAGGTGTACTTATCGGGCAGATTATTGTTCAATTTGTTCCCTATTTATTTATTCGATTCTCGACAGGAATCATTTTCATTGTATTTGGGGTGATACTCCTTGTCAAATCCAAAAATACAAGCGATGAAAAAATAAATGATGAAAGTCTTATGGTAGATCAACATTCTTCTCTTTTTTTGACTGCATTTACTTTTGTTGCTTTAGCTGAACTCGGCGATAAAACGCAAATTATTACAATTCTTCTTGTCGCAAATTATCAATTACCATTTGTGGTACTTCTTGGTGTACTTTCAGGCTTAGCCTTAGTAAGTGGAATAGGAGTGCTTGTAGGCGAATCTTTTTCACGAATAATTTCTCCAAAAATGTTGCACATTGTTTCAGGCATAATCTTCATTGTTTTTGGCCTATTAACGATATTTGGAGTATTTTAACTGATTCGACGGGAAGTCATCTTCCGACAAGTGGGTATGAAAGGCACTTGCGGAATTTGTTAAGCACATATAGAGTTATAACCCATTAGCTAAAAAGCAAACTATTATGATAGTAGATTTTGATATCCACCTCATAATGGGTGCATATGATAAAGACTTGGAAAAAGTCAAGGAGGCAATAGAGGGAGGCGCAGATGTAAACACAACGGGCGTTTGGGGGAAAACTGCATTAATTATGGTTTGTGGTCATGACGGCTCTTTTGAAATCGCCAAATATATTGTAGATCATGGTGCTGATGTTAACAAGGGAGGAGAGAATACTGAAGATACTCCCCTAGCTTATGCAAGCATGTACGGACATCTTGAAATTGTAAAAATTCTAATAGATGCTGGTGCAGATGTGAATCTAAAGGGAGAATACGGTCGTGCTCCTCTCCATTATGCATCATCTCCTGGTGGTCTGTCTAAAAATAAATATGAGATCGTTAAACTATTATTGGAACATGGGGCAGATCCCAACGCTCTCAATGAGGCAGAGGAAAATCCACTCCTAGATTCAATTTGGCATAAAGGATTTGATATTGAAATAGCCAAGCTCCTGATAGATGTTGGTATTGATCTTGAGACTAGAGGTTCTTTCAATTCTACTGCATTAACGAGAGCAATAGAAGCTAAAAGGTTAGATTTAGTTAAATTATTTAAAGAAAAGGCAGACGATTTGCTTGCAAAACAGAAAGATTTAGATTCTGCTCTCGACTCAGCTTTAAGAGAGGATAATAAAGATATGGTATTTTACTTACTAGAACAAGGTGCAGACATAAAATATAAGGAACGATTTGGCACGAGTGTGCTTTCTTATGCTGCTGAATATGGATATATAGACATGATAGAATACCTCATTGAACATGGTCTCGACTTAACTGAAGATCTAGATTATACCAATCATGCATTAAGAGAAGCAGCATATACAGGTCAGTTTGAGGTAATAAAATTCTTAGTTAAGCATGGTGCTGATGTAAATGGCGGTGATTATGGAGCAGAAGAAAACCCGCTAATGAAAGCGGCACGCTATGATTATGTAAAAATTGCTGAATATCTCATTGATAATGGTGCTGATCTAGAAGTTAGAGATTCTTCAGGGAATACACCATTGTTATTTGCAGCCTATGAAGGAAGCTATAAAGTAGCTAAACTTCTATTGGAAAAAGGTGCTGATATTCAATCAAAAAATGAAATGAACTGGAATGCCTTAATGCAAGCTGCTTCTGAAGGTTTTACAGATGTTGTAAAACTTTTGTTAGAAGCTGGTTCAGAAGTTAATGTCAGAGGTAAAGAAAAAGGAGAAACTGCTCTGATTTTGGCATCTTGGAAGAGCGCTCCTGAAATTGTAAAACTTCTATTAGAATATGAAGCTGACAAAACTATTAAAGATACCAATGGGGATACAGCTCTTGATTATGCAAAAAAAGAGCATTATCTCGACGTTATAAAACTACTGGAGTGAATTTCATCAAGCGGGATTATAACGCACACTTTGCACTATAAACGTTCTGATTTCAACTGTTGTAGTAAAACCTGTTTCCTGTTGTATACGTTGCGCTATAATCTCAGCTACTTCGACTCCTATCGGGTCTTCGCTAGTTACATCTACTTCAACAAATAGTTCTCTTCTTGGTATATTAGTGAGAGTACCAATATCTTCTACTTGCGCTTCCGGGATATTAGCAATCTCTTCTCCAACGATTCGGATTGTGGTTCGATTGACATTATTCTGAACAATGGCATTGTAGGTTGTAATACCGATTGGTAGGCAAAGTACGAGCAGAGATACTACTACTAAAAAGCCTCTTCTTCTTGCTAGACCTCTCGCCAGTTTTTTTCTACGAAGTGAAAGAGTTGGCTTCACGTCTTTAAGCCAAAAAACTGCCAATGCAGTGATATTAATGCTAAAAACGTTGGTTAATAGTAAGAGAGCAGATCCAAGGGCAATATCGTATCGTTGGAGTGCCAACCCAAGACCCACATTAGCCGCTGGTGGCATGAGTGCGGCTGCGATAGCGATTCCAACTAGTGCTGTAGCTATCCCACTAGTGAAGCATAGTGCTGCAGCTGATCCAGAGACAACAGCAAGGCCCACATCAAAAAGTGTCGGAGAAGCCCTTAACAATATTTCAGAAGTGACTTCTGCTTCAGGATATAAGATGCCTATAATATAACCTGCCGCGATTGAGAGCAGTAAACCAAATATTTCTGCTTTTAACCCTTCCTTGAACAATTTTTTGTCACTTAGGACGGTTCCAAGCGATGTACCGATGATAGGACCCATGAGTGGGGCAATTACCATGCTTGCAATGACTGCCACAACATTATTAGCGAGGAGACCAAGGCTAGCCAAAATTGCAGAAAGAACAATGAAGATAACATAATTTCTATCTAGTTTTGTACCCTGTTCTACATCTCTGTATAATTCCTCAATCGCAATGCGCTTAACTCCAGTTGTATTCATTTTGTGAGGTTTGTAGGGGAGAACTAATTCAGCTTGCGATACATATAGAGTCCCGGTTACACGTCCTATCCCCTCTTTCTGAAGTTCAGTAATTAAAGGTCCCACGTCATCCGTATGAACTGCTGCCATAATAAGATTGGTTGCCTTTCCTTCAATAATTGAAAAATCGTAACCTGTTTCTTCAAGGAGTTGGATGACCTTCTTAGTATCTTCACTCGGTACAGTAATGGATAGTTTCCTCATAAAAAGAACCTCAATTGTTACAGGAATGCTGCAAGAACATTTTCAAATCAGTTTCGCAACAATTTCAGCAAGTTTTGTTCTATTTTCTTGAGTTCCAATTCTAACCTTTGTAACAATTACTTCCATACCCATATCTTCAAGCTGTTCCTTATATTTTTCGTCATTCTCATCAATAATAAGTGTATCAATGAGACCTGGGTAGCGTTCAACTATATTAATTATGGAAGTACCAATTCCTATAGCGTCCTCTATAAGCCTCCTCATAGGTTGATCAATCGGTTCATCACCTAGCACTGGACTAATTGCAATAACATTGCAAGATGCTTTTTCTATTGCATTCTTAATATCTTGAAACGCTAGCATAGGTTCAATGTTTAAAGGTGGATTACTTGGACCTATTACAATTGCATCACTTTTTGATAGAGTAGCTTCAATTTCAGAATTAGGTTTTGCCTTATCGATTCCACTATATTCTACCTTTTTTACTTCCTTTATGAGCCCTTGGAGTTCCTTATTCCTGTATTCTAAAAAGGGTAGATCTCCCTGGTCCGTGTTTACTTTAAAAACAACATCATCACTCGTCATAGGAATTACTTTCGCTATAATGCCAAGTTTCTGTGCGATTATGTCAATAGCTTCTGAAAATGACTTTCCAGTGGTCATAAGGTAATTGCGAACGAGTACATGGGAAATTAGTATATCACCAAAACGAAACCATACGTCTTCCTTATTCATTAGATATGATAAAGCATCCATGAAACTATAGGTGTCACCTTGAATAGTTTCCCAGTACCGAATATCGAGTTTTCCAGCTAACAGGAATAATAAATATTCAAGATCTGGGTATATTCTTAATCCCAAGACATTTACATTGTTTATAGTATTTGCGATAACCGCTAAATCTTCTTGTGGTATCACTCGCAAAAGTCCTTCTAGAAACCTGGTCGTCCTCAGACCCCCAGATATAATGGTTATCAAATAATTGCCTCCCATTAACTTTTAATTGCTGAATAACACTTATGATTAAACGAGGAGTAACTACTATAGATTCTGCTATCAGAATTCTTGATAATAATTTCTAGTTTAAATCGAATATGTAAATTAATTAATTAATTAAATTTCCATAAAAACTATTCTTGTAAGTATTCCACAAAGAACTTAACTACTACTTAAAACTTTATATTGTGTAATCTCATGCTTCGCTAATGTTATCTTTTTTTGCTTATTTATCATTCTTAAATTGGATCGTAGAAATAGACCATTTAGTGACTTTAATAAAAGAATTAAATGTTTAGATCTAAAGGGTAAAAATCTTGAGAGTATTTTATCAAAAACTGTGCATATTTTAAGACAAAAATTGTCGCTCATCAAGCTTTTAAACATTATTCTTAGAAGATTATGAAAACCAAAGCATCCACACTTGACTTTCTTTATTTTAAAGTGTTCCAGGCTCTTTAACTCTTTTTTCAGTGATTTTTTATCATAGACTCTTAGATGACCTTTTCCTATCTCATCAAAGCCAATACTGTAATCTTGCATTCTTAGTAAAGTATTTTCAATAAAAGAAATCAAGGGAATACTTAAGATTATATATTTCGATGTTACGCTATTCATTTCTTGAAAAACCATTTCTGGAGATGCCAAGTGCTCCAATGTTTCTGTACATATCGATGTCTCAAAGAATTTTTCTTTAAAAGGCAGATGATGCGCATCCGCAACGACATAGCAAATTTCCTTCTTTTTCCGCGCTCTTTTGATTTTATTTGCCGAAATATCTACCCCAACTTTAAAATCTGCTTTGAAAAGATTTGTCATTAACCCCTCACCACATCCTATATCCAAAAGATTCTTGGATTGTGGGAAGATTTTTAGTGTTTCCAAAAGTCGATATCTTTGTTCATGCATCAAAAAAACGTTCGATGTTTTAAAAAACAATAATTCTTGATGGTTTTGAATTTCTCCTTCTTTTTCATAATACCGACGAAACTGGATAAGATTTTTCATTCAATCTCACATTTTTGAAGTTTTTAACCTCTAAAATGAGTTGTTGTCTAAAATAATAGATTTTTTGAACTACACTAAATTCGGGAAGCCTCAAAGATAAATTTTTTGTAATATTGGGCACCTGATCTTCCTCTAAACCATGTAAGATATGCAGCAGCTCCAATAAATGGAAAAATAACTTTAGCGAGAGAACTTTGTAGCACTTTTCTATAGAAACTTTCAAAGCCAAACCAAGTATCTTTCCAAATTTTCACATTGTATCTCCAACATCTCGATAAAAACTCCCACTGCAAATCAGATAGAGAATCTAGATCTGCTCCTCTCTCATTTTGTAAAATACATTTATCAAGCGGTACAAATAATAGAGGAACAAAAAAGGATGTATATGATTTTAAATCATCAATGAGTTCAAGAGTTTTGATCGTATCCTCTTCCGTCTCTCCGGGAAATCCTACAATCAAAGTCGACAAAGGAACCCAATCATTATCGTTTAAAATACCATATGCTTGAGTTACAATCTCTCGCCACTCTTCAGGTTTAAATGGAAGCATCTTTCCACGCATATATTTTTCCATTAGGCGAGTACTCCCAGTCTCAATGCCTGTTTCTACTGCTATTTTTGGTTTTCCGTTATGCTTATAGTAGCTCTTCTCAAGTAAGATGTTAGATAACTCTTCTATCAATTTTGGTACTGCAACAACAGGAGCTAAACTAATATGGGCAGGTTGAATGCTTAGTATCTGATCATAGCTGGCTAGTTTTTTAAATAACCCTATTACAGCGTCTTCATTCGGCATGAATTTCTTATCTTTACATTTGTAGAGTAAGGCATCTTCTGTGGCGGTCGTAATCATATCTGCTCCTTCTTTAACATTAACATCAACTTCTGCGATTATTTTTGACATTGGGACATCGCGGCGTTTCTGCATTGTTGGCGTACAGAACTGGCAATGCCTACCACAACCTCGTGAAATCTCAACATTTCCATAGATAGTGGCATGCTTAATTATGGGAATTTCAGCTTCATCTGGAGATGATGTGTACACTACAGGAGGTATCTTTTTACCTTCTACAGCAAGTCGAAAAAGTTTTGGTACTTCTTTATCGCCCTCGCCAATCATTACAGAATCGATGCCTAAAAAGTTTCTTGTTTTGGCTCCCTTTATTTGCCACGCCCCAGCCCCTCCTACGATGACCTTTGGTCTGAATTTGCGCAGTGGTTTGCTATGACATAATTTCTGAAATTCAATCGAGTTTAATGATATCGAACTCATTTTACCAAAAGTTTTTAATAAATTTGAATAGGTTAAACTCACGTAAGCTAACCCAAGAGATTCCATGGCACTTATTCCGACAGCTTTTGTTTTCGGTCCAACAAATTGATCAAGATAGTATGGATGGACACAAACAACATCTGACTCATCAAAACCTCCATTATCTATTAAACTGGCTTCTACTTTTCTTAATCCATATGGCGCATAATGAGTGATACCTTTTTCTGAAGGGTCAACATCTTTCTTTAAAACTGGTGGATAATATTTCCTACAAAAAGATAAAGGCAACATCCCCTTGGGAAAGGAAGCAACAAATGCAAAAAAGGGATTTCTACGAAAGCCACTCATCTCAATTGCGGAAGAGGTGAGGACAATCGGCCAGCCATCTGATTTTGTGCCCACAAGAGTCACGATCCAAATTTGTAAATTCTATTCTTTAACGCTTTTTTCAAAGAAAGGTTGAAATAGTCTGATATCCACAGACAATACTTGAATTAAAAAGATTTCTCAAATATTGTGAGAAATTTCCTTTGAGTTTCCTTTTACAGTGATGACTTTGACAATCAACACGACCTTTTTAAAAAGTTTAGTTCTACCCTCACTCATCATAGGAGGATTTATAACATTTTTTTTGGGTTTGCTACCTAATATACCACGGAATCTCTTGGGAGTAAGTTATTGGGGTTACCCGCTGCCGTGGATAAAACAAGTTGTCTACCCTGGAGCACCGAAAGTCATTATTTGGCATTTTTTGATTCTTGATTGGCTTATTTGGATGGGGCTATCTTTTGGCGTACTCTATGGAATGAAAATTCATTTAAAGCTTTAAAAGAGGAAAAAAGGAATTAGGAAACATCTACGATTTTTATTTGAAAAATCAAGGTCTTTCCAGCTAATGGATGATTTAAATCGATAGTTATATCTTTTTCAGCTACTTCTGTTATTCTTGCAGGGAAGCCTATACCGTCCGAGGTTCTTAATTCGAGCACCATTCCTGGCTTGGGTATTTCTCCTGGTGGTAGTTTGTCCATTGGTATTTTCTTTATAAGATTTGAATCATAGTCACCATAAGCTTCTGATGGAGCCAGTTCAACTTTTTTTTCTTCTCCAACTTCCATTCCAATTACGGCATTGTCAAAGCCTGAAATAACCTGTCCAGAGCCAACTTCGAATTCTAAAGGCCCTATTCCTTCTGATGTGTCAAATACAGTTCCATCTTCAAGCATTCCAGTGTATTCGACTTTTATCTTATCTTCATTCTTAATTGGCATATTTTCATCTCCATTTTCAAAAAAATCAAGTAAAGGACTTTTTGGATTTTCAAATAATCTGTCAGAAAATTATATAACATTATCTGAATCGACAGGCATGTATTTATAATAGAAGTTCCTGAAAATTAGGAATGAAAGTATTAGAGAGAATATAAGCTAAATCGCATTAAGTCTAAGAAATTCTGCTGCTTTTTCTTGACAATCATCGACTTTAATTCGATCTCCTAGCCGTCCGTATGCTGCAGCCATAGAAAGCCATGCAAAAGCATATTCAGGTTCAATTTTCACAGCCTTTTTTTGATATTCAATTGTCTTATTATATTCGCCTAATTTATAATTTGTGACTCCTAAATTGTACCATATCTCTGCATCTTCAGAATTAAACTCTAATGCCTTTTTATAGCATTCAATCTCCTTGTTATGTTCTCCCAAAGACCCATACGCTAATCCCATACTATTCCATACATCAGCAGACGCCGAATGGAGTTCCAATGATTTCTGGTAGCACATGATTGCTTTATTGAACTCACCTAACTCATAATGGTCTATTCCAATGTTATACCATGCTAAATAGCCAATTGGCTCTGTCTGTATTGATTTCTTGTGTTCTTTTGCAGCCTTTCTGTAATTCTTTTGATCAGGGTATTCAATTTCTCTCTTAAGAATTGTCATTTCTATCATCATAAAAAATAGGCTCAGTTTGTATATAAAGAGAGAATTTTGAAAAAACAATGAAGGCTAATTAAAAAATCTCATTATTCTATTGCCTAAATTGCCTTGTTTGATATTCACCTGTTTCATATTTTCTCGTAACCATAACGGCAAAAATCTGTTATAGGTACGGTAGAGGTAACGTTGATCCATAAAGATGATGACACCCCGATCTGATAACGATCGAATAACTCTTCCAGCTGCTTGCGCTGCTCGTCGCATAGCAGGTATGATGAAAGCGTAGAGTCTTCCTTTTCTTGGGAAAGCACGCTCATAATACTGGATTTCGAGCTTAGTTCTAATATTAAACTGTGAAAAAGGAACACCCACAATGCATACGGACGACATGGCCCTTCCTGGAAAGTCTTGACCTTCTGAGTTCCTACCTCCCAATACACCCAATAATACAGCTCCCCCAAGATCGCCAAATTTTTTGAATTCTCCTACCATTCTTTCACTAAGATAGGATGGCATATTAGCTTGTTCAACAAAAAGAAATTTTCCAAGTTCATCGACTTTTTTTGATAATGGGGTTTCCAACAAACTTAAAATGTCATAAGATGCGCAGAAAACACCTATATTTCCATCTGTATTTCTTATTACCTCTGTGAGCCTATCAACATAGGCATTTTGCATTCCTAGGAGCATTTTTCTACCGCCTCCTTTGCTATGGAGTTTTGAAACTCCAAGGACAAGAAAATTATCGGTATCATAAGGTGAACTGAACGCTTCGCAAAGAGGGGTATTCAGTCCAACGACATCTGCAAACGCTTTTAAAGGTTGCATTGTCCCTGACATCGCAATTGATCCGTATACGCGGTCGAATAATGGCTGTGTTATAGGTCTTGGATCGAATGATATAATTTCCAAAAGATATGTTTCTTTAGAAGGGAGTTTTTGTTTTTTTAAAATCACTTCAAATACAGGGTCTGTAACTGCCTTTTCCATTGATTTTAGAAACTTTCCGACCCTATAAAGCGATGATCGCGCAACATTCTCGCTTTTTGCTCGATATTCTCTAATTCTTTCGCCCCATGTGATTATCCGATTGATTAAAAAGTTAATTTCTTGTTTATCAAGGTCCGTACATAAGGAAATATAGCTTCGGAAAGTCTCTTTTTCCATTCTAGATGTAATTTTAATCTCTTTGTTCTCTCTCAGCCTTCTCGAACGTGCATATTCAACTGTTTTCACATAGATGTTCGATAAGAAGTCACTGATTGTTTCAGGGTTTTTAAGTTGTATTATATGAGGGTAAGTTTGTACTTCTTCAAGAGCTTTCTTGATGCTTGATAACTTAAGTTTTATTGATATAATGGATTTAACGATACTGGGGAGGTTATGGGCTTCATCTAAGATGATAAAGCAATTTGCCAACTCGATAAATCTCTCAATAATGTAGTATCGTAGTATTGGATTGAAAAAATATTGATAAGATAATGTTATTACATCCATATGTGGCAATAATTTCTTCTGTAGTTCAAAGGGGCATAATCCATGCATTTTTGAAAATTTGCGAACATCTTGGCTAGTCATTGGGCATTTATTGAGTTCATCGAGCAAAAATTCAATATTGAATCCTTTTGTTCTTTGAAAAAAGTGACATTTCTTCTTAATTGCATTGCAGGTATCGTTTAAGATCTCAGCGTCAGGAATATTACGTACATTCGATTTTATACACATTACATGCTTACCACCAATTGAGATTCCTTTGGTTTGATGTCCTCTTTTGGCAACAATTGCTCTTAGTTCTTCAATTACTCGGGTCATTTGTGTGTGAGTTCTGCAAACATACAGCAATTTCATATCAAGCGTAGTTATTTCAGGAAGAACTCCTGCCAATATACCTAAAGTCTTACCGATACCAGTTGGTGCCTCTATGATGGCATTAAGTCCGTTTTTAATAGCTTTTTTTGAAAGGAGAATTAATTTGTCTTGATGAGGTCTCAACTTCGAATACGGAAAGTATGAGAGTAGTGATGAACTCATAATTGTTATTTCAATACGCTCCTAGTAGACTGGATAATCATATACTATTGTTGAAGTTCGCTTATAAAGCAGAAATCATGCTTAATGGTTAGAAAAAGTCAAGATATGATTTCCACTAAAAAAAGTTGTTGAAATCTTAGGAAATGCTTTATTCTACAAATTTAAAAATTCATGTGAGCTTTTTTTATTTTTAAATGAGGTTCCTTCAAATAATACTATAGAGATTTTGAGATTTAATAACCGCCTGGATCCTCCTAAGTATTCTCAAAATCTCCCCCCCTTATTTTTTGATTTAAATGCTAATAGAAGAGTTTCTTAAGGTAATTTATATTTGAAGTAAATTTTGAAAGTAATTCAATAGTCTTAGAACAGGCGTTAGATATTTTCTTTAATATGTTACCAAAAAATTAAGTATGGAAAACGTTTATTACCGAAAATTCATTCAATAAATGACCTGTGCGTTATTCGGAACTGGTAACTCTTTATAAAAGGAAAAAAGGCTAACAATAATAGCTTTTACTGATATCATATTCTACAAGGGAGATCTCAAACATTTTTGAGGAATTGTAGTGGCTGTTGAACTAAAAGTAACGGAAGTGATTCCTGAAGCATTAGAAAGTGTATTTCCCTTTGAACGTTTCAATAAGATGCAATCAGCTGTTTTGGATATAGTATTTAATAGTGACGAGAATGTGGTGGTGGCAGCACCTACAGCTTCGGGCAAAACAGTTATCGGTGAACTTGCTATTTTAAGGGCTTTAATAAACCATCAGGATGATTCCAATAAAAAAGTCGTATATATAGCTCCATACAAAGCTCTAAGTTACGAAAAACTTGAAGAGTGGACCAATAAATTCGAACCTTTGGGCTATAACGTATATGTTACAACTGGAGAAACTGAGATTGAGCCTAGAAAAGCCGCTAAAGCACATATAATAATATCTACGCCTGAAAAAGTTGATAGTTCGAGTAGAAAGTTTAGAAGCGCAACATATGAGTTCATAAACCGTATAGATACGATAATCATTGATGAAGTGCATCTTTTAGACTCACCCGAAAGAGGAGGAGCGTTAGAGGTACTGATATCACGTTTAAAAAAAATTAATAACCGATCCGATCGTAATTTACGAATAGTAGCTTTAAGTGCCACAATGAAGAACATTGAAGACGTTGCTGCGTGGTTAGGTGCGAAGAAGTCAGGCACCTTTGTTTTTAATGACATTTACAGACCTGTAAATTTAGAGGCAACTGTCTGTGGGTATAAACCAGATACGAAGAATAGATGGAATAACAAACATCTTAAGATTCAACTTACATATGATTTAATTGCTCCACACATCGATGCTGGTCAAGCATTAATCTTTGTTTCAAGTAGACGCGGTACTGTTGATACGGCGCAAAAATTATTAAAAAATTTTTCAGAAAACGAAAAAATGCTTATAGGAAATAAAGAAACAAAGCTATTGGGGAAAAAGTCTAAAGATATTGTTAATGATATCTTACGCTCATGTTTTGTTGAAGGGATAGCGTTTCATCATGCGGGACTTTCCAGAAATGATCGTGAGATCGTAGAAAACGCTTTTAAGAATCGACTTTTAAAGGTGCTTGCGTCCACCTCAACGCTAGCATGGGGTGTGAACTTGCCTGCTCGTGTGGTTGTCGTACAAGACACCACTGTTTATGATCCACTAAAAGGAAAAAAAGAAATAAGTCCATTGGACCTGCTACAGATGCTTGGAAGATCGGGACGACCACAATTCGATAATGTTGGATATGGGATCATCATTACAGAAAAAAGAAACGTTGAATACTATCGGGGACTATTAAATGGGAAGGAAATAGAATCAAGATTAACTGAAACATTAGAAGAGCATCTCAATGCAGAGATTAGTTTGAATTTTATTAAAACAGAAGCTGAAATAAGTGATTGGTTGAAAAGCACGTTCTTGTATAGTTCTCAGAAAGATGAACTAAAGATTCAAGAAATAATGGATACTACAAATGAATGCATCGAACGGCTTATTACAGATGGATTTATCAATAAAACAGAGCAGGGGCTTGTTTCCACACCTTTAGGAAGCCTCACCTCAAAGTTCTATTTGCGTTTAGATACTGGAAAACTCTTTTTCAATGTGATTGCAGTTAACTCTCATGAAATTATTGATGATGAAGAAATCCTTGCACTTGTGTCAAAAGCTAGCGAATTTGACGATATGGTTGTTAGAAAAAATGAACGGCGTATCTTTATAGATGTTATAGAGAGTTATTCCGCTTCTGGTTACGTAAAGGATCTAAAAAAACATCAAGAAAAGGTATTCGCCATCTTACTCGCATCTCTTAAAGGTGGTGTACAAATTGATATGGAATTACAAACTGACGCGCGAGTTATAAGACAAAATGCCAACAGGCTGTTATCAGCATTACAGCGTTTCTGTGATGAATTCTCTAATTCAGTTCTAATTCGTGAAAAGATCAAAAGGCTCAGTATTTTACTAGAATATTCATTACCAGAGGAATTTTCAGAGTTATTACAGGTAAGAGGGATAGGTGTAAGGATAGCTACATTACTGGCGAGTGCAAATGTTATGAGATTAAAGGATCTGAAACAACTCAGTGTAGAAGAAATGATTAAAATTGGGATTAAGAAGGCTAATGCAGAAAAGATCCAGAATAATATTAATGAAATGCCTATTATCACTGTTGAATGGCATATTAAAGAAAAAATGAATGTCAATGAATCTCAAGAAGCACTGTTTAAGTTATTTAACTGGGGTTTTCCTGTCCGTATCAACGCAATACTCTTATTAAATAATAAAAAATTAATAGAACAAAAATTATTTCTTAAAAAAGAAGAAGAATGGATTTTTCCAGTTTACATTACTTCTTCAAAAATACAAATTATTTCATGTGAATCATGTGTCTCATTCATCGATTTTAATGTTATTCCAATTGTTGATAAGAAAGAAATCAAAGTGATAAAACCTCGTCCCAAGAAAACCTTAGAAATTAATAAAATGGAGAAAAAACCAAAAAAAGAAAAAATAGTGGATATTTCTTCAAAGGCAATTGGCAAATGTAAGAATTGTGGTAATGATTTAGTAAAGGAAAAAGATGAAGTTATATGTGCGTTGTGTGGCATATCATATGGTATTCCTAAGAGCGCTAAAGTGTTGCCTGAATATAGATGTGAACGATGTGGCCTTCCCAAAATGCGATACATTTATGGTGGTTATGATATTATTTGTTGTGTTGATCGCCAGTGTCAGAATCCCGACAAAATAGTAAAGGAGCAATTTGAAAAAGAGAAATATTCCTGTCCTAAATGTGGCGGCCCTCTTATCTTTCTTCGGAGAATTGGCCTAACAGTCGGATGCAGTAAATATTATGATGAAAAGAATCCTTGTAAAACAGCTTTTGTACTGCCGACTTATGCAGTGCTGCATGATGATCGATGTCAATGCGGGCTTCCCCTCTTTAAATCCAAAAACAAAATACGGTGTTTAAATCCTTCCTGTGAGTATAGTGGCAGAGACATAGGCGAGTCTTAACGATTCAGACATTTAAATGAAGTTTTGAAAATTTTTGCGATAAAATATATTACCACAAGTTTCTTATTTTTCTAAAAGCTTCGCCGACGAAAAATAATGACAATTCCATCCTTAGTTCTGATCAGAACCTTGACCTCTTTATAAATCATGTTAAATCAATTAAATTAACAAAGGTGTTTGAGCTTTATGTCCTTTACAACAGATATCAAAACGGTAAATAAGCCGATAAAATTACTTAATCGTATAAATGTTACAAAACTGCTCCTTATGGGTCCTGCCAATGCAGGTAAGACAGTTTTTGGAAAAAAAATTGAAACGGCGTTTAATGGCGTCAAAAAGAAGAAGAACACATCTAATCTTGATCCTATCTGCGAATCCTACATACCTACACCTGGAATTGACTTTTACAGAGTTTTTATGCAAGAAGATTCTCAGTCATATATGTTATGGGAATTAGGGGGGCAAACACACTATCAGCCACTATGGAGTATTTGGTGGAAAGGCGCTAAGGGTGTTTTTGTGGTAATTGATTCTACAGTTATAACGGAGAGTTACTTGGCAAAAGTCCGAGATATCATAGAATTAATACATGATACTTTATCTCTTCCTTTCGTAGTCTGTCTTAACAAAATCGACCTTTCAAATTGTAATACAAAAGTCCTAGAGAATATCAGCGAGTATTTAGACGTTGAAGAGGATAAAATTATACCTTGTAGTGCAGTCACTGGATTGAATGTGCGAAATGCTTTGTATTATCTTCTTGAGATTATCTAATTTAGTGAACTACCACCCTACAAGTAGGCTGGCTTCCTGAATCATCCATTCCCCAGCGGGACATGTCAAACAGGCTCTACAGGCAGTCCCTGCCCTGAACGCGATGTGAATGTGAGAACTGGCGAGTGTTACCTCAGCTCAATTCTACTTAGAATCTCTGCAAAACCGTATTTAAAGATTAGGGAGTATCGTGAAAGTGAAACAAGTAAAACACGCAATTCATCCCCCCAACAAGTTGAGGGGGTCTTCTTGCGGAGACATGATAAAAAAAGACAATTAAAAAATAGTGGTGAGAAAAGGCTTATGCTTCATTCTTTTCTTCTGCTACTTCATCTATTTTTGCCAGCTTTCTGTCAATATGCTTAATCTGAGCCACCATTTCTAGTTTTTTGTCAATATGCTTAACATTATCGGAAGGAAATCCCTTTCCGAAAAGTGGGGGGGATGAAAGCCGCTAACTTTATATAATTTTTTGCACAGAAGAGTTGTGATGAATATTGGGAGGAAGGCAGGATACAAAACTCCCGGTAGGATGAAAGACGAGGCTCCCCTGTAAGCGTGGATTCGAACAGTTGCTAACCAGCGCGAATAGCCGCGAAGGTAAAAGGACAATAGCATTTAACGAATCCCTAAGTTGTGATGATGGAATTGAAGGTTCCTATCACAGAATGCCAGGTGGACAGGCCATCCTCAAAAAGGGATGATCTGCGATACACAGCCGAACGTAAAACGAGAGTTCCCCGCAAGGGTTGGGAGGACTCGCAGGAAGCACCATTCGTCAGGGTGGGGTAGTTCACTCTGAGCCTCTAAGAGTTTTTTATATAATTCTAAGAACTCTTTTTTTAGTTCTGGAAAATCATCCTTTCCCATTATTTCTGGCATACAGTAAAAATGCTTCAAGAATTTTGGAAATAAATGTTCCATCCCAAACATCTTATTTCACCTGGTCACGATACCTTACCATATCTTCATATAATTTACCATATGTTGATACTCAGACATGGGAAGGGCGCTTTTAAATTATCCAAAAAGGACAACCCCTCCCTACCAGGAATCGGGAGGTAGCCTCCATCCTCTTTTCTTAGTGAGG
>JAEOSF010000059.1 GCA_016840515.1 Candidatus Borrarchaeum yapensis | reverse complement strand
TTATTTTAGAAGATATCCTGAATACGGAACAACGCCCGAAGCTGGATGATTTTGAAAATTTCATCTTTGTTGTTTTAAAAATGCTTTATTATGAGACTGAAGCGGATGAAATAAAGATGGAGCAGGTAAGTTTGATTCTTGGTGCAAAATTCGTTATTTCGTTCCAAGAGATTGAAAGAGATGTTTTTAATCCCATAAGAGAGAGAATTAGAAACCACATTGGTCGTATTAGAAAACAGGGATCAGATTATCTTGCTTATACGTTAATAGATGCCATTGTTGACAACTATTTCATTATCTTGGAAAAAACTGGGGAAAAAATAGAGTTCTTGGAAGAAGATTTAGTATACAATCCCACACCAGAAACCTTACAGAAGCTCCATAAATTAAAAAGAGAAATGATATATCTACGCAAGTCTGTTTGGCCTTTAAGAGAGGTAATCAGTCGATTGGAAAGACTAGAGACCCCTCTTATTCGTGAATCTACGGATATATATCTCAGAGATGTTTATGATCATACAATTCAGGTGATCGATGCCGTAGAAACATATCGTGACATGCTTTCTGGAATGTTTGATATTTATCTTTCTAGTATCAGCAATAAAATGAACGAAGTTATGAAGGTACTGACGATTATTGCTACAATATTTATCCCTTTGACGTTAATTGCAGGCATTTACGGGATGAATTTTAGATTTATGCCAGAATTGGATTGGCAATTTGGTTACCCATTCTCATTGCTTGTGATGTTGGTCTTAGGTATCGTAATGGTAATTTATTTTCGAATGAAAAGATGGCTATGATAGCGACAGACCTTCTTTTTGCTCCCGAAAAGGTAAAATAGAAATCTTTTTGCTATTACTAGTGCAGCAATCACTACACCCTAGCTTATCTGTTTTATTTCATAGAAGAAATTTGATAACTGAGAAAGTTCTTATCTCCTTTTCTTAACCGACTTATCATATGCTAACCAATTTTCTTTCCATTCTGGGTTTTTTTCACTCAACATCTTTAAGATCATAACACGTAGTTCTGTTGTACTCATTTCGTTTAGATCTGAGAGTTGTGCCTCAATTTTTTCCGCAATTTCTCGAGCAACCTCAGCAGGAGCCCCTGCTTTTAAAGAGCTGACTACGATTTTTTCAGGAATAAACTGTTCTTTCTTTCCATCTCTTTTTTTGATTATCATCATTTTCCTGTCCTCCAAACTATTTCTTGCACTAATTTTTACGATAAGAAGATCATAGATCAAATAAAGACTTAAGAGTATCTTACGCTTTTTACTAAACTAAGTTCAAGTTCTAATCATCCACACCATTTCTAACAAATTGGCGTTGTTGATCGCTAAGTATCCAGTAGCCTTGAGACGATTTCAGCTAATTTTATTCTGTTTTCTTGGGAATTAAGTTTGACAGTTGTTACAATTACCTCCATGCCCATCTCCTCAAGTTTTTCTTTATGCACATCGTCAGATTCATCAATAATTAGTGTATCGATGAGACCTGGATAATGTTCAACAATATCGAGAATTGATGGCCCAATTTCCAGAGCCTCCTCCATAAGCCTCCTCATAGGACGATCAATCGGTTCGTCACCTAAGACAGGACTTATCGCGATAACATTACCACCTGATTTTTCAATCGTATTTTTAATCTCCTCAAAAGCAAGCATAGGCTCGATGTTTAACGGAGGATTACTTGGACCTATGATTATTGCATCGCTGTTGGATAGTGTATCCTTTATTTTGGGATGTACTTCCGCCTTATCGATCCCAACGTATTCAATCTTTTTTACTTCTTTTATGATTCCTTGAAGTTCCTTATTGCGGTATTCCATAAAGGGTAAATTCCCTTGATCGGTGATCACTTGGAAAACAACTTTGGCGTCTGTCATTGGAAGAACTTTTGCTTTAATACCAAATTTTTCGGCAATTATGGTGATTGCTTCTGAAAAGAATGCGCCTTTAGTCATAAGATGCTCGCGGAAGATGATTTGAGAAATGAGTGTGTCGCCAAAACGAAACCATATATCCTCTTTATTCATCAAATAAGATAAGGTGTTCATAATACTATAAGTATCATTTTGGAGTGTCTCCCAATATCGAATATCCAGCTTACCAGCTAGAAGAAATAATAAGTATTCCAAGTCAGGATAGATATCCAACCCTAAAACTTCTAAATTATTCATAGTGTTAACTATGATCCCAAGTTTTTCTTGCGGTATAATTCGTAAAAGCCCTTCTAAAAATTTGGTGGTTTGCAACCCACCAGATATTATAGTTATCACATCGAAAGCCTCCTATCAGGGATTTTGTTGACAATAATAAGTTTCCTTTTATTATACAAAACTTTAAAGAATCTTCTTCTTTTTTTGGTCTTTAGATCATTCTTATTGTGAGAATGCTTTAATATTTGGCGTAGCGTTTCTATGCATTAGCATTCTCATTAATATCTACTTATTCTATAGCAAAAACTCGTTTTGGTTTAAATAATAAAAAGTTCGATAGAACTTAGGAGTCGAGTTTTGGATTTTGAACGTAAAAATTTACATGAAGAAAAGCAAGAAAGCACCAATGCTTTAGCGTGGTGATGAATTGCGTGGTGTTTATAAAGTTTAGTGGTAATAAAGCCTATGAGTACCTACGGGGCGTAGGGATGTTAAGCCTGTGGAGATGAGACCTCCGTAACCCGCCAGGGGATCGAGTCTGTCGTAGAAGCAGGAAACCTCGATGTTTAAGCACGAGGTAGCTCACTATAACAAGTCTTTGTTAACTTATTCCTGCGTATTGTTCGATCGTTTTGTACCTTCTAGCAAGCCTGTTTATCCAGATTGTTACAATGACTGCAATTACGGTCACAACAATCGCATAGGTTACCGAAGGAATTACTTCATTGGTTATTCCAAAGATGTTACTTGGTTATTCCAAAGATGTTAGCGAAGATTGCTTGAACTTCACAATTCCAAGCAAACGCTACAACAAAACCAAATGCTGTTGTAATCAATGTAGAAAATTTGTCTATCATTTCTTTTTGTAATTTCCTCAATTCTTTAATTGCCTTCTCTTTTCTTCTTTTCTCGCTGATTTTTTTCTCGCTCAAGAAAAGACTTACTATTACTATTGATTCCATTAGATTTTGAATTTGTAGAATAACTAATCACTTGATTCATAATAAAAGGCATCATAGCATTAAAGGAAACAGACTGAATTCTTTTTTGCAGAAGTTTATATTTTGTCTTGAGGCTTTTCGTACTAAAGTTAAAAAAAAAGAAACGCTATAAAAAGACCGTTCAAAACGATTGAACTAGCATATTAAAAGATTGGTTTTTAAATGGAAATAAAAAAAAGAAGTTGAGCTAATAAATCGCTGATTTCTCTGAAAATTCAGCAAGTTCAAGAAGTTTTTCCCATTCTAGGTCAACGTGTTCTTGTATTATATTGATGATCTCTTGGTTTTTCTCTGGTCTAAACAGATGTCGTAATCTACCTTGGTTTTTCAGGTAATCTTCGATGGGAACTTTTGACAACGCTGGATTAGGATAGTTAAGGACGTATTTGTATCCATGATACACTTCGTAAAGTGGGAAGAAGCGTGATTCAACAGCTAACCGCGCTACTTGGAAGGATTCACTAGTGTCGAACCGCCACCCTCTTAAACAAGGCTGAATAACATGCACGAAAGCTGGTCCTTTAACGTCAACTGCACGTTTAACCTTTCGGACAAAGTCAAGTGGATGAGATACACTCGCGGTGGCGCAATATTCTAATCCATGCGCCGCAACAATCCTCAGGAGCGGTTTTTTAAATTCTTTTTTGCCGAGCACAGCTTCTCCGGCCGGAGATGTCGTCGTCCATGCAGCATGCATTGTGGCACCGCTTCTCTGAATACCAGTGTTCATATATGCTTCATTATCGTAGCAAATGTAGACAAAGTCGTGTCCCCGTTCAATTGCTCCGCTTATTGCTTGGATGCCAATATCATAAGTTCCACCATCTCCACCGATAGCAATCACTTCAATATCACGTTCTGGCACTCGACCTTTTTTCATTAGCATATCAAGTCCTGCTCGTACGCCTGACGCTGTAGCAGCGGTGTTCTCGAAAGCGTTATGAAGCCATGGAATATGCCAAGCAGCGAATGGATAGATTGTTGTAGCGACCTCCATGCAGCATGTCGCATTCACCCATATCAATGGTTTATCAGGGACCGCCTTTCCCACAAGGCGTGCGATTGTACCTGCTGCACAACCCGTACAAAGCCGATGTCCTGAGGAAACTGAACGTTCTTCTTTTGGTAAATCTGCTAATCTAGTAGGATAATCTGCCATTTTTTTCACCTCATTCTCCTCTTATGCCGATCCACTCAACCGGCTCTTCTATCTCTCCTTTAGCCAAGTCAGCATACAGATTGTCGTACATTGTTCTGAAAGTATCAATTGTGATATCTTTGCCTCCCAGACCGATAATGAAGTTCTTTACTAATGGACCTCCTCTACCAACCATGGCTCCTGCCGTATCGGCATAAACTGGTCCTGTAGATCCAAAGGAGACTGCTCTGTCGCATACGCCCACTGCACCGGCCTTCTTAAGTGCAGCCTGTATGTCTTTCACAGGGAATGGTCTGTAACATCGTAATTTCACGAGTCCAACCTTTTTCCCTTCCGCTCTTAGCTCATCTACAGCTGCTTTTCCAGTTCCAGTGCTTGATCCGATTGTCATAACGGCTACTTCAGCATCGTCCATTTGATATGGTTCTACGACTGGATAGTAGCGTCCCCATCTATCACCAAAGTCCTGAATTACTTCTTTAATAACGGATAAGGATTTCAAGTGAGCCTCTTGTTGTCCACGTTTGATTTCCATGTAAAATTCTGGAAGTGCTAACAGTCCTTGAGCAATCGGTGCATCCACGTCAAGCTTATAAAGTGGATCACGTATTGGTAAGAACCCGTCCAGTGTTTCTTCGTCCTCGATTGGAAGCGTAGTAACAGGTTCAATGCTATGACTCAAAACGAACCCATCCAAACAGTTCATTACTGGTAGGGAAACCCGCTTATCTTCAGCAATTCTAAAAGCTTGAATTGTAGAATCATAAGCCTCTTGGCAATCTTCTGCGAATAATTGAATCCAACCGCTGTCCCTAGCTAGCATGGCATCGCTATGATCACAGTGAATGTTAATCGGCCCTGAAAGAGCCCTATTCGCTATGGTCATAACGACTGGAAAGCGCGCTGATGCGGTAATGTAGACAATTTCGATCATGAGTGCTAGTCCTTGCGAAGCCGTAGCTGTGTACACTCTTGCACCCGTGGCGGATGCCCCATAACAAGCAGACATAGCTGAATGTTCGGATTCAACACAAATATATTCACATTCTAATTCTCCATCTGCCACAAACTCTGAGAGTCTTTCAACGATTATCGTCTGTGGAGTTATCGGGTAAGCTGCAATTACATCTGGATTACACAGTTTGGCAGCTTCAGCGACTGCGAAGTCACCCATCATTCCTAGAGTTTTAGCTTTTGCCATTTTACATTATTCCTCCTGCTCCATTTCAATTGCCTTTAGAGGGCATTCGAGTGCGCATACTCCGCAACCCTTACAATAGTCCATATCGAATTCTAGTTCGTTAGGTTCAACTCTTTTTATTGCAGCATCAGGGCACAAAGCCCAGCAAATCAAACATGCTTCTGGGTTCTGACAGATTTTTTTGTCTTTGTTGCGAATTGGGCGAAATGCTCGCCATGTTCCTGTCTTATACTCAAGAGCGGTCGCTGGTCGGTCTACAATACCTCCTGGGGGAAGATTTTTCCAACCCTTCTTTCGATATTCGTCTTGAATGGTCATGCAACTTTAACCTCCTCATAACTTCGCTTAATCGCCTCAACATTCTTCTGGCCGACACCACCTTTGAAAACCTCTAGAAGTGCCTCAATAAGGGAATCAAGTTTTACTAGATCGGTGACTTTTACTATTGCCCCTAAGATTGCTGTATTTGCAATTGGACGTCCAATTGTTTCTAGAGCTATATTCGTTGCATTCACAGCAGCTACTGTGTCTGTAATTCCCAGCTTGCTTTTTATAGCTTCAGGAGTTTCAGGAGTATTAATGACAACAATTCCGCCCTCCTTTAGACCTTCCGTGACTGGTACTAGTCTTGGTAACGTAGGATCGATTACAGCAACGACATCCGGAGTATAAATGGCACTTTTTATGGTGAATTTTTTATCACTGATTCGTGTAAAGCCCTTGATAGGGGCTCCCGCTCTCTCCGGACCGAACTCTGGGAATGCTTGTATGAATTTTCCTTCACGTATCGCTGCATCAGCAAGTAAGCGGCTTGCAGTGACTACACCTTGACCTCCCCTGCCATGAAATCTTACTTCTGTTATTTTAGACAAAATTAATCCTCCGATTACTTCATCTCATTTTCTAATTGTGATATTAACCTACTCAAAACTTTGAGTATATTGTTTTTCAAGTATAGCTAGTTTTACTTTTAAGTTTTTAATATGGCTTCTTTAAGAGGTTGCCGTTTTTGAGTTATATCGCGCGCGAATGGTCGCATCAAATTATTATTTCTTCCCTTGAAACGGCACTGAATAATGAATCCTTGTACCTCATTAGCCGAATAGGTTAATGTCATTTTCATCTTAAATACCTCGTGATATTACCAAAGCGAAAGGAAATAGTATTTTTAATAACCTGAAAGGATTTTAAAGAACAAGAGGGATACAATGAAGAAGGATGTGAGATTTTGACATACGGTTTGATCATTACTGCCAAAAAAATAACTGGTAAATGTCCTGTTTACAAAGAAAATTGGAAAACTGTTATCTGCGGACCCAACATTGATTTAGAAAAATCTGACGCTGCCTGCATTCATGCACTTAGTTGTTTATCTACATTCAGCGTAGCCTTAAGAGAAGGCATTCCTCCTTCGTCAGTAGGATTAGCAAAAGAAGGCAAAGAGGAGGTCGCATATTTTCAATGTTTAGACCCTGGACCTCCTTATACTGACGGTGGAACAATCTTATTCGAAGTCAAGCGGGTTTTATGCAATGGAAAAGAAAAATAAGAGATGTTGCGTTAGACCCAGTGATCAGTGAGTCCGCGATGTAGCCAAAGATAGCCAAGCAGTGTTGTGGCCACAGAGATAACTAAAGTTACGTATCCGCCAAATGTTAGGCTGCTATGAACGATTACATCTGCGATAGCAAATCCAAAGGCATTTGTAATACCAAAGACTGCCATTAAGAAACCTAGTACACAGCGAGTAGTCCGTAATTTTTTACCGCTTTCATCGATTTCTTTCTTGTATACAATCAGTTGAGAAGCTAATGCCAAGATTACTATTGTTGGAGAGATATATCCAATCATCAGATTTGACGTGTTGAGTTGTACATCGATCGGAACAAGAACGCTGTCCATGTAAGTGTTTTGAGAGATGATATCAATTCTTAAAATCCTATTTCCCCATTCATAAGGCGATGAAGGCAAAAACAATGTATCGATAAATACCACATTTATACCAGGCACGACATAGACTTCTTGCGAAGTAGCTGTAAATCCTACGCCGCTCGTCCTTACTATGACATAAAAACTGGCAGAGATACCGTTGTAAATGTCAAGTGTGATTTTTGATGGCTCTGCTTGTGTGAGTTTCAGTTCCTGAATGTAATTGAATATAACAGGGCCTGGTCGAGGTGGACTATCATTCTTTGTCGCAAGAAAGAGGCGAAGTGTATCCTCATACTGGTCTATCACAGTGATTTGTGCTGCCTGCCAATTAGCATCGAAGCGAAGTTTCCAGAAGCCTCCCTCTTCATGGAGAACTTCTTGTGTTCCACTCCACTTATTTTCAGTTGGTTGAATTTGCATACGTTCTGCTAATTTTCCTGTTGGAAAGAGTAAATCCACCCTTCCTTGACTATCTGCATTTAATATATTTAATGTGAAACTTTTTCCTTCGAGAAAGCGATGTACTTCCAACCAGTATTCAAAAGCATCTCCTTCTTCATTAGAAACCCAAAGATCATCAGCCCAGATCTTTCCGTCTAACTCAGGTACATTAAGCGAATATCCAACTAATAAATCGCCAGGTGCTGCTTTCAAACTTTCAATTTTTATTTTCCATATACCAACTTGTTTTGCATTAACAGATAGTTCAGTAAGACCTGTAGTCCCATATGAGACTTCTTCCTGCTTGTAAAGCGTTCCACCAGGTTTTTCTACTGTAATCCTCATTTTTGATACAGTTGAACCTTTCCACCATTTCACATCAACTTTTACCGTAAAAGAAGGATGTGTGTCATTTACATAAACATAATATCTATTGATGAGCTCTGAATCTCCTTGTAACCCAGTCACAAACAAAGAATTGTTTGCATTTGTGTCGGCTTTAACGGACATACATAGAAATGCTACTGATACACACAGAAGAAGGATTATAAGAACTGAAGAGCTTTTGATTCGAATAAGCATCTCCTCCTAAAAGATACATCCTATCGGTAAACATCAACTTTATGAATCTTTCGCCGCAAGAAAGTACAGCAAGAGAACGTGGAGATAATTTTTTCTGCAAAGATCTGAATTCCACGCAAGAAAATAACTCACGGGGTTCAAAGATATGGACAATCTTGATGAATTGGCAACGAGTCTGAGGTTTAATGAGGGTATTACGAGGAAGAGTCCTATCCAGAAGATTACCGAGATACTAGGCTCTAAGTTAAAGAACCGTTATGTGTTAGAAGCATACGGAGAAGATTCTGCTGCAATTAACCTACGGGAACTCGGACAAAATGATGTTATTCTGTTTACGAACGATGCCATGAGATCTCAATTCGTTGAAACTCACCCGAGAGAAGCAGGATATTTTTGCGTTGTTGTAAATATCAAAGATATTTTCGCAATGGGTGGCACTCCCCTCGGGTTCTTAAGCGTCATCAGTTTTAACAACGAGGAAACGTTAGAAGAAATCATATACGGTCTCAAAAAGGGATCAGAAATATTTGAGTGTCCGATATTAGGTGGTCATATCATTCCTGACGCACCAGTTCCCTCACTTGATTGTTCAACGATTGGTGCCGCAAAAAAAGATGAAGTTCTGTATTCTCATGGTTCAAGACCGGGTGATGTTCTTATTGTAACCATCGATACCGATGGAAAGGAAACATCTTTTACGGGGTTTGATAATACTTCATTTAAAGATGCTGCTGTCGTTAGACAAAATTTTGAGACTATTACAACCATCGCACACCTCAAGTTAGCTACCTCTTGTAAAGATATTTCAATGCCTGGCATTATTGGAACTCTCGGAATGATGTTAGAAGTTTCAGGAAATGGTGCAATAGTGGATATTGGGAAAGTTCCAAAACCTGAGACTTTTCCTTTACAAAATTGGCTGAAAGTCAATCCAGGATTTGGTTATTTACTTACCACGCATCCAAAATTGGCACAACAAGCTTTGACTATTTTTGAAAAGCAAAATATTGATGCCGCAGTTGTTGGGGAAATAACTGATGCTAAACAATTAGTTATAACTGATGGAAAGAAACAATCAACCGTGTTCGATTTTACTAAGGACTCAATCACTGGGATTAAACCTTGGGATCTCAATTCGAAAAATAAAAAATAAAAAGTCCTGAAACATTGTTTCAAGACATATATAGATACTTTTCTTGATTGGAGATAAAAAAGAAGGTTAAGTTTTTTCTTCTATCTTTTCTACGCGTTCTTTGATGAGATCTGATATTTCTGTAAACCAAATCGGGCAGCCTTTTAACCAGATAGCCTTTGGATCATCCAATTTCTTTTTACGTTCTTTGACTGTGTCTTCATCGTGACCAAAGTGCGGATTTCCTTCCTCATCGAAGATTGTATCGAACTGAATGCAATCACCAAGGTATAGAACGTCTTCGCTTGGCTCAGGTAGTTTGGCACCGACTCCACATACTAAAGTCAATGGATTGTGGTGTTCAAAATACTTCGGCCAAAGTCCGCGTTTAAGAATGTTCTCTAAAGCAAATTTTAGCCTAGATTTACATCCTGCGCAGTATGATCCCACAATTACGTTAATATTTGGATACTCAGCAATAAGTTTCATGTTTGGTCGAATCCAACCCTCCAGTTGGTGCAACGGTTCGCCAACGATCTCAATTTTGCTGATATCTCCTACACCAACACCATCAAAGTCGCCTATACGTACCATCTCGACATCAAACGGATTATCCCAGCCCATCATATAGGCCGCAACAGCATCAGTTGCGACTGGGTCAGCACTGGCGATGATCGTCTTGGATTCGTATGGCAAACCTGCAATAGAAGGTCCAAATTCATGGACCCCAATGATTCCATCAACGATGTTTAAATCAGGCATTGCACCTTGGGCTTTGAATATATCAACCAGTTTTTGGGATAGGTTATCACTATGCCAGAGTCGGCGATATTTCCAGCTGATAAAGCCGTGCCAATTCTTTAACGCTACGGTAATACCCGGTTGTACATGAGTCTTTAGTTTGGGAACATTAATGATCACATCTACTTCATTTCTCAGTTTGGAGACCTCTACCTCTCTAAGTACTTTGGCATCTGGGATTTCCACTGTTTCCCATTCGTATTCATCCAGATAAATTACTTCTGCACCTTCTTTCTCGACAGTATCTTTCATCTTTAATCCGCTGTATTCTCCTTCGAAGTTGAAGGCTTTCACGCCGGGATATCCCCTGAAGGGAGCATCTGCAACGACAATTCTGGAGGGGTCAGTCTGTTCTTTTATTTCTCTGATTAACGCTGCCATGAATCGCGCATCTGTTAGTGCTGGAACGGTCGGTAATGGACGCACCATATTAGGCTTGAGCCATACACTCTGACCATCTTTGATGAAGGCATTAAAGCCCCCTAAAGGCTCCATAACAGCGCGAATTCCCGCTTGTGCCTCTTCATAATTTTCTGCTTTAGCTATTGATACTTTAGCTTTTGCCATTTTTTACCACCTCATATCTTCATTCGTGGACGAAAAATATGAAATAATCATGTCCCTGTCTATACGATATCTCTATTGAGCCACTCATTATGAATATTTTCCTAATGACACCGATGTCACAAGGATTAGGATGGCTTAAATTCGCTCCACATTTATAAATTTTGTTTTAAAGAATCTCAGAATTATTAGCATCCACAAGAGATTGATCTGTTTTATGGACTATATTATGAACTATATTATATCAAGAGAATATTAAAAAGAGCAATTTAGTTCATACGCGAAACACGATTTTTATAAGGACATTTTGTTTCAAATAAAATAACAATTCAACATGAACCACATAAAATCTGTGAAATTAAACCGTATTGGATATATTTTTATAACAGCTCTTAGTTGCACTCTATTAAAATTCACAAAAGGAAGGATGCTTTGAACATGAACATCAACGTAAATAGGGTATACGATGAAGTATGCGTACAAATCGTAGGAAGACGAAAGGAAACTCGTCTTATATTAAGTTCATTAGCTGCCAATAAAGCAGTTCTCCTTGAAGGTGCTCCAGGAACCTCAAAAACAACCATACTTAGAACTCTCAGTGAGGTTTTGGACCTTCCATTTTATTTCATAGAAGGAAATGAAGATCTCACGGTTCCAAAATTAGTAGGACATTTTGATCCCTCAGCAGTATTGCAAACAGGATATAAAAAAGAGAATTTTCGAAAAGGCCCGTTAGCTAGAGCCATGGAAGAAGGCGGCATACTTTACATAGAGGAAATCAATAGGGCGCCACCTGAAACGCTTAACGTGCTTCTTGTTTCACTTAGCGAAAAAACAATGGATATCCCGCGTTACGGTAATATAAAAGCTAATGCAAATTTTTCGGTGGTAGCAACTCAGAACCCTATCGATGATATCGGTGTCTCACGCATAAGTAGGGGAGTCCTCGACAGATTTGTAAGCCTACGAATGGGATATCAGTCTAAAGAAGAGGAAATTTTGATTGTTAAAAACAACACATCATGCGAAGACGATTGGCTGATCGATTTAGCAGTTGAAATCGTACGGAGAAGCAGAAAGCACCCAGAACTAAAGGCCGGTGCAAGTGTGAGAGGCGCCATCGATTTAGTCCAGCTCATTCAAAGTGATCCTTCAAAAACTGATAATTACACCTTTGAAGACCTGTTAGATGCATCTATAGTTGCTTTACGCTTAAAAATTTGGCCTGCTCCTACAACTGATAAAACCGAAGAAGAAATAATTTATGAGATAATATCTTCTATTTTTGAAGAACTTCAAAATCAAATAGATCCAGAAAGACCTGGAGAAGGCGAAGAACAACAAGAAGAAAAAACGGAAGATAGCGATGATTTGGAACAAGACATATTCCCTGAAAAAAAAGAACAATCAGGCGATGAGGATGTTGATGAAGAAGATATAGAGGAAGTCACTGTTTCCATGCCAGAAGAGATAGATAACGATTCATACGCACTTCCTCTTGATAAGGGAACCGATATAGAGTCTTTTACGGAGAGTCTGCGCAAGGACGCCGAAGACAGTCTTGTATCCTTTGATACACATCCAACTTATGACTCAGTAGAAGGGGTTTCATTTCACAAAAGAAGCCCACGTGAATACATGAAGCAATTGGCAAGAATTCTGTCAATGCAAATTGCAATAAAACGTGCACTTAGAGCCACACCTTTTGGAAGGCGTGAAGGACGTTTACGTCCTCACAAGTTTAATGGCGTGAATGAATTAGACATCGATCGTACAATTGAGAATTTAGTCCAAGAGATTTATCCTAAAGAAGAGGATTTTTTCGTACGATGTAGAGAGAAAACTAGTAGAGGCGCAATACTACTCGTTGATAGTTCCGAAAGCATGCGAGGCGAAAAAATTGAGATTGCAACCTTAATTGCATCGGTGCTTTCTTACGCTATGAATCGTAAAAATGATAGTTTTGGAGTAATTGCATATAATAACGCTCAGTATCTGTTAAAAGGACTCAATCAACAAAAACAAATTGATGAAGTGGTAACAGATATCGTCTCACTTCGTCATACTATGCTGACAAATATAAGAGGGGCTCTAGAACTTGCCTTGTCCGAATTTCTCCGTGCAAATTCCCCAAAAAAGGTTGCGTTCCTTATTAGTGATTGCGTCTGGACATATGGAAACGATCCTAGAGAAGTTATAAAGTTTTTTGATCAAGTAAACGTTTTCTATATCCCTCCAGGCAGACCATGGTTCGCAGAACAACTTGCTAAAAATGGAAAAGTGCTAGAAATAAACCGTTGGCAAGATGTTGTTGTTAATATCAATGATATGCTAGCAGCGGCTTTCTAATAACCATTTGTCAGTTCTTGGTTTTTTCTTCTATGATCCATTTAAGTCATGGCCTTGCCATTCCTTGAGAAGTTTTTTCGTTTTTTGACGTGAAGCCAGTTTTTTTGAAAGATAATTATCTGGGAGGGGGTTAAGAGGAACAAACTTATAGGTCAACCGAGTTTCATCATAATCTCCTCTTTGCTGTAGAAAAACGAGTGCATAACGTTGTGCTTTCTTGAATGAATCTGCATTGCATTCAATACCTTTTATAAGAATCTCGGGTGCGTCAGATAATGTATGGTTTTTTCGGACGGTAACGATAAGAGCATCTCCACGCGTAATAACGGACTCTGTGCCCTCTTTCAATTCTTTTTTTATTGTTACATTTTCGATTGAGAGTATATTGTCCTTTTTTATTGCAAAAAGTGGGTGTTCTATACTTTCACTACCACTTGTTTTTATCAAAACACGCAAAAGACATTCCTCAGGCGCCTTACAGCACTCAGCCTTACATTTCTCTCTAATTTGAAGTGCTACTTCCATTCCTTTCTTTGTGAGCAGATAACGCATTACCGGAGAACGGTCTCTCTTAGTATCATTCCTTATAAGAAGTCCTTTTTCATTAAAACGCCTCATGATTTTTATAAGCGTTTTTGATCCAGCATTAAGCTGTCCTGAGTACCAGAAAATAATTTTACCCTGTTCAAGCGCCTGTGGACCTAGATCCCAGCGTTCATACATAGGGAAAATGCCTCCGTTTTCAAAGAGAAGCACCAGAAACTGTTCTTCCATTTGCGATAACTCTTCGTCCTTCACGCCTTCCATATGATCCAACCTGAAGATACTCTATTGAAACTCTGCATTCATATACTTAAAATAGTGAGGTTTGCGACATAACCAAAATAAAGCTTCATAAAAACACCTCAAGGAAATCCACGGTTTCGTTGATGAGTAACTCACTTGAAGCTCTACAATCTACTCATAAAGATGGTTTTTTGAAACAGTTCCATTGTTTGAGCATTCTTTGAGCCTGATTTGTTCTTAAATTCCTTACAGTGGAGAGATATTTGCTGGGGGAGAGCGGTTTATGCGGTATGAAAAAAAAGTGAAGATCTGTTTCGTTTAACGTTACGCGAACCAACCTTTTGATCCTTTTATAAATCGAGGGGGTTAATTTAGTTCCCTTTACAAGGATTTTTCGACCATTTCCTTCTTGTAATTCTTCACATCTTACGGTTACAACAATTGTATTGCTTCGTGTAATTATGTATTCTTCGGTTTCATTTTTTTCTCGTAACATAGTTACGGAACTTAACGAGGAAAGGCACTCTTCTTTATTTATAATAAGTATTGGCTCTTCTTGAGCATGCGGCGTGTGCAACCGTACTCGAACTTTTATGATGGGATCTTCTTCGGGTTCGAGAAATCCACCATTTCTTTCAACTTTCAAGCGTTTTGCAATCTTTTCTCCTAAAGCTGTGAGTTCTAAACGTCTTACAAACGAGCGGTAGCGCCAAATTTTCATTTCTTCTAATAATTGTTTAGCACAAGCCTGTTTTGCTATTCGCATAAATGTTCTTGATCCCACTTTTAATCTACATGCGTACCACGTGGAAGTCTTTCCTGGCTTACCTATATCTGTTTTCGGTCTGCAACTCTCCGCATAGTGTCGATCATCAGCATATAGATAAATACTGCAATTATCATAACATAAAACTAACAACTCGTCCTCCAAATGCTTCAAGTCTTTATCTCGCATCTAACTCAGTCCGTACTAACTGATTTTGTTTTCCATTCTTTCCATATTCTTTTTGCACGGATTCCCTGCTTTAATAATGTTACAGATGAGAAGCATTCCTTTGAAAGAGGTGTTTGGATACAATATTCGAAATCTTCACAGGCTTCAGTCACTCTACATACACGTTTTGCCTTTTCATACACTTCTGGGTCAATTTTTACCTTTGACCCCTTAACTACAATTTTACAAGTGCCCTCTGACACTTGTTTTGTTACTACTATAACATCTTCTTTCACAAAGATATATTCCTTCCTTACAGGGACCGCCTTAGTTTCTTTTCTAATAGACACAGTATCAAGTGAGACAATTGCTCCTTTTTTAATCGCAAAAAGCGGTTCTTCTTTTGTCAACTCCTCTTCAGATTTCACTAAAATTCTCATGAATTGCTCTTTTGGAATCGGATAGTCCTCCCGTTTCTTAAGCAATTCATGCGCTAATAATTTACCATGCGAGGTTAGGAGATACCTTATCGCGAAAGAACGTCCTCTTTTCATATCGCTACGCTCTACCACTCCTTTCTTTTGTAAACTGCGAAGAAGTTTTTGAAGACCTTTTGTGCCTACATTTAACTTTCTTTGGAAGAAATAATGGAGTTTTCCTTTCGCACCTTCAGGAACCATTAAATGCCATTCAAAGTCAAGAAAAAGTGCATGATTCTCTAACAATAACATCAATAATGTGCGTTCTGAACTGTTGTATTCATTCGCAGATATTATAAGAGATACCTCCAAAAGAGCCAACTGACATCTTCATGTGGAATATGACTAACTTTCTATTAAATTTGTTCATTATGATCTCTGAAGAATGAAATGAATTTAAATCTTAAAATGAGGTTTCAAGTTGAGTGCATTTGCTCATAGGAAAAGGAAGCCGCCATGCCATCAATGGATCTAAACCAAGTCAAGAATTTGTGGGACAGTATCAAGGAGATTCCTACAAGTATTCTACGAATTGAAGACCTTCATAATAAGCTTTCTCTTTGTGCAGTCCTAGCAGGACAAAAAAATGTCGCATCTATCGAACCTGAAGATGATAAACTCCTTCCTAATCTACAAGCCCTGAGAAAAATCCTTAGAAAGTTTAAATTGCTCACTTCTGTCACTACACTCAGAAGAATTCAACCTCCTCTTGACAAAACAAATATTACTCCAAAAATCCGTTCCTATTTCGTGGAATTGAATGCATCAAAAAAGCCGACTATCTTATTGTGGGCTTACAATAACAAGGAAATACAAGCGCAACTTAAACCTAAGATGACTAACTCTCAGATCGGTCGCATTTTGGGATATTCATCACATTGCATCAAAGAATACAATAAGTACATTATTATTAACACACAAAATTATGTTAATGCGCTAAAAGATCAATATATCACCAACAATGATGATGAAATCATCGCTCTAATTGAAAGAAATGCCCCTGTAACTTATCCGAAGAAAGATAACACTGTAAAGACCTTGAATAAATTCCCCTTTTTACCTTACGTCGCTTGTAGTAAATGTCTTGCAGGAGAATATGATATAAGTAAAAAGATTAACACGTCTTTGGAAAAATTAGCACGTAAGATTGACTCTCAACTTTATAACGACATCTTTCTTGAAGCTAAACGGTTAGGTGCGCTTGTAAACAAGTAAATTTTACGAGATCTCTCGCTTATAATACGGCCTAATTACTTAAAATACATTAACCTAACATTACAAGAAAACTTCATTATACTGGCGTGATAAGAACAAAATATATGCAAAAGAGAGAGACTTAATTGAAACGTATTAAATGCGAGTGTACCGTTAGATATTTGCTTATTTGAGTATTAATATTTTACACGCGCGTAATATTCAGTGATAAGAAATTGTTGTTGTATTTAAATAAAGGATGTAGTAATCGGATTTTTTCATTAAAAAACGAACCCTAAATTGTATGTGAATTTACTTGATGGAACTAATTAGTTTATTTTGGTTACAATTTGTACATTTAATCGGAAATGAGTGTTTTTAACAACACTTAACTGCCAAGATTTTGACGTTGTTGATTTCCTCATAGCTCTCATCCCATTAATCTAAATACTAATTTTTTAGAGTATGATTTAGACATTTAAAAAAGTTATAAGTCACAAAGGGTTTATTGAATGTCACAAATTTATAGGATATTCCTTTATATAGTAGTAAAACTCCATTCATTATTAAAATATTACTTCTAGTTGGATTGTGCAATAGTACAAGATATATGTCACATGTACTAAATGTTAAATAATTTGGCTCCTCAAAATAACTAAAAAACAGCCACTTGGTTCATTCTGAAGAGAATTGGACGTAAGCACCTTTAATATCATTTCAGGGTAACCTTTTTTGCTTTAAATAGGGTTAATTTAATACAAATAACAATTTAAATTAATATGTACATTTTTCTTCTTCCCTTCTTCATTTTTAGAAACTCTTCTACAATTTAGGAAGATTTCATCATAGAATTTTGAAAAAATGCATTTTCTATCTAAGCTAACTTTTGAGCAATTGCGCTTCATATTGGATCAAAAACGTCATATTTGTTGTTTTAGTTGAAAATAAATGACTTAAGATAATTTTCATCACCCAGTTTATGGGAATTACTAGCGTAATTATCATTATAGTACATAAGTTGATAATGTTTTTAAAGAGCTAGCTAATTACTGTTATTCACTTTACTCCGATTTGCCTTAGTTGGTAAAAGAGAGAAATCTCAATATTGAGAGGTAATAAAAAATGCCAGAAAAAGTCTATTTTTCAGAAGCAAGAGAAAGAAACTGGGTTGAATCTAAGATCTACAGAGCAAAAGATCTCTTCTATGAAGCAGGTCTAGACGAAATTGTGGACAAAGGTGACTACAGTGCAGTTAAAATTCACTTAGGTGAATGGGGACGTACACATGTACTGCGACCTGAATGTGTAGCTGCCATGACCGACATGATAAAACGTGAAGGTGGTCGTCCTTTCGTCACAGACACGACAACTCAACCATACAGCCACTGCTGCAGCCGTATTAATGCAATTGTCGAATTGATCACAGCTGCATATCATGGTTTCACCCCAGGGACAATGGGTTGCCCAATCATCATTGCCGACGGCTTCGCCGGAGAAGATGACGTGGTGATCCCAGTTCCAAACGGAAATATTTTGAAAGAGTCTTATACCGCCCGCGGTATCGCCGAGGCTGATGCTATGCTTATTACAACTCATGGCAAAGGACATCCAATGACCTCTTATGGTGGTGCAATCAAGAACTTGGGTATCGGTGCGCAATCAAAACGAGGCAAGTATAACAGTCATTTAGCTATGTGGGGTGAGCCTGAAGACCATATGGGCTGGCCAGTTGTTATAAAAGAAAACTGCCCAGGTACGAAAGGTTGTCCTGTTGCGGACATGTGTGCACGTGTCTGCCCAGTAGATGCTGTACGTGTCCAAGAAGACACTGTAGACATTGACTGGGACAAATGTTACATGTGCCAGACGTGTCAATGGCATTGCATCATCATGGCCACAAGCGCTCTAAAATGGCGTGACGAATATTGGCCTATGAACCAGATCGCAATGGCAGATGCAGCTATGGGTACCTTAAATGTATGGCAAGAACCAGGCAAAGAGTTCACCAAATATCGTGACAAAGTCGGCTGTTTGACATATCTAATCGACAACGACCAGATGTGTGACTGTGTCCCATGGGCAGACTTACCAGTTGCTCCAGACATTGGAACACTCGCAACAAAAGATTTCGTGGCCGTAGATGCTTGTGCATGTGACTTAGTTGACCAAGCACCAATTGGACCATGGAGCGTTGCCGATGAGAAGGGAATCGAAGTCGGTCAAGATCGCTACGAACTGATCCAAGACTACTCTCCAAGAATCCAACTCAAAGCTATGGAAATGCTCGGCGCTGGTGAAATGGAATACGAAATCGTTGAATATGAGCCAGTTTTGACCAATGAAAACGTGTTCAAATGGGCGATCGATCCAGCCAGATGCAGTGGAGACATGATGAGACCCTACTTTGCACGACAGGACTTCATGAAAGAAATCATCGAACGATTCGGCGGCTTCAAGCGTGTACCATTCGATGAAGATTGGGCACAACGCAAATGGAAAGATGACTACTGGAAACCTGGTATGGAAAAAGCCAAGAAGATGGTTTCAGAAGTCAAAAAAGTATTCCCATTGGCAGAGGTATAAGCAAAATCCCCCTCTCTTTCTTTTTTTCTTTTTCCGGTTTGTATTCGCGTTATTTGTTTTTTAGATCGTTGTCTGTATATTTATCTGAATTATTTTTTAATTAACATTAAGCTTAAAATAACATGTTTAATTAGCGAATTCTTATTAGAACTTTTTATACGGAGTAATTTTGTAGAAGCAGCGCTCTATGAGCGACAATGGATTATTTTAAGATCTACAATAAGAAGTTAAATAATAGAGACAGACCTACAGGAATTTTTGTACCAAACACTATTTGAAACTAAAGAAAGAGAGATATATGAGAAGATGGACTATTTTAAAAATAATCTATATTAAAAAAGGAGATGTCCTATGTTAAAGCGAAATAGAAGTGTAGTATCACGCTATCTATTCTTCGGATTTCTAGGACTAATGCTCCTCTTAATTGCAACGACACCAGTAGCGTCTCAGCAAACAACGCAAGCAGAAACTGTCAGATGGTATCTTTATCTAAACGATCAATTGGTAGCTGGAACAAATGTCCCTGCTGAACAGTTTAAATTGGATCTCGAAGACGATGGTAGATTTGAGCCGATTAATATCAAGATTCTAGCGGGAACAGGGGCACAACAAGTCTATGTACATGACTTTTATGCGACAGTAGAACTTATAGAGGGAACAGGATTAACAATCAGATATCCACAAGAAGGTAATTATCCTATAAAACGACTGCTTCCTGCAAATGCACCCGATACAGTGATCTATGACCAAACCCTTCGTATACTAGCGACTGCTGAGGAACTTGGATACGATTTACCAGATCCGGTCTACACCGGCTTCCTTAAACTCACGATATTTATCAGATATCGAGTCGGAGGACCTCCACCAGCAGCTACGGCCCAAACTTTAGACAGTTCTACTTTATCTTTGGGAGAAGAATACGGAACAAAACAGCAGGTAGATGCAGAAGGCTACACAGTAGCACAAGATGACGTTCAAGTGAATGTCCAGGACTGGTATGTATATGAAGACGGTGAACGGAGAGATACAACATCTACCGAACGACTAAGAGACCAGTTAAGTACTCCCGCAGGACAGGCAACCGTTGGTGTGACAGCAGTTGCGGGTGTGGCTGTAGTAGCCACAGGATTACAACTAGGAGGAGTATTTCCCTCATTTATGAGTGGTGTACCCTCAGCCGCTTCACTGGGTCCGGGATCACTCTTTGGTGCAACAGGCAGTTTGCAGAACTTTGCAGCTGGCAAATTGTCCTCAGAAGCGAGAAATAGGGTTCTATCAAAGCTCGCACGAGCGATTAAGAATAAAGTCCGGCGTATGGCAAATTGTCCGAGCTGTGCGGCAAAGTGGTCAGCACCTGAGGTATGCCCTGGGTGTGGATTACTCACGGCGGACCTCATACGTGAATATCGCAACGCGCTGAAATCATCCAGTACGAAAGCGATTGGCATCCTCGCGGAAGCTAAGAAAAACGCGGTCTCAAAACTGGCATCAGCCCTAGGCACAGGACAAGGGGAAGCCGCCGATGTCATGACGGTCTTAACCGAAGCCGGGTTACTCAACTTTGGTGTGGCCGCAGCCGGCACCGGTGCAGCGACAGCCGCAGGACTTACTATAGGTGTTGCCGTTCCTCAATGGCTCAATCTTACCGGCACCTATGCACTGAACCTGTACTTTATGATCGGACTAGCCGTAGTGATGGTTGTAGTTCCACTTGTATGGACCAAGCGTCAAAAGAAAAAGCAACGCGAGAAATATGCGATGGAAGCGATAGAAGAAGTTCCAGAGGAGTTACCTGAGGACGCTGAAGACGTTGAAGAAATGGAAGAGGAACTTAAA
>JAEOSF010000058.1 GCA_016840515.1 Candidatus Borrarchaeum yapensis | reverse complement strand
CTAATATAGTGGCTAGGAAACTACGAAGTGATCGAGGAGGTAAACCTAGGGTTCTTAGAATCGAGGAAGGTGAAAAATTAACACAAGATTTTGAAGAAGCCTTCGAATAACACGTCCTCTTTTTTTTATCTTATTTTAATGAACGATGCTATATCTGATGTATTCCTTTTTTTCAGGTATTTGTTCTATTAAGGCCTATAAATAAATAAAACAAAAAAAACTTGATTAGAAAAAAAGAAATATATTATGAGATTATCTGTCTAAGATTTTGGATTTGCTGTGTCTAAGAATTTCTTAGCAACTTGAGGTAAATCAATTTTCTGAGATCGAAGCAAGTCTTGTAGTACTTGTATAAACGGAATAACTGCACCTGCGATGCTACCAAATGCACTATTTGAGTCACCTATGACATACATTTTTTCAATTGGAAGTTTCTGAAAGATTCCAGGAATCGCTTCAATGAGTTTTAATTGAAATAGGCGCTCATCTGATTCTTTTAACGCCATAATCTGTTGCAAAACACCCTCAGCTTCAGCAACCAGATCCTGTTTTATTTTTGCAGCGTCACCTTCAGCAATTAATTGAAGACGATTTCTTTCAGCAGTAGCTTCAACCTCAACACGTTGTCTTTCAAGTTCTTGTACTTTCACTTCACGTTGTTTAGCTTTAGATTGAATTTCGAGTTGAATTTCTTGTTCTGCTATTCCAGTTTTCTCAATAACATCCAAATCTCGCATTCTTGTTATCTCTCGCATCTCTGCTTGTCTTAACTTGGCTTTTTGTTCTTCAGCAGCCTTCTTCACAGCTTCCATATTTCCCTTCAGTTCCGGATCCAAAACTTCGACATCACGTATCTCTACGCTGTGAGCAGTCACACCCCAGTTTGCCATGAGGTCATGAAGTTCGCTAATTACTGCGTCAATAATTTTAGACCGTTCTCGAATTATTTCCTCAAGAGCCATATTTGCACAGGTTGTTCGAATTATTGATTCAGCAGCGTTTTTTATTACTGTTTCAACGTAATCTCCTGAACGTTTATCCCAACTAACACTTGTAAAAGCTGCACTCGGTTCAGTTACTTGCCAAAAAACGAATCCCGTAACTGCAATGTTCTGATATTCTCTTGAAACTACTTTTTCTTTTGCTTCTAAGCTGCTCTGTACAATTGTAGTGGGGATCACAATACACTCATCAATCAAGGGGAGCAAGAATAGTCGTCCACCAAGCCCAGCTCTCTTGACTTTACCATTTCTGAGATAAATAACGAACTCGTTGGTTTTGAACTTGCGATATCTGGTTAACAGGTACAGCAGAAAGAAGAAGAACAGAACAGTTACAGTCACAATCCAAACACTGTATGGACCTAAAGTTCCTAATTGAAGCATTTTATAGTTCACTCTCCTTATTAATTCTTTTTACAAGGCAGGTGGTTCCTTCTGCGTCTAATATTTCAACTATTTCTCCTTTGTAGAATTCTTCGCCGGCTTCATATGATTTAGCGGGTAATAAAATTGACCCCATAGGGCCTTCTATAGTAACACGTACTGAGCCTCCTCGATACGTTGTCTGATGAACAATAGTGCCTTTTTTACCCACAAGTTCTTTTGGATGAACATGACTGCCAAGTTCACTTTTTGCAATTCTTTTCCATAGTGTACGAACCGCGATTGTGAAAATTATTGGCGTTAAGAAGATTATTAGAGTTCTCATAAAAGAATCCATTTGAATTTGAAAGAGACTGATGCCCATCGCTCCGAAACTCAGCATAAATGTTGATACAAGAAGAATGAGGGGTGCACTATCACCACTTGCTTCGGTGTGTACATCTTCATGTCCCACTCCGTGTGAAAGGTCGTGATCTCCAACATCGTGCCCGTCTATGCTATGATCCCCAACGTCATGACTAATATCATGGCTGACGTCGTGCCCATCTATGTCATGTCCATCTACACTATGATCTCCGCTATGGTCAAAACTAACACCGAGAAGAATGGCTGTCAGTACAAAGAGTATTATACCTGAAATGAAAAAACCGATCGAAATATCTAATAGAACTTGGTTAATGCCATTTATTTCCAATAGGATTGTACCCATACCCATACCCACCACTGCCAATGTATTTTTTAGAAAATGACCTACCCTGGTGCTAAAGACTAGCGCAATATCACCGGTAGAATCATTCTCAAAGAATATATGGACGTCTGAACTTATAAATATTACGAATTCCGTGTTTGTAAGATAAAGTAAATGATATGGTAAGGTTAAATGGTTTCAGTCCATTATTTTAATGATAGATAGTTACCCGATGATATTTTAAACACATGGAAAACGCTAGATGATATCACAAAAATGATTATTACAAAGTAAAGCATTAGTGAATTTTTTAATAAATAATGTATGGAGAATACTTATAACAAAAGAACTATAATTATCGATCAGTTGCTTTGGTTTTTTTTTTGAAAAGAGTATGACCTATAGATGGTATTCAAGATTTTTTTTTAACTCATTAGTCAATATAACCGTTTCACGCCTCATATCAGACAAAAAAACAACATTTTTTTAGTAGATATGCCAATTCTAACCGTTTCAATCTTTTGTAGAATTTCTACAAAGACTCACATACATACAGCATTTGCTTGCTTCAAATATTTACAATGATTCAGTGCATATTTGTAAAAAACTTACATACGTTTCTCCAAATCTTGAAGGATACTCTCTGGAATATAAAAAACTTTAAATACTACGTCGCTTCACAAACGAAGCATTTCCAATTTTAAATTCAATTATAATATATAAAAAAAATTAGGAGAAAACACATATGGGCGAAGTCTTTGCTCGAAAAAGTTCTGGGCTAGTTAGATCTATAAATGCATGGGAAACACTAATCTTTAATCTTCTCGTCATGGCACCGTCAGCTGTTTACCTCTACGGAATTTGGGCATCAGTAACATTCCCAGGAGCATATCTGCCGGTAACCGCTTTAATGTGCATACCTATTTGCATGGTCATAGCTATTTTCTACTCTCTTTATTCGGCTGCTGCACCACGCTCTGGTGGTGACTATATCTGGATTTCGAGAACTATTCATCCGGGTCTTGGGTTTATGGTTAACTTTTTCCTTTTCATTGTACTCATTAGCTTAGTTGGAACAGAGATTCCCTGGACATTGGAATATGCAATTGCACCACTCTTAGTGAAAATGGGGAACCCCACCGCCGCCGCCGCCATCTTGAATCCGTTTCTGATGTTAGGTCTTGGCACCATCTATATTGTTGCATGCGCTGCTATTATCGCACTTGGATCGAAATTTACTGCAAGAGTTTTATTGGTGGCATTTTTCATCATTATGGCCGGTATAATTACCTTTGTGGTCACACTTTTCAGTCTGCCACCAGGTCAATTTGCAGCTAATTTTGATGCATCAACTATTCCTGGCAACATGACCTACCAAGGAACCATCGATGCTGCTGTAGCTATTGATCCCGTAGTACTTACATTTCCGATTGTTGCTACAGTTTTGGGGGTCACTTTTACTATGATAAACTTTCTTGGATTTTCTCAGTCAGTTTACATTGCTGGTGAAATCAAAGATGTTCGTAGATCACAATTCATTGCCATCATTGGTGCAGTAATTGTTTTCGGGGTAGTTACATATTTGATCTATGCCGCTGCGTATGCTGGAATGGGTGGGCAGTTCATCTCATCAATCAGTTTGATATATGTTTACGGAGATCCCTATTACACGATGCCTGCAGGAATCACAGGGCCTTGGTTTACTGCATTGTTCATATTCGCAACAGATAACATCGTTGCCTACTTCTTAGTAGTCCTTGGATTTACGGTGATGACATGGATGGGGGGTTTAACACTCTTCTATACTTGTACGCGGTTAATGTTTGGTTGGAGCTTTGATAGGATATTACCCACCAAAGTTAGCGCTGTAGACTCACGATTTGGAACACCATGGGTCGCACTGATCGTCTGTGGTATTGTAGCGTTTATTTTCGGCATATTATGGCTCTTCTCAACAATTATGGCGTTCTTTGTGTATATTGTGACGGGATGGTTTGTTGGAAACATGATTGCATCAATCTCTGGGTTTATATATCCAACGAAAATGAAAGAATCCTTTGAATTAGCGCCGGACATTGTTAAACGCAAAATTGGACCATTTTATACGATTCAATGGGCTGCAATAGCATCATTTATTGTTTCAGCGTGGATGGCATATTCTGGTATGACTCCAACGATCTCAGGAGCGGTTAATGTAGCTAACCTTGCATTTACTTTCGTTTTCTGGGTTATAGCCTGGATAATTTTCGGAATAGCGTGGTTCTATCACAGAAATAGAATCCCACTCGAATTAACATTCAAGGAGATACCACCAGAATAACGCTCAAAACATCGTTAATATCTATTGCCAACCTTTTTTTTACTTTTTTTTCAAACTTTCACTCTCGTAAAGTTTTATAGACACTTCTAAGACGTCTTGTTTCTTGAGGCCTTTTGGATGAAAAGAAAAAATATTTAAAACAGCAATTTAACTATCTTTAGATACATTGAATTTCAAAGACTTCTTGTCTATTAAAAGCAGTCGTTTCGAAAAAAAAAAGACACTTTAGTATCGCTTGTTTGATTTTCCAAAAAAATTAGGAAAAGAAGTCCTGATTATATTTGTAATCATCAGGATATATTATATTATGGTTAAAGGCTTCTGTCAAATGAAGTTAATACTTTTCGACCAGTATCGGTCACTAGAACCGTATCCTCCACCCTGATACCACCGACTCCAGGTTTGTAAAGTCCTGGCTCGATCGAATGAACCATGCCTGGAACCAGTTCAATGGGTTCCGTTTCAAGTATGGGAGGGTCATGTTCATCTAGCCCTAGTCCATGCCCGATTAGATGGACAAAATATTCTCCATAGCCTGCTTCTTGTGCAACACGTTTCGCAATTTCATGTACTTCATTTGCCTTTACCCCAGGCTTTACTGCCTGAATAGCTCTATTATACATTTGTATGACAACTTCATAAAGATCCTTTTGCTCTTGTGTAGGCGTTCCACACATCTTTACTCTCGACATGTCTGCACAATATCCATTATATCTACCGCCAAGATCCATCAGAATCAGATCGTCCTGTTCTATTTTCTTTTCAGTCGGTTGAGGAACTATAGTCTCAGTTCTCGCTCCCGATCCAAGGACTGTAGGAAAAGAAAGTTCTCGAGCACCCGCTAACTTCATAGCTACTTCTCCTGCAATTACTACTTCTATTTCTGTTTTTCCAGGATCAATGACATTCGTGATAGTTTTTGCTCCTTCATCAGTTATCTTTGCTGCCTTCTCTATGAATGCTATCTCAGTAGTACTTTTTACCATCCTCATTTCCGCTAAAATTTCAGTAGCGTCATCAAAGCGAGCCTTTGGAAATACATTCTTAATAGACAAGTAGATGGGTGTGGGGAACATATTCCAGCCAACAACTCCTATCTTACCTTCGACATAAGTGCTTTCCATGATCTCTGGGATACCTAATGCAAGGCTTGATGTAGCACGTGTATCTGGAATTGCTGATACCTCTTTGGCTCGTAAAAGATCCCAATCTTGATCTATCAACAATACAGGCTCATCATCTCTTGGTATAAGTACGTTGGCTGCTCCGGCAAGCAGTGTATAATTTGAGAGATATCTCATATCTGATATCGAAGAAACGATTAAATAACCTATTTCCGTTTTTTCCATCATCATCTTTACTTTTGCGATTCTTTCACTAAATTCTTCTTTAGGAATACCCATTTTAACCATCCTTCCTTTACTACTACCAAAAGTATACCACGCTATACTAACTATTGTCTTAAATTTATTTTGGCTTTAAAATCTGTACTTCGCTTCTTGAAACATGCTAATCATATGAACACTTAATTTATTTCAAGTTTATTTGTCAAACTAATCATAAAAAGTTATAAATACTAGATAGCGCCACAAACAAACGTTTCCAATTGTATATACTATTGTTTAAAAAAATTTAGGAGAAAACTAACATGGGCGAAGTCTTTGCTCGAAAAAGTTCTGGTTTGGTTAGAAACATTAGCGCATGGGAAACATTGATCTTCAATGTATTGGTTATGGCTCCTTCAGCTGTCTATATCTATGGTATCTGGGCGACAGTCACGTTTCCGGGGGTTTATCTACCCACAACTGCTCTGATATGCATCCCTATCTGTTTGGTCATAGCTATTTTCTATAGTCTCTATTCGGCAGCTGCACCACGTTCTGGTGGTGACTATATCTGGATTAGCCGTACGGTTCATCCAGGTCTCGGTTTTATGACGAATTTCTTCCTGTTCATTGTGCTTATTAGCTTAGTTGGAACGGAAATTCCTTGGACCTTGGAGTATGCGATCGCACCACTCTTAGTGAAAATGGGGAATCCAACGGGAGCAGCAGCAATTTTGAATCCAATCACGATGATGGTACTCGGCACAGTCTATATCATACTCGTTTCAATAATTGCAGCACTTGGATCAAAATGGAACGCTAGGGTGTTAACGATTGCATTCTTCGTTATTGTGGCAGGTATTGTCACCTTTACAGCAGTCTTTGCAAGTATAACACCCGCGCAGTATGCTGCGAACTTTGATGCATCTTCCATCCCTGGTGATATGACCTATGCAGGAACCATTGCTGCGGGGAACGATGTGGCGAATACGTATGGACTGCCACTAATGACCGTTTTTCCACTTGCAGCGACCATGCTAGGCGTGACATTCACAATGATCAACTTCCTTGGATTTGCACAGTCAGTGTACATTGCTGGTGAAATTAAAGATGTTCGAAGATCACAGTTTATTGCCATTCTAGGTGCAGTTATAGTCTTCGGTCTGCTCACCTTTATGATATACCAATCGGCCTATATCGGTATGGGCGGCTCTTTCGTTAACGCAATCAGTACAACCTATGTTTACGGAAGCCCGTATTACACGATGCCAGCAGCGATAACAGGACCATGGTTTACAGTTCTTGCCATTTTTGCAACAGATAATCTCGGTGCTTACTTCATTATATGCCTTGGATTTATGATGATGACTTGGGCCGCTGGACTCACATATGTTTACACCTGCACAAGATTGATGTTCAGCTGGAGCTTCGACAGAATCTTACCTACAAAGGTTAGCGCTGTAGATACGCGCTTTGCAACTCCATGGGTGGCTCTAATCATTTGCGGCGTTGTTGCCTTTCTTTTCATGGTACTATGGATCTTCACAACAATTATGGCATTCTTTGTTTACATCATCACAGGATGGTTCGTAGGAAATTGCATCGCATCAATAGCTGGGTTCATATATCCAACGAAAATGAAAGAATCCTTTGAATTAGCGCCGGACATTGTAAGAAAGAAAATCGGTCCATTCTACACGATTCAATGGGCAGCTATAGGCTCATTTATTGTCTCAGCCTGGATGGCATATGCCGGTATGACTCCAACGCTCTCAGGTGCTGTAAGTGTAGCAAATCTCGCATTTACATTCGTGTTCTGGCTCATCGCTTGGATCATCTTCGGAATCGCTTGGATCTATCATAAGAACAGAATTCCGCTATCATTAACATTCAAAGAGATTCCACCAGAATAAATACAAACCAATTTAACGCATCTACACCATGCGCCAACTCTTTTTTTTTAATTCAGTCATTCCACTTCTTTTAATCTCGTATTATTGTTCATCAGAGATCTTTCACTATTTCCTGCTTTATGAGGTCTCTGGGATGCATGGTGTTACATGTATGCTCTTCAGTTAATGTCGTATAATTAGGAATGCTTTTTTATTAAACTTAATCAGATTTATGAGAAAAAGATATAGCTAATCCTCATTGCGGCTTTTGCAATAAATGGACCATAACAGGATGTTAAAAAAAAGAGGGAATTGGGTGTTTCCGATGCAACAGAACCCGGCCAAAGCCTTTAGAACTCCGCTGACACACGATCCTATTTGGGAGAGGTTTGTACTTTCTAGTTTTGAATCAATGTTAGAACAATTTGCACCTGGGTGCCTCTTCTTGAAATCCTAGAGTGATACAGGATTGCATAGGTTCTCGGATTTGGCTGCAACTCGACCACAGTCGGCACAGACAAATTTAGCGGGGGATATCAGCTTCTTAACTCTGTCTACGTCTATTTCTGTCAAATGATGTTGCTCTATACGTAGTGATAGCATTAGCAATTCTTTTTGTATTGGGATATGCGATTGGTGCAAAGTATAATTACAGATTGCAAAGAAAGATTTGGAAAGTGATGTCTGAAGAATTAAAGAAATATTCGAAATCGGTTAGTCTTAAAAGATTAGGTTCAGGTGGATTTGCAGTATTATGTAGTAGATTAGGGTCTTTGGATAAAACGGAAATAGATGTAGTATTGTCATCTCGGGAGATTATTTTGTACTATATAGTAACTAGGCTCAGAGGAAAAAAGGATAAATTATACATACACGCGGATTTTCCGAAACAACCTCCCTTTAAAATGGAAATGGTTAAAAAAGGTAGCAAATATACAAGAACTTCTCTACAATCTCTTGAGAAATTGACAGCTATAGTACTTGAAGGAATACCAAATCAATTGGAAGTTAAAGCTACAAACAAAGAAATAGGACTGGAACTATTATCAGAGAAACAGTTACTTAAAAAACTATCTGCAACAGGGAATTTCTTAGAAAGAGTCTCAATAGCTGAAGAACATCCCCAACTCTCGATATTAAGTGAATTAAGTCAAGAAACAATAAGATCCCTCATAGATCTTGCTATAACCATCGGAAATAGCATGGCAAAAATTACACGCAGACGTAAGTGAAGGGGAGAACTGTACTCGCTCTTAAAGAAGTCAGAAGTGAAAATTTTCATCAAGAAACGGCTTATGAAAAAATAATCGATGGTTTTCCGGCTAACTTAGGGAATAGCTCACTTTTCGTGACATGTGATGGTTGATAATATTTTCATTATATCTTCTCTATCTAGTATGAAATTTTCTGGTGTACTACATCTTACTTTGATCCACACTAATCTCTCTGTGCTAGTGCAGTAGGTTGGAAATTCAGCGCAAAATTCCTCCCCTTCTTTTCTCTTCAAAAAAGATTTGAACTTTCTAGTCCATAGTAGAAATTTGCCATTGTGTTCTCCTATATTTGTATTCCCCTCCTCTAATACTTTGATATTTTTCCTCTTTATTTTCTCAATTTTTTTCAATACATGTTTCTTGGCCTTCTCAGCATCCTGAAACATTTTTATATCAACACGTAGTGCATATCCTCTCCTCTCTTTAAGATTCTCTAAAGTGGTCAGAATAAAACCATCAGTTATCCACCTGAAATTATAATTTGTGCTCCAAGAACCAAGAGATAGACATTCTGGAGGTTCTGTAAGTCTACCCAGCATCCAGTCCTCTGGGAGATACATGAAAACAAACACACCCAAACCAAAAAAGATGCTCTTAGCAGCCAAGCAATTCTCTACTAATCTTTCGTTATTCAATTTAATCACAATCTGGCTTCAAATCTTAAGAATTTTAATCAAGTGAATCTATAATCTATATTAAAAAGTATGATATAAATGGCTTTGTAGTAAACTCGCAAGAAGACCAGAATTTGTTAGGTGAATGAATTGCGTAGAAAAGATAAAGAAATTAAAGATAAAACTGAAATAAAAGCTATATTAAAAAAGGCTACAGTTTGCAGAATTGCTTTTTCGGAAAATAATCAGCCATACATTGTACCTCTTAATTTTGGTTATAAAGAAGATTGCTTGTACTTTCATTCTGCCCCCGAAGGTACAAAACTGAGCATCATTAAAAGAAATAATAATGTTTGTTTTGAGGTGGATGAGGGTTATGAATTGAAAAAATCGGCAATTCCCTGTAACTGGAGTGCGAAATATCGCAGCGTCATTGGTTTTGGGAAAGCTTATTTTGTTGAGGACTTTGAAGAAAAAAAGAGCGCGTTAAATTGTCTCGTTCAAAAATATTCGGACACTTCGGTTGAGTATGAGTTTTCTGAAGGAATTGTTGATACTGTAACTATTGTTAGAATTAAAATAGAAAGTATGACTGGGAAAAAATCAGGTTACTGATAAAGTGTCCTTTTCTATCTCGGCTGGAGATATCCTTCTATCGGAAACTCTCTATTAACCTTTTTGAGGGAACTCAAGTTCTTTTAGCGTTTTGTTGAAAATACGATCAAGTCCTTTTTCAGGGCTTATATTATTAAGAATGTTTGATACCTCTTTCGGGCGTTTCTTGCCAAGTAGTTTGCAAGCATAAATACATGTCCATTTCAGGTTTATATCGTTTTCCTGACTCCATTCGTTTAAGACATCAAGGATTTCTTTATTTTTACGTTCAATAGCCCGAAGTGCAAAAGCAGCAGTTTTTCTTTCGTTTTTATCATCGCTTTGTGCAAATTCCCTAATTAATTCTATCAATGGCTTTTGTTTTTCTTTTCTGATTATCTTTGCCAGCATATCACCAACAGATCTATTTACAATCGTAGTTTTATCTTTTGCTAAGATACGAACCATACCTTTCAGTTGTTTGTGCCTAGCAGGAAGATGTTCAAGGATTTTTGCTGTTGCCATTCTGACTTCCCAAGAAGGATCGTTAATACCTATTTCCGAAAATCTCAACAACACTTCTGGTTTGTTTTTGAAGAGGTCATCTACAGCGAGTAAGGTCGTACGTCGTAAGTAGGGATTATTATCTGATATCCATCTCTCTAAAAGAATTAATACTCGTTTCTTAGCTGAAGGATGAGCCTTTCCTATCATTTTAAGTATTTTTAGAGCCCTAGTTCGTAGTTCTGCCTTACTATTTCCACCGAGCGCTCTGATTTCTTCTGCGTCCATTTAAATCCTTCACCAGTTACCAGTTTTGAATAGGGAAAAATTTCGTATATAATTCGAATTTTATGAATGATTTCTACATATTTTAAGGTTCAATTAAGTATAATATTTTTGCTAAATAGTCACGGAAATAAAAGGTGTGAGAAACGAGATAAGAGAATGTAAGATAAGAAGGGAACAAATTTTGATAAATATTACTTCTCACAATACAGAATCCAAATCTAATCGTTTGATTGTCTCTGGGGTGGGTATACCTTGATCATCCCATCCTCGGAGGTCATAATATTCATCAAGCATGACATCTTGTTCTTCTCTAGTAATTAGGTGACCCTTTGAAGCCCCACTTATAAGTGGTTCCTCAGAAAGACGTTTTGGCAGATAATCATCTTTTCTCGAAATACCCTCTCGTACGCTATACATGCGTGCTAAGTCATGAATTCGTTCAGCAATTGTTCTTAGTTGATTTTCATCATAATCAAAGCCCATAATCGTTTTACAAAGTCTAATCATTTTGTCCCATGGAAATATATCACGGACAAATCGACAGAGAATAAAGGAATCGAAGATTACAAATCTGTCTTCATATTCTTTCACAAGAGGAGCCTTTTTTTCTGGTGCTAATCGATCCCCTGAAACTCCTCGAAAATCAAAAATATAACCAGTGCATCGAAGATGACACGCCCCACGAACAGAAGTCATGTAACCTAATGCCATGCAATATAATGCGCGGGGATCATATCCTGCGGGTTCAAGCCCCTTTACATGAATTGCTAACTCTGAAAGCCCGAGTTTTTCTGCAGCACCTCTAACCCCCTCTGCGAGTATATCGCCAAAGTCTTCTCTTTTCACTATTTTTTCCATAATGTACATGACACTTTCTGGATCTCCGTAGTCTAATGGAATTTCTGATTGCAGAACACCTCGTTTATACGCTTCTATAGCGAAAGAAACAACATTTCCACCAGTCATGGAGTCAAAACCCATTCTGTCACAATAGTCATTCATTCTCACTATTTCACGAAGATCGTTTATCATGTTCAGTCCGCCAAAACTGTAAATTGTCTCGTACTCTGGTCCCTCGATCCTGATTATAGTACCATCTTTTTGCTTGGCTTCACCCAATTTTCCGCATCTGATTTCACAAGCATAGCACCCTTGCGGTTTTATCGTAATCTGTTCACGAACTGCCTCAGCATTGATTTTTTCGTAATCTTCGAAGAACCCATCTTTCCAGTAGCCACCTGTTGGGAATGATCCTGTTGTATTGACGAGGTTCACGGTCACAGGTGTTCCATACGTTGGGTATATTTCGCTTGTAGCTTTATCCGTTCTTATCTCTTCATTCATATCTTTAAGGAATTCCATGAATCCTTCTCGATCTGCAAGTTCGAAGCGTTTTTTTCCTCTTGCTGCAATTGCCTTCAGGTTTTTTGATCCCATCACTGCTCCAGGACCACATCGTCCTGCAGATCTCCAGTAATCATTCTTTATATTTGCGAACTTGACTAAATTCTCGCCAGCAGGTCCAATGCAGGCGACTCTAATCTTCTTATCACCTAATTCTTCTTTTATGGCATCTTCTGTGTCATATGTCATTTTTCCCCAAAGGTGCGAAGCGTCCTTAATCTCAACGCCTCGATCACTAATCCAAAGGTAAACTGGGCTTTCAGCTTTTCCTTCTATAATCACCACGTCATACCCCGCAAATTTCAATTGTGGTGCAAAATGCCCTGCCGAGTAGGACTCCGCGTAGATATCCGTTAAAGGTGATTTAAAAAAGACACCGTAGCGTCCGCCTGTTGGAAAGCCTGAACCAGTAGCAGGTCCAACTGTGATAATCAACTTGTTCTCAGGGGAAAGTGGTTCCACACCCTTTCCCACTTCTTTGTAGAGTAGGTATGTTCCGAACCCTTTACCACCAATCCATTCTTTAGCAAAATTTTCCTGTAGAGGTTCTTCAGTGATTTCATTGTTTGTGAGATTAACTCGTAGAATTTTTCCAGCATATCCAAAGAGCAATTCTTAGCCTCCAATCGAGGAGTTTCTATAATTATGTTAAAATGTAGTGACGTTAGTTACAAAACCTATTTCTATTTATATTTTTGTCTTTCACCGTAACTCCATCTCAACTGTTGTTTAGTCACAATTTCATAAACTTTAGCAATAGCTTTTAATATACTTAGACTAAAAACAATTTCAGATGTGAAAACAATGGCAGAAAAAACTCTAGAAGAATTGCTTCCAGAAGGACCTGAAAACTTTCCAGTAGGAGAAGGTGTGACCGTGCTAAGAGGAAAAACATTGGCAAAAACAGGTCAATGGCTGAAAGCAATTCTCTTAACCGAATCAGGTAACAAAAAGCAATTACGACTTTATGGATGGCAAAAGAACAAAGAAGGTCAATACAAAAATCGCCAAAAGTTCAATATTTCACAAGGATATATGAAACTCCTTTCGAATATAATGCTGGCGTTTCTAGAAGAGAAATAAAAGGCAGATTAGAGCAAAAAACATTTGAAACATCTGTTTTCTACCTTTCAAACCGTAGAGAGAATATAACCGCTCCTTTAACATTAGATGTCAGTTCCATTTTGTCGCAAAAAAGCAAGTATTATCATTTCATTTTTCCATAAATATTTTTTAAGGAATTATGCTTACTACACGAATTAGATGGATAATAAGTAAAAAGATGAAAAAGGTGAAAAAGTAATGCTTAACGGCGAAATCTTGACCATGGACGATTTTGATCTAAAAGGAAAGACAATCTTGATAAGATGTGATTTAAACTCACCTATAGATCACGAAACGGGTATAATTACTGATGATACAAGGATTAAGGCACATGCAAAAACAGTGAGAGAACTTTCTGAAAAAGGAGCAAAGACCGCAGTTATGGCTCATCAGGGAGATCCTTTATTTCTTGAAAATTTTGTCCCCTTAAAAGAACATGCTCAGATTCTCTCACGTAGAAGCGGAGTGGAAGTCACTTATATCGATGATACTTTTGGACCTACAGCTCGAGTAGCAATAAAGAATTTGGAAAATGGCCAGGTTTTATTGCTAGAAAATACAAGATATTTTGCAGAAGACACTAGATTATTTGAGGATACAATCACACGATCTCCAGAGGATCAAGCTAAATGTCAACTTGTGCAGAAACTTTATCCTTTAGCTGACTATTTCATGATTGACGCTTTCGCTGCAGCTCACAAATCCCAACCTTCAATTGTTGGTTTTGCGGAAGTGCTTCCAACTTTAGCGGGTCGAGTAATGGAAGCAGAGGTGAGTGCATTGATGAAGGTTAGAGATGATCCCGAGAAACCTTGTGTTTTCCTTTTAGGTGGAAAAAAAATCTCTGATAAATACGTAGTAATAGAGCCGGTTTTGAGGAATAATACTGCGGATAAGATTCTGACTTCTGGAGTCATAGGCTTGATAATGCTAAAAGCCTCTGGTTATGAACTCGGAAAGCCTTCAGAAACCCTCATTCAAGAGATGAAATTCGAAAAGTATCTCCCATTATCTAAGAAATTATTAGAGGACTACAGTGACAAAATAGAATTTCCAGAAGACTTTGTTATCGATGGTGGAAAAGAGATAAACGTTTCTGAATTACCAGTAGATGCTCGCATTGGTGACATAGGGAGAAAAACGATTAAAAAGTACACGAAACTATTAGAGGGCGCAAAAACAGTATTCTTCAGTGGTCCACCAGGAATTTTTGAGAAGAAAGAATTTGAAACTGGAACAAAAGAAATCTTGAGTGCAATTAGCGCCGCTGGGGCTTTCTCAGTAGTTGGAGGAGGTCATTCAATCGCTGCGATAGAGCAATATAATGTCAATGTAAACCTCACTAGCACTGGTGGTGGTGCACTAGTTAGATATTTATCTGGTGAAGAGTTACCTGCAATAAAAGCATTGAAAAAGGCTGCAAAACGATATCTGAAAAAATAAGACAATTAACTAAATTAAAATCCACTCTTTTTTCCTATAAAAAAAGAAAAAGTTATTAGGCGTATTTACCATAAACGTGTTTTTGGTTCCATGCCTAAATACTTGTTTGTTAAGCTAACTGCCTCAAGACGGTCTGTTTGCAACTGAAGAGATGCTCGAATCCCGTCTATCGACTCGGGAATGGTCACAGCTTCTTGTGGGATATATATTGCATACATTGCTAATTTTCCAATAGTCGTCACTGTCTCTTCCCACACCACAGTTTCATACATATCCGCAAAAGGCTTCCCTGCGAATCGATTGAACTGGAGAAGTGATGTATTCGTATTAAAACCATCAGCAATCCTTAAAACTTGAATCCTTGGATGCGCATTGAAGGCATCTAGCATTTCTTCCTTTGTCAGGGGTTTCTTTGGAGTTGCTACTACGTTTATAATATGGCCATGTGTCACAGGCACGTGAACAAGGAATCCTGTGGCTTGAACATGAGGCATAATCTCCATCAGATCAACTGCTTGGTGATTTGGAACTGGTTCAGGTTTCAATATGTCAACATACCCTCTATGGGTGTCGCCTGGGTCAGCACATCGTCGGACGATTGTTATCGCGATATTTTCAATTCCATGAGTTCGATCCAAACAGTCAACGGTTCTGATCAGCCCTGTCGTGTTGCAACTCGTCAGTTTGAGATAAGATTGACCCACACCTTTTTCGTAATTGGCATATCCATGAAAGAACACATCTGCAACCTCACCTGCTTCCCCACCTTGGAAAACTGCAGGAACCTTGAATTTTTCGTAAAGAATCTTATTTTTAGCGCCGATACCACCTGGCGCAGCATCTAATATGATGTCTGCCTCCTGTAGCAGATCTTCAGCTGTACCAGCAACTGGTATGCCAGCATCTTCAATACTTTTAGTGCGTGAAGGGTCAACGCAAAAGAGCCTGACGTCAGTATCGGCAAGTTTCATTCCTCTTGCCATGAGAGCTTTGACTGCTAAAGTTGGAGCAATATCCGCTACACCTACAAGTTCCATATCTTTCTGAAGCGCCGCTCCATAAGCCAAACGGGTACCAATTTGCCCGTAGCCAAAAACACCTACTTTTGTTACCATTTGAATTCACCTCAATTAATGAACAACTTTAAAGTGATGTCTTTTAGAGAGTAATTAAAAAATATTTAAGATTATCTAACGAAATTCTGTTTAGCTTTCATCTTGCGTCAATTTAGCGGAATGAAAATTAGATTTTAAAGAGGTTTCTTAATGTGAGCAAACATACCGATTTACAAACTACTAAGGAACTTTATGGCGTTTTCACTGAATTAAGAAATTATTTAGCAGGCATGGCCTCAGGTATTACCCGTGATGAAAGCTTGATACAACAATTGATACCTCTTCTATTCTGTAAAATTTATACTGAAAAAAATATAGATTTGAAAGATAAATTTCGAGCAGAATCAAATGACTCCGCCGAAGTTATAAAAAAGCGGATTTCAGCTATTTTTAAAATAGTTAAGAAAGACTTTAAGGATATTTTTGAAGAAGAGGAAAAAATTGATCTTAAGGCAGAATCTATTAAATTCATTGTCAGCAAGTTGCAAAATATTGATCTAATTACAGTGGATCAAGATACAATCGGCAATCTATTTGAATCCTTCCTTGGTCGATCACTAAAGGGTTCTAAAGGACAGTTTTTTACACCAAGAAATGTTGTGAGATTAGCTATTGACATTACTGATCCCGATATAGGAAAATACGTCCTTGATCCAGCCTGTGGTAGTGGAGGTTTTCTAACTATAGCACTTGGACATGTCTGGGATAAATTAGAGCAGAAAGCAAAACAAAATGGATGGACGGATAAAACTCTCACTGGAAAAAAGAATGATGCCACAAATTATTTTATGGGGATTGATAAAGACTCGTTTCTTGTCAAGATAGCAAAAACCTCTATGGCGCTACTTGGCAATGGACGATCTAGTATTTTCTGTGAAAACAGCTTGAAAAATCCAATTGAATGGACAGATACATGTCGATCGACAATAAAATTTGGAAGTAGTAATACCATACTAACAAATCCTCCTTTTGGATCAAAAATTCAAGTTAAGGGCGAACAAATCCTTGCTCAATATGAACTTGCATATAAATGGAATTTGAAGAATAATGAATGGATTAAATCAAAAAATCTTTTTGAAAGCCGTCCTCCTCAGATTTTATTTATAGAGCGTTGTTTACAACTTTTAGAAGAAAATGGTAAGTTAGCTATAGTTCTACCTGACGGCATTTTAAGTAATCCAAAAGACCGATACATTGCAGACTTTATTATGACCCATGCTGAGATTCTCGCACTCATAGATCTTCCTCTGGACACATTTTTGCCGTACACACCTACTAAAACACATTTACTCGTCCTTCAAAAAAAGAAAAACCCTGAACAAGGACAAATTTTCATGGCTATCGCTCATTCATGCGGACACGATAAAAGGGGGAAACAAGTCTATAAAATCGATAAGAATGGAGATAAACAACTCGATGATGATCTTTTGCAAATAGGTAAGCGATATCATGATCTACGTCAAAATTTTAATGAAAAATATGATCATCTAGGTTTTTTAATTGACGTACAGAGTTTAAAAAAAGGAATTCTCATGCCAAAATATTACAACCCAGAAATCAAGAATGAATTAAGGAGGCTTAAAGAAACAGGCCATTATGATTTGGTAAGTATTGGAGAGTTGGAGGGACAAAACACACTCCAGATAAGTCGTGGTCACGAGATAGGTTCTATAAATTATGGCACAGGAGATATTCCTTTCATTCGCACCTCTGAAATAAGTAACTGGGAGATTGCAGCAGATCCGACTCATTGTGTTTCAGAAGATATCTATGAGATGTACAGAACAAAGCAGGATCTACAGAAAGACGATATTCTTATTGTAAATGATGGGACCTACTTAGTTGGTCGAACTGCAATTCTATCAGAATTTGATGTGAAAATTGTTATTCAAAGTCATTTTAGAAAAATTCGTGTTCTTGATTGGAGTTATTTGACGCCTTATCTTTTGCTTTATCTGTTAGGTTTGAGAATAGTTCAGGATCAAATAGAAGCGAAAACATTTCGCCAGGCTACTATCTCGACTCTTGGAAATAGACTTGTAGAAGTCATTCTGCCTATTCCAAGGAATCCCACATTTAAAGCAGAAATTTCTGAAAGTGTAAAACACATCGTTGAAAAACGTGCAAAATTACGGAATCAGGCTATGCGCATGCAATTTGACAATAAAAAAGAGAATGTTATGGGGTTACGAAATAAAGCAGCTCGTGGTAATATCTAGTCAAATTCGCAAAATTAAAAAAGATTAAATCTTCCCGGTTCTTAATATATGTCGTAAGAATCTACTTATTGAAATATTTTAATTTAGTTCCTTTTCTGTATACGTTAGTATATCACAGTCTACAGCCCTCCCTATAGTTACATAGATCTCTTTCATCCAATCTTTTCCCGATTTTGTGGAAGCATAATAATAAGGAGGCGATTTATCATCATTTGCAAAACTATTTTATTAAATGAAGGAATTCGAACAACTTAGACACGATATTAAGGAATTCTGCTTAACTATAACTTGAAGAGAATAAAAAAAGAAACAAATACAAAGAGGTTACTTTGATGTCTATATCCTCTAAAGATCCTTCAACTACATTCCAAAAGCTTTCTGAGCTTGGTGAACAAATCGAGGCTACCACAAAACGCCTAAAAAAAATGTATTTGGCGGGGGAGTTTCTTGATAGCATTTCCCTTGAAGAAGTAGAGGCCACATCATTATTACTGATCGGTCAACCATTTCCTCGCACTAGCCAGCGAATATTAGACCTCGATTGGTCCGCCCTTTCTCAGATACTTCAGGAGTTACTTAGCCCACCTGCGAATACGATCAGCCAAATTTTCCGAGAAACAGGTGATATAGGTGAGGTAGTTCGTAGAATCTACCAAAATTCTAATGGAGTCAGACAAACAACTCTATTCAGTACCCCATTAACTATTCTAGAAGTCTATCAAACTTTTACAGCGATTGCAGACATAAAAGGATCTGGTTCTCGTAAAAGAAAAATGACATTACTTCGTTCTCTCTTCACTCGGGCAACTCCGCTCGAAGCTAAGTATTTAACAAAACTCCTCTTTCGTGATCAACGAATTGGCTTTAGTGAAGGAATGCTAGAAAGCGCCATTGCCAGAAAATACAAATTAGCTTTAGAACTTGTTCAACGAGCAAACATGCTCCGCGGTAATATTGGCGAAGTAGCGCGCATTGCTAGAGAAAATGGTGCTGAAGGCCTGCAAAAAGTGAAACTTCGTCCATTTACGCCTCTTCTTCCTATGTTGGCTGCCCGAGCAACTGATACCAATGAGGTTTTACAGCAAGATGATGGTGAATGGGCTTTCGAAATGAAACTCGATGGAGCTCGTGTTCAAATCCATATAAAAAGAGATAATGAGGCGACAGACACTCGTATATATAGCCGTCGACTTACCGATGTCACTAAGAGTCTACCAGATATAGTTAGTTTAGTCGAACAGGAAATAAATGTATTTAGTTGTATTCTCGAAGGTGAAGTCATGGCTCTTGGATCTGATGGACGCCCTTTACCATTCCAGCATCTCATGCGACGTTTCCGACGAGTTCGTGATGTTGAAGCTATGGTGGCAGAAATCTCCGTCACTCTTTTCCTTTTTGATTTGCTAATGTTAGATGATGAAGTGCTCATCGATTCCTCCTATAGAATTCGAAGAGAGAGACTAAGTTCTGTATGTGGTTCTATTCCTATAGTTTCCCAAATCGTCACTAGAGAGCCTTTGGAGGCAACACAGTTTTTCCAAAAATCGATACAAGAGGGACATGAAGGTCTCATTGCCAAACGTCTTGATAGTCCCTATAAACCTAGTAGCCGGGGAAAACTGTGGTTAAAGATAAAGCAGACTATGGAGACACTTGATTTAGTGATCATTGCCGCAGAATGGGGAACTGGCCGTCGCCACAAATGGCTATCAGACTATCACTTGGGGGCAAGAGATCCAGAAACCGGTGATTTTCAGATGTTGGGCAAAACTTTTAAGGGTCTCACAGATGCAGAATTTGAGGAAATTACCCAACGCTTATTAGAGCTTAAAATTGATCAGCCGAGTAGGATTGTTGTTGTCCAACCACAAATTGTAGTTGAAGTTGAGTATGATGAAATTCAACGCTCTCCCCGATATTCATCGGGAATGGCACTCCGATTTGCGCGTATCAAACGTATTCGCTATGATATGACTCCCAATGAAGCTGATACTATTCAAAGGGTTCGCTCACTTTTTGATTCACAATTTAAGCGGAAATCACAGTCGGATGAAGTGGGACGAACAAGTTCTTCTGAGTAGTTATTATTTACGAGTTTAGGTGTTAAAATTGAATCAAGAATCTGAAGATTATCTTCAATTATCGAAGGAGCAAATGAAAAAACTTGGTTATCAAGCAGTAGACATAATTGTCAAGCATTTTGAGGAGCTTAGAAATAAGCCAGTGACACGAAAGGCGTCTCGTTTAGACATGGAAAAAACATTTCGGGAGCCAATTCCTGAGCATGGCACGAATCCGGAGCATATTCTCGAAATTGTTGAAAAGGAAATTTTTACAAATATAATGTATACCGATCATCCCCGTTTCTTTGCATTTGTGCCAACTGCAAATAATTTTATAAGCGTTCTAGCTGATGCTCTAGTTGCTGGGTTTAATCCTTTTGCTGGGACATGGCTAGAAAGCTCTTCAGCAGCTCAAATTGAATTAGTGACAGTTGATTGGTTAAGAAGAATTTTTGGGATGCCAGAAGAAGCGGGAGGACTATTTTTAAGTGGAGGGTCGGCTGCCAATTTGATAGGAATTGCAGTAGCTAGACGCGTTAAACTAAAAGATCGCATTGCTAACTCTGTTGTTTATTTTTCAGATCAAACTCATTCATCTGTTGAAAGAGGTCTAAAAGTTCTTGGATTTTCTGAAGAGAATTTTAGAAAAATACCCTCAGATGATACTTTTCGTCTTTCGATTGAAATGCTCTCACAAAAAGTTAAAGAAGATAAGGCACGCGGCAAGATTCCCTTCTGTGTCGTTGCTAATGCAGGAACTACTAATACGGGTTCAGTTGATCCCTTAATGGATTTATCGAGTTTTTGTAGGAACGAAGATTTATGGCTACATGTAGACGGTGCATTTGGTGCAGCTGGTATTTTAGATTCGAAAGGTGAAAAATTGTTGCAAGGTATTGATCACGCGGATTCTCTTGTTATTGACCCTCATAAATGGTTTTTCCAACCATAT
>JAEOSF010000094.1 GCA_016840515.1 Candidatus Borrarchaeum yapensis | reverse complement strand
TGGCACACAGGAAACCTATTGGTATCACGCGAGTTTTACTGAAGACGCCAACTCCCCTCAGGGTGGCAGTTCGGGGCTGTGCTATGGGATAACCATCGCTGACGCCTATCTAGGGATGAATATTTCACTTGAAACCAATGATACTGACGACCCGACAGATGGAGATGGCGGCAACAACGAGGGTGGAGGCGGTGGAGATGATGACAATGGAGGAGGAGGTAACTCATCAACTGAAACCGCATCATTACTAGTAACGGTTAACTTGGAAAATAATACTCGTCTTAGTAATAATGCCCAGAGGGAGATTTTAATAAAAGTTACTGATGAACAAGGTGTCCCAATCGAGCAAGCCCATGTGACCATCATATTGAACTCTAATTACACTCTTAACTGTGAAGAAGTCGAACCAGGCAGTTATAAAGCAGTGCTAGATACCTCGGGTTTAATTCCAGGTGAATATGTGATAACCTTCACCGTCGAAAAATCAGGTTACCGAACCTCACAAATAAAGCATAGTCTCACAATTACAGAAGGTCTCAATCTCACGGCCATTTCATTAACCGCCCGAATAGGTGCAATAAGCGGCATAGGCATGTTGCTGGCTCTTATTGGAAAACGAAAACTGTTTGATGACATCACTTTGGAATTATAGATTTTTTTTGTTTATGTTTGTATAATTTTTTTATTCTAAATATTGAAAAAACTAACAACATAATCGAAAATCCATTTTCCTATATCTTTTAGTTCTAAGTATTGAGGTAACGTCCATTCTGCCCATGCAGGTAAGCCAAGAACATATCTGATGTAAATCACTACAGCGAAAACTATCGTTACAAATACAATAATGATATAATCGACTGGAGACATTTGTAATTCATATAAGAACGTCCTTTTTTTTGCAGCCCCCCAGGCTTTCGAGTCCATCGCTTCTGCCAGTTTCCATGCTCTTTTAATTGCAGATATAAAGAGAGGCACTATAAGCGGGATGTAGTTTTTTATTCGTTTCAAAAAGTTTCCTTTTTGAAATTCAATACCTCTTGACATTTGTGCATCAATTATTTGCTGTGCTTCCCGTGCTAATGTAGGGACATAACGATATGCCGTGGTTATAGCCCAAGAAAACTCGTAAGGCAGTCCTAATTTTACAAGAGCCTGTCCCAGATCATCAGGATGTACTGTTTGGAAAAATACAGCAAAAGTAGTCACTAAAGCAAGAAGACGTACGACCATACTTAAGGCAAATGTGGTTGGGTGAGGGTTATTTGATGAGCCAAAAAACACGTTTATAATGAAAATGATGAGTATAAGGAATATAAATCCTTTTAAGGAAACGAGCCACTCATGGATAATTCTAGCTATAAATAGAAGGGGGATAAGTGCAAAAAAAATGATAACAACTGGAATTAGTTGTTGAAATTGCAGAATGATAATTGATGTAAGAACAACGAAATATAACAAAGTTCTAGGATCAAGATGATGAATAAACGTATCTTTTCTTTTAAATTCAAATGCGGATAAAGGTGAAAGCATCATGGTTATCTTCCTAATCCCAACAATCTTGTTTTCATTTCAGTAATTGAAATTAGATCCTTCGGAAAGGATTTTTCGTGTTTAGCGATTTCCCAGGCTAATGCTGTAATTTGTGGTGGGCGTAGTTTTGTTCGAGCCATTGCTTCTAAGTTTGTCAATACATCTTTAGCCATTCCATCTGCGATTATGCGGCCATCGGCCATCAAAATAACGCGAGGTTGGTATTCTGCTACAAATTCAACATCATGAGTTACTATAGCGATTGTTCGTCCTTGTTGGTTTAACTCTGATATTATTTTTGCAATATTTCTTTTTTGTATTGCATCTTGCCCCATTGTTGGTTCATCAAGGATGAGAATCTCAGGATTCATTACAAGTACTGAGGCTAATGCTACTCTTTTTCTTTCTCCTTCACTTAAAGAAAATGGTGAACGTTTGAGAAGGTTTTTAAGATTTAAAAACGTCAAGACTCTTTCCATATCCTTTTGAATCTGAACTTCTGGAATATCAAAATTTGTTGGACCAAATCTAATTTCTTCTTCTACTGTTGTTAAAAATAGTTGATGATCTGGATTCTGAAAAACGAATCCTACAATTTTCGCCATTTCAGCAACAGAACTTGTTGTTGTTTCAATTTCATTTACAAGGATCTTCCCTTTGGTAGGCTTTAGTAATCCATTAAAATGTTTTATTAATGTCGTTTTTCCAGCTCCGTTTGCACCCATAATTGCGATGTAAGCTCCCTTATTTATTTTAAGAGAAACATCATTTAGCGCTGTGACACCAGAGGGATATGTATATTCGATATTTTCAACTACAATACTCATTCTGATGAACTCCCATTTAACCCCAGTTCTTTCAAAATAACTGATGCAGCCTGTGGTACATTAAACGGAATTTGCTTAATAGGGATCCCTTCGTTAATCAATTGCATAAATAATCGAACTAACGAAGGTATTTGAACTCCATATGTCTCATCTGGTGTAATATTTTTCGCTATTAACTTCTCAGGTTTATCGTCTAATACAAGCTTCCCATCATGCATAATAAGAAATCGAGTAGCACTTTGAAGTACTAAATCAAGTCGATGTTCAACGATTATAACAGTTATTTTCTTCTGGACTCGTAAATTTTCGATTATATTAAGTATATCTACTGCACTCACAGGATCTAAATTAGCAGTAGGTTCATCTAACACTAATATCTTTGGTTGGAGCGCTAAAACGCTTGCTATTGCTACACGTTGCTGTTCTCCTCCTGAAAGTTCGTGAGGTGCTCTTTCTCTCAAATGTTGAATTTCTGTTAATTCTAGAGCTTCTTCTACACGTGCTCTAATCTCCTCTCGTGGAAGCCCAAGGTTTTCAGGACCAAATGCAATATCACGTTCCACTGTGAGCGACATTAACTGTGATTCGGGGTCTTGAAAAACCATTCCCACCTTTTGAGTTATTTCGTAGAGAGGATGCTCTCGTGTATCTAGTCCATCAACTATGACACTTCCTTTCATAATACCCGATCTATAAAAATGTGGGATAAGACCATTGATACATCGGCAAAATGTTGATTTTCCGCAACCGCTAAGACCTGCTATCACAACATAGTCTCCTTTCTTAATGTTTAAATTGATTTCACGAATAGCGGGCTGTTTAGAAGTTGCGTAACTAAATTCTAAATCGCTAATTTGAACTATATTCTCCATAATTTTCGTTTCCTTGCTTTTCTTATGGATTAACAATAATTTTTTTACGATACGCCTAGATCTTCAATGTTAATTCTCTATAATTGAAATAAAAAAGGCATATCAATCTTTAGGATGAAATAATATCTATAGCGAAGATAATCAGCATATTTGAATCTTTGATGTTAATTCTCTTGAATAATATCACCTTTTTTTGTGAGGCTTTTTTCAATCAGTATTAATATTTCCTTTATCCCAGCGTTTAGATTAGTCGTTCCGTTACAAGCGGCTGCATTTTGATGACCTCCTCCCTCACCATTAATGAGCGGACCAATTTTTTGAAAAATCTTACCTAAATTTAGTCCCGTTTCTTGTGTTATTCCTCTTTTTGCTCTACCGCTAATTCTAACATTTCTATCTTTCTTTTTTTCTGAGGCTACTAGAGCTATATCAGCTCCAAGATCAAGTAGGGATCTTGCCACCGATGCTTCAAATGCACTTATTCTGGAAACGACAATTATCCATCCTTCTATAATGTGTATTTTGTGACGTTTTGCAGCCTTTAATCTTGCAATACGTTCTGAATAGTCCAAAGTGCTTCTCAGAAGTTCAATAATCTCTTCATAATTTGCACCAAGACGCATTAATGTTGTAGCTGACTCAAAAGTGTCTGGAGTACCTAATATGAAATGTCTTGAATCGTAAGTGATGCCAATTAATAAAGCATGGGCATCTAAAGGCCTAGGAATCATATTTAGTTTCTTATAGAGATTATAAACTATTTCGCATGCTGAAAATACAGAAGCATCATGTATATATAGGCTAGAGATTTTTTTTCCTTCGGGATGACATTGATGATGATCTACTATTATAATTGGCTCAGATACTTCTCTTACCTGGTCTTTAAGTGCTCCTAACTGTTCAAAATTACTAGTATCTACTAAGAAGTATAAATCACACTCATTAAGATCGTATCCAGCAGAAATATTCATTTTTAGGTTTTTTACAACTTTCTTAGATATTTTATTTAGTCCATCTGAAAAACATTGTATTTTAACTTCAGGAATAAGCCTCTTTAGAAGTCCTGATAGTGCAAATGCACTACAAATGGCATCTGGATCTGCATTTTGATGACATAAGATGCAAATCTTTTTGGGACAAACTTCATTAAGTATTTCTAAAAATGATTTGAAATAATTCACATTTTGCCCCCAAATTAGATAAGAAAACTAAAAAAAAGGGAATACTTAATGTTACTCGTTTTATACTTCATATGACGTTATTCTTTACGCTGCAGTTCCTGGTTCTCCTTGGATTTGTCGAGCTAATTTCTCTCTCATCTCATCTCTCTGTTTTTTTGATCGTTCTTCTTGCCTCTGTAATGTTTTTATTCGCATATCTAAAGTTTCTTTCTTATCTGCTAATTCTTCTTTTAATATTTTTATATCTGATTTAATTAAAAGCATTCCTATTGACTTATAAACGCCAACGCCTTCTTCTGCACTTTCTAATTCTTTTAATGCATTCTCGGTCTCTCTTAGTTGTAGTTCAAGTTGCGTTCTTTGTGAAGTTAAAACTTTTACTTGTTGGTCAATTTGTTGTAGTCTCATTAGTTGATGTTGTAGTTGCTGTGGTATCTCTTCACTCAATATCTCGCCTCCTTTATTAAAAAAACTCATTAAATACCTTTGATACACGTGTTGCTGATCTTTATTAATATGAGTTTTTGTGTAGAATTGTTTAGTTAAATTTATAAATTGTCACAAGATTTATAAGCTGGCTGATAACGAAAAACTTGTTAAGAACCGCTTAGGTGATTTTTATGGGACGAACAAAAAAAATTGGAAGCGCAGGACGATTTGGAGCAAGATATGGCTCAACGATACGAATGCGAGTGAAAAGAATTGAAGAAAAGATGAAGCAATTACATAAATGTCCCAGATGTGACATTAAAGCTGTTAAAAGGAAAAGTATAGGAATATGGAAATGCAAGAAATGTGGATACACGTTCACTGGCGGTGCTTATATTCCACTAACAGATATTGGCAAAGTTGTTTTAAGGTCGACCAGACGTATTCGAGAACTGAAATAACAAAATATATACTCAATATTCTTTTCTGTTTCCTTAAAATCAACGACTAAAAAATCTAATTCTTCATAGTCTGCCTGGCGAAAATTGGATTGTTTTATGAAGATCCTGTATTAAAACAATAAGTTTCAATATAGAATTAGTTGTTGAACGCAGTGCAGTGATATCAGCCGCTTCAATAAAGAACTTTATACTTCTTTGATTTCTTTTTACGGAAAAATCGATTTTTGCCCTCTGTGAAGAGAACGTCTTTAGTTCTGGCAATAAAATCTTATATATTATATTTGTGGTTTCTAAATCTGAACAGACCATTCGTAGATCCATTTTATATGGCATGTTCAATATATCTTCTCCTTTGATTGTTCACTTTGACTATAACACTCATTTCGGTGCTTTTTCAGGTATTTTTACCTGAAATCACTATTTAGTTGCGCAAACTGACAAATATTTTTGGTAAAATCGGGGACTATTTATAACCTTTTGGAAAACGATTCTTGAATCCCTTTATCCCATCATTTAAAGATATAGACGAGGTTTCACATAAACATTGATTTTACTCCCTTCAAAAATAAAAAACGTCCATAAGAGGGATATAATGACGATTTTAAACTCTCGATGTGATTCTAAAGTTGTTGAACACTATACTATAGGTCCTTATCACATTAAAATTTATGAAAGTGCTGGAAAATACACGAGTGAAGCACTTTATACCTACACTACTTTGGCTGAGACTTCCCCATTTGGTGAGATCATTGAATCAATTGCAAAAAACCTTGCAGGAAATATGATTCCAGAGGATGATATTAATCGCAACTCCCTAGACCCTCGTTTTTATAGTTTACAGGAACTTTTTAACAGCAGAAAGGTTCTTATCGAAGAATACATTAACCAACATTATCCTGAATTTAGAACAATGAAAGATTTAGATGATTTAATAGAACTTGCATGTTATAAACTCGTTGGTATTCATAAAATTGCTCCTTTTCTTATGGATGAACATATCGAGGAGTTTTATTTAGATTGCCCCAACACTCAGCTCTATTTAGACCATCGCACCTTAGGACGATGCAGGACCACAGTTATCTTGTCTGATGATGATTTAGAACGCATAAAAACACGATTACGCTATGAAAGCGGTCTACTACTTGACGAAAGCAATCCTTCTATCAAGACGGAGTTGATCACGGATCGTTTTCATGTTCGCACCTCAATGGATATCACCCCTCTAGCAGCCGATGGCCTTCATTTAGACGTACGTAAACTAAAACGTAAGGCCTTTACCCTACCAG
>JAEOSF010000020.1 GCA_016840515.1 Candidatus Borrarchaeum yapensis | reverse complement strand
CCAAGAACCGCGGTTTCCTTGGTGATGTGAAGACAACACCCCACGCGTACATCTTGTAAGGGCTTTTCCTGTGAGAATCGATCCTTGATCTTCTGCGTTAGCACGGGCATATGCAATTCTGCCCATTCAATTAACTTATTCCCTTCTTCCGCGAGTGATAGATCGCGAACCTCAAAGGTGTTACCCAGTTCAGTTGTTACCATAGTTTTCAGTCCTCCGAATAAAGTTGTAGTATCATATATTCAATCGATGTTTTAAAAGATTATCCTTTTTTTAGAAAAACATCTTTTTTTAACATAAGATCAAGATTAATTATTTTTAACAATATTATTGGAGGAAGAAAAAGGGGTGTAGGTGCTTTAGTCAGACACATTCAGAATATTTTCGATCTCAACTGTTAAACAAACATTATACGTTTATTTGAATTTTTAGTTTTCTTCTAAGTTCTTTATAGCGGTTGCGTAATGTTATGTCAGTTATCAGGGCTACTTTCGAAACATCAAGTTGGTTTCTTCGTTCGTTCATTTCAATAGACGCGATATAGACTGCAGCAGCAACTAAACTTACGGGTTGGTACCCAGAAGTTATTTTCATTTTTGATGCAACTTCCAATATTTGTATCGCTCGTCGCTGCACGGAATCAGAAAGTTCCAATATTGTTCTGAACCACGGAACCATCTTCGTGACATCAATAGGAGGGGGTTTTATATTAAAACCGGAACATAAAACCTTGTAACAACGTGATATTTCCTTCTTGTCGGACTGGGACGCTGACACGATCTGATTGAACGTACGTGGAAATTCCTTTATACGTATCACGATGTATAACGAAGCGGCAACCATGCCGTGAATTGTTCGACCTTTAATCATTTGTTGTTGTTGTGCCTTGTGATATAATTCTAGAGCCTCGTTTTTTATTTCATTTGGAATTTCTAAGAAATCAGAAAGTTTGTCTAATTCTGAGTGATGTTTGATACTATGGGGGACTTCTTTACTGAATTGGGTGATTTCCTTATTATTGAAGTCGATATTAATCCAAAAATTAGATCGCTTATCATTTACACTATCTGGATTTGGCAAGTCACATGATATTGTGTATTCTCCTCTTGTGAGAAAGAGAGGATATCTGTCGCCCTCTTTGTTTTGGAGCATGAGAATAGCTCCTTTAATCCCAAGAAGTTTTTGCCAGACCACTGATACCAAAATCCTATAAAGATATGTTGTTTGAGTTTGCTGGCTCCCACTTTTCAATGCCTGCACATACTAAGCCTTCTTCTTTGAGGATTTGCTGTATTTTGGCTATGATACGTTTTTCTTTTTCGGGTGGAATATCTTTGAAGAAGTAGATCTCTAGACTATAATCTCCAAGGTCATGTTTAAATATCAACTTTGATTTATTTTCATTTGTAGACATAAACATTCACCTATGATGTCATTTCACCTCGTCCATGATGTTTCACGATCTACAGTAGAGTTGTAATTTTTAACTTCGACGGTGATTATCATATCACCGAGATTGACTAAATAAGTAAAAAATTGGAAGAGCGAAGGAGATGTTACCGCTTTATTAGTATATACACAAAAAGTCCGCATACTACAACGAAGGCTATAAGTATTCCACCGCCTGTTATTTTCTGAATCAATGTTAATTCCTTGAAAGAACTTGGTGTTTCCTCTTCAGGAGTCGATTGTTCGGGCGCGTTCTCTTCAGGTGTATTTTCCTCTGGAGGTGTTTCCTCTGGAGGGTTTTCTACCTCGTTTTCTGGTTCTCCTGCTGACTCTTCAATGACTTCCTTGATCAGCAGTTCACACGTGCCATCCCCCCGCTCACCGATTAACTCGATGATGAAATAGTCAGAAAAGAACCTGGACTTCTCTCGCATCTCCGTCCCTGATTGTGTGGTGATGTAGAAACTAAACTGAAGGTCATCACCGACCGTGGGCGCATCATCGGTGAGTAGCGCATACTCGCTGAAGGGATCAAGCGCATCATACTCGCTTCCAACTCGAACTTCTTTTACAGGGCGTTTATATAGGCGCATTTGGTACATATCTACTTGCTTGGGAGTGGAAAGCGTTACATCGAAGGTTTTGTTTGTTTGTTCTCGTGCATCAAACAAAAAGGCGTAGTAGGTATTTAATTGTGGATCCCATTCTCCGTCATCATTAATCGCACCTTCTATGTACACCTTTTGTTCTTTGTTGGCTGAGATCTCTTCTAACACCACTAATTTGCACGGATATTCCGCTTCACTTTGTCGAGGATCATTTTCCACAACGACAACGTAGTCATCCGTATGATCGGGTTTAAATTCAATAATCTCATTCAGACCAGCGGCTGCGGTGGCACGGGTTATCAGACTGTTGCTATCATGGAGTTCCATGTCATAGTCCGTGTCCGTCTGCAAGTATTGACCGTATAACCAGAACACATATTCATGGTTTTCCTTCAAATGAAATGCGAATAACTCTTCATCACCAATCTCAAGTTCCATGGAATAAGGAATACCGAGACCGTTGACTCCATCCCATTTATAGTCGAACTCGTCGTCGGCATAGGTCTGTGTGTTTACACTAAGAGAGAATATTAAGAGTAATACGATTCCCGTGAGATAGATACAGCGTATCTTTGACATAGAGTTACCCGGTATTAGTGGTATGAAAGTCCTTTAAAAAGAGGGAATGATTTGATCGATGGTGAAACTCGTAAAGTTTAAATGAAAACACACTAAAATCGGTGGTTTTGTAATAAAAGAAGAAGTAAGAAAACGCTTGAATGAAATGGAACCATCAACCAAGTTTATTTGTTTTATAGAGTTGCGTGAATAGCCAAAGTCTAAGCATAAACCCTATAATATCCCGACAATACTACCTTAAGGTGAAAGAAAGATATAGGAAAACTTATCAATCAGTTCTAGATAGACAAAAAACCACAACACCTTCGAATTAATATGCGTGTCTAAAAATTTAGGAGAGGATAGTCCTGGTAATAACTTACGTCATTCGTCTACTGCAAAATGGAAATGGAGCAGAAAATGGAACCGAAGATACACTCTGGGAGAGGGTAGAACGTGTTGCAAGTCTGCCTAAACTCTTGTCAGAGACCTTGACAGGAGCGATGTCATTTGTAATTACTATTGGTTGGGTAATAGGTTTATTCTGCTTTGCCATCGGTTGTATCATGTATTTTTCAGGATGGGAAAAACATCGAGCTTTTAGGTTAATCTTTGGCGGTATCATTCTATTCGCATTCTTCCTCTGGCTTGATATGGGAATATGGATTGGACCAGGCGGGGAAGGGTTGAATGAAACCCAGACACAGTCACCTTCTCCGACCCCTTAAAATAAAACTTTTTTAGATCTCATCTTTTACTTCTTCTTTTTCGTAATAAACAACCTATAAAGTTGATCGTTGTATAGTATACTATACACAAGCTATTTGAAGCCCTTGGAGTTTTTTGTTAACTTAGTGAGCTTAATATGTGCTATCTAATGAATTTCTATGCAGATACATTACAGAAGAATGATGTCATTGAACTCTTTGAGATTCTTGAAGAGGAATGTGGCAGTCGTTTACAGGCAGCGGAGTTTTGTTCATTGGAACGGAAAACAGTATATGATTGGAAAAACGTAGAAGAAATAAAATTAACAACAAAACAAAAAGTAGTCGAGGCTGTGTTGAAGGTTAAACCTGAAAAAGCATATGAGTTTATTATTAGTCGGTTGGAGCAACGTACAGCTGACGTGTTATTTCTCCTTTTTGTGTTTTTATACGATTTTCTAGTAGTCGAAGAACATAGTAAACAAGAGTTTACTGAAAGATTTACAATGTTCAATGAGTTCAAAAAGAAATATGGGGGGTTAATTCATAAATTACTTGAGGAAGAAACGGGTGATATGTCAAAGGTAATTAGAGATAAGGCACAGCGAATCGGAGTACCTATCCCTTTGACCTCAGTTGAAGAAATGGATTCTCATGAGATCATCGAACTCATTCCAGAGGTAATTAAGGAAATGAAAAATGAGAAATATCAGCATTTGGATGATCGGTGTATTGCTCAAGAATTTAATTTATCTGTTGAATTGATACGTGCACTACGTATTGTCTAGATTCTGTTGTAGAAATTCATTTTTCAGAGTTATTCATTTCAGCGATATGTTGTGATAGGAATAGAAATATCGGAAGAAGGTCTTGGGTATATTCTCCTCTGTTGTTATCTATGGTGGGTTTTAAAAGTTCATAGGCTAGTATAGATGGATGTTTTTCAGTCAACATTCCTTTTTTACATTCGTTTTCAGTCCTGATTTTGTTTGTCGGCTGCTCTCTTCTTTTCATATCCATCAATTCACTATCCTGATAGAAAAAGATCACATTGACAGTGGGACTGGAGTGCTATATAAAGAGGCACAGACTAGAGTGTAACTTTAAACTGTCACGACCAGAGACTGGTTTTTCATTGTCTATTTAGTTTTTACGCTGTTTTTGATAATAATGTTATATTGATATTTCATAATGAAATGAAATACTTATAAATATAAACTGAAGTATAGATGAAGTTATTGGGGTGATGAGAGTGATTATCGGCATTGGATCAATAGCATTGGATTGTACGACCACCCCCTTTGATGCAGTTAAAGATGTGCTAGGAGGGGCGATTGTAAATTTTGGGCTATCATCCAGTCATTATGAACGGACAGGAATTGTGGGAGTAATTGGAACAGATTTCCCAAAGAGATATCACGACATCTTAAATGAACGCCTTGATCTTGATGGAGTAAAGGTGGAAGATGGGAAAACATTTCGTTTTGAGTCAGAGTATGATTACAGCCTTTGCAAGCGATACAACACAAAGACACATCTCGGCGTAATGGACGGATTTATTCCTTCTCTACCAGAGAGATATCGGGATGCCGAGTTCCTCTATTTGGGAACTAACAATCCTATACAAAATCTTGAAGTTTTACGAAAAATGAGATCTCCGAAACTTACGGCCTGTGATACCATTGAATTATGGATAGAAACGATGAAAGAGGAGACACTCGAAGTAATGTCAAAGGTTGATATAGTGATTTTGAATGACGATGAAACGCGATTGCTAACTGGTACTCCTAACTTGTTGAGAGGAGGTAAAGTCATCTTGGAAGGGGGGACAAACACGAAACATATAATCATAAAAAAAGGAGAGCATGGGGCTTTGCTTGTATCAAAGGGGGATTTTATATTTCCATCAACAGGCTATCCACTGGAAGAGGTAGTCGACCCAACTGGTGCTGGTGATGCCTTCGCGGGTGGTTTTATAGGGCACATCGCTCGGTCTTCGAACCAATGTGAGGTAATAGACATAGACGTCATTAAAGAAGCAATTGTTTATGGAAATATCATGGGTTCTTTTGTAGTGCAAAATTTTGGCATCAATAGTTTGTTACAAATCGATATGAGTATGATCGAGGATCGTTACGAGGCGTATAAGAAAATGGTATCATTCTGATTTTTATTTTCAATTCAATGACTCACAAATTATAATTCCTTGTTTTGGTTATCAAAGTATGATTTTTTCATAAGATGTGATAGGAGAATGTGAGAGGAATGCTCGAAAGCCAGATTCAGAAAACCGTTTGACGATTTTAATCCGGTTCGAGCTGACGCCTCTCCTTGACAGGATACTTCCCATCACTAATTACTGCATAAAATTTAATATATAAAGAGGACTTGTGCCTACTAAAAATCTATCAATTCTATTTTTTCGACTTAGTTTTTAACTCAATCTGCATTCTGGTACTAGTATGATTTTTAAAAGTAAGATATGATACATGAGACGACCTTATTCTACAGGGGGAGCGTTAATTCTTGAAAAAAAGATAACTTACAAGGGGTCATCCTTCTTTTCAAAACGCGCTATCTGCACAAGATCGCCTCTAATGAAGATCCTTAAATTATCACTTTTAAATATACTTATGGTATACGAAGTACCCTAATGGGGTCTTGCCTTGGTTGTAAAACCCATGGAATCCAATCAAGATCAAGTACAAGTTATTATTCTCGTTGCCTTAGTATAAGAACAAATATCATGGATTAATATACATACTGAAATGTGAGGTATATTTTTGAAATATTTCCAGAAACCTTTTACGAGGAATGAGGGCAAAAGATTTCTTGAAATTTTCATTTTTACAACCTCATGCCTTCATTCTTCACCTGATCAACAGATTTCAGGCACGAAGTCTAATGATTTTTCGCGCTAAAAGTTGCTCAATGATTTCCTCATGGATTTTTCTAGGATGCGGTGTCGCGTTGATCAATATAAGATGGCCTTGCTCGACCAATTGAAGATAGAATACACGCACGGTTTTTTGGAGTTCTAGTTGTTCCTCAAACCAATCTAATTGTGATCTTTTTCTATTTAATCCTACTTCGGGAGGGATGTCTAAAAGGAAGGCAATATCAGGTGCAATCACAAAAGAGTTAAGTCTCCAAATAAGATCGATGTCAACACCTCGCGCGTGTTGGTACGATAGCGATGCGAAAATATATCTGTCTAGAATGACATGAACGTTTCTTTTCAGAGCGGGAATTACAATATTGTTTTGATGCAATATCCTATCTGCGGCAAAGAGTAACGCCTCTTGTGAAGGGTCGTAATGTTGTTTGTTTTGTAAAATCGTTTCGCGAATGAAATTTCCGATTGGAAGGTTGGTTGGTTCGAAGGCGAGGATTGAGGAAATGTCAATATTGGAGAAAAATTTATGGAGAATTTTTGATTGAGTGGTTTTTCCCGAGCCGTCTATTCCGCTAAATACGATTAGTTTGCCGTTAAAGGAGTTTGGCCTCATAAGAGAATATCCTGTTTTTTTATCTTACGTCTCGTTTTTGGACTTCTTTTTTGGAAAAAAGGATATAATTTCAAGAGTCCTGTAGTTTAAAGAATTTTTTAACGCGATTACCAAGCACGCCTCGTTTGATGTTAATCTTTTTCATGTTGTTAGATAACCATGCTGGCAAGTATCGATTATATGCTTGATATAGGAAGCGCTGATCCATGAAAACGATTATGCCTCTATCTGAGAGTGATCGAATTACTCTACCCGCTGCTTGTGCAGCTCGCCTAATAGCAGGAATGGTATAAGCGTAAAGTCTCCCTCTTCCTGGGAAGACATTATTGAAATATTTGACCTCTAATTTCGTGCGAATATTCCATTGTGCAAATGGAACCCCCACAATGCATACGGAAGACATTTCTTTACCTGGAAAATCTTGTCCCTCCGAGTTTCTCCCTCCGCATACGCCTAGTAAAACCGCTCCTCTTAGCTTACTGTGTTCTTTAAATTCACGAATCATTCTGTCGTTATGATAGGAAGGGAGATCTCCCCTTTCAGCAAAGAGAAATTTACCATGTTCATCGATTTTTTCTTTTAAAGAAATACGTAACATATTCAAAATATCATAGGACGGGCAGAAGACGCCAGTATTTCCGTCGGTATTGGCTACCAGCTCCATGATACGATCAACATAAACGTTTTGCATATCGTAACTCATCCTCCGACCTCCACCCTTAGTGTGGAGTAGTGGAGTACAGTAAACGAGAAAATTCGCTTGTTGGTATGGTGAATTGAAGGTCTCACAGCGAGGTGTATTAATACCCACAACTTCTGCATATGCGGATAACGGTTGCATGGTACCTGACATTGATATAGATCCATAGACACGATCAAATATCAATTGAGTAGCGACTCGTGGATCAAAAACCATGATCTCAAGAAGGTAATCTCCGCCTTTAAAACGGGTTTTTTGCTTACGAAGAAGTACTTCAAGCTTAGGATCACTAACAGCGAGTTCCATTCTTTTCAGGAAAACACCTGTCCGATATAGCGACGAGCGTGCTATACCTTCTTTCTGGATACGAGTCGATCGTATCGCTTCACCCCATAATATTATACTATCGATGAAAACATCTATAGCGTCTTGGTTGTTAAGATCAGTGCATAAAGAAATATGACCTCGAAGCGATTTCGTTTTTTGGTCTTTTCTATTGGTTATTTTGATATCTTGATTAACTTTGAGATTTTTCGAGTGAGCATGATCAATGGTTTTTACATATATTTCATTGAGTAACTCGCTGATGAGTTTTGGCTCAGAGAGGGATGAGAGTTGGGGAAATTCACGCGTTTCATTGATGGCTCTTCGTATAGTTGAGAGAGGCATGATGTTTCCCAGAATTGATTTCACGATGGCGGGTAGGTTATGTGCTTCATCAATCACAATAAAACAGTTTTGAAGGTTGATCTTTCGTTCGATAATATGATATCGCAGGATTGGGTTGAACATATACTGATATGAGAGTGCAATAACATCCAGATCCGGAATTACTTTTTTTTGCAATTCAAATGGACATAAACCTCTTACTTTGGCAAAATTATAGAGATCAAGATGTGTCATGGGCTTACTTTCGATTTGTTGAATTAGTGGTTTGATGTCAAAGGATTGTGCTCTTTTAAAGAACGCACATTGTTTTTTGATTGCATTGCAGGTATCATTCAAGGTGGTTGAGTCTAATTTACGTACATTCGCTTTGATGCACATCACATGGCGACCACCGAGCGAAAGTCCTCTTATGGGTATATTTCTTTTGGCAACTATTCCTCTCAATTCTTCGATAACCCTGCTCATTTGCGTATGAGTTCGACAGACGTATAATAAAGTCAATTGTTTTTCGATGATATCGTCCAAAACACCAGAGAGAATACCGATGGTTTTCCCTATGCCTGTAGGTGCCTCAATGACCGTATGTAGTTGATTTTTAATGGTTTCGTTAGATAAGATAATGAGTCTGTCCTGTCCTGGTCTCAGGGATGGATATGGGAAGCGTGATAATAACAATTGATGAGTAATTCCAACAACGCTCCTTATTTAATTATCGTGTCCTGTTTAGAGATGACGTATTGTAATCATGCTCTTTTTTCTCTTGATTTCTTTCCGAGTATTTCGTATGACGAATCCTATGTAGTATAGAGATCAAGTTTGTATTTAAAAGAGGATTTTGAATACCTTATTTTAATGATGATAGATATATTTAATAAGCACCTTTTTCATAATATTTTTAAAATAAAGATATTATTTTCGTATTTAAATATTTCATTAAATATGGAACAAGAATAGAGATGGGGCATATGGTGGAGACAGTAATGGAAATAAGAAGGGAGGAGGATGTGGAAAGTCCAACGAAAGATGATGGAGCAAAACAGGAATATAAGTCAATGTTCTTTTCTAGCGAAGACTTAAAAATTTTAGAGGATGTTTTTACTATACTTTCAAATCTGAAAAGACTCGACATTTTACATAGAATTTTATATTCAAATGGATACTACCAACTGAAACAGTTGGCCGATGATATGGGTGAAAAATCAAGTTCGCAGATCGCATTACATATTAGGAAGTTGCATCATGCGGGTTTTTTAGCTAAGATGGGTGTATCTAAAAAAAACCGCCAATATGGACCAATGTGTCCTGAGGTAACTCTCATTTTTTTGCGAGTCGCAATACTATTTTGTAGAATTATCAAAGCTCGTCAAATAGAAATGGAACTTGAAGTACTAAAAGCAGGAGCAGAAGAAACAAGTGGAAGGATATCATTAAGTTCTCTTGGCGATGAAATCACTTTCGGATTTCCAATCGAATATGATATAGGTTTAAAAAGTGCACGGGAGTCATTCCAAAGCATAAAAAGGCAGTTCATGAACGTCATTAACATTGAAGTACTGAAGCACATGGAAGAACAAAAAGAGCAATAATAAAATCCGTGCCATTTTATTCTTTTTTTAATTTATTTAGGTTATACCGCGACCATTAATGCCTAGTTATCCTTTGTTAGTATAATTTCCTGAGAGAATATGATATGCGTGTTCAACGTGATTCGGAGCTACTGTTCGAGCTTTAGATATCCCGACAACCAGTCTATGAACTGCTTTAGCAAGTTGATCTAAAAAAGCTTTCAGGACTGTGTTAGCTACCTCTAATAGTTTGTCATCAGCATCAGCAGATATATTTATTCTGTTACCGTCTATTGATTTAAGTCTCTCTCGTAAGTAATCTCCTAAGACTGTCGGGGCTATTAAATCGCGCTCAAGTTTAGATTGTGTAGTTGTCGTAGATTCATCATCAGTTTCCATCGAGATCAACTCCTTTTTCTGTGTAAGTATAATATATTACATCAACAAAACACAGGATATAAACATTGTGAAAAGTGTGCAATCTATCAAATTTCAGTATGTCCTAACTGTATTCACAGTTTGCTCAAAAAACGTTGTCTGAACGACAAGAAATTACAGTAATATGATAATAAAAAAGAAATGAATATCTTTGAGTGTTAATTCCTTTCATTATTAATTTACAGGAAGGATGTTTCCTTTCATAAGGAATATTTTTCCACAAAATGTTTTTTAAACTGAATTTTCATATTAGTTGTGTGGTGAGGACTGGACGCCAACTTTTGGTGTATTTCAATAGTGTCGTATCAAGCATTATAGGATATGGAATGATGTGACGGTCTACCCTCCGAATCATCGTTCCTGGTCCTCATCACAATGTTTTTTTGATGAGGAGACACTCAACATCCATTGATGTCTAATTTCATGTGTGTATAAGGGTATTTAAACACCACAATTTCGAGATATGGGTTTATTCTGGTTTGAAAAGCCGGACGTTTTTTATAAATGATTTTTTCTCCACTGATAATGGATCATTGACGTCCTGATATTGATGATTGCATGTTTCAGGAGATGGCGAAGAAGCCGATGCCGATGCGTTCAGGGGAGATCTTGTGAAATCTGAAATGAAAGTAATCGATGTAATACCAAAGACTTTTCATTCGCTTTTCCCCTTTCAATACTTCAATAAGGTACAATCTACGGTATTTGAAAGGGTTTTTAAGACTGATGACAATGTGGTTGTTGCTGCTCCTACTGCTTCAGGTAAGACGGTGATCGCGGAACTAGCTATTTTGAGAACGTTGGTGAATCAACGAGATAACACTGATAAAAAAGTAGTATATATCGCCCCTCATAGGGCGCTAAGTTACGAGAAAGATATGGAATGGAAGGAAAAGTTCAGCCCTCTGGGGCATAACGTCTACATTACAACGGGGGAGTATGAGATCGATCCTCGTAAGGCACTTGATGCCCATATCATTATTTCCACACCAGAAAAAATTGACAGTGCGACTCGAAAATTCAAGAGTGCAACCTATGAATTTGTGAATCATGTACGATTAGTAGTGGTTGACGAGATACATCTCTTGGATTCTCCCGATCGCGGAGGTGCTCTAGAGGTATTAATCACAAGACTGAGAAGGATCAATAGAGGTGTGCGAATGGTAGCATTGAGCGCTACTATGAAAAATATAGAGGATGTTGCGTTATGGTTAGATGCTACTGATTCAGGTACATTCATTTTCGATAACTCTTATAGACCAGTCAAATTAGAGGCTCATGTTCATTCACTTCCTAGTCGAAATATACATTACAGAAAGCGATGGAGAAGGGGTAACAAATCACAAAAAATAAGAGAATCATATAAACTGGTATTGCCGCATATAGATGCGGGAGGGCAGGCGCTGGTGTTTGTGACTAGCAGGAAAGGAACGGTTGACACCGCTGAAAAACTACTAGAGTTGTTTTCTGAGTCAGGAAAGAGTTTTTTAACGAAAACACAGATCAGTTTATTAGAGGAACGGGCACAAACACTTAGCAATCGGACATTAAAATCGTGTTTTGTTAATGGAATAGCCTTTCATCATGCGGGGTTGCCTCGTGATGACAGGGCGGTAGTTGAGGCGACTTTTAGAGACCGATTAATAAAGGTTTTGACTTCTACAACGACCTTGGCGTGGGGCGTGAACTTACCAGCTCGAGTGGTAGTGATCCAAGACACAATGGTGTATGATCCACTAAAGGGGATGATGGAATTAAGCCCTCTAGATCTGCTACAGATGCTTGGTAGAGCGGGAAGACCACAGTTTGACGATTTGGGATATGGTTGGATCATTGCTGATAAAGGAAAGGCTGAATATTATCGTAAGGTATTAGAAGGGAAGAAAATTGAATCACGCCTTACAGAAACAATCGGGGAACATCTTAATGCGGAAATAAGCCTTGGATTTATTAGAAATAATGATGATGCAAAGGATTGGATAAAAAACACGTTTCTTTATGCCTTTAGTAAACATGATGACGAAAAGATAATTGACATAATGAACACAGTAGATGAGACTATTGAATGGCTCAGGAAAAGTGGCTTTATTACCGAATACAAGAATAAGGATGGTTTCTACTCAACATTGCTTGGCAGACTTACTTCAGTATTCTATCTGCGACTGCAAACTGGGAAATTATTTTATGATTCTATCAAATTTCAGGAGTATCTTGAAGGTGAGGAACTACTTGTACTTATTTCTAATGCTGCTGAATTTAACGATATGGTGGTTAGAAAAAACGAGCGGAAATATTTTAAGGAATTAATTGATATTCATGCGGAGCATGAGTGTGTAGATGAGTTAGAAGAGCATCAAGAAAAAATATTTGGTGTTATGCTCGCCTCTCTAAAAGGAGCAAGCATTGCTGAAGAGTTGCAGACGGATGCTAGAGTAATACGACAGAATGCGAGTAGATTGTTGGCAGCACTCGAACGATTTTATCATGCTCTCACAAAATCGAGAATGATGTGTGAACGTGTTAAAAAACTACGCGTTTTATTAGATCAGAACATCTCAGAGGAACAATCTGAGTTGATTCAGGTAAGGGGAATCGGTGCGAAATATGCAGGGGTGTTGGGGAAAGCAAATGTCACAACATTGAAGGATCTTTTAGGGTTGGATGTAAAGAAATTGTGTTGGCTTGGAATCAGAGAAGGAGATGCAAAAAAAATCAACAAAGCGGTTGCGGAGATGCCAGTAATAACAGCTCGGTGGAATGTTCAACAAGAAATGAAGATTAATCAGGTACAGGATGCTGTATTTACATTGCAGAATTGGAATATGCCCGTGCGTGTTACTGTTGAATTGCTGTTGAACAAGAAGAGATTACTTACACAACAATTATTTTTGCAGGAGGGGGGAGAATGGAAGTTCCCCATTGGAATAAAATCGCCGAAAATTCAGACTATTGTATGTGAAGCATCCGTGTCATTTGAGGATTTTGACGCACTCCCGGTATCGGATCGTAAGGTGATTAAGGTAACTGGGTCGCGATCAAGAAATGTTGATCGATCTGAAAGTAAGGAAGAGCACGTAAAGACATCTTTGAAGGTTAAAAAAGCAAAAGTCGTCGAGAATAAAACCGCTACAACGAAAAAAATTGGAGAATGTAACCTCTGTGGAAATGATTTGATACGGGATAAAAATAATATTGTATGTGTTTTTTGCCGTATGACATATGAGATCCCACGTACCGCACGATTGCTCTCTATTCGATGTGAACGGTGTGGCCTACCTCAGATTAATTGGACCTATTTGTATAATATCGTTACCTGTATCAATCCTCGATGTGAGGATCCTTTCGAAATCATAAAAGAGAAGTTTGACGGATGTGGATTTTTATGTCCTGACTGTGCTAAACCACTTGTTCTTTCGGAGATAAGGAACGTAAGTTGTAGTGCCTGCAAGACTTCATTTAAGTTACCGATGTACGTGCGAGTACGTGGTGATAGGTGTTTTTGTGGATTACCGATACTAGAACATAAGGATACGATAAGATGTTTGAATCCTAGTTGCAACTATAATGGCGTTGAAAAGAGGACTGAGGCAATAAAGATCTAATTTTCTTTTGTTTTATTTTTACAAACTTAAAGTGTAACCATCAACTTATCTTTAACATAGTAAGACGTTTAAAGAACTTCGGTATCTATAGTGGTATTGTGGATGAAATCTCATTTTTGGAGGTTAAGGTTATGTCACCATCGAAGAAGAAGAAACAAAATCCTAAGCCCAAGAAAACAAAAAAAACCACAAAGACAAGATTAGCGATTGCCCCTGTTAGAGACCTGATGAAGGATGCTGGCGCTGATTTAGTCGCGAAAGATGCTATTTTAGCGGTGGTATCTCATTTAGAAACTATGATTGAAACAATAAGCAAGAATGCTCTTGAACTAGTCAAACTATCAAAACGCAAGAAGGTAACGGGTGCTGATGTATCGAAGGCTGCAACTATGTGATCTCCTCGTCTTACATCCCCCTTCCTTTTTTTGAAAAATAAGATACCTTCAAGATCTTCCGTTACTATTCTGAATTAAACTTTATGCTCAACTCTTTTAATACGTCTTTACCCCAGCGCCATTTTTTCGTTTTGGAGTCGAACATATCAAGAGGAATAAGTCGCGCACTAGACCTTAGAAGATAGCGATGACCGAGCCAAATTGATTCACTTTCTTTTAGAGTGCTCGTCACGGCATCGGCAAATTTGACAAAACTACCCGATGGCACCTGGAGCCAAGCGAGAAGACATTTTTTAGTGGTATCTGGAAACCCTTGGAGTGAGAAACTATACACCACAGGTAATTCAAAGAGTGCGGCCTCAAAGGAGTTTAAATATTCTTCCTCGCCAGTATATAACACCACGATTTGTTCGTCTAATCCAATTTGCATTAGTGTGACGAATGGAATGATGATGTTATTTTCTCTCAGTTTCTTGAGCCTATGTCGAACACCTGATTTCGTCATACCGACATGTTCGCCTAGGCGAGACATTGACATTCTTAGGTTATTTTTATAATAATCAATGATTTGCAGGTCTTTTAAGTCAAATGAGATAGGTGTTTGATCGCTAGCTCTAAGTTTTGTAAGATCAGGACCGATCTCGTTATACTTTTCTTTATAGAGAAAACGCTCTAACCACAACGTCCAAATATCCCAATCGATGTCCCACTTCTGCGTTTCAATATCATAGTAATGGAACGAGAGATTATCCTTCAGTTCTACGAGTCGATACATCTCGAAGTCTATCTGGTTTTTTAAAGAATCATAGAGTTCTCGAATATATATATCCCTTTTTCTGGGGATATGGAAGGGGAATAACTTAACTACATTGCCAGCGCGTAGTTCTTGTATGTTTATCAAGTAGGGAAAGTCAATGGTGATGTTCCCTTCCGTTTTGACAATTATTTTTTGCAAACCTAATGCGCTGAGGTTTGGCTGACCGAACACACCAAAACGACACAATTTTTCTAAGCGATCCAATATGTAAGTAATTGAGTTTTCATGCAAGTCTACTGCTTGAGCAATCTCCTTATTTTTGGCAAAGGGGCGGGCATCAATATACTGAATAACATCAATGTCATTTTTTGATAGTTTCGGTTTTTGACTCAGCCAGATATTATCTAAATAGCGGGTGGTTTCATCTAATTCGAGAGGCTCAGTAATATATTTTCTCAGTCGCTGCATTTTCTTTAATAATGTTGGTAGAAACTGACCAAAGGTGCGAGAATCTGCCTCCAATAAGTCGAGTACGCTTCGATAAGTTGATCCATCCTCGCATTCGATAAATATCTCATCGGGCTTGGTAGGATTTAAATCGCGTAATTTATACCATTCCTTTAGTAATTCCTCTTTTTCAAAAACATCTAATAGATTATGTGCAAGTAAATAGGCAAGATCTTCTTCTACGATCTCTGGAAATATGTTTTTTGGCAAAAAATAGTTTAAGAACAAACTCATTAATCTTTGTTGCCTGTTCAAAGACATATAGGTTTCTACGTCTTTTTTATCTAGATGAGGGGGAGAAATAGCAAGGAATTTCGAGATAACGGATAGCTCACCCAGGAGTACCTCGATATCTTTATGTTGGGATGACTGCTCGTGATCTTCAGAAGTGGTAGTCTTCCCCCCAGAAGGCGCCATGATTTATATTAATAGGTTTTGCCATATAAAAAACTTTTCAGGATGACTCAGAAAAAGCTATAATCTTCGCTCATAAGACAGTTAGATTTAGGGAATCTTGTAAATCCTTTTGTGAGATCTTCCTTTTTGTCGGAGAATTACTTAGATATAATCGTAATATTGGGGTATCATATAGAGAAGTTTTGAGAAATCTGTAAAATTCACCATTCGCTTTTGTGGTAACCAATATCCGACATAATTCAAATTGAAATTCGTTAGTTGAATTGTCATTAAAAAGATCAAATAAATTCCTTTTTGAAATTGATTGCGAAAAATACCGACAAAAATTTTTGCTAAGTTCTCAGTAATTGAAGATTTTCGTGAATTGGGCGACCTAAGCTACTCGTTTATAAAGAACTAACTACTAGTTACTTTAAAACAACACAGTTTTCGTTCAAAGAGATGTTTCAAATGTTATTGAAAAATATCAAAGGAGGTTATGTGGATGGGTCCTGGCGGTCCGTGGCCAATGTAAAGTCTGAAACAGGTTATTACTACCAAAATATACAGGAGGTCGAAACTAGATGAACTTTTTCAATGACTTAGATGATTTGGGCTTTATTAAGAGCGGTGAAGTCACTATTGAAGACTCTGATAAATCCTGGATTCGACTAAATATTGAGAATGTTGAAGAATCTTTGCTTGAACATTATCTCGATCAAATCTTGCAACTTATACGGAAGGTAACAATTCTGCGGGTAAGAGTGCTTAAGGGTAGCACCAACGTGGTCTTTAACTTGCCTATCTGCGCTTAAACACCGCTCAAACCTTTTTCTACTGTTTTATAAATTCTAAGCTAGTTGACTCCACGAAGGTTGACCTCAATTTTATGGTGAACAACTTAAATACTATTTTATGATATCTTGTTTTAGTGAAGTTTATGGATGGCATATCGAAACGTATTGTTCTTTTTCTTTCCGTAATTACTGGGATTGCCGCTCTTGGTGCGGGACTTATCACACCTGTTTTTACGATCTATCTATATGATGTGATGAATTTCGATGTGCTTACAATTGGATTGATTTATGCATTTTATACAGCAGCCTTTGTGGTATGTCCCATCCCGTTTGGAGTTTTTTCCGACAAAAAAGGGAGAAAGCCCACCGTGATGTTGGGGCTTTTAGGCTATGCGTTTTCTTATCTTCTTAGGATAATTGCAGATAAACCTATGGAATTCGGTGCGTTGTATACACTTGAAGGGTTGGGGGACTCCTCATTCAAGCCCGCTGCACAATCTGCAATAGCAGATGTAGTAACAGATGAAGAAAGAGGCAGTGCCTATGGAGTATATCATGCCGCTGGTGCGGGGGCAATTATTGTAGGGTATTTTTTAAGCGGCTTTGTAGCGACAACGCTCTCATTCTTTGTCTCCTTCTTGATTGGTTCGCTACTGTGTTTTGCGTCATTGATTGTCGTAGCATTGCTGATGAGGGAGACTCTAAGGTCGGATATTGAGGAACAATACACAATTGACTTGAAACGTATTTTTAACGATAAGACAAGGCGACCACTGATAATCTATCTCGTCGCAATCATATTTGCTAACTTTGGTGTGGCTGCAATTATGCCTATTTTGTCAATCTTCATGGTTCTCCAGTATAATTTAACGTTAAATTACGTCGGCATAGCATGGTTCATTTACATGATCGCGTACTTCATAACTTCGGTACCGACTGGAAAACTTGCCGATATGTACTCCAATAAGAATATATTAAGTGTCGGACTTGTAGTTGTGGCGACCTCTTTCTCTTTGATCGGGATACAAGACGTTTTAGTAGGTTTAATATTCGCTTTGATCCTTTTTGGAACTGGTAATTCGATGATTTTAAATGCAGGCACGTCATACATGATGAACCTTACCTCGATCGAGATTCGGGGAAGAGCTGTTAGTATATTGAATGTTTTGAAGATGTCAGGAGGGATAATTGGTCCGATCGTATCAGGTGTGTTATGGGAGACAATAGCTCCAGTATATAGTTTTCTGATACCAGCAGTGTGTATTTTGATCGGTGGATTCTTCTTCCTCATCATGGGCGTGCCTGACGGCGATATAAAAAGACCGTTTTAATTTTTGTTGTAAACAATCTTATAATAACGTCCTTAACCGATCCCATTTCATCATTTGATCGCAATGATATCGAGACATTATCTTCTCACTCAGCGAAATAACGATGGTTTTAATTGCTTCTGGCACATCTTTCATCGACACCCCAAACTCGCTCGCTAAGTCATTTAACTTGATATGCTGATGTGTGATGAGACTGCTCATATAGAGTAGAGCAACTATCAATGTTTCGGGAGTTCGCCACCAACACACTTTAGACGAGATGTCGTTGAAGAGATCACACGCAACGAACATGGTAGTTGGCGAAATTATAGCAATCCTTGAAAACTCTCTTATGTTAGCTCTTATCGTACGATGATATTCTTGATCTAGTTCGTATTGGGGAAGTTGAAAGCCCTTTGGTGGTGAAATTTGGGACACGTTCTTCATATTCTCATTCATATGAAGTACTCTTCGTATCTTTTTGCTGATCTCCATAATTTTTGCCTTTGAATTCGGCATATAACCAAGTTGTTGTGCAATTTTTCTGGAATTAGGTCGAATACCGTACATATAGGCGGCAAGATGGATTAACGCTCCTGCTAGTTTATCCTGATGATTCGTCTCTCTGAAGTTTGACAAAAGCAGTTTAAGTAGAGAATAGGCCGCAACATATATTTTGTACGGTAGCTTCATGTCATCCAACAGGACAGGTAGAATATCAGCGGTAGGGATCAGTGTTAAAAAATAATCAAGGGAGAAGTCTGAATACGACCGTCGTTTTTTGGGTTTGCGAATGACATTGCGTTTAGATTGAAATAGTTCTTCAGCCCTTGCCCTTCCCTTCGCGAGTATCACCTCGTATTTTTTTCTCTGTTTTTTTAACTTCTTTTTATCAATTTCAGGTTTCGTTCGTACCATTATATAACCGCGCTGCTGACATAATTGCTCAATAAGAGATTCGCTTAACTTAGGGGCATCTTCAAAAGTAAAATAGGGGATGTTTAGCAAGTGTATTTCCTCTTCATACGATGAGATCTGACTGGTAAATCCATCCAAGAGCGTCATAATGTTATTAATACCCGACAGTTTCACCGTATTACAGCGTTTACAATGTAAAAGGGCATTCTTGTAAACTTCTAACTTGCCAGTGTTTTGACAATTTGGGCACTTTCTTCTGGGCGCAATGTACTGGATGATACCAATAAGGGCGAGTTCAACGACCGCACGTCTTAGGTTGAATCGATTCTGTGGCATTACGCTATCCCTAAAGGAAATAATTTCATAGAACGACATTGAAAGTGGGGTTTCGGATTTTGTGAGCGGTTCTGAAAGAAAATATTGCAATACTCGAATAAGATAACTCATCTCTTTGTAGTGAAATCGAGGTTTTCCAAAAAATGCAGCCCCTATGCGGAGCGCTGATGATGTAGGTGGGGGTATCCGACGTTTCCCTTCCTTTTTGTAATAAGCAAATAATCGTATCTTCGGGATTTTCTTGATGAACCATGCATGCTGCATTGTGTATTTGGAAGGAATTTCGATATATCCAATAATTTCGGACCGTTCGAGTTTTTTGAGTGAAGGATAGATATTTTGTGTTGTGTTGTTTAATTGTTCAGCCAACTCTTTTGTAGTTACCAATTGCTGCTTGAGAATGGTCATCAATAGGGTATATCGTAGATGAGATCCAAATGCAAGTTGGTAGTGATCCTCTGAGTGCTGTGTGTTTAACGAAGGAAATTTCACAAAATAACGCCTCTTATGTCATTTATAATGGTAACAAGAGGTATTTTATTTTATAGTATGAGCACTTAAAAATCTACAATTAACAGGTTATTCAAAGGTGAGTAAATGCAGATGCTTGAACTTACGAGGAAAACGGTTAATCTTATAAAAAGTGCTGGAAAGATGGGTGTTACCAACTACGAGTTAGTAGATTTATTAAATGCCCACCGACGTCGAATTTCAGATATTACCACCATATTAAAGGCTCTTGGAATGGTAACAACATTGAGAGAGCAAAAGGGAACCAGAATTATATGGAATGAATCAACTCAGAAGATTTTCACCGAAGTTAATGACACTCTGCAAGAGCATATTTTCGTTGATGCTTCATCTCTTACGATACGTTCAACCTCCAAAATCACCCGAGTAAGTCCCATGAATATTTTAGAATTGAGGATAGAAAGTGAAAGCCCTGGATTTATCATTGAAGTAATAGATACGGAGACCTAACAACGATTTCGAAACAGGTGGGGATTATTTTATGTGGTATAACCTAGAGAGGATAGTAATAGAATTTCAAGGGAAAGAGGATAGCATTCTTTTCAAATGTGAGGTTAAAACCGAGGAAAGCAAAAGGAAAGTATATGAGTTAGTTAAAACGTTATTCAAAGAAAAGTTTGCCTCACAATAACCGTCTATAGAAAGCAGAACTTCTCATTAACTGGTCGCGGTTATTAACTCGGGTTTTTGTAGCGCCTCATATTCTTCAAACTTCTTGTATAATAATGATGCCAGCGTCACGAATACTTGCATTACGTTTTCCCCAGTCTTGGAGCTGGTACGAAAGTAGATGTTGGTTGGTAACTGATAACGCTCAATAAACGCAGTTATTTGTGCCTCATCTACCACGGAGTCAAGATCGGCTTTCGTGCCAAGAAGTAATATAACGGGTTGATTCGTGCTTAATTTAATAATTTCATACCAGTTTCTCAGGTTGGACAGTGTGTTAGGTCTAGTGAGATCAAAGGCAAACACCACCGCATGAGCTCCAGCACTATAGGATGGGAGAATAAATCGAAATCGTTGCTCACCGCCAAAATCCCAAACCTGGAGTTTCAATGCGTCGGCGTGTACCTTGCAGTCAAACGCATAAAAGCCTGCCCCGATGGTCATTAGGGTATTTTTCTGAAATTTGTTAGTGGCAAATCTCTTAATGAACGTGGTTTTTCCAACGCCTCCCTCACCCACAAAAATAGTCTTGAAGATGAGTTTTCGGATGTGTGTTTTCGCCAGTCAATCCACTCCGTTACATTCATTGTTGGTATTCATGTTATGCTCCCTCACTTTGTTCCGCTAGAGATGTTTGATGATTGTTTACCAACATCTCCGAGAACAAATTCTCTAATTCTGTGGGGTCACACGCACCGCATACCTTAAAGTCGCCACAGATAATAGTCGGGACAGCCACTATTCGATGTTCTTCGGCTTTTTCAGGGTGCTTCGTGACGTCTATTTTTTTGACCTTGATTGTTGACTTTGTTGAAAGTATCTTCTCAAGCAATCTCTCTAACTTGAAACAGCAAGAGGATAAGGGTGTCTTAAAGAATAAAACCTCTCGTTGAAGACTTTGAACTTATTCCACCTCCATTTATCAGAACGGGACTGGAAAGGACTCTTCGGTGTTGATAAGCGGTTTCTTGACATCTTGTTTATTCTCTATTTTCTCCTTTTGTGATTTGTCTGTCTCCATAAAACATATCTCCTTATCATTCATTTTTATCCAGCAACAGGTGATGAGAGTGTAGCGGGATCGGATGAGAGGATAATTGATTCCTTGTTCTTTATGAGGGTAATCAGTTTTGCTCTCTTCAAAACCCCTGTTAAGTACGCGTCTATTGCCACGAATATCTCACCGATTGTCTGTTTGAAATTACTGAACTGTTGGTAATCGGTGGTTAGGAGTTTCCCGGTATCTACAATTTCGAAAAACTGATAAATGTAGTCACGTAAAGGGGTCAAAAGATTATTAAGGTACACTTCGGTGTAGGATGTGCTCTTACCATGCCCCAGTTCTAGTATTTTACTAAACACTCCTTTCATAACACTTTGAATATCAGAGTTTACCATTTTTTCACCTCAACACAAGAGTTTATTACCGACACTCATATTGGACTGTTTTTTAAAAATGATTTTTGCCATTTATAAATGATTTTTCTCTCTGAGCGTTTTTCACGCTATCAGAACTTTAGAAAATCAGATACTAGATGAGGTATAATTTACAATGACTTCTACTACATAAGTTAATTTTTGTCGCAGTATTTTTTTTACGGCATCGATCGAAACCACAAAAAGTTTAATGATTTGATATGAAAATGTGGAATATGCCGATTTTATTAATTTTAACCAGCACGCAAAAGCGAAATTTACTTTATGGATTCAGGGAACACTTTCATTGCTTTGTGATAGGATTAGTTATGTGTAGTCAATACGTACTACTAAAAGTCTCATCTAAGTATGAAAACAAAGGAAAAAGAGAACGCAAAAATAAAGCTATGATCTAAAACACAAAAAATGTCAAAATATGCTGTGGTTCAAAGTGTTGTAGAGCAAGGATATATGGTTGTGGATGAATAAGACGTGTGATACGCGACTTATGACTCAATCAAAACGGCAAAGTTATAAGAAGCGACTACCATATATCATATACCCCAAGACAGCACGTTTCCTTTTTTTATTCTCGTGTCAGGGTGAAAGAATGTAGGGATCGTTATGCGTTCGAGAGATCATGTGATGTATTTTTGCGAAGTGTGTCAAAAAAGCGACGTAATCGACATGACGCAGGAAGATCGAGAATTGGCGGATAAAAACGGAGGATTGTTTACAAGAATTGTTAACCATAATAACCATGTTTTAGAGTTAATAATAGATGTAAATGGATATGTACGAGGCGAAAACCTTTTCCGAAACGAGATTTTGTACGAATCAGCGAAATCAATATCTGAGTGAGGTTAAGTATGAATCCGATGAAAATTGCTACAATGTACTACTTACGAAGACCTGTGGAGGTCTTGAATTTCTTGGAAAAAAATCGGGGTCTTGTGCTATTATTGGGTGAAGTACATCGAATGATTAGAAGTCAATTCCAATCGGAACGACTTATTTTAGAGATAATAATTGATCCTGAAGCTGAAGGATGGGAAGAGTTAGGGATACTAATTAAAACTCAGCGTGATCCAGATGAGGCTTTAGATCTTTTAGAAAAAGTAGACGATCTTTGGTTCTCCAAGGAAATATTCGAGAGAGCTAACAGCGATCTTTCTGTGCATTTGGAATATTGAACATCTGACTTGGAAATGATTATTTTTCGTTATTACTTTATTTCATGTTTTTTATTATATTCTTGTAAACAAATGGAAATTCCTTAATTGATCCTGATGTTGATAGAAAAAGTCGTAGATAGACAGTTTATGCTGAAGTCATCTTTATTGAGGCGACGAAACTCATCAACCCCCACAAACTCTTGCACAATGCTTGATGTTTTAACGTAGAGAATTGTTCAAGTTTAAGCCTTTTCAAATATCCGCACCCAATTCCGACCAACCCTGCAGTATTTGAAGGCAAGTTGAAAAGCAGGCTTTCAAAAATGGAAGCATTCCACATAGAAAGCATGGGCCATATAATCGGATCGCCGAACCCAGCAAGGGGATATACACAACCAATAATCGCTAAAAGATGTTTTATCTCGATATTATATTTATATCCCCAGACAGTCACCCTCCAGAACAATATGAAGGTCACTAGAATCTCTAAAAGACCAAACGGATTCCACAGGACTTCTAAAACATCAATGAGATATATGATTGTTAACTCCTGGTTTTATGTAATGGGCAGGATAGTGCCCCATCCCTTCTAGCGCACGTTATACCTTCCTACACATCGTTAACAAAAGTCAGGTAAGAGGGATGGTGAGGCACTTAGTAGATGTTTATACAATTTCTACTATATATACACATATTTACATGATATTGCAAAATCGTGCATTTTACTCCTCCTGTTATTTCTTTATCATTTGATTAAAGATCTCTCAAATAATGAAAACACAATTGAAATTAAGCCTGCGGATTAACATTGAGCATTGAATAATTATAAGACATGGATGAGGACGAATAGTAGTAGTGGATGAGATAGACTTACAATACACTATTCAAACTTTGTTTTTATAAAAACAGTATTTTGTAAACTTTCTCATTTTGACCTCATTTATAAATTATTTTTTGTCTACTGTTACTGATCATAGATTCATCACTTTTTGTGGTGAGTAAATCTAACAAAAATAAGGAGATAGAATATGTCAACGAAAGAAAAAAAACCTCAACTCACAGACATAGATGGTGTTGGACCAGCAGCAGAGGACAAACTTCATAAAGCAGGTTTGTTCACGGTCGAAGCGGTAGCAGTGTCTAGTGTAGCTGAGATAGCTGGACTAGTAGGTAGTAAACCAACAGCACTGAAGATAGTGAATTCGGCAAGAGAATTAGCAAACATACGCATTGCGTTCTGGGGTGACCGACTTAAAAAAGAGGCAAGAAGATGGTACGTTGAGACAGGATCGGAAGAGTTAGATAAGTTGTTGGGTGGGCGCGGAGTTGAAAGCGGGCAGACAGTCGAACTATATGGGGCATTTGCTAGCGGAAAAACTCAGTTTGCTCTGCAACTATTGGTCAATGTGCTTGCTATGTTTCATCAGAAGGGAGAACATGCCGTTGTTGTGATTATTGATACAGAAGGTACGTCACGCCCTCAACGAATACGACAGATGATCGGTGCATTGAATGAAGAAAATAAAGAAAACAAAGATTGGAAATCTATTCCGTTAGACGAAGACTATTTGAATCAAAGGATCGGCATAATGGATGCATATACTACCGACCTGCAGATGTTTGCCGTCATGGAAATAGAAAAGTTAATAGAAGAACAAGGATTACCAATAAAAGCAGTGCTGGAAGATAGTTTAATGAACCGTTTTCGAGGAGAGTATGTGGGACGTGGCACGTTAGCAGAGCGACAACAGAAACTCAACAAACATTTGCAGGAGATTGGCCCACTTGTGGATAGGCACAATATACTATATCTCTTTACTAATCAGGTAATGGCAAAACCGGATCAATTCTATGGCAACCCTGAGGCGCCGATAGGTGGAAATATCGTTGCTCATTTTAGTGGCGTGCGTCTAGGTCTTCGAAAAGGATCAAAGGGAAATAAAGCAAGTTTGGTAGATAGTTCTCACTTGCCAAAGGGCGATGCAATGTTTCAGATTACCTTAGCAGGTATTAGGGATCCGGATTGGGATCCAAGTAGTTTGGGGATGTCATTGGAAGAGTTCGAAATGAAATATCCTTGTACGTGGGCTACTGAAGAAAAGACTGAGAAAACAAAGAAAAAGTCCAAAAAGACACAGAAGGAAACACCACCGGCGACTCTCGATGAGGTAGCCGAAGGAGAGACCGTTGAGGAAGAGGCATAAACAGAATTAGTTTATTACACAATATTCGACAACTCTACAATTTTTATCTTTTAGATGAGTGTGATAGATGTGACAGAACGTAACCTAAAGGTGGAAAAGATAGCTCTAAAACATGGAGTTGATGAAAGGTCTTTGACTCTAAAGGAAACGATTGAGAAGGAATTTATGACACGTCTCAATCGTAGAAACGTTCACAAAGAAGAATGATCTCTCATTGCGGTGAGATGGGTTGATCAAAGTAAAGTGTTTGCCAACGGGATCAACGCCGATAGATATCCTCTTAGATGGAGGACTCCATCAAGGAGAGGTTACAGCGATCTTCGGTGCTGCGGCTACAGGGAAAACAACAATTTCATATCAAAGCATTATCAATGCAGCGAAAATGGGGATATCTACAATTCTATTCGATACGGAGAATAAGTTCGATAGTCGGCGAGTGTGTCAGATTAATAACACGATAGATCTTTCAGAGTGTCTATTGATCTTGCAACCTGAGAGTTTTGATGAACAGATACGGTATCTGCAAATACTGGAAGTTTTGAGCAAGGATCGACCTTTCAAATTACTGATAATTGATACTGTAACAAACCTGTATCGTATGGAAATGAGTTTACAGAATACAATATTCGATGTTCTTAATCGATCATTTGAGCAACACCTTGCACGAATACATGGGGAAACGAGGAGACTTGAATTATTTACTTTGGTAATCGGACAAGTACGGGACAAAGAGAATGAGAAACGTCCAGTTGGAGAAGATCAATTATATACATATGCGAAGAATGTCCTAGAGTTAAAAAATGTGAGATTCAAAGGAGATGATGAATCGATAATCGAAGGACTCCAAGTTGTTTTAAGAAAAGGTATTGAAGATAGAGTCGGTCGAAATCTACCCTATCAAATTACTGAGAAAGGAATTTGTCCCATATAATTTCTTTTTAATCATATTTTTTATCAGAATAATGAAAAGACTAATCGTTTTAAAGAACTATTACTTCCTCTGTGTAATAGAAATCTGATTTTATAGAATGTATTGAATTTAGAAACACATAAAAGCAACATAATATCAAATATTAAACAATCTAATAAAATGCGCACACAGGGGGTTCAAACAATTCCAATATGTTTTGATGGAGTTGTCAAATGCTGCCAGGGGTCATCTGAAGATAGTTTTAATCTTGATTTGATTAAGACTGCGGTGGATGGATTCTGGAATTGTACCGATAGCCGACCAGGTGACAGCAAAGAATTCAAAGAGAATGTAACGGCATTGCAGGTACACATTGAGTCCTATGAGGTGGGAATACTCCCCCTCAAAGTTGTAGTTAGTTTTATACGAAACCACATACTGTCGCCGGATACCAAACCTAAGATGACCGTGTCTTAAACGCGGTCGTTATTTTTTTTATCCGTCTTTAGCAAAGGATCTTGGAAAGAGAATAGGTGATATACTTTTAAACGAAATTTATATTCGTTTAAACGAAATATTTTTCCCTGTACGTGAACGAAACTAATTGTTTTTGTCTACATTAATTTTAAATACTCAGATTACCGAATAAATCACAAAAATTGCCTTGACTTGTTATCTTTGTTATCATCATAAATGATTTACTTGTTTATGAACAAAAGAGGGTAGTTGTATGCGGTTGGGGGTGTCATTGGGGTCGAGTAGAAGGAGGATTGAATACAACACAAAAGAAGATGAGTCAAAAAAGAGAGTATATAATTACCAGTACGTCGTTGGGCAGATATATGAGGGGGATGGATTAATTTGTAGGTCATTCGGAAACGTCCATGACGACCAAGCATGGGTCAAAGCATACGAGTATAAAAAAGGGAAGATCGAGGAACAAATTAAGCAGTTAAGAGATCGACTGGAGTATTTGGACGAAGAGATAGAACTAAAAAGATTGTGTACGATTTTATGGCGAGGACTAAACAATCGTGGGCGGTTTGAGGTAATAACCCTGCTGTATCTTTACCAAATCATGTGTTTTTTATCCGTTAGACGTCCGTATTATCTCTACATCACCCGTTCTGGAAAACAAAAATATATAATTCTTCGATTCAGTCTTTCTGGAGAACATATTTCCATTTCTTGTGGACGTGTCGATGATCATGAGTCATGGGAAAAAGCAAAGAGACACTTGCGAAGTTATTTGGATAAAAACGTACTCGTATTAATGAATATGTTGCGTGAGTTAGAATCGGATATAACGGAAAAACGTGAACAAGCCCTATTGGCAGATAAATTCTATAATTTCAATATAAATGATCCCCCTCCAGCACGAGTATTGCGTAAACCATCAATGACTGCTGCACATATAGATATTAGTGTTTAAAAATCGAAAGAATTAAGTGACATAAACTCATCTATTCATGTGTTAATCGGAGATTGAGGGTAAGGGATGTCCAGAATATTCGAGCTTGTTAATGTCCACGGTGTTGTAAAATGTTTGACGAGGGCTTTAGATAACTTAGGACCACAAGTGAACATTGATACCGTTAGAGGAATTGCGGAAAAACTAAAGTTTCGAGTGAAGGAGAGGGAGTTACCTGGCCGCGGAGGGATACCTCCCATATTCGAATATGTGTTTGATAGGAAACGAGAACCAGGAAACCTCATCATCTTTAGCATTAATGGTTTTTCTGTTGACGCGAAATCAAGTCCACTTCTCCTGGATTATATCGGTATGGCATATAATTGGTTGGAAGAAGGTATCGATGTGGGTAGTTTCATTGAATCGTCGGATACAAGTAAAGCCGTGCATTTGACCACGTTAGGCATAACTGCGACACTCGAATGCATCGTTCAACCTCAGGCGAAGGGATCTTTAAGTATCCCATTATTTTTACAAAGACCTTTCGCTGTAGGTAAGAAGAAAAGAAAATTCCATGGTTTTGGCATGAATCTACATCCGCTTACCATACGGTTAACTAGCAGTTATTCCTTGCAAGATACTGTGCACAAGATGGTTGATGTAGAACCGTTTGTAAAGGACGTTGGTAACAAGTTCAGGTTAGTCTTAACTTGTAAATTTACGAGTATCGATAATGTAGAAAACCAGATCAAGAATCTTCAGAACGACGTAGATGCTTTCCTAAGAGATCTTTTTGCATTTAAAAAAGGTTAACACTCTTATTGAGTTCCTAATGCTTGAGAAACATCATCGTTATATGTTTTATTTTGATAATATTATCAAATAACAACTATTACTTAATATTTCAATATCGGTATATAATATATTTATTTTATAACAGATAAATTTATAAATTTGAAATGTATTAAATGTACGATTAAACGTACAAACATACCGAAATAAAAAAAGGAACACCTTTGTAAAAACAACAAAGTGGAGGGTGTAGGCAAAAAGTCAAAAGCGTAGTATCAGCGCCCTAGGCTTACAGATACTGGCATTACCTCTCTAATCCACTAAAAAATTACATCAATTCGTCTCTCTGCTATGAACACCTAGACTCCACTTTTTTTCAACCAAGAGGTGTTGAAAGTATGACCGAATCTATACAAAAGAAAAAACTAAAGAAAAACCATCAACGGATTTCGCAAGGTGTAAACGACGAGTATGTAACCGAGCTACTGGAAAAACTTGTGGGACCTTTCGTTACCACCGCGGAAATCATCCACGGGATTAGACTAGGATTCTTCGATGCGTTTCACATGAATGGTGATGACACATACATCGCCACTCGGCAGGAAATCATGGATTATGCAACTAATAACGGAAATGGGTTTAAGGTGGCAATAGATAACAAGGATCCAGCCTTCGACAAGGAACAGTTTAGTAAGAAACTCGGTATCTGGTTAAAAGTAATGGAAGCGGCAAATCTAGTTTACCGTGACAATGGTATATTTTGCTTGCAACCTAATGCCGTGTTTTTCCGAAGTGATCAGACAGGCGCAATACGCGCAATAATGAATGAGGCATCATGGTTAATCCGTTCAATGAATGAGGAGTTCATTCAGAATGTGTGGAGCAGACATGCTGTTGATTCATTAATAGGTACTGAAAAATATACGTTGAATGAGGACTACCTTCACAAGGTCTCCAGTGTATTAAGTGGAAATCTGCCCCAACTTATCAAGGAACTTAACATAAAACTAAAGAAAGGTTCCGTTGTCCTTGATCTTGGATGTGGAACAGGACATTTCCTAGAAGACTTGGCAAAACTTTACAACATCAGGGGTGTAGGACTTGACTTTAACTGGAAGGCAGTCGAGAATGGCAATCAACGACTCAAAGAATTGGGTCTAAAAAATGTTCAGTTACGACAGGTGGATGTCGCCAAGCAGAAACTGCCAGCCAATGACAATATAGTTGACCTCTGTATGACCATCAACTTACACCAGTATCTAAGTAATGAACACATCAAGAATGTGACTCAAGAAATCTTTCGGGTGCTCAAACCAGGGGGCACATATCTCTCAGTCATCGTACAAGACGTTTCATCCGGACACCCCTCAAAACAATTGCTAACAGCATATCAATCACAGCTATGTAAAGTCTTCTCTGCTTTTACTGGATGGGTTAAACCCCGTCACATTGAGGAATTGTACCAAGAAACAGGGTTTGATATGAAGACCTTAGAAAGACTGAACCTGTATAACGGACTGCAAACACTAGTCGTAGTGAAGAAACCATAAGTTCTTCCCTATTTTTTTAATTCTTTAGTGAGGTAGTGGTGACAAAGACGACAGTTATATTAACAAAGTTGGAAATACCCGAGAAAGAAGTAGCAGTTGGTTTTGAGGACGTACAAAAATTAGATTTTAGTTTAGTGTGTTTTTTCTTTGATGTTTTTTTGAGACACCTTTGTCCTGATTGTTTACATAATTATGAGAAAGGACAATCAATTTTATTAAATATGGTGACGTGAAGATAATGGATTTACATGGTAAGTTGGCGACAACAGTTGTGGGATCATTCCCTTTAGATAAAACACAGGCAAACACAAATCGGGTCATTACAGATCAAATAGCAATAGGGATTGATTTTCCAGGTGTACCCCAGCTTGAAGACATGAACACGATGTTTTTAGAACCCTTGGTAGATCAAGGGTGTGGGGTTGAATTTATCAATAACAAACCATGTATAGTGGGTGATCTCAGGATTCCGAGATACCCTATCGCGACAGCGGGTTTAAGGAACGCACAGAAGTTTTTACGAAACAACGGTCACCAAGATTCGATTAAAGGTATGAAAGTTTGTGTGACAGGACCGTTTACGCTGGCAGAACAGATCCGCGTTAATGGAGGGTCTGCCATACAGAAACCCTATTGTGTGGAACTGCTGTCCCAAATCGTTAGGAAATTCGTGAGTGATTTCGACCGATATGGAGCAGATATAATTACGGTCGATGAACCAGTTCTCAATTTTGGAATCTCATTTTTTTCACTTGATGACGAATTGATACTCGATTGTCTGAATCAAGTGTTTAAGGACATCACTCGATCTACTTCGTCGATACACGTCTGTGGCGATGTATTTTGTGTAAATAAATTACTACTAGAAGTAGACAAAGTTGATTATCTCGACCATGAGTTTGCAAATAACCCGAGCAACCTTAAAGGATATACCAAGATTGAGTTAGAACGCCATGATAAGATGATAGGTTTTGGCTGTATTGATACATCAATCGATCCCACTCTATATGAGAATATCCGTAGAGGTATAATTCCTTGGCGAGACGCGATCGAATCCGAAACCGAAGTGAGAAAGAGAATACTGGCGGCTATAGATCGATACGGTGAGGAAAATATAGTGGTTGATCCCGATTGTGGATTCGGATCTTTAAAAAGTTACATTCCTTCTGATCAAGCGTATTTGGTGACATTAGAAAAATTACGCAAGATGACGAGTGTTGTGAAGACACTTCGTAAAGAACTACATTTGGAGAACTTCACACAATTGGAGGTGATAGTCTGAAAGACTTAGAAATAACATATGCAAATGGATTGCCTGTTTCTCAGATGAGAACAGAAATCGTGGAGCGAAAGGGGTTAGGACACCCTGATGTACTTTGCGATAGGGCCTCAGAAGAGTTGAGCATCAAACTCTCTGAGTGGTATTTGGACACCTTTGGGCGGATCATGCACCATAATGTCGATAAATGCGTGCTGAGCGGTGGACAGTCAAATGCCCGATTTGGTGGCGGTGAGGTCATCGAACCAATCTACCTGTTACTGGTTGGTAGGGCGGTAGGGATCGTCAATAATGATAGATCAAGTCAGGCACCGATTGGTAAGTTGGCGGTGCGTCATACTAAACGTTGGTTGGCAGATACATTGCCAAATTTAGATGTCGATAGTGATATCATCGTGGATTACAAGATCCGCTGTGGATCGACGGATTTAGTGGGGAACTTTGAAGAAAACGTGGATATACCGAGATCAAATGATACTTCCATAGGGGTAGGATACGCCCCATTCACGGATCTAGAGCGTTTGGTCTATGAATCAGAGATATTACTCAATTCACGAAAGGTGAAGTACCGTTATCCTGAGATTGGGGAAGATATCAAGGTGATGGGGGTGCGCTGCAATAATAATATCAATCTGACTGTAGCAAATGCCATTATCTCGGGTGAATGTGCCGATGCTAGCGAATACCTTACTGTAAAAGATGAAATAAAGGAGATCGTGTTAGGAAAAGCTGATGATATTCTCAATGGAAAAGAGGTCACAGTAGATGTGAACACCGCTGATGATCCAGAGGCTGGAATCTACTACCTTACCTGCACGGGTACCAGTGCCGAACATGGTGACGATGGTCAAGTGGGCAGAGGCAATCGAACGAATGGATTGATAACACCTAAGAGACCGATGACCTTAGAAGCCGCTGCGGGTAAAAACCCTGTGAGTCATGTCGGGAAGACGTACAACATTGCGGCGAGAAGAATCTGTAACAAGATAATCGATGAACTTCCAGAAGTTACCGATGCTTCATGTTTAATGGTGTCAAAGATCGGGAAACCAATTACCGAACCACAGATCATGGAAATCGAGATCCATGCGGAAAATTCTCGTGCAGAAATTACCAGTTCCATCGAATCGATAGTCGAAGAGATCATTCAGGAGTTACCAGTGATCTGGAAAGGTTTTCTAAACCGTCAATACGAACTCTATTGAACTACACATGGAGCCGGTGGAGGCAAACACCTGTTCGGTATGGTTCTTGGATACTGTACCTGCTCCGCGGCTCCTCCATTTGCCTGAAGAATGTAAGAAACTCTTATATAGGAATAGATACCTAAGGTATGTTTGGAGTCGTTGGAGAACTCCCTGAAGAAACGTGAGGAAAGACTGCATTAATTACGAAGATTTTCCATATATCTCCACGACTCCATTCCAATCTCTTTTTACATTAAACTCATAATTCATATTGATTGTAACCCTTATTTCAGTCTTTGTAGGTTGATTTTGCAATATCTTTCAATATAGCTATAAATACCTGTCCACAAAGTAGTAATGGGTGCGGGGTGTGGTATGCGAAAAATCCTGTGCCCAATCGGTGTTGCTGTTTTCACCGCTATAATTTGTTTTCTGCCACTAGTGTTTGTTCACGAGTTAGGACACTTATTGGCAATCCTAGTTAGAGGTGAGAAAGGAACCATAATTCTTCATCCTGAAAATATGCTAACTGGAGGGACGGTAGGAGAAACCATCGGAACGGGAACCAGTCACATCATTGCTATAGTAGCTGGTCCGTTAACCTCATATATTGTTGGTATATGTCTAATCGCCATCGGACTGAAGACTGAGCGCTACAAGAGACTGATGCTTATGACTAGCGGATGTGTGAGCATAGTCTTTATGTTAAACTATCTAATGTATGATACCGAACACCCTAATCATCAAGGTGATTATGTACTGATCTTCAATTACCTAGGACTCGATATCGGGGAATTTTTAATGATCAACCAAATCATCTCGATCTCGACTATGTCAGTCCTTTCTTTTGTCTGTACATATTTAGTTGCTACAAGTTTCATAGCAAACTATGTGAGGAATTGTGACGAGGATCTACGGAATTATATACAAAACTGCTCTTCCCTTAAACTTATTATATTAGCATTATTGAAGGGCGAGGTGCATCAACCATCTAAGGTATCAAACAGTTAGTAGACTTTTTTGTTTAAAGGCAGCCAATTATTGCACCCGCAACAGCCCCGATGATGGCATACGAGATTGCATCTGAAATCGGCATACCAAAAACCAACGGAAGTAAAAAAATACCGCTTAAAAATCCAGCAATTGCACAAAGAATGATCTGAGATAGTTTTTTCATTGCTCATCACTTCTTCTAATGTGTTTTATTTTTATAATGATATCAAATAACAACTTTTACTTAATTATCATATAATGAAATAATAATGCTATATTATATAACAGATAAATTTATAAATTTGAAATGTATTAAATGTACGATTAAACGTACAAACATACCGAATCAGCGAATAGTTTGTAAACAAAGGTGAAGGTATAGTGACAGTTCAAGAACAAGAACACAAAATCGAAGAATATGTGACGGAAGTGAGACTTCCGAGTGAGATATATCAACTTCCACGCCCTACAGAAGAGCAACTATCCCAGTTACCTTCTGACATTCATCGTCAATCAGCAGAAACCGAAATCATTTTCTCGGAGCATGTATTCCCATTAGCATATCTAGCTAATGCTATCGTTATTGCATCGAAAGTTGGAATATTCGATATCATGGATAAGCCAATGACTGTTGCACAACTTGCGAGCATTTTAGCTGACGATGACAAAATAGAACTTGATCCTCTTAATCTGGATCAAGAAATGGAGTTCGCCGAACAAAAGATAGATGCATTATTTGCGTTATTTTCAGCACCGCAATTTAATCTGGTCAGACAGGCAAATGAGGGGAACTGGGAACTCACGGAGCGAGGGAAACAGTTACGAAGTGACGTCAAGGTGAGCATCGCGGCTGCCATGATGGGACTTGTTGAATATTATGTTAAACCTGCTATGGAAAGTTATCCTCGACAGGTTTTCGGGGTAAGAGGGTACGACGATATCGGCTCCCCCGAGGAAGGAGCAACGTATACCGAACGCGTACCAGGAAAAGTGCGAACAGGATTATTGATGTCGTTGCCTAAATTTGGTATTGATTTGGATGAAGGCGAACCATTGGTTGTAGACCTTGGTTGCGGTCCTGCTCAGTGGTGCATCGATATCGGTAAAAAACATTCCAAGGTTAAGGTGATCGGACTCGATTATAACTTGGGCTCATGTGAGATGGCGACAAAGAAGGCTAATGAGGAAGGACTTGGTGACCGATTAGAGTTCAGACAGGTAGATCTGGCGACTGATCGTATCCCAGTTAGCGATAATACGGTTGATCTGGTAACAGCAATTAATTTCCATCATTTCTTCCCGCGATCTGGAGATCAAAACGTAACCAATGAACTCTTTCGGATATTGAAACCTGGTGGTAAATATATCACTATCGTGCCGTTTAACGATGGACCAGACGACGCATTAATGCTGAGTACCCAGACAATGTTCCAGTTTCTTTATTCAGGATTTACGGGATGGAGAACGCCTGAACATTTGACAGAGATCGCACAAAAAGCGGGTTTTAAGATCACGAAGGTAGTGCCCATGATCTATCGGGGAAGGCAAGCCATATTCTTCGCAGTTAAATCCTAATCCTCCTAACTCACCTTTTTTTTCTATTAAACCTTCGTTTACAAGACATTACTCAAAGAACGAGTCTCATTGTTAATATTTTAAATGACTCAAAGAATAACTCAAAAAACAAATGGTTACCTTATGCGTTTTCTTTGATATGAAGGCTCAACAGCGAGTTTCCCTTACATTCCTTCCTGTTATGAATCGTTTTTAGGTCGTCGTAAGAAGGTGATAGTAAACACACTGAAAAAATTTGAAATTGAAATCGATCGATTGGAAACCGTTTCTGAAAATATCCAATAATTACTCTTAGAATTTGAATCCAGCGAAACAAGAAAAATCGAATTTATTGGCAATGTGTAATATTTAGGACCTTTCTTGAGAATCCATCCGCGATCTACAAGTCTTTTAAGCGTGTAATACAGTCTCGATTTATTTTTAAACGGATTGATTTCATATGGGATAAATACTTGTAAAGATTGCTGGTGTAGTTTACGAAGTCCTATCGATCCTTCTGAGGACACCAAAAAGAAAACAAGTAATTCCTGCAACCTTAAGGATGGAAATAGGAATTGAGAATGAAATTTCGTGAGAGTGTGTTCGGTTAAGGTAATAATAGGTAGAGGATATGACATAATAACTCACCCAATGTCAAGATGTGGTTTTTTGTTCATGTGTTTTTAAAAAATAACAGTAATTCTTCTGATGTGATCCTTTTTTATAAAAAAAGAAAGGGTGTGCAAAGACAAAGATGTTAGATGATTTCAACAGTCGCCGATCTCAATGAATTCGACTTTACAGTCAAGTAGAGCGTTTGCGGAGGAGGGTGCAACCGTGATCGTATCTTGACAATAGCATCCTCCAATCGATTGATTTTACCGATATATTGCATCTCATCGACAATAATCAATCCTACCTTCTTTAAAAGTGAATATTCATAATTCTTTATCAGCAGCCCATTTAGGGATTCGAAGGTCGTCACTATGATCTCAGCCTTCTTTATGTTACGAAGAAACAATCGATCATCCCCAGTCACTCTGACGATGCTATATTTTCCTCGATAGTGTGGCAAACTGTCAAACCATGTCACAAGACGGTTATAGGTCTGGGTGATCAACCGCCGAGTTGACATTACATATAAGCAGCGTTTTCCTATACCTATCATGAGTGTAGCATAGATGAGAGGGATAAGCGTTTTGCCCGAACCGGTTGGAACTTTCACCAGTATATCTTGACCTGATATAAATGATTTAATAGCCTTAGCCTGAAATTCAAGGAGTTCTCGATATCCTGCTCGATTTAATCCACCCATTACTGAATACCAATCAAAAACTCGTTGCATAGAACCCACATCCATATAGTAATCGTTTAAAATTTGTATATAAAGAGTCCAAATTGTAATATCGACGAAAAATAATCTGATAGGGTATTTTCGTAGTGTTTTAAAAGCCTTAGAAATCAACGTCATATTGTTATGTTTTACAATAAACCTAAATCAATTGCGTGAATCCCCAGTTTCATGCAACTCATAGCAAAACTAATTTTTTGGTTTTTGCCTCTTTATAAATTATTTTCGGACCATTTATTGCAAGAAATTACATTTATGGGGCAACAATTGAAAAGTACGATGTGAGATACCGTGTCGGAATCCGTACTTTTACCTGGGGAAAGTTCTCTGTTAAGGGATTGTGCGAAAATCAAGACTGGAAAGAGCCACGAGGGTGTGAGTGGTGTATTGCTACTGACAACTGCCGAACGAATCGTATTCGTTGAATCGAGGGACACCTTTCGAAAACAGTATGATATTAACCATTGTTTTGCGATGGATAGTTTAATCAATGTTCGAACGGAAAAAAAGTTAATCGGCAAGCGATTGGTGATTGACTATAAATGTCGAGGAAAGATACTCACCTATCGATATGAAGGATTTAGTGATCCACAGCGATGGATGACTACTATTCGAACGATAAAATCCGAGAAGGGTCGGTATACGCGACTAAAATATGAGATTCTGGGGCGCATGATGTCTCAGGAAAAAACGGAATTCTCGGAAATAGTGACTATCTACGGACGAAATAACTTTAAAACGCCAACTGATGATGAGATCGTAAGTATACTGACTGATTTTTTGAGGATGGGGGTAATTGAAGGGATAATCGATAGAGAAAAAAGACGGTTTATCCACAAAATCATGTATGAAGGGCGTGCCATTGAAAAAAATATTGAGAAGAATATCATTCTCGAAAAAAAGGTGCCTTTTTTGTGTTTTCAATGTGGCCACCCGCTTAGTGACGAACAGATATTTTGGGGTGGTCCAAATAAGATCAGGTGTCCTGTCTGTGACTCGATTTTAGAGGAAAATTATGAAGCAATAGACGCGCGAAATTCAACTTAAAGAAGAAAACTTATTGTAGAGAAAGAATACAAAGAAAAGAAAAATGAGAGAACTTCTACATCTGATTTAAAATTCTAGGATTGTAATATATTTTACCATTCATCCAGTAGATCGTAGATAAATTGTTTTGTAGCAACAGGACTCTCAGATTATACCTATTGATTTAAGAATATGTGTATATCTTGTCGGAATTTCGAAATTTTTGAAATTGTGACGGCTTTTTAAATATGGACTGCTTAATATCTCCAGTGGAGATATTTAGTTCGGAGGGTTGTAATTTTAGTAAATAAATCACAGCTGGTTGAATAATTCAAAAGAAAGAATTATGAAAAAAGTAAGTGAACAAAATGGCAAGTCGTAAAGTAAAGGAGGCCGTATTGTCGGATTTTATCAACTGGTCAGGTGGAAGTGAAATTGACCTTTATCCATATGTTAAATCATTCTTTACTAAAATTCTCGGATACCCATCTAAAAAAGTTAAACTTTGCGAACGCATGGGCAGCAATGTTCCTGATATTGTTTTGAGTGCTAAAGATTCAGATCAAGAATGGCTTGTAGGTGAAATTAAGCCAGTAGGAGGTTTATTCCGTGTGCAAGCGAATAAAAACAAAGTTATTACAGAGCAACTTTCTCGATACATTACAGCTGATACTGTTTTTGGTCTCCTAATCGATCCAACAACTATTGTAATCCTATATCCAGATCTAAAAAATGAAGTGAAAACAATCGAACTAGATGACAATTCAGCAACTATCGAAGATTTAACTTCAGAAACACATCCAAATAGTCTTCTTCAAATTAGTTTTGAACAATCGGAATCGAAATACTCTCTAATTCCGTTTCGAGAAGGAATATTAGCCACAGGATATCTTGATGTTGATACTAAAGAGGGAGCAAAACTATTAAGAAAGGCTCTTAGAATTTCAGCATCTGAACTTTCTGATTATGCACGTGCACAAATCAAAAAACACAGAGAAAAATACGATGATCTCAAAAAGGTTGTGAGTAAAACAGACGAAGATTTTATATCAAGCACACCCGAGATACAGGAATTGCGTTTTCAAGGACGAGATTCAATTCGAATGGTTGAAGAAATTCTGCCGGCTTTTGCATCCCAGATTGGGAGAGAAATCAAGGACGAAAAATTTCTTAATAGGGTATTTGCAGTCGAAACCGCCTCATTAGTGCTTTCAAGAATACTATTCGTAAGATATGCTGAAGATTATGAGCTTGTAAGTCGAAAAATCTCAAATGGAGGAATACCCGCCTTTAGAGCGTTCTACACTAATATAAAGGAAGATTATAGCTGGCTGCTCAAATGTGCATTCCAAGATGGGAAGGCAATTTATTCTAACTTGTTCGAAGAAAGCATCTTTGACTGGGCGCAGGAAACGGATGGACAATTAGCATCATTGCTTGAGCGTATTTTCTTTCGTTTGAATGCCTTCGATTTTAAAAAGGTAACTGCTGATATTTTAGGTAATCTTTACGCCACTTTTCTCTCTAGAAAAGATAGAAAGAACCTTGGTGAATATTATACTCCAAGACAAGTGGCTCGCTATCTCTTGAAAGCATGCAAATTTCAAGAACATATGGATAAATTGATTGATCCTGCGTGTGGTTCAGGGTCCTTTTTAATAGAGGCTCTTCAACAAAGCATCGAAGAACAGATTAAACGAGGAACTGTTGAACAAGCAGCGATTTCTGGAGCAATTGATCTCGTCTGTGGTCTAGATATAAATGTTTTTGCCTCATTTATAGCACAATTGCAAACTCTCTGGACTCTCTTTCCATATATTAAACCAAAAATAGGAGAAGAGTTCCCTAGGCTGAACATTTACGGTGGACTGAATTCATTAGAAGCTAGAAAGCGCTTATTAACGCTGGAAGAGAGTTTGATACCTAAAGAACTTGAACATAAAGCGATTAAAATTAGAGATTCAAAATATAGTTTTGTTGTCGGAAATCCGCCATATGTTAGAAATGAACGTTTGAAAGTTTCTGGTCCGTGGAGAGAATATTATGGATTAGTTTCCTATCGAAACGCTGATCTGGCATTTTTCTTTGTACAGAGAGCGTTAGAAGGTGGAATAAAAGGAGGTCCTTTGCCCGATCGATTTCCGCCTTGGTTGATAGAGGGGGGCATCTTAGGATTTGTATTGTCTGTAGGATTTGCGAATTCTAAGGCAGGGTTGAAAATGAGAAAATTGCTATATTCTCATACTATTATTGAAGTAGTTGACTTGGAGTTTGTTGCAGCAAAACTTTTTGATGCAGATATTGTACCGATGCTTCTTATTGTTAAGAAAGGACAGCCACCAAAAGATCATAAGGTAAGAATACGGATTCCAGACCCAAATCGAATTTCTTTAGAAGATTTTGAACTCGATGAAACTTCTGAGGACTTTGAAGTTCCCCAGGTACTATTTAGAATTGAAAACGCTGTAAATGAGATGGGAGATGGAACAATTGATAATAATGAAAATGAAAGTCAACATCCAACAGATGAGGCGGGAATAAGTTTTAGACGAATTAATCCTTTTGAATATCTACTCACAAAAGTTAGAGAAGACGATATACCACTCCTAACGAAGCTGTTTTCAACAGATTTAACACTCGAAGATTGTTCTACTGAAATTAAGTATGGTATGAAGTTAGGACGAGAGTGTGAAATAAAGACAACACAGGAAGATGGAACCTTTCCAATCTACAAGGGTTCTGATGTAGCGACCTTTTACTTTGATCCCTCGGAGTCTGATGGTTTTGTCAACCCTTCAGATGCAGAGGACTCTTCCATATGGCAAGAAAATTCAGTACCGGAAAAAGCATATGTAATTCCCGCAATAATTGTTTCTTTAACTACTGCTGCTTTTGATCCTCGGGAAATTGTTTTCAATAACTCTGTCATCATATTTGTTCCTAAAACTGATCCTCCAATAGAGAATATCTCTTTGAACTCATGGCATGGGTTTCCATGGGACGCATTTCTTCATTCATCTGTTGTACGTTTTTTATTTCTAGCACTGTTCAGGAGTGCGGTTTTGTTGAGACGGAGATTTACTGTCTATCCTCGAGCAATTAAAAAAATCCCTGTCCCGTCACAATTATTTGACACTGACATTGTTGAGAAAATTAAGGCTCATCATGTGCCACTAATTCAACTGGCCGAAGAGATTAAGAACCGGTGGAGAGTTGTTGAAAATGAAATTGACCGTGCCAATAAAGCACCACTTTCCACTTTCGATATTGAGTTTAGAGACTTCGAAGAAAAGGTGTTTGGAAAAGTTGAACTTGAAGTTCATTCTGAATCTAATTCGAATTGTATTTTGTGGATAGGGAAGAAAGCGATGCTTGAAGACGATTTCTCTTTAGATGATGAGGATGAGGAAGAAGATGGAGAAGTGATTGCGTCACTTATCGGCAGTTATGAGTTGTTAAATGTCGTCTCATTTATGCTTGGGGACAAGATTGAGCGAAATATCCCACTTGTGGATTTCCAACAAATCTCTATCCCAGTTAAAACTGAGATTGAGCGAATATCTCAACTGATCGATGAAGCCTCAGGAAAAGATGAAACGAAAAGAAACGAATTTTTGGATCATTTGAAAAAGATTGATGAAGCAATTGAGGAAGCGTTTGGTCTCAATAAAAATGAACGTGAAATGCTTCATAGTAGATTAAATAACTTTCCATTCACAAGGCTAATCCCTCGTTATCCATGGGAAGAAGGGGCGCATCATCAGGTGACTAGGAGATATGTAACCGACCGATTTGCTTAATTTATCAGAAAAGGCTTTACGGTGAACATAAGGACATTTTTTTCTTTATAAAAAATAATGACTGTAGAGAGTTTTAAAATGGCAATTACTGGTACGGATGCACAAAAACCTCAATCGAAGATATGTCCGAGTTGTAGAAATCCGTTACACCCAAGAGTGTTGATGAAGACTACTAAGTACATAAAGGTCATGGTTTGCTCTTTTTGCCCATAAAAGAGAAAATTAGGAACTCACTATATTCTTATGTTTTTGCTTTTTGTGCTTTTGTTGTAGGCGTTTTTGGAAATTCTATATAGTCACAGGATTTATTCGGGCATTTATAGTAACGATGCTTCTTTTTTGAAAGTTTGCTGATCAGTGGGAATCCGCATTTCGGACAAGCAGTTTTTAAAGGGTTATCACCTGGAAACAGCGAAATGGTAAGTTTACAGTCGGGGTAATTTGAACAGCCGAGGAATCTCCCGTATTTACCCTTTCTTTCGATTAACTCCCCGTTACCACAGGAAGGACATCTTACCACACCGATTTCATGCTTACGCGCTTCATCATAATCGATCTCTTTTTGACAGTCTTTTCGAGCACATTTATAGTAGCGTTTCTTCTCTTTCGATATCTTTGACAGGATGGGGTAGCCACATTCACAGGTGGTTTTCGTGACCTTATCACCAGGATAAAGATTTATGGTGAATTTACATTCAGGATAAGCAGTACAGCCGAGGAATCGACCGAATTTTCCCCTTCGTTCAACCAACTCACCTTTGTTACAAGATGGACATTGTGGACGTGTTTTCTTCTCGATTTCCCTTGCCTTGCATTCCTCGATCTCACAGTTGAAACAAGGACCTCGTTGTTTTTTCCCGTCATCGGTTTCAATCTCTTCGGTCCAACATGAAACACAGAGATTATATTCATGTCCCTTCGGCGAGGTCATATTGATTACGGGTAATTGACAAAGGGGGCAAATAATCTTCGCAGCTCGCGGCATCCCTGCAGGAAGTGGATAGAACTTCTTACATTTCTTCTCTGGATCGCTACATCGTAGATAGTATGATCTCTTGCCTCTATGCAGTTTAATAGGACTACCACATGATGGACAGTTGAAAAGATCGACCTTGGGCGTGCTTCTCTCTTGTTCGGTCTGTATGGTCGTAGCTAGTGTATCGATGAACCCCTCTTTCTGTGCTACCACCTCTTTGAACAATTTTTTCATGCGTTCCGCTGATTCTTTGACGACCTCTTGTTTGTTTCGTTCGCCTGTTGCTACCAGTTCTGTTTGTGTTTCGATGTATGCTCGAAGTTTTGGCTTTACCAGTGTTTCATCGACACTACCTAGACCCTTGACTAAGGCAACGCCAATTGGTGTAGGACGAAGAGACTTGCCCACGCCTTGAAAATAATTCCTGGTTTTATTGGTTTTAATATGTGAGGGTATGGTGGCATCTGTACCGATGCCTTTCTCATCCATGAGCCGTATTAGTTCCGATTCAGAGAGCAGTGCTGGTGGTTGAGTTTTATTATCCTTCATTTCGATATTTCTGATTTTTACAGTGTCACCCTCTTGAATATTCGGTATAGGTGATTCAGCAAACCGTCGAAAGGGATAAATCTCAAGGAATCCCTTGTCTTGTAGTTGTTTTCCACTAAGCGCGAAGTTCTCGGTATGTATCTTAATGGTAGCATTTATTTCTCGATATGTAGCAAGCGGGCTTAGGGTAGCAAAAAAATGACGCGAAATGAGGTTATAGACCGCCCAGAGATCATCCTTGTTTATTTTGGCAAATTCTCTCATATTTAAAAGGTCTTCAAGTTCGACGGATTTGGTGGGATGGATCGGCGGATGAGCTTTGTCGTCACGTTTGCCGCGGCGGGGACGTATCTTGTCTTGAAGGAGTGTGGATACATATGATCCCCATTTCGAGTGTTCGGTATGCTGTTCAAGTAGTTTCTTTAAACTTAATGTCTTAGGATAGATCTCGGTTTCGGTTCTTGGATAACTGATGATGCCTGCATTATACAGTTTTTCGGCGATAACCATCGCACGATCAGAGGGTATACCTAACTGCGAGGTAGTGATCCTGATAAAGGATACGGTGTTCAGCGGCCAAGGAGGATATGTGTTCTTATCATCGACGATGATTTTTGCAACATTTCCCTCCGATGTTCCTTTAAGTTTTTCAAAAATCTGCTCACAGTCCTGTTTATTTAACATCCGTTCTTTTTCCCATTTGAGATCATATAATTGCATATCAATCTCAGCTTGAGTATTGATAACCCAAAAAGGTACAGGGATAAAATTTTCACGTTGCAAGTATCGTTCAACGACGAAGGACAGGCAAGCCGTCTGGCAAGGACCGAAACTAACTAGTTTTATATCTACACCTTTTTCCTTAACGCCGATAGTTTGAAATCTGGTAAACGCACTACCTGATCTAAGATCTATCTCTTGCCGTGATTCGACCTTTTCTACAACCTTTTGGTTTATTAGTGTTTTATCAGCGTCATTCAGAGATTTTGTGATTTCATGTGGTGTGACGGCCGAGAATAGCATACGACGAATATTTTTAATGATGAACGGGTTAGCCTCAGACACAATATGGGATATGTCTGCCCCTATCTTCTCGCCCTCCGAATCTGCGTCTGTAGCAATTAATAGCATTTCCGCGTCTTTGCCTAATTTCTGTAGTTGCTTAATCACCTTTGGAATTTCTTTGTTCGTATCGTTTACACGGTATCTGGTTGGAGCATCAAACAAACTTACAGGATCGATGGTGTTCCAGTCCTCATATCCTTCCTCAAAATCAAGTTGATAGACGTGACCAAGTACCGAGGTAACGACAAATTCATCACCGGTATCAATTGTAAATCGATAGACAGGGGTATATTTCGATAATCCCTTTTCCTTTTTTGCCTTTCCTGATCCTAGAATATAACTAATCCTGCGTGCTATACTGGGTTTCTCGGTTACTAATAGAACTTTCATCTTAATCACGATAACCTTTTGTAATCGTTATTTCTAATTCCCTATACGAACTCGAAAAGAGTGGTTTTTCTGGTATTGTATTTAATTTCATCAATTTGTATGTTGACTCCAAATCGTGATACTGCGCCAAGTAACTGCTTGATGTATTGATTCCTATCTATTTCTCTACCATCTAATAGGTCAGGGTGTCTTGATCGGAGATATTGAGGTCCTTTCCCTTTAAAAATAAGATAAGGGAATTTAGAAATATTTTTCCATTCCGTTTCTGGATCAAGTCCATGAACCTCACAATAATTCAGAAAAGCCCCCAAAACAGGCTGTGCTTGTTTATATTTAGACGGTGGTTGATTGATCGGGGCGTGTAGGATGATCTCATCCTGTAATTTTTCTAGGCTTTTTGTTAAAAGGATTCGGCATTCATGGCGAACAACTTTTTTCGCATCTTCCATTGCTGCTTGTAGATCTCCACTACGTAATAGGATGTCAATTACGTTTAGTTGAACTCTTTTTGAGAAAGGTGTCCAATCCCCTCTAACAGCTTCAAACCCTCGAATATTTAATTCGCCACTAAAAGCGCTTACGTATCCATACGCCTTCTTCCGATCTGGCTGAAAAATGATTCTATAGGCAATATCTTCCAGTTCCAACTTCATATCCTTGGGTAGTTTATCATTAATGTAATTCAGTAATTGGTTAACCATGTTATAGACGTCTTGTTCAATGATCTTAACTTTATGCGATGAAACATCGCCTTTTTTCGCCTGCATTGTGAGGTTGTAAAGCTGCTCGAATTGATTACTGTCATCAACTTTTACAAAGACGGAATCTGTATCACCGTAGACAATATCGTAATGTGTTCCATAAAGTTCATTAAATTGAGCAATGTGGTCAAATAGGCTAGTGAGATGTTTTCTTCCAAGTGCGGTTATCGCACTCGCTATATGTAATACGTAAAATCTACCATATGGGGAACCAGCGGCTCCGTACAGGGCGTTAGCTACAAGTTTAAGGGTGGCTTGTCGCCTATCAACATATTCGAGTTCTTCCTGCCTTCTTCTGTATATTTCTGTATCTTCTAATTTTTCACGCGACATCTCAAGAAGCTCTTTTTGTAACTCCTTTTTTTGCTGTTTCAGGCGGAACCGATAACTGAGAAGATATTCTTCCATTTCTGCTAATACAGATTTCGTTTCCTGATTAAACTCATAAGAATCATAAGATAATATAGTTTCGCCACCGATATTATATGAGATAATAAGCGATGGATATAGTGAACGAAAGTCAAGGATGATAACATCACTGAGATACGTACCTTTTGGATCAATGACTTTACCACCTTTTAGTGATTCAGCCTCGCCTTTCTCTTTCCTTCTTAAATATTCCTCGTCCGATGCGCTGTTAGGTATGAGTACCCCTCGCTGATAGCATTTCCGCATGAGTTCAAGCTCACCGATGTTTCTCTCGCTGGCTTTGATTCCAGAGTTAGGTGCAAACCCAGTAATTCTTATTAGTTCTAATTTATTTTCTACTTGTAACGCATAGAAGAGTTTGTACGAAAGTATAGCATCAGTTTCTGAATACCGAAGAAATGTATTAAGACTGTGTTGATCGTTTTCAAGTACTCCTTTCGCCCATAACTCGCCGAGAGATTCTTGATGAGTGATTTTTGCTTCACCAAGGAGAGTTTTCGAGACGTCATTAAGTCCCCGACGACCTGATTCGGTGATAATGTTATTTCCTACCTCTGAATAAAGATCACAGTGAATACGTCCTTTCATTACATGGGTTCGTATCCGACCGCTTCGACGAACTTCATCATCACCTAGTAAGGAAAGGGGTTTAGTGGAAAGTCCCAATTTCTTTGCGCGTGCTATAAGGTAGGGGAAATCAAAATTATCTGTATTGTAACCTGTAACGATATCGGGTTGAACTTCCCTGAAATGAGTGAAGAAATCCTTTAATAGTCGTTTCTCGGCATTATCTGAGTCTTCTTTGAGCACAAACACCTGTGAGTTATGCGTATCTCGGTGATTTCCCCAGCATATCGATATCGCGGTAATTCGTCGCTCTTGAGTCTCCAGTTCTTCGATGCTGCCCACGCCACGATCATCTACTTCAATGTCAAATGATAAATGCATGAGTCTTCTAAACTTCAGAGGATCGATATCCGAAGGTTGAATGTCAGATGTTTTTGCCTTAAAGATGAAACCTCCGTTCTTTTCTTTGCGAGTTGTAACCTTTGTAATATGCAGCACGTTAAGACATCGGATGCTGGTATTTATCAAAAACCGTTTAACAAATGGTAGATCCGATTCATAATGTTTAAATCCTTGCTCTGTGAGAATATTGCGAATCTTTGTTACTAAACCTGGAAACTTACCTATAATCTTTAGCAGATCTAGTTTCTTGCCACCGTCATATTGAATCATAGAGACGGGTTCGGTCGAAACCAACCAGTTTTCAATGAGTTGACTGTTTTCGGTGTGTTGCTGTATATATTGCATCAATTTTTCTTCATCTGTCAATTGGATGAATAAATAAGGTAAAAAGTCATCAAGTTCAAGTCTCACAGGAATGGCGTTTTCATCTCTTCCGTAAATTCGGACCAACGTCTTATTTTTTGTTTGTCGATAATCAATGCCAGTTATATAAATATTAAGTTCGTTTTCGCTCAGATTATTCACCTAGCCTTTTCAGCCAATCTTTTGACGTGTCTTTCGACAAGATGAGTTTTTTCCTGTCTTGTGGATTTTTGTGGAAAATAAACATATTCGCAGACTTTATTGGTGCATTTAAAATAACGTTTTTTGGATTTCTTGCTGTATCTTGACACAAGGGGGTAGGAACACTCTGGACATGTTTTTTTCGTTATGTTATCATAATGATGAAAAAGTGAAACGGTAAATCTACATGAAGGGTAGTTGATACAACCGAAGAATCCGTATGGGTTTAGTCGCCCTTCTCTTCTGACTAAAACTCCATCTTCACATACTGGGCACGGAACAGCATCTTTCTCATGCCTAGCACCGATTTTGAAGTCAATATATTGACCGCAGTTTTTGTATGTGCAACGATAATAACGATTTTTAGTCTCCGATAATCGTGAAACAACGGGCCAACCACATTCGGTACACTCTAATTTTAGAATTCTATCACCTGGAAAAATGCTAATAATGGCATCACAATCAGGATAGTTGGTACAACCTAGAAAAGGACCAAATTTTCCAGTTATTCTCCTCATTCGACCATTAAGACAAGATGGACACTTCATAGATGTAACCTCATTACTTCACAATCTAAGGAAGTAACTTACTATATAATCAGGACCAAGTAAGTCGTTTTCGAGTGTTCTTTCGTTCATCTTTAGCTCTGATCCCTACTATGCCTCGATGAATTGCACAGGATACGCAAGCATTTTTAGTTATTTTTCTTCGTGGAATGATCGCTCCCGCTTTCCTAAGTTCTTTTCCCATTTGGAAATCAACCAAAGTAACATACAGGGTTACTTTCTTAATTTTATCACGTGGAACGAGCTTTCCGCAGTACGAACATTGGATGCGATGTTCGCGTCCCTTTTTTCCTTTTGATCTACCACCTGACTTGCGTTTTTTGGGCATCTAATTCCTCTTTTCATTGATAATTAATGGTTGAGAGTTTCTTTGAATTTCTTGATCATAAGCATTCACAAGAGAAATCAGCATATCTATCTCATTTTTCTGTAGTTCTATTTTAAATTCGCCGGTGATCTCTGTGTTGAGATACCACCGTATCCATGCTCTATCAACTCCTTGTTTAAAGAATGATATAACCTTGAACAGAATCGTTAATTCGGTATGAAAGTGTGATTCCCTGAAACGATATTCAGTGGCGAGACCATGTTTGGTAAAGAATTGAGCGATAGGCATTGTTTTTCGTATTGATTCACAAAAAAACCGTACACATGAAAAAGGTTTCACGTGGTGGATTTTACAGGTTCGCTTTGCGGAGTTAAAGAATATACAATATCCGTCTTGTTTCTTCTTCGTTTCCAGTAAATAAGGGTAATCACCAATGCCGTTTTCCTCTATAAGGAAGGTGAAAAAATCTCCCCATTCTTCTTGTTTTTTGTTTAAATATTGCATGATTTTGGTGATTTCACTAAAAGTTACAGCTACATATGACTTACAACATTGTCCGCAACCGTAACATCTATCGCACACGATCATGGTACGTTGCCCCTCCCTTGATAGACGTATCCCTAGGCACTAAACGATGTGTTTCATTAGATGATACATGAATCATTATTCGTTCAATGAGTTCTAGGTCTTGATCGTCTAAATTCAACCCCATCGATATCGACACCCGTGAAAGGAATCGGTTCGCCCGAGTGATATCACGATCTGAAGATATGAATAGTTCGATAACGTCACTTAAAAGTTGCATTTCTCTGTTGAATTTTGCTTCATTAATAAAGAATATCTGATCCAGCCCGTATTTTCCATAAAATTCTTCATAACTTGCCGACTCGGTGATTCTACTACAAAATGTTCTTTTGCATAACCAAGGCTTGAAAATATGAATCGAGCAAATGTTGTGCTCAGAATTGAAGAAAATGCATCGCTGACTACTGTCTCCTGCGTTTATTTCGAGTAAAAAAGGAACTCGTCGATCTTCTTCAACATCATTTAAAAGGTCGAAATATTTTCGCCATTCACTTAAAGACATTTCTAATTTATTCAAAATTCGAATAACATCACTAAAGGAAACAGCAACACCAGATGTACAGCAGCAACTACAGCCGTAGCAGGAATCAATCTGAAGCATTAGTGAACCATTCCTTACAACTCTATCTGTTTTAGGTTTCTTATATTAAAATATATGCTATTATCAACTCTCGAGTTATATTTGTATTTGTTTTATTTTGATATGAATTTGATATTGCACAAACGCTCTTAAGAAACAAAGATGATGATTTAATGATCGTATTTCAACGATTTCGAGTTCTCTAAGTAACTTCTGTTGTTATGGGGTTTTGTTTGTCTAAGAATGAATCATCTGCCCTGATTCGTAAGGATCTTTCCTGATACAATTCTGAAATTACTAGTGTTCTAGGTAGGCAAAGTTCTATACAGATAAGAAAACCTCTAATTCTTCCTATTGTGACCACTATGATCTTAGAGGTAACTAAGATTTTAAAACTATTTCTAACGTTCAGCGTACTCTTAAAAGTAATTATAATACGTTCAAAAGAACATGATCTTCACTCATTTCAGAGAAAGTTTATATTTTAAAGGGAAGCAATACTAAATCGATCAGAAGAAAGGGTCTTTAAGGCGAAATTGATTTCATTCTCTCTCTTCAGAACTCGCCAAAGACCTATAGGAGAATGTATAAAGGTAGTATATTGCTATTTAACAACAAGCAAAGGTAAGAGCGATGGAATTTCGAGAAGTCTTATGGGAGAACGAGATGAATCGTACTATTATTTTTGGTATAATAATTACGGGATTTACTCTCGCAGCATCATTGATGGAATACTTCGGACACAGTTGGTTCCTTAATATATTCGATATCTTCGATGTATTGTATTTTAGGAAGACGTATCCTCTTATTGAAGACATAGAAGTGGCAATTAATATGAGGGCAATCGCTCGAATTATTCTCGGAGTTGGGTTCTATATTGGTATGTTCTTCGCTGTTCTTACCTTCTTAGAGAAACAAGCTAAAAGACTTGATTGGTATCCTGTCATCTCTTTAGCGATTATTACAGAAGCAATGGTGTATTATCTATGGGATTATCGTTTTGTTGAGAATTTTACGAAATGGTGGGAATATCTCCAGGCATGGCACACGATTTATGTTTTTATAGGAATTTGTTTATTTGTTGCCTATGTGAACTATGTTTCTGATTGATATGATAATTTTTACTTTCACACAGAAGACCTGTTTTTTGGTTAGAAATGGTTCGTGTTTTAGTCAGCTTTGTTACTCAAACATTATCCTCGTATATTCTGAAGTTAAAACCAAAAGATATTAAACATAGTTTTTATCGAAACGCTGATCTGTGATTAGTCCTATTATATCAGAGTTCATTACGCGTCGTATTATATTTCTAATTACTTTTGTGGCAGTCTCTCCGTTGCGTTTAAAAAGTCAAAATTTCAAGAACCTTGTTTTGTCGAAAATCTATAGCTAAACTTAGGAGGGCAGTCATATATGAGATATCGGTGGAATTATGACGTATAGAGCTACTCGAATATACGACGTTGCATTACGGACTCTGTATGTAGATTATAGAAGCGCAATGATGCGTTCGATTGACGCCATCATACGCCATAAATCACAAATAAAGAACGGTTTTCTTTGTGCTACTCTTAAGTTGAGATATCCAAATCCTGATTTGGTCAGAAACGAAGCGTTAGGGTGGCGAAGTAGAGTATTGGATTTATTGAAACGTGTCGATAATTGCTTCGAGAAGATCTATTGGACATTAGCTAAGCAAAAAGGCAACCTCTGTGGCGTATTTGAGGTCACAAAGGATCCCTTTCCGCTTAACATAAGTGCTCCAAAATGGTTTGGTCAACTCAGATTTATAAGGAGTATTGTTCTCAAAATCCCGATCAGAGAATTCAATAGGTCACTAAAGGTCTTTAGGATACTTCTCAGACTGATGATATCTCCTCTAGGATTTCAATATGTTGAAGAGGCTCGATTAAAGACTACGTATTTACAAAAGACAACTGGCGGATTGAAAGAACGATTTCTTCATGGTGAAACGGTGGAAGTAATAGAGTGGCCTTTCTGGCTTAAGGAATCCAGTACTGAAGAGGCATTAGATTTCTTCTTTATACCTGATGTAGCTGAGAATATAACTGATCAATGTAAAGGTCTCTACATGATTGGGGATCAGGCACGAGATGGGGAGTCTATGGTAAGAAGGAATATTCGGATCGACGGGATAAAACAACCGATAACTATTACCGAACCCGATGATGTGATTTACCTTACGAGTTGTCATCACCTATTTGCCTTCTATATGTCATGTGAGGGCCTCCCATTACCAAGTGAGAATCGAACAGCCGTTGATTACATACCCAAGCTGCGACAGGTGTGTATTGATTTGGATAATCAATGGTTGATAAGCGCCATATTGGGCTTAAGTAAACTGTGGAGGCTTGATTGTCAGATCTGTGAGGCGATTCTCTCGCTGGTGTTCAAGTTTGGGATTCCGCCTCCTGCTCTAAAATTCTCAGGGGCTAAAGGTATGCATATGTACTGGAGGGTGGAACCAAATGCCCTAGGAATGATTTACACCGATCTCGAACCTTATCTTACGGTTGCCTACGAGGTTGACCCGACGATATCCGCAAAGAAGACTACAAAGGTGTATTTGGGTCAATTTATGGCGATGAAAACTATCATACAAGCATTAGTTGCGAGAGCGATGTTTGAAGAATTTGAAACTGATCTCCCAGAGGCTATTCTCGATAAATTGGGACTCGAAGAATTTTCACACCTGATTGCCTTCTCTACACAGGATCACCAGATGGATTCCAAGATCAGAACCGACATCCTTTCAATGCCGCAAGGTGTTTTTCGTACAGCGTTATCCCCACACAAAAAAACTGGACTAATATCTAGAAACATCCGCGGACCTCTTGGCGGGGTAGACACACCATTCATGGACTGGGGTCTGGTAAAACGTTATTCCACGCTGGAGTATGTTGCCGAAGAGATTCAACGATATCCTGAGCGACACGAGTTAAATCCTGGAATCTTGACTCGCTATGACTTGGAAAGACTTGCTGATAATTTGAGTGATGAAATCTATATGCTACTCAAGTTCGGACAGGTCAATATGATGACGTTACCAACGGAAAGTTATCACGAATACCTGTGTTATCGTTGATTAGATCAGAGAAAAATCACACAACAATTCTGTTTTCAGTCTGTCAAATTGTTGTGCGTGCTCATCGGAAATATCACAAAGTAAGATTTGTGATAAGAGGTGAGCGGGGTCTAACTCCAAAACTTTTTCATAACAATCAATCTCCATAAAATGAGCACCTAGACGACCGTAGACATTACCCATGGCAAACCACGTCTCAGCATTATCGGAGTCAAACTCAATAGCTTTTTGTAGAGCAATTATTGCTTGACTATATTCTTCTAATTGTTTATATGTTACTCCAAGATTATACCATGCTTCTGTGTGCATTGGGTTGGCATTAATAATCCTTTGATAACATTCAACTGCAGCATGATAATCAGTTTGTTTGTTGTAAACAGCACCCATATTGATCCATGTATCGGGGTCATCAGGATCGAGTTCTAGTGCTTGACGGTAACAAAAAAGCGCATTTTCATATTCATCGAGCATTGCATGAGCCAAGCCCTTATTAAACCACGCCTCAAAATACTCATTTTTTCTTTCTAATGATTTCTGATAACATTCTATAGCATTTACATAGTCTTTTTTATCAAAACATTCATTTCCTTGATAATAAAACGTTTCTGCTGTTGCCATTATCAACCCTACCTCATTTTTCTTATACCAATACGTTCTGATTGAGCAAATCAGCAACTGTTTTAATTCCCTCGTTGTGTAACTTTCTGAGTCGTTCTCTGTCGGTGTACTCAAAAAAGGGTGAAATTGTGGTCATATCTTCTCTGACACCAACTCTTACTCGTTCCATCAGTGTTGTGACAATAGGTTTCAACAAATTCTCGGTATAGGAACCCATGCTCCTGCCTATGCCTAGTATAGAGTTAAGAATCCAGTTAAATGATGACCGGATAGACTCGAAATCTCCAGGTTCTATGGTTTTAAGAACAACACCGAAAGACTGTTCGTCTATCCATGATCTCAAACACTCTAACAACTCAGTGACCGTATATTTAACGGAAAACTCCTGAGTAAGAATCTTAACCGCTAAGAGTAGGATGTTCTCGGTGTTGTAACGTGGAGTATTAAGCAATACTTTGTGTATTGTCTGACTGGTTTCTGGATGGATGTAATGCAAGACCACTGCCCGTCCAAAATCGGTGATGAAATAACGACCATCCTTGATTTTGATTAGTTCGGCTTGGTGAAGATATGTGAAGATGTCTTTCTCTAATGAATTTCTTACAATCGTTTTAGTGTATGCATCTAATTCTGGATGAGACTCACAAAACAACGCGAATGCAACTAAATGAGGGCATATTCTTTGATTTTTTCTATAGTCACAGTTACAATAGTGTCCTTTCCGTTCGTCGAATGAGACGAGATAGTCTCCAACTGCTCCAACTAATCGATTCTTTGAAATTTTAAGTAATTTTGTCTTAAGAAGCAATTGATTGCCCCGCTCAAATACCTCTTTTGGTTCTACCTCCTCAATAATCTCGCTGATGGTTCTACCAGCATACCTAGGAAGAGTATCTCTCCCTTCCCTTCGTTCTAAATATGCCCAGAATGTTTTTTTCAAAAATTGGACAAGTTCGTCCTCAGTAAGTCCCATGTCTTTTTTCTCATAGATCTTTACAAGTACCTGCTCTCGCAAAGCAGAAATATCATCAAATTGGCTAAGGATTGGTTCATATCGTTCGACTTTTTCACCTTCGGATGTTTTTAAGTATAGAGATCCCTCAAGATGAGTTTTATGTGAGTCATCACTTACTAAAATAACACCGATTCCTTCTTCATCAAGACCTGGGCGACCAGCTCTTCCTAGAATTTGAAAGATTTCATTTGAGGTAAGACTTCGGACAACGATATCTTGTCTTTTTAACTCGATATCCTTTAATATGACAAGTCTAGCAGGGACGTTGATGCCTGCTGCAAGTGTCGTTGTACAGACGATGGTCTTAATAATGCCTTGGCGAAAATAGGATTCCACGATTCTACGGTCATTGGCGATTAAGCCCGCATGATGATAAGCGACGCCTTTAGGCATACACTGGCGAAGTTTAGTGGAAAGTTCTGATATACCATCCAAATTTACTCTTTCCTCATGTTTTAAGAGATAACCGAGACTTTCTCCTATTCTTAAGGCTAAAAATTCTGCTTCTCTCCTAGTCATAACAAATACTAGAACTTGACCTTTCATTTGAACGGTTTCTTCGATCAATTGGATAATTGAGTGAAATTTGCTTGGTGTATCAAGAATGTTGACTCGAAGATCGACAGGTCGTTCATTAGATATAATGGGGAAACTGTTTAGCCAATCAGATAACTCTTCCCAGTTTCTAACCGTCGCACTCAAACAGATTAACTGTGCAGATGGAAGATATTCCTTCAACCTGATAATGACACTTTCAAGACGAGGACCTCGATCCTCTTCATTAATCATATGTACTTCATCTATCACAACGGTAGTGATATCGGACAACCATTGCGGTTGTGTTCGAAGAATGCTGTCAAATCGTTCATAGGTAGCAACAACCAGATTCGCTTCGGCTAGTTCTTCAGGAACGGTATCGTAGTCACCAGTAGCGATCTGAACACTGAAAATCCGTCCGTATTTCCTTCTGAATTCCTCGTGTTTTTCATTGGCTACGGCTTTTAATGGGACAAGAAATAAGGTTTTTTTGTTTTTATCCATTAACAGTGAGTTTAAGATAGCCAACTCCCCGATAAGTGTTTTCCCTGAACCAGTAGGTGTAGTTATTAAGAGATTTTTACCTTTGAAAAGACCAAATTCAATAGCTTGTTGTTGAAAGCGTCTGAGATGGCGTATGTCTTCTTTTTGTAAGAAATCTGCTATTTCAGGATGATTGGATTTGAGGTTATCGACTGACATTTTTCTCAGAATAATTTAGTGATCTCTAATACGGGCGATTAGCAAGTTAAGTTTTGCAAGTTTGTAATGAGGATCAATTTCCAATGCTTTAGTGTAACACTCAATCTCTTTTTCAGAGTTGCATAAAACCCCATATACAATGGCTATATTGTTCCATATATGTGAGTTATTAGGATCGATTTCTAACGCCTCTTGGTAGCATTTAATTGCCTTGTTAGGATTATCTAACTCTCCATAAGATATGCCTTTATTGAACAACACTACTGCATCGTTTTTATCAATGCTTAATGCTTCATTGAAAAACTCTATCGCGTTCGTAAACTTTCTTAATTTATGATACGCGACCCCCATGTTACCTAAAACGATGGATGATGAAGGATTAATCTTACGGGCCATTTGAAGACAAAGAAGCCCTTCCTCGATGTTATCATTCTCAATGTGAAAAACGCCCATATTATTCCAAATGGACTCCAGTCGCGAATCTAGTTCTGCCGCAGTATGTAGAAACTCGATTGCTATAATGCGAGAGTATTTGTCATCTATTTTGCCATAAGTTAAAGCAATATTGATAAGCGTCTTTAACGACGTTGGGTTGTCTTCCAAAACTTGAAGGTAATATTGAATAGCTTTTTCATATTCGCCATTAATACAATGAGTTACGCCCCGAGAAAACCATTTTTCCGTGTTAGACGGGTCAGTCATTCTCATTTTTTCTTGTTCCTTATTGACATCAAGCATCGAAACAGCCTCTCAATATTTGAAATCAGTCATAAGATCAACCAATCTATGAAAGGATTCTTTTACATTAAACCCAGTAACAACACTGGTGTGTGTGATTCTGTCCTTAGGAACCCCCAGCATAACGCTAATACTTTCCAGAGTAGAGACGTTAGGGTTATATGAATGAACAAGATCCTGTTTGTTGAGGCAAATGATGAAAGGGAGTGATAAATCGCGATCTACTATAGTAATAAGCTCTCTTACTTGTGAAAGGTAATCGGCATCGATTATTGAGGAGTCAAGTACGATAAATGCGCCTTTGGCACCATTCCACCATAACTTCCAAAGAGATTGAAAAATTGGTTGTCCTCCAAGTTCCCAGAGGACATATGAATGAAATTCCTCCTGTAAAAATATCCTATAGAAGTCTATCCCAGGGGTGGGAACGTATTTACAGTCGACATCAGTCAATGATGGCTTGTAATCGCCATTAAATACTCTTTCGAGATTATCACCAAAGGCACTTTTTCCAGCACCTGCTGGCCCCATAAGTAACAGTTTCGTTACCTGAATACATGATTTGTTTTTTTCCTGAACTGGAGTAATCTTTATGTCTACTTTGAGAGACATTTGCCTTCACACCTTGCTTGATATAATAGCATCTATTTTTATTTATAAAAAGTGTAGTTTGAAAAATACTTTAAAATGAAAGAGTTGTTCGATGCAACTGATGAAAAACTAATAACCATCCAATGAACGTATACCTATAGGATGATATAGTTGAAACGATGGAAAGGTGGATTGCTTGCAGTTATTCTATTATTATTAATCATGCTTCACACAACATCCAGTTATACAACGGATAATTCTTTGTGGGGGTCACTCAAAGTAGGTGATGAAGCATCTTGGAACTATTATTGGAACGAAGCAGATTCATCAATTGTGAAAATCAAAGTCATGGAACTACAGGGATATTTCATAAAATTCAGAAAGAGTGTGGAAAATACATCGACCGTTTATGAATTAAACTTGACTCATGTGGTAGGACGTGAGATCCTTCTACCGTTCATAATACCTGCGGCGAATCTCCATGATTCGCCAACCATGCCTTATAGGTTCGAAAGCGAATGGTATATGGCAACATATTTCAGTCATGCTACCGTTGGGGATGGAAAGGAAGAAATATGGAGAGATTATGACACGGGAATTCTTTTTGAACACCGAGTTACCATGAGGAATGGTGTAATCTTCTCCGATTATAAGTTACAATCTACGAATGCAAACCTATCGCAAATAGATTGTGGACGGAAAATTCTTATTCTGCTGATCTCTCTAATAATAATCACATCTAGTCTAATTGTTTATCGCCGAATGAAGAGAAGGTATTAAAATCTTACATATTTGTTGATATCACTTCTTCTTCTTCTAGGAGAACGATTTCACTCGGTTAAAGTACCAGTCTACGGCGGTTTTCCAAAGAAGTAACCAGGTCACAAACAAGCCGACACTGATAGCTGTTCTTAAAAATCCCGTAAGAACACGCCAGAAGTAACCCACAATTGGGACTTGGAGGGTTACAATATACACATCAATAAAAAGAAGTAAGGCGATGAGCGTACTCCAGATAAAGATTAAAATGCCACTAATTTCCAGTATTCGTTTGTCAAGAATCGTTTTCACATCCTTAAATCACTTTGGGGATAAGTAAGATCGAAATAATGGCCAAGATGGCTGACACGACGCCAAGAATACAAAGATGTTTCACAATATCGGTTTCTGAAAGCGGACCTCTAGCGAGAAGCAGTCGTGTAAGAGTAAGTGGAGCATCTTCGTGAGGACTTATCCCCATTTTTCCGTCTGGAAAGACTTGAGTAGGGCGTTTTAAAGTCCTGCCTTCTTTCAATCCTCCGCTACTTGATATGAAATAGAAGGCATTCATGATATGAGGCATTAGGGCGATAATTACAGCAATTTCCAATCGTCCGATTATC
>JAEOSF010000093.1 GCA_016840515.1 Candidatus Borrarchaeum yapensis | reverse complement strand
TCCCCTTTTTCAGGTTTGAACCCAGGTTCTTCACTTTTAACATGTTTTGCTTCATACGCCAGCCTGGCCCAATAATCTTCTTCACTTAAGCTCAATTAATCCCCCTAGATTTAGATTTAATATGATAATTTTTTGAGATAGATGTCCTAACAATATTCTCTAATGATGCTAACATTATAAACTTCATTTCAATTTATTAATGAAGATTTCGTTAGTGTATTTATTATTCTAGTGGGAAGATAATGGAAGAAGATATCACATACTCTAAAAACGATCGCAACTTCTGTTTAGTTGTTGCGTTCAATGCAAGACCCATTGCGACTTCTGCTAAAAAAGCAAATTATGATGTCCTTGCGATTGACTTTTTTGGAGATTTAGATCTTAGATCTGTTGCAGAACATGTTTTTTCAGTTGTATGGCAAAGAAAAAGTCATCCAATAAAGAGAAAATTTCTCCGCCCAATTTCTGAATACATGTGCCTCCTAGCCGAAACAATGGCTGATGATTATTATGGAAAGATAGAATTCTTGCTTATAGGCAGCGGTTTTGATGATGAACCTAAAATATGGCAACGATTTGGTAAAATTGCACCTGTTATTGGAAATACTCCAGAGATAATAAGTCGTTCGGACCGTTTAAGTATCTATAGATTAGCCTCGAAATTAGGAATCGAATGCCCACAGACTATAGAAGTAAAAGAAAAAGAGGAAGCACTTGAAATTGCAAAAAATATTGGTTATCCAATTGTACTCACTACGCCGAGAAGCGCAGGCGGACTCTTTGTTAAATTAATTACAAATTTAGATGAGTTTCATATGGCATATAACGAGTTAAGAAATTCAGGGAAAAAGATTCTTATTCAAGAATTTATTCAAGGAATTGATGCAAGTTGTTCAGTGCTTGGAACTGGTAAGAATTGTCAAGCTATTTCGGTAACAGAACAAGTAATTGGAAGATCAGAATTAGGAGTTTCCATGCCTTTTGGCTATTGCGGAAATATTGTTCCATTAAAAAATTCAACAACAGTTATCGAGAAAATAAAAAGTATTTCTGAAGAATTAGGTTTAAAATTGGGACTCTTAGGTTCGAATGGATTTGATTTTGTTATTAGAGGTGATCAACCTTTTTTAATCGAACTTAATCCACGATTTCAAGGCTCTCTCGAATGTATAGAAGCAGTTACGTCATCAAACCTCGTAAAATTACATATTGAGGCGTGGAATGGCAATTTACCTGAAAAATCTTTTGAATCAAAAGGTTATGCGGTAAAAATGATACTTTATGCAAAAAAGAGGATAATTGTTCCAAACTTATCACATATGCCTCATATCGTGGATGTACCAGTCGAAGGCATCATTCTTGATCCATCAAATCCTGTATGTACCGTTTTCGTTACTGGAACAGAAAGAGAAATAGCAATTAAAAAAGCAAAAACTCTTGCGAACAATGTCTACAGACAACTTATCCCTGCACCAAAATCATGATCTTAAGCGCGCATAGATCATTTTCAAAAGAAACAAAGGATGTTTCAGTGCATACCATTTAAAATCACGAGGCGAAACCTCGCCGCGCATATATTTGCAAAGCTGATCACCAAATTCCCTGTTTTTAAGAGCTGTATCGACAGTAAATTCCTGCTGATAATTAGTTGTTAATATATTCCTTCTTATGTTGAAGGTAGCCTTAAGATCCTTTCCAATCTCTTTGTCTATCGCAATTTTATATTTTCTCAGAAAATCAGCCGAATAATCTTCAGAGGCGTAGGCACTTAATGCGACTTTTCCTGCATGCTCACCAGATATCATTGCGTAATAAATACCCTCACCATTTGTAAAGTCAACATATCCGGCAGCCTCACCCGCTACCATAAACCCATGTCCGTAGTTTTTTTGTATTACGCCCAGAAAAGAAATCATCGCCGCTTGAGGGTAAAGCACTTTTGCATTTGAGAGTTTTTCACTTGCTATGGGATGATTCCTGATGAAATTATCTAATCTTTCCCTTAAGTGAATATCCGTCCTGTTAACAAACTCTAACCACGTACCCAAGCCTACCGAAACTATGTTTTTTTTAGGAAAAATCCAAGCATAGCCTCCAGGCACTGTATCTGATCCATAATAGATCTCCAGTTGATCACCAATTCGATCATCAATGAGTTTTTCATCTATTGCCATTTGGTATTGATAACAAATTGCTTTAGAGCGTTCATCATTTGTCAATAAGCCAAGTTTTTTAGTTAGTATACTTGGTGTTCCACTCGTAATAATTATTATATCTCCATAAATATCGAGTGATTCGCCCTGCGATTTCGCTTTTACCCCTTTAACAAATCCATTTTCGATAATTACATCAATGGCACGCGTATTTTCCTTGAATTCAGCGCCTTGATCGATAGCTAGCTCGGCAAGCGTTTTATCAAGTTTTGCTCGCATTGTTGTAGCGACAATACGTTCAGGATAATCAAGTGTAACTGTTTTACATTTTGGGGAGCATAAGAATAATTTAGAACAAGAACGGTCAAATATGTGCTCAGGAATTTGAAATCGTTGTATTGCACGCTCAGTTACACCGCCTGCACACGGTTTTTCCCTATCAAGGCGATGTTTCTCAAGAGCTATCACCTTAAGCCCTTTATTAGCCGCTTCTTTTGCAGCTGTTGAACCAGCAGGACCTGCCCCTACAACTACGATGTCGTATTTCACTGTATCACCCACGGTTTTATATACAATAAACTAATCATATTTGAAAGTAACGTTGCAAGGAGGGCAAGGGGTGGACGCTGTTGGGATAATGTACTCGGAAGATCTCACAACATATGATTTTGGAGAAGGTCACCCCTTCAGAGGGAAACGATTTAGTGACTTTCTGATTAAATTTCAACAATTAGGTCTAGATGAACTCCCACGTCTTAAAATTATCCAATCAAGCCCCTGTACTTTTGAAGATTTATTGCTGGTTCATAATGAAGAATACTTAGAAAGAATAAAACAAAAAGAAAAACGATACGAATCGCTCTCATTGGATACTCCACTTCGGCCAGGAATGTTTGAAGCTGCAATGCATATTGTAGGCGCTTCTTTAAATGCACTAAAATATGTAATAGAAGGAAAAACTTCGATTGCCGTTGGTCTAGGAGGAGGGATGCACCATGCATTCCCAAACTCAGGTGGTGGATTTTGCATCGTGAACGATGTCGCTATTTGTGCAGAATACCTTAGAAAAAAGGAGAAAATAAACCGAATCTTGATTTTAGATACAGATGCTCATTATGGAGATGGAACAGCGAATATATTTTATGAGACACCAGAAGTATTATTCATTTCTATCCACCAAAATCCTTCTACACTTTACCCAGGTACGGGATATATAAGAGAAGTAGGTAGAGGTGATGGAGAAGGATACAATGTGAACATCCCCATGCCAGTTTATGGGAACGATTCTTGCTATGAGTTAGCTTATTCAGAAATTGTTTTACCATTAGTCAAAGAATTCAAGCCTGAGATAATTATTAGAAACGGAGGTTCAGATCCTCATTTCTCCGATAAATTGACAGATTTAGGAGTGTCTCTGAATGGACTAAGAAGGATGGGAGAGATTCAAAGAGAAATTATGCAAATTTCTGGATCAAAAGGAATCACTTTGATTGGAAGTGGATACAATCCTATTATACTTCCTTATGGATGGATATCTATAATTTTAGGGTTATCAGATATTGAATTTTCTCTAGAAGAACCTATTCCACCGCCATCATGGATAAATGATGAATCTACTTTGATGCAAGCGAAAAATTTTGTAAAAGAAGTTAAAGAAGTACATTCTGCTTATTGGTCATTTTAAGAGTATTAATTCTGTGAAAAAACTGAATTTTAAAAAAAATATAAAAAACTTCACAACACATATTTGCAATTGGGGAATAATACCCGCCGCGTTGCTTTCACAAGCCAGCATCGCGATGCGTGAAGGTGTCCAAAGCGGGTAACATCCCCCTTTCTTGCTTTAGAAAAGTGCTGCGAATTCTCTATTTCTTACAATAGCTTTAGTGATCAATTTGAACCAAGCGGATATAGTATTACATTCTATTGAAGAACTGGCCAACAAAAAATATCTTCCAATTGTTGGACCTGAAAAAGGCAGTGTTTTAGTGGATGTTCTTCGAGAGATCAAACCTAAGCGAGTATTGGAAATTGGAGCACTCATTGGCTATTCGACCATTTTAATGGCTAAAGAACTAGAAAGTGAGGCGCGAATAATCACAATTGAAATAGACGAAGACGAGGCGAAAATAGCGGAAGAGAACATAAAAAAGGCTAGAATAAAACCAAAAATCAATGTAATAGTTGGTGATGCACTCAAAATCCTTCCAAAACTTGAAGGTAAATTTGATTTTGTTTTCATCGATGCCGCTAAAAGAGAATACATAAAATACCTTAAACTAATTGAAGACAAGCTTCATAAAGGAAGTTTACTAGTCGCTGACAATGCAGGTTGCTTTGCAGAATCGATGAAAGAATACTTGGAGTATGTCCGTTCTTCTAAAGAATATAAAAGCAAATTTTTGCCCATAGGTAACGATGGTCTTGAAATTACCACCAAAGTCTAGGAATAGGAATAGTAATAGAAAATTAAAATTGGACATAACGCGGGAGCTCTAGTTACCATTGATTTTTTAACATCTCTTCAATTTTTTTTATAGATTCTGCGATAAATGTTTTGTCTTCTCCGTATTGCAATTTTGAGTATAGATCACGCATATAGACTTCAGCTTCGTAGAACTTTCCATGATCTTTATGATAAGCTGCAGCAATAAGAGCTCTTGAAAGCAAAAATGCAGGATGTGAAATAACTGGCTCTTTCATATGGGCGTCCAGTGTATCTACAAAATTCTTTAGCGATTGAATAGCTCGGGGGAGTTCACCCGTAAGAATCCATGCCAAACTCGCACAGCAGATATCTATTGCGGCTTCAGAATAGAGTTCAGAATCGCGCATTTTTAAAGCCATTGACTCGTATTCTTTAGCATAATCATGGTAATTCTTGGTTTTTATTATCGTTTTTTCTGATTGTGGCGGAGGCGGAGTTAGTTTTGGTCTTGGTGGTGGCAGCGTAGGAGTTGGTGATGGCGGAGTTGTTTTGGTTATTTTTTTAAGTTGATTTTTAGCATTTGGGACTTTTAGTAATAATTCTTCGAGAAAATCTGTCTCTTCCTCGTCCAGGGTTGAAGAAGTATCTTCTAATTCTTGGGCTTCTGAGTTCATATTTTCTACAGTAATCAGTTTATTGATAGTAACGTTCTCGTCAATTGCCTTTTTTACTTTCTCAATTTCATATGACTTGATGCAAGCCTCTGAAAGAAATATTCCCCCCTTACACACACGCTCAGCATATTCATTTGGAATCACTCCATGTTTTAAAAGACAGTAGAAAGATTTCGGGGAATATGCAGAAAAATGTACACATAATTTTTTAGTAGGCATGGTTAATCTAAAAATATTGTTTTCAGGCATCACTTAAAAATTTCGATATTACGGTAGTATCCTACAAGTTCATATAAATAGAAAAAATGATTTAAGTCGGTTGAAGCTAGGGTATTTTGAGTTTTAGGAGGAAGAGCTATTTCTACACAATCTCCAATCATACTCAAACTAAATGAAACGGCGATAGAATTTAGTAAGATTCAAATCGCGGCAGATTTTATACGACAAGGAAAACTGGTAGTATTCCCTACAGATACTTCTTATGGCTTAGGTGCGAATGTGACTGATGCTCGTGCTGTTACAAAAATCTTCCAACTTAAACAGAGACCACTTAATAAACCAATTCATATTGTCGTGTCAAGTTTACAGATGGCAGAGGACTATGCTTTTGTACCGGAATCCGCTTTAAATTTAGCGCAACATTTTCTACCTGGACCTTTAACTCTTGTTTTAAGAAAAAGAGAAATAATTTCGGATCTATTAAGTGGAGGAAAAGAAACAATTGGTATACGAATGCCTAACAATCTTATTGCACTTGCATTAGTAGAACGTGCAGGCGTTCCGATCACTGCAACCAGCGCAAACGTATCTGGTCGGCCAGATATTTACTCGGTACAAGACGCCTTTGACCAATTAGGAAATAAGGTAGATTTATATCTTGATATTGGCATTCTTCCAAAAAGGCTCCCTTCCACAATACTTGACTTGACTCTTGATACACCCAAAATCTTGAGGGAAGGACCTATTCCATTCGAAAAGATATTAGAAAAACTTTGAACGGTTTCATAGTACAAAGAAAAAGTTGAGAGGAGTTTAAATGACGATAGATTTACGTTCTGACACTTTTACATTGCCATCTCCAAAAATGCTCGAAACGATTCTAACCGCAAAATTAGGCGACGATGTTTGGCGCGAAGATCCAACCGTCATTGAATTAGAAGCGCTAGCGGCTAAGAAACTTGGAAAAGAGGCGGGCTTGCTCGTCACTAGTGGAACACAAGGGAACTTGGTTTCAATTATGACTCATCTTAATCGTGGTGACGGCATTGTTCTTGAAGCAGAATGCCATACTTATTTGTATGAAGCAGGAGGAATTACATCAGTTGTTGGTGCATATCCTTTTCTTATAAAAGGAAAAAATGGCGTTATGGATCC
>JAEOSF010000092.1 GCA_016840515.1 Candidatus Borrarchaeum yapensis | reverse complement strand
TACCAACCCTTTTATTATTGAACCTGGTACTCCATCCGATACCCTAGAACTAAAACAAACCGGTAAGGTATCTATTGCCACTCTTCAAGACTGTGATGCTATCTACTCTGATTCAGTCGGAGATTTACAATGTGGAGGAATAGCCAGCAACAGCCAGGTCTGGAAGAAAGATGGATCAGGTGTATTGGGGTGGGGCGACGAAGCTACCGGAGGAGCCACCATTACTGGATCCCCTTCTGCCGGTGAAGTAGCTTTCTTTACTGGAGCTACCACCCTAGGTTCAAACGCTGAGTTCTACTGGGACAATACCAACTTGCGACTTGGTATAGGAACCAGTCCCGATGACCCCTACTTTAAAATCATTACTGGAACAGCAGGAATAAAGGCAGAATCAACTCAAACTGGTCAACCAGCCGGTTATTTCTCAAACTCTGCCGGCTATGCCCTTATTACCGGTTCTGGTAATGTCGGTATTGGCACAAACAGCCCTGGATACAAGTTAGAAGTTCAAAATACTGCCAATGCTGATGCTTTTAGATTCTATTCAGCCGATGGTACAACAGGAGAAAAAGATGTATTTATTATTGAGGATGCAGATGCGGGTGGCGGAAGTCAGGATGAATCCTCTTCTCTTAAGGTTTATAAGTCTGGAGCATTCAACGCAAACGATGATGGTTCTTCCTTAGTAGAACTAACATATACAGGAGGAACAGCAAGTAATGATAGGCATTTTTACATTCTTGGCAGAACAACAGACGAAGGAACAGTAAATTGGGGTGTTGATATGGCTGATTCAGATATCTGGACTGCTGGAGGAATAAAGGCTGGTGCTACAGGAACTAACTGTGGGGAAACAGGAAGTGCATGTTTTAATAATCCTCAATTTATTTTTGACGCCTCAACTGGCAACGTTGGTATTGGAGTAACTAGTCCAACCTCAATCTTAGATATAGTAGGAGCTACGGGTGGCAATGCGATTGCTTTTAGTCCTTATACTTACTTTGGTTCTTTGTATTCATCTGCTTTCACAATGATTGGTCATATGGTGAAACCGAATACTGGAGCTTTGGGATATGTAAAATCAACCGATCATGCGAGTGCACAACATTCTGTGCTTGAGCTAGGCAATGATATAACCTTTGCAACCAAGGCAGCTGATAGTAATCCGGCTGGTACAGCCTGGAGCTTATCTGATAATACCAAGATGATAATAAAGAACGACGGCAATGTTGGTATTGGGACAGATAGTCCAGGGAAGAAATTAGACGTACGCGGAACAATAACAGGAATAGACGAGCTAATTCTCTCAGATCAAACAGATGCAAGCAACTATATAACCGGTCCATCAAATAGAGATCTTATTATCCGAACGGGGGGGGTCAATGATACTGATGATGATTTAGGATTTGTGATAGATACAGATGTTGGCGCAGGTGTTACTTATACTCGGGTTATGACAATTGAGGCTACGGGCAACGTTGGTATCGGAACAACAGAACCGGGTAGTTATAGGCTCAATGTTAATGGAGATTTATTTGTGGCAAGTAGCGATAACGCAATAAGGATGGGTGATATAAGAATAGAAGATACAAACGAAATAAACAACGAAGCAGGTGTTCTATACCTGAACTGGGATGGAAAAAAAGATGTAAGAACCGGTGGAGACTTAGTAATTGATGGTGCTTTAAAATTTTCTAACCCAAGAGCTAGCTATTTCGCTATTACCCCCTCGGCGTGCCAAATGCCATATGTTCCCTATGTTGCAGAGAGAGGATATATTAGGAATGATCACGATTATACTGCTTCTGATGCATATTGTCCAGTATACCTACCTCATGGAGCTACTGTTACTGAAGTAAGATGTGACGGATCGAATACTAGCAGAACATGGAATCTCTACAGAAATACAAGGACTGGTAATATCAATAATACCATGGCTTCGGCTTATATGGATTCTTCAGATACATCAATAAGTTATAATCCTATCAATAATGTAGATTATCAGTACCTTATAAGGTTGCTTCTGGGCGCAGGTGATTATGGATATGGATGCTATGTAAAATATACGGTTTCTTCCCTTCCTTAAAAATTAAAGAAATAAACAATAATAAAAGAAAAATAGATTTTTGTGATTCTCAATAGCAGAACAATAAAAACAAATACCTAACTATTATTAAAATGGTTGTATCTCAAGCACCCGGCAACATTTTTCTTTTTGGTGAGCACGCCGTCGTCTATTCCCAGCCCACCATTATTGCTTCGGTTAATCTCCGGGCTCAATGCCAAGTGGAAAAAACAAGCCGGAGCCATATTCGAATATTGTCCCACAAACTGGGATGGGCTCTTCTCATAAACTACAAAAAAACAGGTAACGAAGATATGTTCGTTCTTCTCGATTTATGTCAAGAGCTTCTTCACAAAAACCAAATTAAAGGTGGTTTGGAAGTAACGATTGAGTCACAGATTCCTCCTGAGGGAGGTTTGAGTTCTTCGACAGCCGTTTTGTGTTCTATTCTGTCTTCATTTTCTAAATTATTTCAAATCAATATTTCCAAAAATCATTACTATAACCATTTATATGGATTTCAACAAAGGATACATGGCGGGAGGGGCTCGGGAGTGGAAATCATCAGCAGCTCTATGGGGGGCTTTAATTACATTACTTTTACTAATGGCGACATTAGGGTAAAGAAGCTGTCAGCTCTTCCTTTGAAAATAGTTATTGGAAACACCGGTATTAAAAAGGATTCCCCGGATACTTTAGAGCATATCCCTAATTTAATGCAGCAAAACCTTCAATTAGTGACTCAATCTTTTAATCAAATAGGATCTATTAGTCACCAAGCTCTCGAGGTAATTGAAGCTCAAGACATTGCCAAAATAGGTTCCCTCCTCAATAAAAACCAAGAGATATTGGCTTCTTTAGAACTATCACACCCCAAAATTGATTTGGCGGTTGAAAAAGCTTTGAAAGCTGGGGCTTATGGTGCCAAGCTATCAGGTAGGGGTCAGGGAGGAATTATGTTTGCCTTAGTTGATAATCAAAATAAGGATAAAGTTGCTCAAGCTATTGAACAAGCCGGCCTCACTACAATAGAAACAGAAATTGGCGTTGAGGGAGTTCAGTAATTTATCCTCTTGATATTCAAAAAAAGAAGACACAAAAAAATTAATTTTGTGCCTTTTTTATTAAGGTATCGCTTTTTGTTGTGCCTCGGTTGACTGGAAAGACGTGCAAAGCAGCATTACGCCGCAGAATATTCCAATGACGGAGGCCGTGGCCCATATCGCTTCAACAAGTATGCCTATTAAACTCACCAGGATAACTATTGGGGTGTCAACAAATATAATCATCAGTGCTCTGTGTCTTTCAGAGGATAACGATACAGATGTCCAGATAAAGGGTGTGCTCGCTAATATGCCTACAAAGAAAGAAGCTGCGACATATAACTTCAAAACAATAAAAACAATACCTAAAATAATAGATATTAAAATAACAAAACTTCTCTTCACTAAAACTACCTCTTTGTTAGTCTAACTTTGTTGTTTTACTAAACAACATTCTTCTTATTTGCTTTTCTCTTTCTTTTGACTCCTTAGATGATACTTTAAACCTTTTTCTAAGGCGTTCTCCGGTACAAAAACTATTCAGGATTATATTCGATTTTGGCAAATTTTATCTTCTCCTTTGGAGGGTAAATTTTAAAAGAGCTATGATGTCATTTTTATAATCTTTCTTTCATATTTTGTCAACTTTTTTGACCCCATTTTGCACAAATGTTATCCTGTATGTGGTACACACATTCATTAATAATAGAAGAGGTGAGATGTAAATTATGGCGTTTACCCAAAAGCAGATAGAAAAACAAAAAGAAGGCCCAGCCCATTTTACTAGTCGTGCCTCCAGGACATTTAACTGTGCTGTCACAAATCAAAAAAAAGATTATGGTTGGAACGATAATCCTAACTCTCCTCATCCCGCAATCCAACTTGAAGAATGCCCTTTTTGTGGGGCTAAGCTAGGAACAGATAATTTAATTGATATCAATAAATTAAGCCCTCATTGGAAAGATAAATAAAAAATCAAAGTTTCATTTTAAGAGGCAAAAAACTTGCCCTCTTTTTTTATTCTCTTAAAGTTATTAGAAAATAAAGAGTCTAATCTAAAACATCCGACTTAACACCACGATCGTAGCGTTAGCTCGTATCCTTCTTTTTTTTGGAGGAAATAAAAAAAAGAGGAAGAAATAAATTTTCTACCCCCTTTTAGGAGAAACTTTTTATGGCATCTTTAACTGTAAGGTTTTTGACTAGACCAACTTCAATTAACTGGTTTAGAGTGTATATAAAGAGTCCTTGAAAAATTGCCCAGGCATTAGCTCTATCGCTCACCCGTCGGTCACGATATTGTTCTAAAACTTTTCTTGTTTCATCTCCGTTAATCTCTAGTAGCATTTCTAATATATTCTTCCCGATGCGCATTCCTGTAAGCCCCGGTATAGATAGCAATTCCGGATTATTAAAGAAATCTTTGTTATTTTCGTAAATCTCTGTCAAAACTTTTTCATCTATAAATCCATCTACTTTTATCCCCTTTAAGATGGCTTTTCCTTTTTCAGTCAATCCTTCAATTTCTTCTATGGGCTTCATATAATTGACAACTCCTAATTGACGAAAGAACTGGGAATATTATACAAATTTCCAAAAAATAGTAAAACCCAAGCTAAATCGATCCGGGTTAACACAACGATCATTGCCTTAACCCGCGCCCTCCTATTTAAAAAAAATAAAAAGGTACTTATTGCACCGTCAAATAATTATCTTTTTCTCTATTCTTTTCTTCAGGGTTTTTTCGAGAATACTCCCTTAAAGTTTAGGATTAAATCAGGTTCTTTTCCTCTTTCTATGATTTTTAAAACGATTGCCATTAATTTCTTTCTTGTCACTTTCATCCTTTTACCTCCGTAATTTATGATTTAATGTTCTGCTTTATGGATAGCACAGCTTTTTATCCTAGTCAAAGAAAAAAAGACAGTTTTTATTATTTGTCAACCGCAAACCTAAGCTAAAAACACCCGACTCAACACCACGATCGTAGTGTTAGTTCGTGTCGTTCCATTTCTGTGCTTGTTGCTTTATTTTCTTTCTGTTTTGTTTTGTTTTCGGAAAAGAAAAATGTTGCCGGGTGCTTGAGATACAACCATTTTAATAATAGTTAGGTATTTGTTTTTATTGTTCTGCTATTGAGAATCACAAAAATCTATTTTTTTGTTTCCATTGTTCTCACCCAAGAGTGAGCATCTAATATCTTTGCAGCATCTTTAAATTAGTGGATAGGTTTAGCGTTCTTTTTCACCACAAACACATTAGCGTGTAGGGTGTTTGGGTAGAATAGCTACTAAGCAGCGGTTCCCGTGAATGCTTAAAAAACGATATCCTTCCACAGCCAACCATGGCCACTCCAATAGGTGCAAATGCACAGCGAGGAATTCCCAGATGATGCACAACGAGCTATTGAACCGTATTCTGCTGAAGAACAACTCCAATTATCAGCTAAATTGCTACCATGTACTGGATGATACCCACTAATCTGTATAACTCCATCACCAATATCTAATTTCGCTCCCGGATTAGTCGTCCCAATACCAACTCTCTTATTAGGACCGTCAATCCACATCACATTGCTTCTCTTTCCATTTCCTATCCATAAGTTCCTAAATTGACCGCTACTAGCCTGATATCCATCATAGTTGATGTATCCAGTAGCTTCACTACCCGTTAGAGGAGAGAATACAATTTCATTATTAACAGCAATGTTACCGCTGACATCAAGTTTCTCATAGGGACCTGTTGTCCCAATACCGACCCTGCCATTCATCATATTTACTTCACCATCAGTATATAATGCTATAGCTCCTCCACTTCCGGCTCTGGCATAAACTGCATTCCATTGACTATTACGGTGAGCTAAGGCGCCAAATTCTGTTCCTGCCAATCCTCCCCCTCCGGGATAGAGAGCACGGATTGCACTCTCGCTTACACCTCCCTCGGTTGAAGCTACATCAAGCATATGGCCAGAAGGATCCGCTGTTCCGATACCAACATCACCATCAGAATTGATTGTCAATCGAGCAGTTCCTTTAGTGTAAAGTCTTAGGGGAGCGGTATGTGTTCCCATAACACCTATTTTAAACTCGACGTCAGCTTCTGTTCCTATGAAAGCAGATAAGGTATAGCCACTTCCTCTGGTGAATCTAATTCCAGTCCTTAAACTGCCAAAACCAGTAGAATCTGTATCGTGTAAGGTAATTATAGGATAATCTGAAGCGCTCACTTCTAGAAGACTTGAGGGGTTTATCGTTCCAATTCCAACATTACCAGTTGAGTCTATTGTCACACTTGCGGCGCCGGCAGTTCCCAACTGCAGGGTGCTGGCATAGTTATTCACCACATACATGGCGTTTGCCAGAGAGTCAGTGAATATCTGTCCTTCATTTCCTACAAAGCCTACTCCCCCTATAACATTAGCTGTTCCATCTTGGTGTAATTCAAGTCTGGGGTTGTCGTTTTCTCCACTGTTATCTGTGTCAGCATATAATCTTAAGGTTACATCTCCTATGTTTTGTATGTCTAAATTGTG
>JAEOSF010000019.1 GCA_016840515.1 Candidatus Borrarchaeum yapensis | reverse complement strand
AGACAAGACTGGTACACTCACTAAAAACGAGATGATGGTTCGTCGAATTTATACGAAGGGACAAATCTATGAGGCAAGCGGAAGCGGATATGACCCGCTTAGTGGTGGAATTTATCTTGAGGGCTATGGACCAGAAGGATGCCTACGTTCTCCAGGTTTTTGTTACCCTGAAGAAGCAGCGCCTCCAGGGGCATACGAGCCAATTAATAAAGATACTTTGAAACAATATCCTGACTTAGAAAGATTGTTGATATACATGGCTTTAGCTAACGATGCTGAAGTATATGCCGAATGTGAAGGAGGAGGACGCTGTACTGTGGTGGAGAAACATGATGCACCACACTTTTGGCGAGTTAAAGGCTCACCTACTGAGGCAGCATTGATTGTAGCACTCGAAAAAATTGGTTTACATAAGCATATACTCGACGAAATGTGGCCACGCATTGCTGAAATTCCGTTTTCTAGCGCAAGGAAATACATGGCAACTCTCCATGAGCTTGGCCCTATGATGTATGATGGGAGAGAAAATGGGAGAGAATTTGAAAACAAGAACCTAGTAATCGTTAAAGGTGCACCTGAAGCCCTACAAAATTTCGCTAAAGAGATGCCAGCTAAATGCCAAACTATTGTAGATGAATATGCCTCACAAGGTCTACGAATACTGGCTTGCGCAGCTAAATATGTACCAACCAACGTGCGTCAAATTACTAAAGATGATCTTGAAGGGATAGAGTTTGTTGGGTTGGTCGGTATAAATGACCCACCACGAGAAGAGGTTCGTGATTACATCGAAAGAAGTAAACTAGCAGGAATTTCTGTTAAGATGATTACTGGTGATAACGAACTAACGGCAAACGCTATCGCTGAAGAGATTGGTCTAATAAATCCAGATTCTGGTGGTAAAGCTTCATTCAGAGGCGATAGTTTAGATCAAATGAATGATGAAGAATTGAAACAAGTTGTTACTGAAGCCAAGGTGTTTTCTCGAACGAATCCGATACACAAATTACGAATTGTTAAAGCACTTCAGGAACAGGGTTCTATCGTTGCAATGACAGGAGATGGAATAAATGACAGTCCAGCGCTAAAACAAGCTGACATAGGAATTGCAATGGGGATTACAGGTACCGATATTGCTAAAGAAGCTGCTGATGTCGTTTTGCAAGATGAAAAATTTGAGGCTGTTGTTGACGGCATAGACCAAGGGCGGCATATTTTTAATAATTTCAGGCGTGTTGCGCTCTATCTACTTTCGACTAATATAGGAGAACTTTTGCTCCTCATTTTAACTTTAGCGATCTTTCTCCATCCTGTTTTACTTCTGCCCATTCAAATTCTTTGGATCAACCTTGCGACTGACGGATTTCTGGATATTTCACTTGCTATGGAGCCAAAGGAGGAAGGACTTCTAGATAGACCGCCAAGATCGCTTGATCAGCGGATATTATCACGGGATACTGTCAAATTGGGACTTTTCTACGCATTAATAATGGTAGTGGGTAGTCTAATGGTTTATTTTTATCTTATATTCCAAGATACTCCTGCAGCGAAAATAAGAACCGCAATTTTTGTAGTTTTGATTATTTTCCAGTGGTTTAATGCTTTCAATTGTCGATCTCATAACAAATCGGTATTCTCAGTTGGGATCTTTAAGAACAAGACTCTATGGGGTTTCCTGGTTATTGACGTACTTCTTGTCGCTATTTTGTTCGTTATTCCTCCATTAACACTCGCATTTGAGCTAGTACCGCTTGGAATCATGGATTGGAGTATTATAGCATTTATAGGCTCTACTATATGGATCATTGACGAGATTAGGAAAAAATTTCAATTGTTCACTGTGCAGGACTAACCTATAAGTGTTTGAAAAGAATATATTTTCAAAATGAGAATAGTAAATATATCGAGGGACTTATTTATGATGCAATCAAGATTAGATAGTCGTATTAAAAAAGTTATCGAAACTGCAATCCTGCACCGTACTTTTACAGAAGAAGAAATGCTGAAAAAAGGTATTGAATTCATAGTGTTCACATTAAATTACCAAAAGTATGTTAAAGCAGGGAATGATTTGTAATGAACACTACAGCATTTTTTGACATACTAAAGACACTTACAGCTTATTTTGCCGAACAAAAAATCCCATATGTAATAGTTGGAGGAATTAGTGTGAACTACCTCACGCTAAAGCTGTGAGGCTTCCTGCTTCAACGACCGAACTTGCGGTGACATAGGGAATACCGTTTAAGAACCCAGGTGGTTTTTTGCTTTTAAAGAGGATTAATCATTGACATAGGCTTGATTTTTGGCTTCTTTGCCTTTTTGTAGTAAGTTAACTTTACCAGTTCCGTTGCCATAACATATCCAAATACGACTAGAATCAAGGTGCCGAGTATGACCAAAGGAAGCCAGATAAATTCAAAAAGACTGTTAATAGGTAGATAAATCAACGCAAAGGTTACTAACAGGGTGAACAAAGATGCCCAAGCCAATAGCTTACTTGGAGGTGTACCTTTCAAAAATAATTTGTTGGTTCGTATCATGAATAAGACGCACACTTCTGATAAGATGATTTCTGCAAACAAAGCTGTTCGGAAGAGTTCATTATTTACGTTAAAAACGAAAAGTAATAGCAAAATAAACACAATATCAAAAACTGAGCTTACTATACCAAGTAATCCGCCAAATTTAAAGATGTAATTTGTGTCCCATCTTTTTGGTCTTATTAATTCTTCCTTTTCAACATTGTCTGTTGAAACAGCAATGGTAGGCGCATCTGTTAAAAAGTTCGATAAGATTAATTGCGCTGGCAGTAGAGGTAGGAAGCGCAATACTGTTGATGCACCTCCGACGGTAAAAAGATTACCAAAGTTCCCTGAGACAGTATAGAGGAGATACTTGACTATATTCCCAAATATTCTTCTACCTTCTATGACGCCGTCGACTATTACCTTCAAACTTTTCTGGAGCAAAATAATGTCTGCGACATCTTTTGCAATATCGGATCCTTGATCTACAGCTATCCCTACATCAGCCTCTTTAAGTGCTGGGGCATCGTTTACCCCATCACCCAGGCAAGCAGTAATTCTTCCGTTTTTTCTTAAAGCCTTAACCACTCTATATTTATGTTCAGGAGTTGCTCTACAAAAGACGACTACTTTCTTTACCTTTTCTTGAAGTTCAATGTCTGTAATTTTGTCAAGCTCTTGACCAAGCATTATTTCCTCATCAGTCAAGTCTAGTCCAACTAGACGGGCGATTTCCTTAGAAACATAAGGCCCATCACCTGTCAAAATTTTGAATTCGATTCCGAGATCCTTACTAAGTTTAATAGCTTCCTTTGCCGATTCCTTAGGAGGATCCATGAACGCAATGTAGCCAAGTAATGTAAGTCCGAATTCGTCGTCTAGGTTGTAATTTTCCTTTTCTTCAATTTCTTTGAAGGCAACCGCAATAACTCTATAACCTTTGCTTCCATATTCCTCATAGAGTTTTCTAGCAGACTCTTTGTCTGCTAGAAGAAGAACCTCATCATTCTGCCACACGTGGGTTGAAAAGTCAATTATGTATTCAGGAGCACCCTTCGATATGAAGATCGTTTTATTTGTTCTTACAACAACACTCATTCTTTTCCGATTTGAGTCAAAAGGGAATTCCTTTATAATGGAGTATTCTTCGAGTTTCTTTGTGTCGAATTGTTTTTTTGCATAGTTCCAAATGGCCATATCAAGTGGATTGCCTGTGTTACTTTCCTTTTTTATCGAGTTACACAAGAGCGAATAAAGAATCAATTTATCCATTGGATTTCCATTAACATTCATATATTTTTCAAGAGTTAGTTTGTTCTCAGTGATCGTTCCTGTTTTATCAGTACAAATAACATCAATATTACCGAGATCTTCAACGGAGACTAGTCTCTTTACGATAACATCTTTTTTAGCTAGAAGAAGTGCTCCGCTCGAAAGTGTTATGGTTATAATTATTGGCAATGCTTCTGGAATCATGCCAACAGCCAAAGCTAACGCAAATAGAATAATACTGAGAATATCTCTTATAAAAATGACGTTAATAATAAAAATTAGAACAACACTTGCCAAAACGATTCTTAATAGTGTATAACTTAGGCTCTTCAGGTCTTTTTGAAACTCACTTTCTCTTTTTATTTTCTTCAAGAGCTGTGCGGTTTTCCCCAGGTATGTGTTTTTACCTGTAGCTACAATAACACCGATGCCCTCTCCAGTTCTAACATAGGTACCCATGAATGCGATATTTTTCAGTTCATGTATAGCGGGGCTTTCAACTGATGTTTCTTGAAACTGTTTTCGAACAGGATACGACTCTCCTGTCAACGCTGATTCATCAATAAACAATTCATTTATATCTAGAAACCTCATATCGGCAGGAACCACATCACCCGTTTCCAGCAAAACTATATCTCCAGGAACCAGTTCCTTGATATCGATCTGCCGCCTCTCGCTCTCGCGTATAACTCTTGCATTGAACTTAACATAAGTTCTAAGTCGCTCCAGCGCCTTCTCTGATCTATATTCTTGAAAGAAACCTAGAAACCCATTAAGGAACACTATGCCTATAATAATCACTGTATCCGTAAGATCTCCTAGAAATGCTGCAACAATACTTGCACCCATCAGAAGTAAGATTAACGGATTTTTAAATTGAGATAAGAGAACAAAAAAGCTGGTTCTAATCTTTGGCTTGGCTATTTCGTTAAAACCGTACTGGGCTTGGAGTTCATTAACTTGATATTCGCTTAACCCTTTCTCAGAACTGTTAAACTGATCTAAAACATCTTTACTTGACATTGCCCAGTATTTTTTCTGATACATGTATAAACATTGATGAATAGAAATATTTAAACAAAATGTTACGGATACAGTGTGTATCTGGTTTTTTAAAAAATGAATTCATTCAAACTTAGGTTCGCTTTTAAAGCTATGCAATACTAAAATCATCGCAAATATGAAAGCAATTAACAGATATGTAAATGATGCAGAGTCCATATTTTGTAGTGTATTTCCAAAGACGTTTAAAGCCGCATAGATGATGTTACCCATTGTAAAGTAATAGAAATCGCGTTTTTCTTCATAATTCTTTATGGCAAGTATCGCTGCGCTTATTGTTATTATGATTCCCATAGGAAGAAGTATAAAATCAGAGTTTATGATGGCAAAGAGTACAGCACCTACAATAGCAATGATCAACATGCCTGTGGCGAAATAATAGCCTCTTTGACTAAGAGAGTTATTAGACAAAATCAGATACCCTGCAATTATTAACAGTCCAGCCATTAAAAATTCAGACGTCCAATGAAAGCCAAAACTTATAATGTTTGCATCTAAATCAGGCACATTAGCTGTGACAATTAAAATAGCCCAGTAGAGTATATTTATAATTCCGACAGTTATTGAATACATTGCTGTAATCTTCTTCAAATTCAGTTTGTATTCCTCATATCACAATTTTTTCTTCGAGTGTCCCTAAGATCTATGCTGAAATAAAATAGTTATAAAAATGAAGATGTCCATATAAAAATCATAACGTAAGTAAAATGTTGGTGATGAACTAATGTTTCAACCTTATTGGTTTCCGTTTTTCTTTGTCCCCTTTATGGCAGCCATTTTCATAGTAGCCATTCTTTTGGCAGTATGGGTGTACAGAGATGCCGAAAAGAGAGGAGAGAGCGGTATATTGTGGTTAATCATTGTTTTAATCACAGGGATAATCGGTTTGATAATTTGGTTGATTGTCCGAGGTGATAAACCAGTGATTTCATCAGAACCGACTACAAAAGTACCTCCACCCCCCCAGACAGTACAGACTACTCAGACAACTGGCGCCCAGTTTTGTCCAAATTGTGGAGCAAGTATCCAACCTAATTCGATTTTCTGTGCAAACTGCGGGGCAAGTCTTGAATAACTCTGCGTCATTCGTGTCATTTCGAAAAGACACATAGCTTTCTTTTTCTCTTAAGCTACTTAAGCGTTTTTTAAGCGCTTATAGAAACCTTCATTTTGATATAAAGCTGTAAATATCTGTCCGCGAACAGTTCATCGCAAAATGTGAGGCTAATCATTGGAGTTCCCCTGCAAAGAGCAACAAAGGATTTTTTGTTGATATTATTTCAAAAAAGGGAAAACTAAATTATTATGTGAGTACCAAAAAATATTAGTTTTTCTTTCATTATAGAGAAGCAATTAACCTGTAATGAGAATAGTTATTGAAGTTGATATTGGGAGTGTGATGAAATATGGACGATGTTTGGTTTGGCTACCACTTGCCGCCTGAAGGTATTAATTTCGAAGATATGAAGAATGCCTGTCTTACAGCAGAACGATCAGGACTTGATCTCTTCACGATTACAGATCACTTTATGAATATGGCAAACCCAATGGGAAAAGAGAACCATCCTCTTGAATGTTGGACCTTGTTGGGAGCTCTTGCCGCAATAACTAGTAAGATTAGATTAGGACCATTAGTGTCCTGTTATGGCTATAGAGCACCTACTCTTCTAGGAAAAATTGCAACGACTGTTGATATTATTAGCAATGGAAGACTTGTGATGGGATTGGGGGCAGGATGGCACGAACCTGAGTTTAAAGGATTTTATGGAAGATTTCCACCTACGAAAGAACGTCTACAAGGCTTTGAAGACACCCTTGGTATAGTTTACTCAATGTTCAAAAACGAACATACCACTTACAAAGGGAAGATTTTTTCAACAGAAAATACATTGAACAGTCCACGGCCAATTCAAGAACATATACCGATATTGATAGGTGCTTTTGGGGAGAAAATGATTAGATTAGCGACACAGTACGCCGATATTATTCATTGCAGCTTTGATCCAAGCCCAGAATATTTAGCTCAACAAAAGCAAAAGATAATAACTGGATGTGAAAAAACAGGAAGAAATCCCCAGGAAATTCGAATAGGGTCAGGATATACAATCTGGTTGGATCCAACTGAAGAAGAGACCAAACAGCGAGTCAAAAGACTGCAAGTAAGGATGAACATACCCGAAGAAACAGCAAGACAAATTGTTGCAAATGCCCCCTCAACACCAGAAGAACATATAGAAACAATTCAGAAAGCAATCAATGACGGAATATCAGTTTTCACATTCATGGGATCTCCAGATAAACTAAAAACTTTCGTAGATGAAGTAGTCTCAAAGCTGAAATAATTGTTTCTAGAATTTACTTAAACCTTTTTGCGTGAACACCGCTTTACGAATTGTAAGAGGCGATTTTTTAGATAAAACTGAAAAGTTTCTGCGATACTTTTTCAAGATCTTTTTTTCTCTTGTAGACGGGTACCTCATTTTCACGATAAACAGCTAAGTTTTCTTCAAATGTAGGTTTCGGGTTAATATAGAACACACCTAAGGGATATTTACCTTTTTCTGTTGCCCTTCTAAAAGCCTCTATTCTGTCAGAGGGATCGAATGTATCTTCTAGATAATATGTATTCTCTTGAAACCACTTAAAGGTGTTTAATTTATTGAAAGTCACACAAGGTTGAAAGATGTCCACATGGGTGTATCCCTTATGGGTTATCGCCTTCTTCAAGATCTCTTTAGTTTGTTCTTTATCACCGCAAAATGCTCGTGCAACAAAAGAGGCATTTAACGCTATTGCAAATGTCAAAGGATTGAAAGGTTCAACGAACACCCCTAAATTCTGCATCTTAGTTACATATCCAAGTTGAGAGGTAGGCGACGCTTGTCCCTTTGTAAGACCAAAAACCATATTGTTGTGAACAATATTTGTCACATTTATATTTCTACGGATGGCATGAATTAAATGATTGCCACCCTCACCATAAGTGCATCCATCCCCGCTTTCAACTATAACTGTCAACTCTGGATTTACGGCTTTTATTGCCATAGCTACTGGTAAAGCACGCCCGTGAAGTCCATTAAAGAAGTTCATTTTAGTAAAATGTGCCATTTTTGCAGCTTGGCCGATGCCGGTAACCAGCACAATTTCTTCCGGCTTCAAGTCAAGCTCAGTTAGGACTCCCTTTAGGATATTCATGATGAGAAAATTTCCGCAACCGGGGCACCAATGATAATCAATATCACCCATATCAAATGCTGTGTTATCCAATAAATTCACCTTTCTATAATTTCACTATTTTTTCCAATTTCTCAACTAGTTCTTCGACAGAAAAAGGCAAGCCGTTATATTTCAGAATTTTGGCATCGATTTCGATTCCTGTATGTTGTTTGATCAACTTACCAAACTGTGACGTTGCATTATTCTCGATTATAACAGTTTTTTCGGCTTTTTTAAGATATTTTGAAAGATCAGGGTATAGCGGATATACCTGTTTGAAGTGCAAGAATGAGATATCCCTTTCGCCCAACAATTCCATCGCTTCTTTGATTAAATGGAATGTAGATCCCCAACCTATTAAGAGTATCTTATAAGTTTCGCTCCCGATCAATTCTGGGAGTATTACATCATTCTCTAGAAGTTTTAACTTTGTGAGTCTCTTCTCAACCATTTTTATTCTCATATAATGGAGATCTTCAGAGATATGACCTTCTTCGTCATGTTCATGACTGTCAGCAGCAACTAAGCCTTCACCAAAACCAGGAATGCCACGAGGAGATATTCCGCTTTCAGTTAATTCGTATCGTCTGTAATCCTTCTCTGTTTTTACTATATGATGTTCTATTTTAATTCTTGTGAGGTCTAGCGGAGGGAAATTATAGTAAAAATTCACTAAATAATTATCAGTAAGTATGAATACAGGAACTTGATACTTATCTGCAAGATTGAACGCGTCTTGGGTAAGATAGAAGGCATCATCTATTTTGCCTGGCGCAAGAATAATTCTTGGAAAGAAACCATGCCCTGCATACAGAGCAAGTTCGAGATCTCCTTGTTCTGTCCTAGTGGGCAATCCAGTTGCAGGTCCAGGTCTTTGAGATAAGTGGATAACTACTGGTGTTTCAGTAACGCCTGCAAGACTTAGGCCTTCGGACATCAGGGCAAACCCTCCACCAGAAGTGGTCACCATTCCCCGTCCTCCCGCATACCATGCTCCGATCGTCGCATTTATGCCCGAAATCTCGTCTTCTATTTGTTCAACTACAATGTCAAACTCTACTGCTTCTCCAGCAAGAAATCTCAATACCCCTGTTGCAGGAGCCATTGGATAGCCCACAATGAAATTACAGCCCCCCGCTATAGCACCCATTGCAACCGCTTCTGTTCCATCCATTAATAGTTCATCACGAACGTGTGGATTCTTTTGAAGCCCAATAACAATTCTTTGATCCGCTTTTAGTTCTTTTGCAAGTTCAAATCCTTTTTTTGCTGCCGCAATATTGTTACTTACAATCTTCTCGCCTTTACTCGAAAAACGTTGTTTCAGAAAGTCCTCAACAAGCCCTTCTTCAACATTAAGAAGACAAGCAATCAATCCAATTACCACTATATTTGCATAGATCTTTCCGCCGAGTTTTACAGCAATATCAGTAAAAGGGACTTCAACTTCGCAGTCTGTACATTCAAGTGCACCTTCAATATTTTCCTGCTCGCCAACAATTATTGTATCAGTTGTAATTCTTTTTCGTAAATGTAGTATGGCATCCTTCGTAAGAGGGATAAGGATGTCAATTCTATCAATATAAGCAGCAACTCTTTTCGATGATACTCGTATTTCAGTAGAATTAATTCCACCTCGGACACGAGACATGTATTCCTTTGTTGAAAATACATTATAACCGGTAGTTTTCATTATTGAAATCAAAAGGTTCTCGAAGGTTTCAATTCCCTGTCCTGCAGCACCTGCGAGTACGATAGAAATGTCATCCTTTTTATTAACGGAAAAAGAAGAAGTCTTCATAGAAAAAACTATACCTTTACCTGTGTTTAAAAAAACTTGTGTTTCAGGAATATTCCTTTAGAGTTCTACAGAGATCGTAGAACATAGTATTAAATAGACTAAATATATAGAGAGAATAATCAATCTCAATATTCTTTTCACGATTTTTAGAAGAAAGAGGAGGTATTTGTGTGCTAGATTTATCTGATCTTCCCGTAATTGATGACCATGCTCACATGTTTGGTCCAGATGCCAAAGATGCCAACCCAGTAAGAAGTTTCACGATGCTAGAAAAACCGAAAGACATAGAACATCAACTTCTTTATCATTGCGCAGCCCGAGCTCTTGCGAAACTTTATGGGTGCAAGCCTGACGAAGAAGAGATATTCAAACTTAGGAAAGCGAAAACAAAAAATAACTTCGAAGAATTTGTCGCGGATATTTTCCAGAAGGCAAATATTGAGGCACTTATTGTCGATCCGGGTTATCCACCCACAATTACTGTGGAAGAATTCCAAGATATCGTTCCTGTTAAGGTATATTCTGTTGAGCGAATTGATGAACACTTATTTGATGAGGTTATGGGAGAATCCAACACTTTTGATGATGTATTGGACACATTCCATGAACAATTAGATCAATGGTTTAAGAAAAAGGACGTTGTAGGTTTAAAAACGATCACCGCTTATATTACAGGTCTCAATATTCCAAGAATTGATCGTGATCGTGCAGCGGAGATTTTCAAAGAGTTCCAGGAGGACAAAAAACGTTGGATTGTCGAATTTGGCTTCGGTCAAAAGCATTATATTGGACCTTTTGAAATGCGGATCTTTCTGTTCTGGGAAGCTTTAGCCAGATGTGCAGAGAAGAAGGTACCATTCCAAATCCATACTGGTGATGGCGATATGGATATGAAGGACATGAAAGAAGCAAGCGCTCTCCTTCTCCAAAAGAGTGTTTTAAACGACGAATTAGCAAAACAGGTGGAACTTGTCCTTGTCCATAGTAGTTATCCAGAAGTGGAGTTTGCTAGTTATCTTAGTTATGTATATACGAACGTCCATATAGATCTCTCGCATCTGAACCCTTTTCTAAATGTACTTGTTGGTCGAAAAATTGAGGAAGCTTTTATGTGGACCCCCTTTAGTCGCATTTTATATGGTACGGACGCGTATGGTATTCCCGAATTTTACTGGTTCGGTGTAATGAACTTTAAAAAAGAGTTGGAAAGAGTTCTCGGATATTTAGTAGCTAGAGATGCGCTTGATGAAGATTATGCGTATAAAGCGGCTGGAATGATTCTATCAGAAAACGCAAAAAAACTTTATGACCTATAAATTATATAGGCACTTAATTCAATCATTCTAGTCCTTCTTATTTCTTTCACATATGAAAAAACTAGACTGCGCTATTTTTGAAGCAACACATGTTTCTGCACCAAAATACGCAGGAAAAAATAAAGCAAATCCGACTGCCATCACGTTAGCAGCAGTTATGATGCTTAGACATATAGGAGAAGTGGAAGCTGCAAATAAGATTGAAAATGCAATTTCTGCTACAATTGCTGAAGGCAAATATGTCACATACGATTTAAAGCCTCCAGAAAAAAGAAATGAAGCCGTGGGCACAAAAGAATACTGCAACGCTGTGATTTCAAATATTGATGAACAATAGCAGGAGGAATAATCCGGAAATAATTGAGTTTACTTCTTCTCGCAAAGTTAAAAAAGATAGGTATAAGAAGGATAGTGCGTCTGATATCAGTGATATATGGAGTTCGATGTCTTTGACGAGCGAGCATGTCATTCATCAGTTATTTAAAACTGCTGCTGATTATGCCAAAAAAGCTGTGGAGCTTGATCGCGCAAATCAGTTTGAGCAGGCCAAAACGCTGTATATAGCTGCAGCAGAGCATTTGCAGCGAATCCTCGAACTAGAACAAAATGAAAAAATGAGAAACATGTATTTTCGCAAAGCTAAGCTATATCTCACACGAGCAAAAGAAATACGAGAAATGTTAAGAGGCCCAATAAAGGAAGAAGAAGAAGCAAAGATAGATGAAGCAGAAAAGATTTTGCCAAGTGTTTCTAAAACGGGCGAAGTTTCGGATGAAATTTTACCAAGTATGAGTGACATAACTGAAGAGAAACCAGCTGCCCCAATCTCTGGTGATGCTCACGTTGACTCTCAAGCTCAGGAAATTAGCGATTTAATTTACGAAGCGTTTGAGATTAAAAAGCAGTTAAAAGAAAAAATGAATGAATACAATATAGATGATCCAATTACCTTAAAATTGGCTTTAACTGAATTGCAAGACCAAGAGTTTGAAGTTCATCCTACTTATGAAGATTATCTTTCTATTCAGGCTTTAGAATACTATTTCAAAGAAATACTCTTTAAGTTAGACATTTTTTTAGCTGAATTGAAGGAAAAACCAATTACAGAAAAAGTAGAGAGAGAGTCAATTAAAGATCGCTATAATGAATTTGGGAGTATTATAACGTCAGAAGCATCAGATTTAATCAAAGAAGCGCCTTCGATTTTTATAGATCGGATTGAAATCGTATTTATCGACAATACACAGCTTAAGATTTATTATCCTACAGATCTTGAATATTCGTTTTATTGGTCTAAAGGAGAAGAGGTATTTAACGTAAATGCAATTGTTTCTAATTCGATTGCAAGCCCTGAAATTACTCCGAAGGAAAATATTAAGAATTTCTTGAAAGAAATACGGAAGAAAATTGCTCTTTAGTCTAAGGAACGAAAGAACTGCTGAAATTGACATTTTAAAAGTCTTAATAAAATTTCAGTGATTGTTCCTTAAGAAATAACTATAAAAGTTGAAAGCTTAATATTTTGTGTTCTAAAATAAAGAAAAGTATAATAAGAAGAGTAATAACGCTCAATGAGGTGAAGAATTTGTTGCAACCTCCGCCACCAGAAGTTTGGTTCGGTCTTGGTATCGTAGCATTGATGATAGCCATAGGAGTTATATGGTTTGTAGTTGCCATATTAATCGCAGTCTGGGTATACAGAGATGCCGAGAAAAGGGGAGAGTCCGGTGCGTTGTGGTTAATCATAGTATTGATTACCGGAATAATTGGGTTGATAATTTGGTTGATTGTCAGAGGTGACAAACCCGTAAAGGAATCGTAAATACTATAGCACCATCGAATTCCCTAACTACTTCAGATCTTTGTTAAATGAGTCTCAAATTGTTAACTACTTTTCCTTATTTTTTTTGAGGATAGTAAGCATTTTTTTATTAATTAGCAAGCTTTCTTCTCGAAAAGCCATTTTTGTAAACAATGAATAATTAAAATATCTCTCAGCGATTTTAAAATATTAAAAAAAGACTGATTGCTGTAATTAAAAAAAAAGAAGTTAAATTAAACGAAATCAATGTACACTGTTGCAGTGAAGTCTGGAATTGTCTCAAAATTAAATACCACATCCAGACGAACACTCTGACCACGTACTTCTTCTTTATACTCTGCGATTTCTTCTGCAGCTACAGTAAAACTATCAGTTTCGCTCAGTCCTGCAGGAATATCAAATCCTTCTTTTCCATCACCATCATCATCAGCATTGTCGACATCGATGTTGTGCGTATAGATCTTAACTTCCCAGTCCCAGATTCCTAGAATCCTCTGGACAGAATAAATTTCCATGGACATATCCGTGAGATGAACTGTCGCACCGTTATTTTGAATTGCGAGATGTACATTGATAGCATTGTCAACGTTTATTGTAAGCGGGTTATCCTTAGTATTGTACTGAGATACATCGTTGCCGTTTATTAAAACTGTCATTGTTAGATCCTGGTGTGTGTATGCTGCATTAGATAGCGGAGCGAACGTACTAAGTGCAAATAGAGCTACAAGCAATAAACTAATTATTGATGTAGATTTCCTCAAAATAATTCACCTTTCCTAAAGTCTTTTCTCATTATCCAATTATCTAAGTAGAAAAATGTGTCTCAAATTTGATATCTTTTTTAGTACAGTTTTTACACAAAATATGCAAGGAAATCGATTTCAGGTATGTATCATCTATGAAAAAACACCAAATCTATACTGAAAAAGCATTTTCAGGTAGAATTTTTTGTAAGGCAAGGTTATTCTGGTTAATGTAAAACCTTTTCTGTCCATTTTCCTTCATAACATTGATTATTTTTGCATCAACAAGCTTTTTCATGTTATATCTAATAGCTCCCTGAGATTTCCCTAATTGTTTTGCAATAAGATTCTGGTATGCCCCAGGGTTTTCTAAAATAAAGCGAACAATCGCCTTAGCAGTTTTACTTTTTAATACTAAGCGGGGATCCTTCAGAGGAATGACCTTTCCTGCGATTAATGGATAGAAAATCTTATAGTGCTTATATCTGCGAGAGACAATGAATCCAAAGTCTTCTAGAACCTGCAAATGCCAGGTGCCCTCAAATGGACCAATATCACTGTGAGTGATAATTTCGCGAAAATGAGCACCTTCATGAGAACAAATGTAGTTATAAATTCGTTCTCGGGTTTCATTTGTCAAAACCTCATCTTGTCTAAGATTTCTAATTGAAGGTGGGCGAACTACTGTGCCAATGGCTACAAAAAATGCTTCAGCACCCATAATAACAATAAAAAACAGTTCACCTATCTTGAAGAAAAGCGTTGTGAACTTGGATGCAATTTTTTTATTCGTTTGCATTACAATAAATGAGACTAAAAGAGCGCTTGCTGTTGTATATAAAATCAATTGTGACGTTTCGACACCTCTAAATGGGTCAAATAAGTCTATCGTATATTCCGTATCTTGTGAAACTCCATCATCACTAATATTTTCTGTATTTCCGCCCGTTTCCGTGTCATTGGAGTCTCCTGGCGCAATTTCACCTTCTTCTATATAGACGGTGATGGTATAGTCCGATATGATTTCAAAGTTAAAGTTTAAATCAACACGGGCTCTTTGATCTCTCAAAATTTCCTTGTAATCGTCGAGTTCTTCTGTAGTTAATGTAACACTATTTGATTCACTCAATCCAGCAAAAATGTCGAACCCTTCCCTTCCATCACCATCTTCGTCTCCGTTATCGACATCAATGTTGTACTCAAAGACTTTAGTTTCGTAATCCCAGAATAGAATCGTTTGAATTGAATAAACCTCAAGTGACGCATCGATTAGGTGAACCGTCTCACCAGCGTTTGATATTTTAAAATAAATCTCAATATCGTTATCAATGTCTATTAAGAGTGGATGGTCCTTATTATTGTGAAAAGAGACGTCATTACTGTTTATTAAGACCGTAATTGTGAGGTCTTGATGAGTATAAGCAGCATTTCCAGGAGGAATAAAGGATGATAATGTGAATAATGCCACAAATATTATGATAAAGATGGACAAATTTTTCTTCAAAATATATTCACCATTTAAATGAGGTCTTATTACTTTAGTGTCAAAGAGCTTTATTATTACCTCATAAAATACCTCACTACGCAATTATTTTGTTTTCTAATTTTTCCCTATGTATATTTTTGGACTTAATCTTTGAAATTCTTTACTCCATTCAAAGTTTGGCACTGAATTTTCTATTTTATTTGATTTTATTTTACTAAAAATCACTTTTGGTACAAGAGTTGCTACTATTCTGTTAATCTAGTACTGAATTAAACTGGAAGATCTTATGGAAAAATAAAAAAGAAAAAATTAGGATTACACAAACTCCACATAAACTGTTATGGTAAAGTCTGGAATGCGTTCAAAGCTAAGAGTCACATCAATGCGATTGGTTTGTCCTCTAAGTGCTTCTTTATTCTCTCCGACATTGCTTAGGAACAAAGTAAAACTGGCTTTCGTTCCAAATCCTGCAGGGATGTCTTTGTCGACTTCGAATTGATTTTCGTAGAATTTTGTGTCCCAGTGCCAGAAAAGAACAGGCTGAACATTATAAAGTTCAACAGTAATGTCGTTTAGATGCACAGTACCCCCATTATTTGCAAATGAGAAATCTCCTTTAACATCTTCGTCTAGGTTTATTACTAGTGGATTATTAAAAGTATCATGTGTTGATACATCTGAACCGTTAAGAAATAGTGTCATCGTTAGATCTTCATGAGTAAAGACAGCGCTTGAAAGAGGGGCAAAGGTAGTCATTGCAAATAATGTCACAAATAGCATCGCTATGACGCTGGTATATTTTCTCAAAACATATTCACCTTTCTTAAATGCTCTAGGCTTTATATTTACGATTAAATTAGAGTGAGATAAATACGCACTCATATTTAATAACTTTTTTAGTACAGTTTTTACCATAATTAAAAACTTTGGCTTAAAGGCAATTTCTTCCCTTAAAAAGAAATATTAATCTCATAAGGTTCAATTAAAAATGAATTGAATTACGTGAAAGGTGCATTTAACGCAATGAAAAATCGATGAAAACTAAATATAATCTAACTTATTAAAAACAGAGATTTTTTTTTCCCCTATTCTTGGTCTTCTAATTCATCGTCATCATTGCTTAAAGCGAAATCCTTAATCTCTTGCAAATTCTTTTCCATCCATTCTTTTCCGGCATTGGTCTCAAGTAATTCAACTACCTCATCTTTGCCTTTTAGCTTTAAATACCATCTAATGACAGTGACGTTCATTGCTCTTATAGCTAAACGACTTAAACGGCTTAAATCTTGAAATAAGGGTTCAAGAATTGGTGATATTGATCTGTCGTTCTCAATATAAAGTTCACAAATTTCCCTGGTCAGATTTTCAAATATTAAGTCATAATGATGCTTTTTTTCATATGTGTCAAGAACCTCCCAGATATTTTTGAGTATTTGTTCTTGCTCTTGACCATTATTCGAATACGCTAAGTCAATCATTTCTTTTCTTAGGGCATCTATCTCCTCTGGACTCATTTTTATTTCAGTCATTGTGATACGCTCATATTCTATTTTAAAATGCCTATTTTTGTTTCTTTGTTAGTTTTGTAATCGTTTCTTTGAAGTGCTCTTCCGTTATTACGTTTTCGGTATTTTAATCTTTTCATCATAGAATATTATCCGATTTTTAAAAAGTAAAATCTCTTTTGAATAAAGTTTATAGCAGCAGCCAGGCAGTGATAATTGAATAGTTTATTTCAAAATTTTGATCTGTTTACTTCTTACGGCTGCCTCAATCCGGTTGCAAATGTTCCAAGCTTCAAAAGCATAATCAATTAGAACCACTGCATCCCGTTTTTGAAAAATGTTACTGGTAGCGATATCGAGATAACCAAATAGAGAAAAATCATGAAACGTCTTGCTTAGCTTTGATAAGAATATGAGTCTCTGTGCACCCTCAGTGATCAGACTAAATCTTTCTGGAAGTTCAAGCTTTTTTAATATCATATTTATTTTTGTTGTTGAATCATGCAGGGGTGGATAAGGCACATCAATTAAACTAAACAGCGATTTAATAGCAATTTCTATGCATGATTGAGCCGCTTGAACGCTGACAGAGAAATCACCTTTTTCCAACAGTTGTCTTCCCATCATATAGTATTTATATGCTTCAGCAAGAAGTTTCGTAGCATCTTCGATAACCATTTTCACTCATGTCCACAACATATTACAGCATTATGTGCAACTTTGAACTTAAAAAATGAGATTGTATCCTCTTTGGCAAAGCCCAAAATAAAAAAAGAACTTAAATGAATCGTATATGAACCACAGAGAATTTATAGTTCACAAGGGTCGAGATAGGGACTTACATTCAAAGAATTTTTTTAAGGAGACTTATATCGATATTTCCTCCGCTCAAGACACAAACAACACACGAATCTTTCGGTACGACAACTTTGTCAAAAAGGAGTGCCGCAAAACTGGCAGCCGCTGAGGGTTCTGTCAAAATTTTGCACCGTTCTAGAATTAAACGTAAGGCTGCAATAATCTCCTCGTCTGAGACAAGTACGATCTCATCTACATATTCTTTGACATGTGCCAAGGTATATCTCCCCGCAAAAGGAGCGGCTAGACCGTCAGCAACAGTATCTATTTCATCTAAATGGACAACTTCATTCTGCTGAACACTCTTGGACATAACTGCGGCTCCAGTAGGCTCCACGCCGATGACCTTAACATCTGGTTTCTTTGACTTTATTGCTGTTGCAATCCCTGAGATTAATCCTCCACCACCTATAGGGACTAAAACCATCTCAACCATTGGTAAATCCTCTAAGATTTCAAGACCGATGGTTCCATGACCCGCAATAATGAAGAGATCGTCAAAGGGATGAATCAAGGTGAGATCTCGTTCCTGTTGAACTTCGCGACACTTGGGCATGAGATCTTTATGTGTGCCATGAAGAATAACTTCAGCTCCATAAGCTTTTGTAGCCTCGACTTTGCTTCTTACAGCGTTTTGAGGCATGATTACTGTTGAATTGATCCCATATAAGGATGAAGCATATGCTAACCCTTGTGCATGGTTCCCCGCTGAAATTGTAATAACACCATGTTCTTTCTCCTTCTCATTCAGACTATTAAGTTTGTTCAGAGCCCCTCTTGGTTTAAAGCATCCAGTCTTCTGGAATACTTCCGCCTTGAAATGGAGATCTGCCCCAATTCGCTGCCCTAATGATGTTGAAGAAACCATAGGCGTCCAGTGAACATGGCCATCAATAATTCGCTGAGCTTTTACAATGTCGCTCAATTCGATTAAAAGACAATTATTCTTATTCTCCATATGCCCATTCTCCAAAAACGTTGATCGATAAATAGTTTTTTCAATTATATCTTTTTTTTCTACATAATAATTGCTCTAAATAGTATCTTCAAGCAAAAAAATCAGTTGGAAGGTTTCTCCCTAAAATCTTAGAGAAAAATATAAAGAGGAGCTCACTGTTAAAATTTACAGCGGGGATTTGCCATGAGGAAAATTTGTTGTTGGATCATACTCGCACTTTTCGTAGGCAGTGTGTTCTTTGTAAGTGCAACTACCGCTCAGGAAGACATTGAACTAGAACCAATCGCAGACACTTATATTAGAGCTACAGATCCTGATGAAAACTATGGTGACGAAACATATCTTCGTGTAGGAGACGCACGTCTAAGCAATGATTATATTCGTATTACCTATCTGCTGTTTGATTTATCAGCGATTGACGGATCGATTCAAGAGGCAACGTTGAAACTTTATCTGAAATGGTCATGGGAGGCGCGATATATTGGTATTCACGAATGTGATGACACCAATTGGAATGAAGACACACTGACCTGGAACAATGCACCTTCATATAACTCAGAAGCTGTAGACACTTTCAATGTTAGTCGCACACTTCAATGGAATGAATGGGATGCTACAGATATTGCTAAAGGAAAGCAGGGTCAACTGGTCACAATTGTGGTAAAAGCAAGAGATCCAGTAAACAAGATTGGTGATTGGACCGACTTCGCTTCAAAAGAAAATGATCGGAATCATCCAGTATTAGTCATTAATCAAGGCAGTGGCGGTTTTTCAGTTTGTCTTGGCACCATTCTGCTATGCTGTACTATTCCAGTGCTTGGATTAACTGTCCTTTCTAAACGAATTCGTACTAAAGTTCGCTAAACATCATCTATTAAAAATCCTCTTTTCTTTTTTATACCATGTATCAGAACGAAATTAGTTTTTGAATGAGATTTTTAGCCAAAAAGCCACCTTTTACCGAATAAATTAAAACATTTATAAAATTTCAAAACAGAGTGAAAAGAATGCACTAAATAGGAGATATGGGTGAGGATTTTGAAGATTGCTTTTTTCGAGATTAAGGATTGGGAGGAAAAATATCTTAGGGAAAATCTTCCGGGACACGATTTAGTATTCTATCCAGAGGCATTAACCTCAGAAAACGCAGACAAAGTGAAGGATTTTGATAGTGTTTCAGTTTTTGTTTTCTCAGAGGTTTACAAAGAAGCTTTGGCAAAATTACCAAACCTCAAATTTATTACAACAAGATCCACCGGATTTGATCATATTGACCTGGAGGAGTGTAACAAAAGAAAAATTTTAGTATGTAACGTTCCGTTTTACGGCGATAATACGGTTGCAGAGCATGCTTTTGCAATGCTGTTAACGTTAACACGGAAGATGCATAAAGCACAAATATCTGACCAAAAAACTTTTTCAATGGAGGGGCTTAAAGGGATCGATCTAAAAGGGAAAACGTTTGGAGTTGTTGGCGCTGGGCGTATTGGATTATACGCGATTAAATTTGCGCGTGGTTTCGGAATGGACGTACTTGCATACGATATAATCTTTAACGATTTTGCTCGTGAAGTACTTGGATATAAATACGTATCTCTTGAAGAACTGCTAAAAAATTCAGATATAATATCTCTTCATGCACCGTACAACAAATATACGCACCATATGATCAATAAAGATAACATTAAGCTAATTAAACCTGGTGCTATCCTCATAAACTCTTCAAGGGGCGGCCTTATAGACACCGACGCACTGAAATACGCGTTAGATGAAGGAATCATAAGTGCTGCAGGACTTGATGTTATAGAGGGAGAAGAATTTCTTATTGAAGAAAAAATGAAACCCCGAGAAACATTAACAGAAGAAGAGAAAAGAATCCTTCAAAGGAATTTGGAAATTATTGAAAGAGAGAATGTCATATTTACTCCACACGTGGCATTTAATACCCAAGAAGCGGCACAAAGAATTCTGGATACTACTTTATCAAACATAAAAGCGTATCTAGAAGGGCATCCAGAAAATGTGATTGCAGAAATATGAAATATGGTCGATCTGCTTGCGACCTATTCATCTTTTTTTAATCGATCTTCAAACTTCAAGAAATCACGTTTTTCTTGTTCTTTAATGATAGAAACTTCGTCCTCTGGTGAAAGTATAGAGATGCCTACAGAATTCTCTAAAACCTCTATAAAAACAATTTTATCTGCCTGTTTAAGATCAACTTTTCGATCTATGTTGGAGGCTGCTGCAGTAATTAGGTCATTTCTGGCAACATTTGTAAATCGTCTCTCTAGAGTGATACGAAAGGTTTCATTTTTCCTAATTTTCTTGTCCACTAGATTCGAACATACCTGCTTGATTTCTTCTAAATCTGTTTCAACAACACTTTCAATAGGTCTTATTTTAAGGATTAACAAATAGCGAAACTTATCCTTCTGTATTAATTCCTTTATTCTCTTTATCACAATAAATGGATCAAGGTTTGTATACGCAAGAATTATTCCTTGTGCTATGGAGGTCGTTACTTGTGGGTTTGTATCTCCGAGTTGTTCCAATAAATCTTTCATTTCTTCGCAAGCTGGTATTTCGAAACCTTTCATAACCGATACAAATAAGTTAAATTTAAATTCCATTAAATTCACTTCATAGGTTCGTTAATAACTAACTTAATTATGCATTAACTTTTATATGGAGTCTCCCTGCTAGACTAACACAAGTTTTTCGTTTTACAACAATTTCTTTTTAGTAGAACGTGTATTAATCCATTTGGAGGTAATAGCATCCTCATACGAGACATTCTCAATAAGTTGAAATGGGATCCTAAAGAAGATATAAATGATTACATTATCGTATATATCCATCGTGGAGCGTTAAATGATCGAAGACAGATTCCTGCGCATCTTATTGAAAAAATTTATGTTGGAAGTTTCCTCTGTACTCTCGATGATGAAGAGACGATTATTCCCTTCCATCGAATTCTCGAAATCAGAAATATGGTGAGCGGAGAGATCGTATATCTTAAGAAGGGTTATCCAAAGAGACAAAAATAGGTGTTGTTCAATCCATAAGAACTTAAAAAAATAAAAATAGAAAAAGGATTATAAAATTGTTTTAATCCGATATTCCACATTTTCGAACAAACCAAATAATTCCTACTATTACTGCTGGGATGCCGAATATGATTAAGCCCCATATGACTACGGTGATCCACGCGTCTATGAAATATCTAATGCTTAGGCTTCCAAATTCAGTCAGCCAATTTCCATCAATGTAGATATAAATGCAAATTCCTATAAATATCAAAAATCCGCATGCTCCACCACCACCGCTTTTTTTACCATGGTGCCGTTCTTCTTTAAATCTTAATTTTATTTCTTCTTTCAGCTCTGGAGGAAGGACCGCAAACCAAATTATAGCTATGATGATTCCCGCTACGGCTAGGGTAGGCAATACAACACGTAACACTATCCATAGGAATAGGAAAATAACCCATAATACAGCGGTTCCCATAGAAAATTGATCGAAAGTCCACGACCCGTTACCACCAATTGCTGAAGTGTCGACGTACCAATCTAATGTAAGAATGAATCCAATAATAGCACCGATTATGATCACACCGAATATTACAACAAAGTACCAGTATCGAACGGCTAGATTTTTCCAAAAAACCTCACATCTTATTTCATTTGAATCTTCTTCACTTGCCATTTTAAATCCCTTATCATTGATTTTTATATTTGGAATAACGAAAATAAAGAAAAGATACTATATTAAATGTTCCGATGAGATGATTTTTCATCTCCTGATAAAGGGTGATAAAGTTTTTCACCCTTCATACGCTCTTTGTATTGATTGGTCTTTCAACAACGAACCAACCCACGCCATAACGATAAAGATAATCATGCACGACAAAATTTGACTGTTGTAGTAACCTTATCCAATCATCTTTTTTCAAAAGCATCCAGAATGCAAAAGGTGTGAATGTGAAAAAGCCTCTCAAGTTTCTTAAAGGTTCTACAAGAAGAAACCGTCCACCGGGTTTTGTTACTCTATAGATCTCTTGTAAAGCCTTAAGTTTTTCATCCATACCATGTAAATTATTCAGGACGCTAGAACTGGTCACTAAATCAAAGCTTGTATCAGTAAAGGGTACATCCAGAACATTGCCGAAAGAAAATTCAACCTTATCTCTAACACCTTCTATTTCAGCGTTTTCATAGGCTTTTTCAGCAGAGTTACCAGGTATCTCCATTTTGTTCCAAATATCAATTCCAATAACTTTGCCGTTATTCAATTGCTTTGCAATTCCGTTTGTCAGTTTACCCAATCCACAGCCGACATCAAGAACATTTTCGTTGCCCGCTAGTTTAAGAATTTCAGAAATGTCTTCAGCTGTATCCTGCCTCATGAAATGAATGGAGATCCCATAAGATGCCACTAGATATACTCCAAATGCCAGAATGATAATCCCAATTATTTGCATGACAAATAGGAACACTAAAATGCCAGCCAGTATTATGAGAGCTGATAAAACGATCATAATGGGTAAGGCATAATAACCGTAGTGGGGCTTACTTTTCATTCTTATCACTATCAATTAATCATTTATTCCCTCTTTTTGATCCCAAGTCTTTCTGTAACATATCCCAGACCGTCCAAGATTTGCAATGCTAGATTTTTCATCAGATCTGCCTTTACGATTGCGATTCCTTTTTCTTCATCTCCAACTACTAGTAAACTATCTCCTGGTTTTATTTCAAACATCTCTCTCGCTTTTTTTGGAATAACAATCTGTCCTCGTGCGCCTACTTTAACAATTCCGAAAATATGCTTGCCTTTCTTTACTTCAACCATTTTGATCTCTCATATAAATCATGTTTTTCATACTAGTCATACCAATATGAAAACTCATATTTAAAACTAACTGTTGGAATGTGAAATCATAAAAAAATGAGAATAAATGGAGGTCGTCTGATACAGAAATCAGATTAATATGATATCTGAGTGATTATCAGAACTACACCAAAAAACTGGATGTTATCTCATTAGTGCATGAATAATGCAAATATCATCTTCTGTGAGAGCGTTGTAAAGTTTATATACGAGACGATTCATTTTTATCTGAATTTCTGCTATTTTCATTTCGTTTTTTGATGAGCCTAATCTTAATTTAAAAAGAGAAACTAGCCGAGTTGCCAATTTCACAAGTTCATTATGTATAGATGTTTCTTCTGGATTTGAAAAATCAATCTTTCGTATAGGTATTTTACTTAAAGGTGTGGTGAAATATTCGTTCATACGGCCCTTTGCTTTTCCTGCATGGTGATACCAAAAATCTAGTACTTGAGAATTTAATAAGGCAAGAAGATATTTGATATTCATTTCACAGTCTTCCTTTGGAATGATTATGTAAGTATCTGTTAAGCCGTAAAACATAGCATTATCATACGCGAATTTGTTTCTTTTTGCTCTGTAAGGACAAAAGATCTTTTCTGATGCGTTGTCAAAAAGTATTCTACTTTGGGGGATACTTAGGCTATACCACTTACAAGTTCCATCTTTAAACTGGAATCTATTTTCTAAACTTTCTCGAAACCTTTCAAGATATTTTTTCACGTTTTTATACATATTTATATCAGTTTCATTTGTTGTATAAATTAAATAGAGACCTTTATGTTCCACGTAATAACGAAAAATTTGACTATTTCGTAAAAGAGGTACTAATATTTTGTTTTCTAATTTATATTTGGCAATAGCATCCTCGTCTACGATAAATGCTTTGTTTAAACCAGTTTTGAACCCTTCCCCAATGTGACAACAATCTTCTAACGTAAAATCTACGGTCTCAATTTTATTTATTATTTCCTTGTGAATCGAAAGAACCCATTTACCTGTGCTCAAACTTCTCTGAGGCACAAAAAATACATTAATAAATTCATCAGAATAAGCATCATCTGAGAGATGGCGCTGAATATGTGTTAGCAGAGCCTGATTTCGTTGAAGAGATGTTTCTTCCATTGAAAATTCATGCCCTTCTACTGTCTCGCAATCAAGTTGTTTCTTACAACGGACAATTTTAACTTGATTTTGCTCTCTTATAGCCTTATCGTCTTCTTTCCTTAAGATTATAATACAAGTATCTGTTTTTGCATCAGAAAATAATTTAAAGCTCTCAAAATGAATGATTTTTTCGATAACAGCGTTATCTAATACAAATTTTCGAACTCTATCTGCAAAGTCATTTTCAAGAAAATATTGGCCGACTATAAAGCCAAGATAACCTTTGTTTTTGAGAATTTTTAGAGACTGGATTATAAAATAATAGTAAATATCAGAATTTGATCGAAAGAAACGTTTCCACTTTTGTGACTCTTTAAGATAACTATAATAGATTGTTCGTTCATTACTCCGTCGACCTTCAATTGTAAAATATGGAGGGTTACCTATAATGACATCAAAGCCTCCCTCACTCATAACTTCAGGAAATTCTATTTCACAATTAAATGGTATAATTTTATTCAATTCAGTCGGAAAATACTGTTCTAATGTTTTATTTACTTTCGAGGAGAGTTGTTTTTTTAGTTTCTTCTCCCAAGTTAGTAATTTTCTTTTGGATACATCTATTGGCGATTTGATTGATCGTCGTATTTTTTTAATCTTTTCAATTTCTGAATGAAAAATCGACTCATCATCATGTTCTTCGAGCCCAGAAATAAGAAAATCGCCTCTTATAATGTTTTCATTGAGAAAGGTCAGTTCATTCGGCTTAGAGGATTGAGAACTTAAGTTTTGTAGGGTAATTTTTAGAGCACCTGAATCTAACTCACAGCCGTAAATATGTTCTAAGATTGTCTTTTCATCGATTTTAAAATAAGAAATGATATCTTCTAAAGTAGAACCAATATCTGAAGAGTATTTGTTGTTTTTTTCTAGACTATTAAACTTAATCTGGATCTTGTTATAATAATTTTTAAAATGTGTTTCAGCCTCTATCAGGAATATACCTGAACCACACGCAGGATCTATGACGTTAATTTTAGAATCTTCTTTTAAAAGCTTAACAAGTTCATCATATTTTTCTTCATTGAACAATTGCTGCAACTTTTTCCAGTTTTGCGTGAGTTTTTTGCCAAGAGTGTTCTTAAGAATGAAATTAACTATATAAGAGGGTGTATAGTAAATTCCTTGTTTTTTTCTTACATGAAGTTTGATTTTATGTAAATAACTCAAAGTTATCGTACCTAACAGCTCATTTGGTTAAGATTAGATCCCATTTTCTGGTGCTAATCAGAATTCAGCCCCTTACCAATTAGATTTGTTCAATCTGGACTGTAACCTTCATTAATTGTAAGACTATCTAACTCTACCGTGGAGCAGTAAGGAATATATCCTTTCTCCTTTGCTAGTGTATACGCTTCATCAATATATTCCTGCTTATTACAATAATCTATTGTCAAGACGAGTTTATTTTCAGCTACAACCAGATCCAGATACGTCTCGATTGCTTCCCTTTGATGTATGGAAGTTCGTATATTTGTGGCCTCAAAATATACTTCTTCTCGACCTATTCCAGTTAATACATTGAGATAATTCATATTTTCAATGAGTTCTTCTGCATTTTGGGCAAAAATTCCAAAATCTTTAACAGCTTTTGTCCTATGAGCATAATCTGCAATAGCAATAACAAAATTGATCATATCCTCTCGTGCATTTAAATAACCCTTTTCTTCATAGTATTGGTACGCGTCAATAATGTCTAAGTACACACCATCAAAGCCTGCATCTATGATCTTATCCAAATAGCTATTTGGCAGACCAAAAATAATGCGTTGCCATTCCTCGTACCAATATTTCACCTTATAATTTCCTTCCCAGTTGGGATTTTCTTTATCTAACCATTCAGATGAGCCTGGTTTCCAACCAGCTTGCCAATAGTATCTATAATCCTCAGCTTCTCCGATGCTTAGATACGCTATAATTAACTTAGATTCTCCTGATTCTCCTTTCATAGCGGTTATTTCGTTGATAGTAAATTCACCAGAAGCTTCGCCATTAGAAGAATAATCTATAACAAGTAAATCAAATTTACTAGTACGAATTTCCTCTATGTCTATACTTTGTAATTGATATCCCCAGTCATTTATACTTGTCCATTTATTTGAAACTTGTATTTCTTGTACAAGAAGAAAAGATGTCAGCATTAGTGAAATGATTACCATAACGATGATGATTAAATGGGTTCGCTTCATTAGTAAACCCTCCGCTCATCTCAAGAGAAGTCAATCAAAATTAATTTATGTTTTAATTATTATAATAATAGTTGTTCAATTAACATGAAAAGGAGAATAAAAATTGAAGGAGAAACAAAAGGGATATATGCTCCTTGCAGATGGAAGTATTCATCCAGAGTTGAAAGGGCTACCAAAGGGATTCTTTGTTCGTGGATACTTCCAAGATGATAAATTCTTCCCAGAAGGTAATATTGAAGGAAAAGGTCCTCTTGGGGATTCTGGCCATCCAGGGTGGATGGAACTCTTCACAGGCACTTTCTATGGAATGCAAACAGGCCGTCCCCCTTTTCCTCCATACGTCGAAGGTTATATGACACAAGAGGAATTCCGACCATCTTCTAGGCAAATTGTCTACTAAACGAGTTGAGCTACTCATGGTATTAAAAAAGACAGTAAAGCATACGATGTGCGATGGAAAGTGATTCGTCTGATATCTGGGAAATAGGTAAAAAAGCGTTCCTGGGCTTTCTTATGGAGGACTGGTCCCTATTGGAGATTGCTAAATTTCTCGAAGAATATCCAATTTTAGTTTTGTGGCAGTAAGAGAAGGCGAACTAGTGGGCTTTATTCTTGGAAAGCCCTGGGAAGATGAGTCCACGAAATTCTACATAGGAGGGTAACTGTTGTTCCAAAAGCGAGAAGTCAAGAGATTGGAACAGCGCTTATTGAGAAGATTGCTGGCATTGCAACGAAGGAATGATTCAAGTCTATCATCATAGACACTCAAAAAAGAAATATAAGGATGCAGAAATTGCTTGAACAAGCCGAGTCAGCCCGTTAGAGGAAGAAGTATATTTCAGTAGGAAATTGAAAAAGCCAAAAAAAGTAAAAAAGAAGTGAATTTTGGTTCCACATTTTGTCAAACGCCTGTGTATTAGAAGCTGATAAGAGATCATCTAGTCTCTGAAAAGAATTAAAAAAGAAGTGTGAAAAAGAGAAATTTAATAATTAAAAAACAATAAAGAAGAAGATAGAGGCTACATGCAGCTGCATCACATCAATCTCATAGCGCTAGTCTACAGTTACACAGAGGATGTCAGCCAAACCATTTAAGTACACCAGCAAGAATTAGCATCAATGCTCCGAGCGGTCCTACGTTCGATAACCACGCCAGAAGATTGAAGTTCAGCCCTTGTAGGGTGATAAATAATGCAGCAAAACCGAAGATGACAAGTATTTGACCAGATCGCGGTAGTGTCCATTTTACAAACTCGCTCGCAATAAATGAGATAACAGTTATTGCCATCAAGACTATACCAAGCGCAATATTGATTATACCTACGATATTACCAGCCAGCATTTGGTTATAACCAGGAATGATCATCTGCGTCCAAGAAAAGAGAAAAAGAACTAGTGACCCCAAGATAGTATAAGCATCGGCAGCCCCAACTGATCTTTCTGCAACCATATACTTCCCTCCTGAAAAATCTCGTTAAAAATTTGGAAAAATATTTTTGATTTTTAAGAATTACGTTATGTGAATATAAACTTTTCTCCTTCAAAAGGAATAGTCTTTCTCAAATCTCAGCAGAATATTATGTGGTTTCATTCACTCATTTGAAAAGTCTACTTGTCTATTAATAAATTAGATTCGGCATCACTTGTTACTGCACTTTTTCTTAAATACAAACGAAAAAATTTTAGAAAACTACTCTTAGGCAGAATATCGTGATCGCATTTGATAAGTCGTTCTCTGTATGAGCCATGTTTACTAAAAAAGACTAAAATTCCACCTACTTTGGCATATCCCATCCCAAAGAAATGGATGGATAGTAGAATCTCACCGTTTGGTTTTTCCGATAATCTCGACTATCTGGCCCACTCTATTCCTAGTTCTTTTAATAGTTCTTGACTAGGTACTCCATTATCATCCCAACCTCGAACTTTGTAGTATTCAGCTATCATGCGATCAATCGTTTCTTGCGGGATTTTTTCTTTGCGATCTTCGAATGGCAGTGTTTCTTCCTTAAAACGAGGTGGGAGGTCGTCATCAGTGCGTGTCAATCCTTGTCGAATACTGAAAAGACGACCTAAATTGTAATTTCGCTCGCCGATTTTCAACATCTCATCTCTATCAACCTCATACCCAGTCACTGCATTCATTAAATCTCGAATCTCGACAAAGTTTTCTTCGACAAATCCACGAAACGTGTTCACAACAAAGATGCAGAGCACTAACGAATTGGTAAACGAACGGGCATCATTATAATTTTTAATGATTTCCGCTTTTCCTTCAGTAGCAAACCGACTAATGGCCTTTACAATACCTAATTCTACGGCAGCATTATCTTTCTCTAGTGTTGTATCGTGTATTCCTTCCAAATGTGTGCAACCTCGATAGGACGTCGCATAGTCAACACCCAAGCCCTTTTTGCCGCGTGGCTCATGCATTGGCGCTTCCATACCCTTTGTATGAACAGCAAAGGCTTCGCCTCCTATTGATTCTGCAAAACGTTTCACACCTTCCGCAATTTTGTCCCCAATCCCTTCGCGGGTCGCTATTTTATCAAGTAATTTGGAGACTCCTTCTTTTGAGCCCCAAGCTACGCCGTCTGAACTCTTGACCAAGTCTCGCTCGGTAGCTTCCATGAGATATGCAATCAAATTACCAGTACTAATTGTGTCAAGACCGTAGGCATTACATTTTTGATTCGCCAATGCGATGAACGAGAGATCATCGTTCAAATGTAATGAGCCAAATGCCGCAACGGTTTCATATTCTGGACCTCCATATTCTGGAACCACTTCTACGCCTAAAGATTTGGTTCTGACTTCTCGTTTGCAGTGAATCGGACACGCTGTGCAAGTCCCTCTTCGCTCAAGGATCGTATCGTGCAAGGTACTTCCAGTAATCTTCTCAACTCTGTCGAAACTTCCATGCTGGAAATTTTTTGTCGGCAAAAGACCCATAAAACTAAACGCAGCCGTTGCTCCTGAAGTGCCATATTTTCCCCATTCTATGGATTTACTAAGTGTTTTTGTGAAGCGGCGGCGGGCTTCCTTGTAGCGTTTTTCATCCGCCACGGGAATCTTAAGTCCAGACTTCTCGCATAATACAATGGCTTTGAGATTTTTTGAGCCCATTACGGCGCCTTGTCCGCAGCGACCAGCTGCACGATTTCGATCATTGATAATGCATGCGACTCTAACGAGTTTCTCTCCAGCAGGTCCAATACTGGCAACTTTTGCATTTCGATATTTCTCACGAAGTATATCATCGGTTTCTCCCACCGTTTTTCCCCACAAAAAGGTTCCATCGTTTAATTCAGCATTACCATCGATTACTGAAAGATACGTAGGATAGTCAGCTCGTCCACGTATAAGTATTCCATCGTACCCGGTTCTCTTGATTTCCGTTCCGAAATAACCACCTGTATAACTTTCTGCTAGGAATCCTGTGAGTGGCGATTTTGACATAACCACATGACGGCCACTGCCAGCTACAGGTAAACCGTTCAAGGGGCCAGTCATAAAGATTAGAAGATTATCAGGAGAGAACGCATCTCCCTCTTTAAACTCCTCTAACATGATCTTAGCAGCCATCCCTCGGCCTCCTAGATACCTTCTTATACTTTCATCTGAGACAGAATAGTCTTTTATTTTATCGTTGCCTAAATCAACATCTAAAAGTCGCCCAAACATCCCGCCAGGCATCTTAAACACCAGTCTTTAATTATGTTAAGACAATTATTTGCCATTGTTACAGTTATTGAATATATGCTAAGACAGGTGAATTTTTAAATACAACTTCACTCTACATTCAGTTAAGAAAATTGTTTCACGGAATACACCGCACTTTTACGCTTATGGAGGATAATAAAGAATGTTTGCTCCACCAGAAACCGGCTACGACCGGGCAATTACAATCTTTTCTCCTGATGGGAGACTATTCCAAGTAGAATATGCTATAGAAGCCGTGAGGCGTGGAACCACAGCTATTGGACTTAGAGCTGCCAATGGTGTGGTTTTAGCAGTTGAAAAACGGGTTCTTAGCAAACTTGTGGAAGAATTTACAATTGAAAAAATCTTTAAAATAGATGAACATTCGGGCTGTGCGATAGCTGGATTAACGGCCGATGCTCGAATTCTTATTAACCAAGCTCGCGTTCAAGCTCAGATTAATAGACTTACCTATGATGAGGATATTCCTATTGAGACTTTGACACGATATATAGGAGATTTAAAACAAAGATATACACAGACTGCTGGAGTAAGACCCTTCGGTGTGAAACTATTGATCGCAGGAGTTGATGCAACCGGACCAAAATTGTATGTGACTGACCCAAGTGGGACCTACATAGGTTATCAAGCTGTCGCCATAGGTTCGGGCGAACAAACAGTTACAGAATTTTTGGAGAAGGGATTTAAGGAGAATGCTGATATTAACGATAATATTAAACTTGCTTTAAATGCATTAGCTCTGGTCGTTGAAAACGGACTAGAAGGAGACGCGGCTCAAAAAGTCGAAGCAGCGATTATAGACACAGAAACAAGAACATTCACCAAACTTTCTGATGAAGAAATACAAAAATTCGTTGATGCAGCACAAAATGAGCGTCCAGATACTACTACTCCAATTTAAAATACTTTTCTTCTTTTGCAAGAGTTTTATTATTTCTTTTTTTGTTCAGAAATAATTTCTATTATTTTTAACTTATGCGGCGGAAACTCCCCTTCCGAAAGGTGGGGGGATGAAAGCCGCTAGCTTTATATAATTTTTTGGTGATATTGAGTTTTGGTATGGTGCTGTACTCCGCACCCGCAATTCCCCGACTGGGGTGGAGGGATATCCTCCCGTAAGCGACCAGTCAGCAGAGTGACAGGGGTAAGCGTAAGGAAGCCCGTGCATGAGGTCGCTCTCCAGCATCGCAAGAAATTCCCCTGAATAAGGGTCAGGATAGTGAGTGAGCAGCGTGTGCAACCTGGTAAGTTTCCGTAAGCCCATAAACGTAGGCGAAGCATCGCTTCCCGTGAGGGAACGAGACCACGATGGAACGCTGGAAGCCCCAGCCGAAAGGCTGGAGAGGATGTCACTTTAATTCTGACTTAGTTCTTCAATTATCTCTTTTAATCGCAATAAAATTTGTCCCAGAGCTGGACGATCACTCTTTGCTAAAAACGCTGTTGTAAGTGTTTCAGTAAGTTTACACACATACAGTTTAATGTCACTCTCTAAAGTCTTTCTAATGAAATCAGAAACATTGAAACTAGAAGCATGTTGCTGCACAAGGTCTATTGCTAGTTTTTCGTATTCTTTATCGGCGTCAGCAAAGTTTCCAAAGACAAATTTATCCTCTTCAAAAAACAGAATCTCAATTGTTCCTAGGTGTTTAATCTTTTCAAAAATTCTCCTAACTGTTTTGCATAAAACTTCATCTTGAATTTCATGGATATTAAACTCAATTGGTTGCTCAGGATCTTTTCTGGGCGTCTTATTTGGAAACGCTACCTCAAGTAGTGTATGATACTTCTTAACGATCGTATTCAAATTCATTAATACAGTTCCAATTGATTCATTTGTTATCAAGCTTACTACAACATCTTCAGCTATTTTGAAAATATAAAGTTGAGAGTTAAGGTCATCAGTTAGTCCTCTTTGAATGAAGTCAGAGACATCCATGTTAGAAAAACTTCTCTTTACTATATCTACAGCAAGACTTTCATATTCTTCATTGGTAAAGGATCCATGAAGAATCTCGCCATTTGATGCTAAAAACATCACGCCAAAAGAGCTTAACGGCCCTAAATCTGATAGAATGTTCACTAAAATATCCTTTGGAGATGACATGTGGCTCACTAAATAATTAAACTCATTTAAAGGCAAGATTTCATCTTTGAAATAACCGCGAGTTAAAAGACAATATACTGTATTAAGTATTTATAAGTGTCTTTAAAACTCTTAGTTTTTCTTCTATATATTCTATAGGCACAGGTGAATCTAAAAATTAAAAAAAGAAAAGTAAAAATGAAAAAAGTGGTTACCAAAAGCTCATACTTTCAGCAAACATAATTTCTAGATCTTTCGCTGTTACAGGTCTCGGAGAACACGATAACGTCCTTTGTTGTTTTAGCGTGCCTTGTACCAATTGAGGAATTTCTGATTCGTTAAATCCCATTTCAATAAGTCCATTTGGGAAATTAATATCTTGCATGAGTTTTATGATAGCCTCTGGTAGTAGCATTGCAGCGTCTCTCAAAGGAAGTCCTTCAATATCCTCACCTAACATCTCTGCCATTAGCGCATGTTTCTCAAAATCTGTACACGCAGTAAACTTAGTTACTGCAGGAGAACCTATAGTGCATGCAAGACCATGAGGAGCCATAGGATACTCTAAATTGTAGTCAGGAGGAATCCAAGTCTTATGGTGAATCATGCCTGCTACTGGATAAGCCATCGAATGTGGAATATGAACGCCTGCATTGCCAAAACCAAGACCAGCTAAAGTAGCTCCAATAAGCATTTGAGTTCGTGCTTCTAAATCTCTTCCGTTCGTTACAGCTCTTCGTAAATATTTACCTACAATTTCTATCGCCATTACGGCAACAGCGTCGCTTATAGGATTGGATCCGACATATACAGGTCTATCAGCAGGAGTTTTTGGTTTTGGACGAGAAGTATACGGGATAGCTGTATAAGCTTCCATGGAATGTGTGAAAACATCCATGCCTGTAGAAGCCGTAACTAATGGTGGCATAGTCAATGTGTTAAGAGGATCAATAATTCCCATAGTCGGTCTTACACAAGGCATTGATATTCCGATTTTAATATTCTGTGCTTCCAAATCAATGATTATTACTGTTGTTCCTTCTGATCCTGTTCCTGCAGTCGTTGGAACACCAATCAGCGGTTTTAGAGGCCCAGGAACTTTTATACCTTTACCAACTGGTGGGCTGATGTAATCCAGCAGATCAGCCGGAAAAGAGGTATATAAGTTTACGGCCTTTGCTGTGTCTATACAGGAACCACCACCTAGACCCACAAAACCATCATAGGGATTCAAAGCATTCTTGGTGAAATTTATTGCATCTTTAACAGATGTATCTGTGGGTTCGATATGAACATCGCTATAAATATCTGCCTTAATGTCCTCATTCTCGATTATTGCCTTCACTTTCTCTGCAAGCCCAATTTCAACAATATTTTTATCAGTAATAATTAGTGTATTCTTTACGCCAAGTCTCTTTAACTCATAACCCAACTCGTTCGTAGCGCCAATACCAAATTTGATTGAAGAAGCTGAGGTTGTAAAAATAGTGTCTAATCCTGTATCAATCGCCATTTTTTAACCTCCAAATAGTAGAATTCAGATGCAGGGTTACACTCAGTAGCTATATAAACTTCGTGTTAAGCATAGGCAAATTTTGTAGGATTTATAAAAAAAATGATCTGAATTAATCCAATTAGACCACTAAAAAGATGTAAAATATATGGCTTTAGAGAGAAATAATCTCTAACTCTCACTGAAGTCTGAGTTCAAGAGTATATCAATTGTTTTGGAATCTAATTTTGGACCTGCAGTTTCTCCATACCAGTAGGTGTGCATTTTTGCTAATGGATCCTGAGTTGCCTCATATAAACGATCAGATAACCATGACTGATACATGAAATTACACCATTCTACCTTATTTAGTAATTCCCATGTCCATTCAGTCATTTGAATCTTTAACTTTATGTCTTGTTCTTCCCATTCTCCATAAACTGTTATTATCTTCTCATGAGAGCCTAAAATGTTTCGCATGACTCGTTTTACTTTATATTTCCACATATAGACAATAAAAATCGAAAGTACAAATCCTGTGAGAGCACCATAAAGTAGTGACTCTAGAATAACCATCCTTATCGACCTTATTATATGTAGAATTGAAGTTGGTTCTTCTAATATAATGTATATCGAGAAAATTTGAGTATATCGGTACGAAAATTCTAAAATATATTAAAATAAATTGTAATATAATCTTTATTTGTGTTTAGAAATAGAAGTCTCGAATAGAAAATCAGTCAAATTGATATATTACGAATCAAAAAAAGATATCATTTCACTTTACAAGAAACTCTATGGCTGTGATCATTTGGATAACAGTTTAAAGACAATTCTTGAAGCAATTGAAGATAATAAAGAAGAATTAATTGAATTCTGTCGCGAAATCGTTAAAATCCCAAGTTATAGCGGTCAAGAAGAGGCAGTTGCAAAAGCAATCGCCAAATGGATGCATGAGTTCGAATTTGATAATGTGATGAAAGATGAACTTGGAAGTGTAGTTGGATGCATTGAAGGCAATGTAGGAAATGATCATCTACTTTTATTTGATGCCCATATGGATCATGTTGATGTTGGAAGGCGTGATGTTTGGGATTGTGAGCCTTTTGGGGCGATAATAAAAGATAATGCGATTTACGGGCGAGGTGTAGTTGATATGAAAGGGGCGCTTGCTAGCCAAATCTTCGCTCTTGGAATGATCCGCAGATACGGAATCACCCCACCAACTGATTTATGTATGGCTGCTGTGGTTTTTGAAGAATTAAATGAAGGACTAGCAGTGAAACATATTATAGAAAACATAGGACTTTCACCAAATTGTGTAATTCTTGGTGAGCCCTCAAACCTGAATCTATCGATAGGACAACGTGGTAGAGCAGAAATTGAAATTGTTACGAAAGGTAAAACGAGTCATGGTAGCATGCCTGAACTTGGAAAAAATGCGATTTATCCTATGACTTTGATTATTAATGAAATAAAAAAGCTAAATGAGAAACTTCCGTCACATCCATTCCTAGGCAAAGGATCTGTTACCATAATTGATATTTCAAGCTCACCTGGAGGAAATGTAGTACCAGATACATGTCGCATTGTTGTCGATCGCCGTATTATCCCTAGTGAAACAGAAGAAGTAGTAATCAACGAGATGCATGATATAATAAATGTTGTAAGAGAACAAATATCCGATTTGGAAGCTTCCGTTAGTATTATTGATGAACCTGTGCAATTTTTTACGAAAAAAACCCTCGTTGATCATAAATACTTCCCAACATGGTATTTTGAGCCTTCTACGCCTTTAATTCAAAAAGCAAAAGAGATTCTTGAAAAATCAGTTGGTCAGCAAGTTGAAATCATAAAATGGCTTTTTTCAACTGATGGGGTTTACACAGCTGGCACAGCAAACTTACCAACAATTGGGTTTGGTCCAGGAGAAGAAGAACAGGCCCACACACCAAATGAGCATTTGGCTATAGATCAACTAATAAAATCCGCAAAAGGGTATGCAGCTCTTGCTCTTGAATTATTCAAGAAATAATAAATGAAATTTTTAACTTTAAGAAATAAAAACAAAATAAAATCGTAGACTGACAAAATTCAGAACTACTAGGAATCCTGATAGAAGGAAGATGCTCTTTTTTAACTGGTTCATACATCACTCAAAGCCTAGCCCTTCTAAATGGAAGAGTAGAAAAAAGACTGACATACTCTCACAGCTAAAGCAGTGAGGTTCTACACTTCTACCGAGAGAAATGAGGGGCGTGTCACCGCCCTGTTAATGACTCCCGCAGCGAGAGGGTCTCCCTGAGCGAGCCTTATATTGACACAACCTACCGCATCTCGGTGGGCTTCAAGTTTACACTGTATACACCTGAACAATCTGCCCTTCCGTACTATTCTTTTAGCACCGCAGCGGGGGCATACTGAGGAGGTCCCACGTTCGTCTATTTCCCTTACCGTGATACCGTATTCCTCCGCTTTTTCCTTAATGCGATTCACCAGATAGCGATGACTCCAGAACAGAAGGATCATGGAATTTGACTTCTTAGAGAATTGAGCTGTGGCACGTATATTGGTGAGCTCACCTAAGACTATCTCTGATACGCCTTGTGACCAACAGCGTATCACAAAATCATTCACTACTTTGTTTATCACATCCCTGAATCTTCGCTTTCGCGTTCGGAACAACCGACTAAATGTTTTAGAGGCATGTACATCATTGGTGGTCTTCAAAAGCGATTCGTGTTGTGCCAGTTTGTGATTCCAGTACCACCACTCAGCCAACATAGAATTAGCTCGATAGCCAAAAACCTGCGTAGTTCCTTCTAGCATCGCCATAATAGGTACTTTGACTCCCAGATCAACATAGGCCTTCTTGGTTCCTTGTAGTTGATGTGGAGGTTTTACCTCCACTGGCATGAAGGCATACCACTGACCCGTGAGTTCATCACAACTAATTTCCAGTCTGCCCTGTTTTCCCTGCCACCTATTGCTTCCCTTCCATTTCAGTTGCAATTTGAAGGGGAGTTTTAGCATGGTGACGCCTAAAGTATAGTTGTCACACCGTACTAAATACCTGAGTTTTCGCTTCCCTGTACGCCTATCCTTCCAATAACCTGGAGGTCGGATTTTATTTATATGAGGCGGGAGGGTCCCCTCCTTCTTTTGCTTTACTAAGGCAAAAAAGGATTTCCAAGCTTCATTGTTCTTTCGAATGATTTGTTGGGCACTAGCAGACCCCACTATCTTCTTGTAGTGATGATAGGCCTCATCTGTGTTCCAATCCATCTGTCCACTAAAAAATGATTGACGCCGTTTGTAGGTGATCTGGTTCCACATACCAGCACAGGCATCGGCACGATTGAATAATTCTACTTCTTGTTCTTTGGTGGGACTTAATTTGAAGGTAGTAGTCCGTCTCACGGTTGAAGCCTCTGACTAACTAAGAGCGCTACTAGAACTATTTAAATCTAGGGAGACAATGATACATGTGATGCAAGTGAACACAGCACACTACCGCAATTCATCCCACCCCTCAAGGAGTGGGCATTCTTGCTTAGTTGCATGTAAAATTAGTTTGTCATCCTATTCGTATATCTTTAAGATTTAAATTCTAATTGATTGTAAGAATCAATCTTTCGAGATTGCAAATTTTTTGTTTTTAGTCTTTCTGTATTCTATCAATACTCATTGATTAAAAAAACGAAATAGCAGCGTTTTTATATCTATTTGGACATAATATAGTTGAAAACGAAATGACGGGATGTAAGATGGCGCGTAATGAGGCGAATGAGGATAAATGGAATGAGCATTATGAGAAGAGTAAGTCGCATGTTGAAGAAGGAAATTATGTTAAAGCTATAGAAGAATTAGAGTCAGCGGAGGAAGGGCGTGATCTAATATATAGTGATATTGGGAAGTCGATAGCAAAGGTTGTGAAGGTCTGGGAAGCACTCGGCGACGCGTACTTCCAGTTAGCCGATCAAGGCGATGAATCCGATTATCCTGATCGGTTTGATGAATACTATTATCTTTATGATTTAGCCATTAGATACTATGAGCAAATAGAAGTTTTCATTCTCCAACGAACTTTACTTTTCCAAAAGGACAAGAAAGATCCATTCGAAAACAGGGAGTTATGGCACAAGATAGGATGCCCATTCGACATCAAGCAACTGTGGCGTAAACTAGGACGAGCACACGACAATAAAGCGCGTCTCGCGGCATGGTTTCCTCGTTATTATTATGATTATGATAATGCTTTCGTTCGTTTTAGTGAAGCTATCAAGCATCTTAAGAAAGCGCTCGACTATTACGAACGATCCGATGATGGATCACTTAGCCAAATTGGAGATACTGCGTATAAGTTACTGCAAGAATACAAAAGGAGTTAGATAAGGCGATAGAGTGTCTTAGGGGTTCTAAGAGAGGTGCGGAATTAGGATTGGACCCAGAAATCGAGGAGAAAGGGAAAGTATTCATCAGATATGACAAGAACAAGAATAAACTCGATATTGATTTCAGTTTTTCACTAGCTGCTGGCGAAGCAAGAGAAACTACTGATGCTGAGTTTACTGAGGATGAGATCATCTTCCGATTTCTGGATGATGCTCTCGTGGGAATCACCTTACCCAATATACAAAGATTAGAGGACGAAGAAACCAAACATGAAAATAAGAAGTGAAATAATTACGATTCGCTTTATATTATGCTAAATTGAATCTAAAAATTAGAAAAAAGAGTAAATTTAATTTGTTGTGCGATATATGTTCTGTCGCATATCTTTAAGATTTGGCAAACGTTGAATTAGATTTGAATCTAAAAGGATCTTTAAGGCGTAACGAACTGTTCTGGGAGCAAGTTTACATTCGTTTTGAATATCTTTTGCGGTAATTGGACCCTGGTTCTTTATTAAATCATAGACAGTTTTGGCACTTGGGGGGATACTTTTGTAAACATCTAATTCCTGTTTCACAACAACCTCTGCAATCATTCTCTTTCAACCTCGTTAAACTATATTTTTGTTAGGTTTTCAACGAATGTTCGATTTGGATCGAACAATTAATTTATTCGGTGATGACCGAATATATATATCTTTTTATTACGCGCGCGAAAAAGGGTATGAAGTTGTGATTATTTATAAAGAAATCGGACACTCGCAATACAAACGCGCTATATCTAGACCATCTTTTTACGTGTTCCTTGAAATCGTTGAAGTGCAATTAGTTTATTGATTCCTGTAAGTAATGCGCTAATACTCGCCATGACAATGTCATTTGCTATACTAGTAGCGTTTACCTCAGAATCGTTAATTTTATCTCTTAGTCTTACCTGTACATCGACAGCGGATGATGTCTCCCCTGTAATTGCATCAACATGATATTCTTCAAGTTTAATTCCTTCAAGAAGACCGCCTTTTTCAATTGCTTTCATTGCTGCATCAACAGATCCAACTCCTGTGGCATTATGGATTCTTTCGTCTCCGCGTAGACTAAGAACCACAGAGGATGTCGGAGTGATTTTGTTTCCAGTGACTACAGTCAAAGTCTTTAGCGCAAGGAAGTCCTCGCTTGGTAAATGAAGCACATCCTTTACAATGTCCCAGACATTGATATTCGGAAATTTGATTTAGAACTATTTTATACTAAAAAGCAGATTCATACTTTAGGTCAAAATTTAAAACGAGAAAGGAAGGACTATTTAGAGAAATTTCCAGAGCTTTACGAACAAATTAAGAACGCATTTACATAGAAGAAAAGTTTTTTTCGCCCTTTTTCAAGCATCTATTTTTTTCCATTATTTGATACTTTTTATGCTTTCCAATGTTGTATCCCTAAGTATACCGCAGTGTACAGATTAATTCCATTAAATTGGTATTCAATATTTCCAGTGTGGGATAACTCAATCTTTTGCATGTTCAATGATATAGTCTAGTATTAGTTCTGGAATTTCAACGAATGTTGTTTCCATCAATCCTTTAAATTCTACTGTATGGTTGATCTCATTGACAACTAATCCTTCTTTATCTTCCAGTAGATCAACTCCAAGAATTCCTCCTCCAACAACTTTCGCAGCCTTTAAACTCAATTCTTTAATCTCTGGAGTAATTTCGCAAATCTTTGCAGTGCCGCCTCTAGCAATATTTGTCCGCCAGTCGCCACCATTTGCTTTTCTATACATCGCAGCAACTACGTCATCTCCGATAACAAAAGCCCTGATATCTCTGTTTGAGGGGACCTTTTCCTGAATATAATGAATTTTATGAAGTGGTCCTAACATTTCTTTATGCTCTATAACTGATGTTGCTACGATTTCATCGTTAATCAAAGAAACGAGGCGCCCCCAAGAGCCTACTAAAGGCTTAATAACGGCAGGATAACCTACATCATTCAAGGATTCAAGAGCAGAATCTTCAGCGAATGAAACCAAAGTTTTTGGAGTTGGGATGTTAGCTTTAGTTAACGCTAAAGTTGTCAAGAGTTTATTACCACAGGTTTGTGCTGTTTCAAAGGAATTGATGACCTGTAATCCTTTGTTTTCAAGGATTGCTGATAGATATAACCCTCTAAAATAACTTACGCTTCTTTGGAGTAAAACATCATATTCCTGTAAATCCGAATTACAATCGGTTGCCGTTAGAGAGAGCCTTTTGGCATCAATCAAGTTCAAATCTATTTTTTTCTTCGCTGCAGCCTTTACAAGTTGCTTTTCATTCCAGCTAATTCTATCATATATTAATCCAATTTTCAGTTTCAAAACCCCCTTTAGAGGTATTAAATCAAAAAACTTCCAAGAGGGTCGTTAATAGGTGAAAGAACGAATTTTAGAACAACTACAGAGCCCACATGATTTGACTCTATAATATTTATCTAAAACAAGTCTTGGCTTATACAAGTTGAAATCTATTTTTCAACTATAGCCTATTAACGACGATTTTCCAATGCAATTTTTTTTATCATCGTCGTCGTCGTCGGATCCCCACATCTAAAACAAGATATTCGTTTTCAAAAACAGAGCTTTCTGTAAAAATTTCATCATATACCATCGCTTCACCTCATTATATTTAGTGTGGGGAATTTAGGTTGTGTTTCATTTTCATAACTGCCTCTCTACTTTTAAATATTTGGTTTGGAATATTATTAGGTGGTCTCAAGGCACACTTCTCAGAGAAGTGGAAACGGTTAGTGACCTCAAGGGTGATGTGCAGTAAAATGGTATAGCCCGACTCTATATGAGGATTATTGGGCTGGGCTTCAGTAAACACGCCCATGGTAGCGTGCGATGAGGTTGAAATTCTTCTGCAAAGAAGAGGACTGAGACCAAGTACAGCTACAAGCCTCACTGCTTTCACGTGAGGCAGTTTACCTCATGATCCGACTTTTAATTTATTGCACATTGCTCTTTTGGTTTTTAAGATTTTTGTTTTTGTCTATGTTGTGTGAAGTGCAATATAGTAAAAAAATGAAAAAAATCAAGATTTGGATTGAGTCAAATCGCAAAAATAGAGAAAAGGAGTTAAGTTGGAGTCCAGTTTCTCATTGCTCTTCGAAACATTTTATTTAGATCGTTTTCTGTAATTGGAACCGGATTTAAATAGAGTAATCGTTGTATTTTGAACGTATCTGCGGCTAAACGAGCAATATCTTCTTCCTTTACATTAAAAGGTGGCGCTTCAAGGCCATATGGCATCCCGATATCTTTCGACAATTGGATAATTGCGTTTACGCTTTTTTGTGCGGCTTCTATGACTGAAAGACCTTGCACATTTTCACCTAGTAACTGGGCTATATGTGCAAAACGTTCTGGTGCCCCAGGTATATTAAATTCTACAACTGCAGGAAGTATGACCGCGTTTGTTATACCATGTGGAGTATGCCACTGCCCTCCTACGGGATATGCCATAGCGTGAACGGTACAAACTCCGGCGTTAGTAAAAGCAGCACCTGCTAAGAACGAAGCCAACAACATGCCACTCCTTGCTTCTAGGTTATTTCCATTGTTAACAGCAAGACGTAAGTATTTTCCAATTAATTCAATGGCTTTTTCGGCAAATATATCCGTTAGTTCCGTTGAGCCCGTAAAAACAGGTCTTTCAGGTGGTGTTGTAGGTTTAGGTCGTGTTGTATACGGACGAACGAAATATGCTTCAATAGCATGAACAAGTGCGTCCATACCTGTTGCTGCTGTAACGGAGGGGGGCATTGTAACTGTCAACAGAGGATCTAAAATTCCGAGCGTGGGCCTGCCACAGAATAGCGCTCCCTTGACTAATTTTTCTGGGAAAGTAATAACTGAAGAAGGAGAGGTCTCACTACCGGTTCCTGAAGTAGTAGGAACAGCTATCAGTGGTTTAAATGGACCTGGTATTTTTTTTCCATCGCCAAAAGGTGCTGGCATATAGTCGAGAATTTTGCCACCGTGTGTGAGCACTAAAGCAATTACTTTAGCTGAGTCAATAACACTTCCACCGCCAAAAGCAACAAACCCATCAAAGTTAATATCTTTGAATTCGTCAATACAGTCTTGCATAGATTTCAAAGAAGGTTCTGGTTCCACTTTGTCCCAGATTGTAACACTGATGTTTTGCTCTTTAATGGGTTGTACAATTTTGTCAACAAGACCAATCTTAACCATTACAGAATCGGTTACAATAAGACAATTCTCTATTCCTAATTTTTTTAGGTCATATCCAATTTCAGACGCAACACCTAGACCAAATTTTATATTAGACATGGCAAATTGCCAAGCAGTATCTGTCGGTAATTCTGATATAGGCATAATTTTGCCTCCTTAAAGAATTTGATTTTACGTTTGTTTACCATGCTTATATAATTGCCGAGTAAGTGCTCTTCCAAAAAATGAGTGATCCGTATTTAAAAAACAACACGTACTGATTTGAAGGTTTTTCCATTTGCAATAATAACACATTCTTTTCCACTAGAAGAAATAACAATCTTCGCACTTTCTATGATGTTTAGTGGAATTTCTTCCTTTTTTAATGCCTGATGAAACCATGTGGACATATTCTTGTAAAACTTCTCAACATCATCACCTTTCATATCTGGTGTTAAATTACCATTAACTAAATCCACTACAATGGTTTCCTTTGGTCTAATAGTAGAAAACGGCTCTATCATTATCGATTCTGGTGTCAAAATCGAGTCTCTTACGGCATTATTCGCTATTGATTTCAATCTACTTAATTTCATTGCAAACCCAAACAGCTCTACATTTTTATAAGATTATTGTTATTCTGTTTTTCATCGCTCTTTTAAAAATTAGTAGATAGAGTTTACGCTGGCGTCCAATTTCTCATGGCTTTTTGAAATAACTTATTCAGATCTTCCTCAATTAATGGAACTGGATTTGCTTCCAAAAGCCGTTGTACTTTAATGGTTTCTGCTGCTAAATGTGGAATGTCTTCTTCTTTTACATTAAATGGAGGCGATTCAAGACCGTAAGGTATCCCGATATCTTTTGACAATTGGATAATTGCGTTTACGCTTTTTTGTGCGGCTTCTATGACTGAAAGACCTTCAATACTTTCACCAAGTAACTGAGCTATACGTGTAAAGCGTTCTGGTGTACCCGGTATATTGAATTCAACCGATGCAGGAAGTAAGATGGCATTTGTTATACCATGCGGAGCATGAAACTGTCCTCCAACTATAAGAGCCATTGCATGAACTAACGAAACACCTGCATTACTAAATGCGACACCTGCTAAGAAAGAGGCTAATAACATATTACTTCTTGCTTCTAGATCGTTACCGTTAAAGACAGCTCTGCGTATGTACTTTCCAATCAATTCTATAGCTTTTTCTGCAAATACATCCGTTAATTCTGTAGCTCCTGTATATACTGGTCTTTCGAGAGGTGTCTTGGGTTTCGGTCGGGAAGTATACGGTCGTACCCAATATGCTTCAATTGCGTGAACTAGAGCGTCCATACCTGTATTAGCCGTAACTGAAGGAGGCATCGTCACAGTCAATAGAGGATCCAAAATCCCAAGAGTTGGTATTCCACAGAACAAAGCCCCTTTTACTTTTTTTTCCGGAAATGAGATGACTGACACAGGAGTAGTTTCACTGCCAGTTCCTGCTGTAGTAGGAACAGCAATCAATGGTTCAGAAGGACCTGGAATTTTTTTTCCTTCTCCAAATGGAGGTGCCATGTAATCAAGTATTTTACCTCCGTGTGTTAGTATCAAGTCAATTACTTTGGCGGAATCGATACTTGAACCACCACCTATCGCTACTACACCATCAAAATTGCTTTCTTTGAATTCATTAATACAATCTTGCATTGAATTCAGGGAAGGTTCTGGTTCTACCTTATCCCAGATCATTACACCTATATCTTGATCTTCAATAATTCGTATAATTTTATCCACTGTACCAATTTGAACCAATATTGGATCTGTTATGATAAGACAATTTTCTATCCCTAATTGTTTCAAGTCAAATCCAATTTCAGATGCAACACCTAATCCAAACTTAATTCGAGACATCTTTAAATCCCAAATAGTATCAGTAGGTAACGACATAGTTGCGCCTCCTCTAAGAGTTTGACCTCTCCGACTCATATAGTAATTTTTTTAAAACAAAATTGAAAAATACGGGAGAAGAACGTTGTGAACTAAATACGTGTTATACACTGACTTCATTTTTTTATGGCCATTAAATATAATGCTTTTGTTTTATCTCCAATAAGTTGAATTTCTTTCACTTCAAAACCCGCACTTTCAACAAGAGTGCCAAATTTATCTGGAGAATAGTCATTTCGAGCATAACGCGGTGGTCTACCGCACTTTCTTAGGAATCTGATCACTAATTTTATCTTTTCAAAACGTTTCATACCATAACTTGTATAAGAGGTAATAAGTAATAATCCTCCAATTTTCAAAAGCCGATAACTTTCCTGCAGGGTTTTAAGAGGGTTTTCAACAAAATGTATAAGATTCGCCATGAATACGGTATCAAAACATCCCGATGGAAACGGTGCGTTTTCACAATTAGCTTTTTGTACAGTTACGTTTTGAAATTCTTTTAATTGTATTCTTGCCTGTTCCAACATCTCGTCTGAAAGGTCTGTAGCAGTAACCTCGCTTGCATTTTTATATATCACTTTGGTGAAATATCCAGTCCCACATCCAAGTTCAATAACTTCTCCTAGATTCCGTTCTTCAGATAACTTTTTGATAATTGCCTGATGCACATCCTTTCCAACCACATAATCTACATTATCATCATAAACATCAGCAAATTTACTCCAATATGTTTCTTTAGGTTCTTCCATGGTTACTCAATCCTTCTTAATGAAATTTAGTGATTTTAAACACGAGGAATATGATTTAAAACCACTCTATACTCTTTATTCGTTGATTACAGGAATAAGAAATATCGTGGTACACTTTCTTTATATCTCAAGAATAGTTCTCCATATTTTTTCTCTAGGAACAATTCTTCAAGTAGGACAGCGTGGTGACTTAACACTAGCCACCAAATAACTACTACAATAAGCAAAATACCTGAAACAGAGATCATCCAACCCATCAAACAAAGGCCTACATAAAATAATGATGCACCTAAATACATTGGATTCCTCGAATATCGATAAACTCCTGTGTTATTTACTCCTTCGGTAAACACTGTAAATGAGTATATTGAAACGACATTCAAGACTAGTCCTATGCTATAAATTGAAAATCCAATCCAAAATAAAGAAGAGTCGAAGTTAATAGGTGTTAAAAGACAGACCAAAAAAACTACTAAGAGATGAACTCTATTTAGAGTCCCGCATTTTTTTCCGCTAGGAGACTCGTAAAATTCAGGATCTTCAATGGGGCTTTTTCGTTTTCGATTGGCAAGTATCATTAAAGCCCAGATTAGCCCGTATCCTACTGCTAGGAAGATCCATAAATTGTATATTCCCAATTCCAAATTCAGGTCAAACAATTATCTCCAGCCCTAAGAAACAATAAATAGTTGCTCTTCTTTCTAAATGGTCATTTATAGCAACGTATAAATCTTTCTATGGATCTATCATATGTTTTTTCTACTTCTGGGGGAAACAAACAACCTGGTAATTCTCCATGGGCTTTGTGATAACTTATGCATTCACAACAAAGACCCTTTGTCGAGCAAGAAGGATAAGTACAGCTACAATGTTCAATATTTTTGGATATGTTACAATCACGTTTCATTTAGAATAACCTCTGAAAAATAATTTTTTGAGAACTCGTAAAGGATCCGTTTTAAAAACTTATCTTAGTTACAGTTACAGCTTTGAACTATATCACAGCTTAAAGTCTTAGTTAATTACAATGTCCTTATGGACAAAGCGTTCTTTCAATTAAATTAAAATGGAACTGGAAAAAAATCCTCTTGTTGGAAAGGAAATCTATTTTTATTACCTTTCTTGTTTGTCCTTTTTCTATTTTCGTCCAATTTCATTAAAACTTTCCTCCTAAAGGTGTTATAATAAATCTTTTAACTGAAATCTAATGAAATAATGGCAGATCTCCAGACAGCAGTCTTTGAGCGAGTTTATCAAGTTTCAATCTAAAATAAGGAGTGTCGAACTTGTTTCGTCTCGCTCTTCTCAAAAGAAAGTAACAAATAGAGTCTACACGATCTTTTTTCGAATTAGCATTCACGTTAAAACACCTCATAGATAAATAACACAAAGGGTACAATATAGAGAGGCAGAGGGTTAGATGTAACTGAAATTTTCTTAAGAAACGAGATTCGGTTGCTATCTCGTACTAAAAGAACTGTATATCAGTGAAATTCTTAGAGGTTACATAAAAGTCAAACAAATAGGGAGATCACTAAGAAAATAAAATAGAGAAGTCCATTACAATGAAGAGAAGTAGTCCAATAAACGATTGTATTCGTTGTCCAAAAGGACGAAACTTTGCTATCAGCCTGATGGCAATAGCACATACTAATAAATTCTTAGATTGCGGATAAAAACCTCAGAATCTATAAAAATATGATAAACAACATCAAAGATAGATACAGTAGTAGATTGATTCCTTATTATCTATACGTAGATTTTATCGCTAGTGAGGAGCCTTTTTTCTATGAGAGAGGAACCAAACAAAGTGGATTTATGTAAACAGCAATGCTATATGCCATGTCCGTGTCTAAAGCATGAAAGTGACCAAGAAACGCTTTGTATTAATGGAAAAGAGGTTAAAGATGTCCAATTTGTGGATCTCGGTTTCATACCAACCTGTATGCTTACTGATAAGGTTCCAAATAATTCACTTTGTTTAAACACAGTTTACTCAGATGAAAATGGCTTAATTAGATGTGGAACAAGTCAAAGACGCATCAAAGTTAGAGATTATCACATATCTACTGAAGACTATTTGAATGCGCTAACACGACTAAAAGATCTATATAACGGAAACTCAACTAAGATTAATTCGTGTCCAGAATGTCTCTACAAAATCATTGTTAGTCAACTCGAACTGCAAGAAGAGCAAAAGAATGAGGAGAAAGAATATGTTAACACGTTTAGCAATTGCTGACCTCACAAAAAATGACATCATGCTCCCAATTTCATTTTTAGAAGATTTTAGGAAAGATAATTCACAAAAAGTAGCTATGGTTTATTCAAATCAATCAAAAACAATACACTTTTTTTCGTTAAAGAATGGGACTGATTGGATCCTAAAAATCCAGATTGAGTTCTTTCCACCAATTCGGTCCTCTAACGTTACAAAACTTCTAGGAATCTTAAAAGAACGTTTTGATCGAATTGTATTTTCTACCGGAATCTGTAATTACGAAGATAATTGTTTATGGGAAGGTTATGCAACAAATCACGTATTACCAGATCTAGAAATAGTAAAACAGGAACTTTCAAACGTCCCAGAATTGAAAAAAATTGAATTAAATATTCAAGAAGCGTAGCTCTTATTATTCTTATACTTATATGAAAAACCATTATTTTAGTGATTTTAGAATGCTTTTTTAGATTATTTTTTATAATATCTTTTTTGTCGGGTTATTCTTGGTTGAACCAAAATGAGTCGTGCGTTCGCGCAGAAATATAAATAGTGTTTTTCAAAATAAAGGTTCAGTATGAATTTTTTTAAATTTTAATTTTTTAATCGGATTATTTTTCGAAATAAAGTTTTTAATAATTAGGCATTTATATTTTAAATTATCCTTTTATACAAATAGAAGTATTCTTAGTGATCTAGTTTTCATTTTATTAAGCTTTTAAGTGAAATAGATAAAATTAATGGTTATCTTGGTCTTTTAAACCGTTGAAATAGTATTATAACTGATTTAAGAAAACTTTATTTTGTAATTAAGGGATTTTGCATAAACAATAGTAATTTACTGGTAATTCAAGACATTGAAATCAATTAAGTTTTTCTAGTTTGCGCGCACAAAATAGATCTAAAACCGTTCGAACTATTTTTTATCTTCGAAGTATTCGAAGCATTCGAAATATTTATGTATAGGTTCAGAACAATTGTATAATTAGAACAACAACTTATCCGAAATCCTATTCAATTATCGTGAAGGTATAAAAAAATTGCCCCCTATTAACAATGAAACTATATTGGAGGGATTCAAAAAGGGGCAAGCTTTAGGACGAAAAGCACTCTCGTCTTATGTAAGGTGGGGCTTTTCAGATCAGCCATTTCAAAAAGATCTCGTTTATTCATTTGATGAGTTCTATGTTGATTTTCAGACTCAAGATTTTTCTGTATGGCTTGGGGCAATCAACAAACTCTCTAAAGAAGTCAATAAAAAAGCAGCTTTTATGATAGGTCCCATGTATATTGGAAAAACTACGCTCATTAGAAAAGTAGCAAACGTTTTAAATAGAGAATACATCCCTACAAAATGCATTTCTGTTCCTAAAACAATAAATGGCTTTATCCTCCAATTAAGACGTGAGGATTTAATTGATACACAACTGATTTTTTTGGACGATTCAGATATACTATTTAATGACATCTCAATGATTATAGATGAGATTTCTCAGAATATTGAGGCAGAATACACAATAGTATTTGCTATTTCACCATCTACATACTTATGGCTTTGGAAAAATGAACCTGCCATGTTGGATCAACATATCCTTGACTCTTACAAATTAAGGAATTTTGATCAGGATACGACCATAGATCTTCTTCAAAGAAGAATCGACCATTTCAAAGAAGGAACTGCTCCACAGGCATTCACGAAAGATGCTTTAGCAAAAATAGCTTACTATGCGATGGGATTACCGGGCTTGGCACTAGAACTAGCAGAGAGTTGTCTTGATTTTGAAATTGAAACAATCACAACAGATTATGTTAATGGAAGAGCAAAAGAACTCAATTATGAGATCGCAAAAAGAATTGCAGAAGGAGATCATGAGTATTGGAAAGGGTCACGTGGCGAAATATTAAGAGAACTAGCAATTTCACTTAGCCCAGTTGAACAACAACAATTGAAAGAATTACGGGGTGCTCGTAAAAAAGAAAATATAATTGAATTAGAAGGAACGAGTAGTGCTGAATTAGTTGAGCGTATTAGTCTATCGAGTCAAGGAACAACCTCATATCATCTCAAAAAATTGATTGAAGGAGGTATTGTAAAGCAAACGAAAGTAGGACGTAATCAAATATACACAATTCACTCTACGATAAGCAACGCGGTTGAACTAGCCTTAATGTCATCAACAATGATCAATTCATCTTAAATTAAAAAATATGGTTTCCTCTTGTTATAAATTCAAGGAGAGAAAGGAAGAGGTCAATAAATGGCAATTATCGATCAAAAAAAGTTTCTAGCTTCATTGAAGCGAGGATTAACTCTCGGAACAAAAGCCCTCTCTCTGTATCAATTATATGGTTTCTCTGAACGTCCTTTTAAGGAAGATCTAATTGACAAAAATAGTTACTTATTTGTCCCTCCGCAACTATTTTACGAACATAGCCAAAGTCTAGCCTCATGGATCACAGCCTGTCATTCCGCTGGGAAGAATGGACTAATTATAGGACCGCCCGATGTCGGAAAATCAACTTTAGCAAAATTCTTTGTAGAAGAATTGGTTAAACTAGCAGAAGAAATACCAATTAAAAGTCACTATATTCAATTAAAGGGTTTAACAGAGGCTTCTGAAACGCATCAAAACCCTGAAGAAGTTGTTATAGGTAGTCCACATTCAATTGGATTGATAGCTGAATTGCAAAATAAAAATCTAATTGAAACTGACATTTTATTAATCGATGATATAGATATTGGTTTGCGAAAAGAAGATTTCATAGATGAACTCTCACGTTATATGCATTCTGAGAATCAGACAATAATTGGTATCACAACCCCTTCAGTACCTTCAGAACTTATTGACATTTTTGATGATGTTTACAAGATAAAATCAATCGAATTTGAGACTATAGTGAAAATACTGAAGACTAGAATTTTGTATTACAAAGAAAATGATGATAAAGTAAATAACACCTCGGATTTGACTCCTTTTACTGATGCAGCTATTAATAAGATTGCAGAGTATTCAATGGGTTTGCCAGGTCTCGCTCTAGATTTGGCAGATTCATGTTTACGAGGAATTGATGATAATGCAAAGGAAATTACACCAGAACGTGTCGATCCTGTAGCGCAAGTATTACAATACCCGATTGCAAAGAATATTGAAATGGGGCACGCTATAAGTTATATTGAAATGGAAAATGGGGAAAAGAAAAGAAAAGAATTGAATTTGAATTCTGGAAGCAAAACAAGTATTTTGAAAGAAATACTATTTCAATCACGAATATATCCTGAACGTCCAGGAATTACAAATAAAAAACTTACTAATAGTAGAAGGATTTCTATACAAGCTCACACAATTTCGTATCACACAAACATTTTAGAAAGATGCAACATCTTGGAAGTTCAAGAAGGTCAACAAGAAAAGAAAAAAGGACATTATCGTTATTTCCAGATAAAGAAGCCAATAATGAATGCTATCGAATTAAAAATCCTATCTCAAAAACCATCAACGTCTCCTGAGGTGATAATAGAGCGATAATTTATATCATCTGAAAGTCAAATTAAAAAATCGTAGGTTTAAGTGATAAAGAGGGCCAACTGGGTGAGTTAGCCAATCCCCAATGGCTAACCCAGTTTCCCCAATAATAATGCCTGTATTAGAAACAATATATGGTTCACACTGTCCTACCAGTTAGCCCATTTTATATTTAGTATACTTCTATGCATAAATACCTTATCATTCTGGTTAGTTACGGGCGCGCTGAAGAGGGATAACGGGGGACTGTGTAAACCACTTTTACTATAATAAATTGAATATTAACAAAAGGTAGAAAACCTAAAGTGATATTGAAGTGTATAAGGACTGGTTTAAAAGTGGTAAATATGGAAAAAAATAAAAAAAGCACGTTCTTAAATAAATATAAAGAAAAAATGGATTTAAACAAGCTTAAATTCCATTTGAGGGAGATAAGAAAACTTACTCAAGCAGAAGTAGAAATCGCTGACTTATGGGAAATTGCAATGTGGACAAAACAAAAGTAATCAACTGCTCCTACCTTTTGATCTACTCCTCTTGGTGTTCAATGTGAAAGTTACAGACAAGAGATTTGAAGAAACAATCGAAAGAAGAGTAATAATAGAGGAAAAAATCGAAAAAAGAGTTATCGAAAAATCTCTTGAAGAAAGGGTTGGGATGTTAGAAAGCAAATTTGAAGAATATTGCTATCTTTCAGATGAGCAAATTAAAGAAATACGGGATTTAATACAACTGTACTACGATATTTATGGTAATAAAAGAATCTGGAGCATTCTTCGGAACCAATGTAAATTCAGCAAACTAGAAAGAGTACCGAGGTACAAGTTCCATATGATAACAAGAGTTCTTTATGATTTTGTAGGCGCTCATGAATCTAAACAAGAAGATCATCCCAATACAAAACAGAATTATTTCTTGGGAGATAATGGGAAACTCGCGGAAGATAAAAACTCTTTTTTGGCAAATAGAAAGAAAAAGTACTACAAAAAAAGAGTTGTAGACACTTCAGGATGCCCAAGCATTTTAAGTTTTACTTTTCAAGAATAATTAAGTTATATGATTGAATTAAGTCACACAAGTTTCCACGATTTGCATAAAAGATTTTGTCATATCAATAGACTTTTATCTTTATCTAGTTTTGATTGAAACTAAGGAATTTAGACTTTATTATCAGGGAGGAAAAATACTTGCACAAAGTTTCAGTAGAATTGATATTTACCGGAAATGAGCTTCTCATTGGGAAAATTCTTAATACAAACAGCCAGTGGTTAGCTAAACGAATTTACTCATTGGGGGCCCAAATCATCCGGATGATGAGTGTTGGAGACACACTTGATGACATTTCAACAGCACTCTTAGAGGCAATAGAAAGGAAGCCTGATATTATAATTACATCAGGGGGTTTAGGACCTACCTTTGATGATATGACATTGGATGCTGTTGCAAGAGCCACCAAGAGACCGTTGGAGCTTAATGAAGAGGTATTAGCTATCCTCTTCAAAAAATACGAAGAAAAATACAAAGAAGGAATCTCAAAGGAAAAAGAACTTTCTGAATATAAACAGAAAATGGCACATCTACCAGAAGGAAGTGTACCTCTTCCAAATAATGTAGGTAGTGCACCTGGCGTTTTATTAGAACTAGAAGACGGCGTTAAGATAATTTGTTTACCAGGTGTACCTGCAGAATTAAAAAGTATCTTTAATCAAAGTATTGTAGATATAATCAAGAACATGGTAGGAGATATCGAAATAGCTGAAGCTAGATTCAAAGTAGGAGAGTTCATAGAATCAGAGATGGCGCCTTTAGTAGATAAAGTAACGAAAACTTATCCTAGCGTTTATATTAAAAGCCATCCACTCGGTTGGGAAGATACTGCTCGTGTAGAGTTTCATCTTACCTCGAAAGGAGAAAAGATTGAACATGTAAAAGAAAATATAGAAAAAGCCACAGTTATGTTAAAGAAACTTGTTGTAAGCGGTGGCGGAAAAATAATAGAATAAAAAGACTAAGAAAAACTCTAATTGATGATTTTAATAAGTGATTAGACTTTTCTGACTTAATTTTGTAATTTCAATATAAAGTTTCAGAAATAATCAAATGAGGAATCAAGATGGCAGTCAAAATTGAATTATTATTTACTGGGAATGAACTCCTGATTGGAAAAACACTTAATACAAACGCACAATGGTTATCTAAACGAATCTATTCGCTTGGAGCTCAAGTAACCCGAATGGCAAACGTAATGGACGATCTACAAGAGATTTCTGATGAATTAGTATATATGATCAAAAGACAGCCAAATCTCATCATTACCTCAGGAGGTCTAGGTGCATCTTTTGATGACATGACGTTAGAAGCAGTTTCCAAAGCAACGCACAGACCGCTTATTTTGAATCAAGAGATCTTAGACGAAATAGAAAGGGTTCATAAACTATTTTACGAGCGTGGTGACATAAAAGAAAACAAGGTATCTGAGTATGCAAAAAAAATGGCTTATCAGCCAAAAGACAGCAAAATGCTGCCAAATCCAGAAGGCGGTATACCTGGAGTTTTGTTGGAATTGGAAAAAAATGTTAAGATTATTTGTTTACCAGGAGTACCCGCTGAATTAAAAGCCATATTTGATCAGAGCGTTGCTGCTATAATTGAAAATATGGTTGGAGATGTCGCCACAGCAGATATTAAATTTTTAGTAGATCTAATAGAATCAGAAATTGCGCTTTTAATTGAGAAGGTGATGAAAGCCTATCCAAGTGTATATATTAAGAGCAATCCGCTAAGTTGGAAAGATGTGGTACGTGTTGAAATTCATTTAACATCCAGAGGAGAAACAAACAAAGTGGAAGAAAATGTAAATAATGCTGCTGAGATGCTAAAGAATCTGATTTTAATCACTGGAGGAACTATTGAGGAAGTCTAATTTTTTGCATTCAAGAAATAATAGATAATTTAAAATAAATAAACCCTCACTAAAATGTAAATTAAAATAAAATAAAGCCACATGGAGGGCAAAAAATGGAAGAAGAACCTACAGAACCATCACCACAGGAAGAAACAGAGACGACAGCAGAAGTAGAAATATTTCCCTATTTACTAGAAGAGCCTGCATCATCTCTTGATGTTGAATTAGCAGTCGCATTTATGATAACTGAGATAAATCGAGAAAAAGGTGGAGGTCTAATAAGGAAAACGCCAGAAGAATTTATTACGCATTTTTCAAAAATTGGGTGGCCTTATTGGTTTATGAAAACTAAAGAAGGATCTGTGATCGCTGATGGACAAGGATTATCAGAACAGACACTCACATTTAGTCAAGTACCTAAGCCAGAAGAAATTGATAATATCCTATCTAGCAGTGAGACTGCGGCAGACTATGTAAATTCCCTCAAAAGAACTATTGAACTTCTGACAAGTCTTCCAACGCAAAGCATGCCCATTACAGCATTAGTTGAACCTGAATTAACACAAAAAATTGCAGTACATAAAAAAAGTGTAGAAAAGAAACGCCCAAAGGAGATAAAAGTAGCGATAATAGAACCTGAGATAACTCAAGATGATGCAAGAACAATTGCGACAAATTTTGATCAACTAATAGCAGAAAGAGATATTGAGCTTACCAAATTTGATGAAATGAAGAAAACTATCGAAAAAAATACTGGTACTCACTTCAAAAAATTAGATGATAAAACGAGAGAAACATTAACGACTTATTCTGACAAATTAACAAAACTTAAGGAAGAAGTCGAGCAAGAAATAGTCCGTTTGAAGAGGAAAAAAGATGATGATATAAAAAACGCAGATATGATAAAAGAAGAGGAAGGTAAACGTATCGTTAAAAAATTACGGACTACATTTGACCCCGTTGATACATCCTTTTCAAATGCACAAAAGGCCGTCGAAGATTATATTGAAAGTAAAATTCCTCCTGGTAAAGAACCAGAGTTAGCCTTTGATTTGGCAGGAGGGGCTATTAATTATGTTAAAAGTCAAATTGATTCGATTGGGGAATCACTTAAAGCGACCGAAAAAGACATCTTTAATTTAAAAGGGGATTGGAGAAAGGTAATAGAAGATGTAGAAGCCAAGAAAAAAGAAATTGTAAAAAAAACTGAAGAAGCAATAGCAAATCAAAATAAGCGCATTACAGATACAGAAGCTGAACGCGACAAAAAAATAAATGAACTTAGAGAATTTCAAAAGACAATTGAGAATTTAATTAAAGAACTGTTCACCAAAATCGATGAACAAAAAAAGAAACTTATTGAAGAAAACACGATGCCAAAGAAGTTTTTAATCCCAGAAACAGTTGCACCGATGTATAAAGAGATTAACGCAACATATTTGCCACTTTACATTACTAAATATTCTAATGAGAAACAGGAAACACGTTTTATTGTAATTCCTCCCATTGCCTCACTCAAGGAAAAGAAAGAAGTTGGCATTGAAATTGGTGATAAAAAGCTTCACTCTATGATTTACACGTCATTCAATGAATATGTCAAGAAGAGAATTGAGGAAGCATTGACCAAAAACAAGAACCTAAGAGATGAGATAGAACGAATTATAAATACTAATAACTTCATTAAGGAAAAAACGATAGAATCAATAATTCAAGACGGAATAAAAGCTTTAGAAGCGAAAAAAGCTATCAAAGACAAAGATGCTGAAGAATTTGCACTGGCTACCATAGAAGCATTTAGAGGTGCATAGCTGGTTATATAATTAGCTATACACCCTCGCAACGACATATAGTCGACTATCCCGCCCTAAAGTAACAGGCTTCTAGAAGCGGGAGTTTTGACTATTTTATTTCTTTTTCTTTTGTCTATGAACTACCTCGCTCCCCAAGAGACCCGCACTTTAGTATAAAAGCAGTGAGCCTAGAAACTACATAGAAACGAAAGTAGGTCTCCTAGAAAGTCGTTTTAATGATGGAGATAATGGGACAAAGACTCTTCTCTTTATTAGAGATGTGATTTCCTTGATAAGGTCATCGAAACTGATGTTATTTCGTGATTCTCCGTCAGCCCTTGTTCGGACAGAAATTGTATTATTTTCTATTTCTTTATCACCAATAACAATTATATAGGGAATCCATTCTCGCTCTGCTTGTCGAATCTTTTTACTTAAAGTTTCATCTCGATCATCTAAGTCAACTCTAATTTTAGCACTTTCCACTTTTTGCATTAGTTTTTCACAATAGGAAACGTGACGATCTGTGATAGGAATGACTCTCACTTGAGTAGGTGACAACCAGAGAGGAAACATGGGAGTTTTACCCTTTTTCTGATCGATTGCTGCACCCTCTAATAACGCATACACAATTCGTTCTACAGCACCTGAAGGTGAACTGTGAGTAATGATTGGAAAAACCTTCTCGCCCTTCTCATTTATATAAGTGATATCATATCGTTTTGCAGATTCCACATCAATTTGAACAGTGGAGAGTGCTGCTACCTTTTTGACAAAGTCAACGAAATTAAATTCAAATTTTAGAATCCAATAAAAATATCTGGCAGGAAATAATTCAATTAATGCAGGTTTTTTTAGTGCCTTAGCAATCAGAGTTACCAACCAATCGCGATGCTCTTCGAAAAATTCTTGACTCATACGAAATGCTGCTTCATACTCAAAGTTAAAATCATCCATTAATGATGCTGCAAGAAAATATTGCTCTTCAAACTCTTGTAGAACTGAAGTGATATCCGCTGCACATGCATGTAAGTCTGGCATTGTAAAAGCTCTTAATCTTCTTAAAGCGACTACTTCTCCACGTTTTTCTCTTCTAAAACTCGGTGCTAATTCATAGATCCTTAAAGGTAAGTTTTTGTAGCTGAGAGTAGTATCTGCCAAAAGAAAGAACTGACCGAAATCCGAAGCGTATCGAAGGAAAAGTTCCTTATCTCCTGAATAGACACGATATTGACGTGCAGGGAACCTTGAAACTTGTTCTCTAAGTACAGGGTTTTCAAGATCATACATGATCGGTGTATCCAAAGGCAGTGCACCGAACTCGTTTACAACCTTATTATAAACATGTTCTTCAATTATATGGCGTAATGTCGTGCCCTTAGCATACCACCGCAGGTTTCCAGGATCCGCTCCAGGTTCGTAGTCAGCAAATTCATGTCGCCTCATAAGATCGATATGTGGTGGTTTACCTTTTTCTTCTCGTTCTTTTGCAAGTTCATAAAGTAAAAAGTCCCTTAAATTCTCATGTTCCCTAAAATTAAAAGGGATTTCAGTTCTTAGTTTTCTTGATTCTCCTTCGTCTTTTATTTCGACTTTAATAAGTTGATTATCCGGAGATAGTATGTAAAAGTCAGAAGGTGGATGTTCTTCAACAACAATTTCTTCTTTTTCCTTCTGAGTAATATCTACAACTCGTAGGGTTTCTGCTCGTGGATGACCAATACAATTCACATTGAAAGCCTTATACCATCCAAATGGTGATCTTACAACATTATAGCCTTTTTCAGAGAGTAATTCACTTAGACTTTTCAAAATTTGTTTAGCAGCAGCTGGAGATGATAATTGTGAACTTAAGTGAGCATAGGGA
>JAEOSF010000091.1 GCA_016840515.1 Candidatus Borrarchaeum yapensis | reverse complement strand
TGAGGAGGGCCTGGGTTATCGCCGTTCCCGGTGTCAGGGAGGGCTGGGGTCAGGTTGTCACAGATGCTAATGCCCTGGGGACGCCCGTGGTGGGTTATAACGTTCCTGGCTTGAGGGATTCGATAAGGGATGGGTTCAACGGGCTTCTCGTGGAAAGAAGTCCAGAGTCTCTGGCTGAGGGGTTTATGAGAGTCTTGTCGGATGATGAGTTGAGAGAAGATCTGAGCAGGAATGCCATCGAGTGGGCCGGGCGGTTCAACTGGGAGAAAACCTCTGAAGATTTTCTAAAAATAATAGAAGGTATTAGTAAGAAATGATAGTTTTTCTGATTGCAGGCCAAAAGAAACAATACGAAGGAGTTGTCCGTCCTTTCTGTAATTTCGCAAAGGGGTTATACGGGAAAACCGAGACTTCGTTTGCGTTGTTAAACTGTGGACATGAACTCGTTATGTATCTGAAAGAGAACTTGGGAGTCTCTGTCGTTGCATCAGATAATCATAACCAGTTAGTTACCGAATTAGCTGAATTAAAGCCCAAAATTGTTATTGGTGATGATGATCTTTCCAGACTAAGGCTTCTTAACGCTGTTAAAAGGGGGTTTAAAAACGTCAAGGTGGTTGCATATGTTCAGATTTTATATGGTAGTCATGCAATATGTAGAAATTTTGATCTAGGATTTCTACCGTTAAGGGAAAAAATGTTATTTTATTTATGTAGGTTTCTTCCGTTTCTTACACTGACTAGACATTACACCACTGAATTGAACAGGTGTGACTTCGTAATAGCTAATAGCAAATCGACAGCAACTTTTTTGCAGACTCTTTACGGGACAGATGTCCATGGAATTGTATACCCTCCTGTTGACACGGAAGTGTTCAAACCAATTCTATCTAACAAGGATTCAAAAGAAGTTGTATTATATCTTGGCTCACATGCAGGAGATACCCCTGCGAGTTTTACAGAAGCTATAGTCAAAAATGTCTTACGATCACACTATACAGTTAATATTTTTGGAAATACAAATATCGCTTCGGCCATAAAAAGCAAGCATCCTGAGGTAATTTATCATAGAAATCTTGAAGATAAGGAACTGGCCAAACTTTATTCAAGAAGTATATTTACTATTTGTCCACAAAGATGGGAAACGTTTGGCTACGTGCCAATAGAATCAATGACTTGCGGAACTCCTGTATTGGTTTTTGATTGTATGGGTTCTGGCGAAACCGGTATTAATGGTAAAACAGGCTGGCTAGCGACAAACAATCAAAAGTTCTTAGAAATGTTGGATTTTGTTCTTGAGAATAAGGAAATACAACCAGATCGAGATTTTATCAGAAAACATGTTGAAGAAAATTTTTCGATTAATGCATCACTAAAGAAGTTAGAAAAAGTCTTAAGGATAACAGTAGATGGTTAAGAAAAATATTTTCAATAAAGATTATTTTGAGGAAGGTCCATACGGAAAGCAAGATATCCATATTATACGGAGAAATTATAAGATTCTATTAGATAATGCGAAAACTGCTATTTCTTTACCGAATAACCCAGAGCGGATCTTAGATTTTGGTTGCGCTTTTGGAGCGGGGACGACATTTTTATCAGAGCAATTTCAGAAAGCCCATATAGTTGGCGTGGACATAAGCGAATATGCAAGGAAGAGAGCCCAGTCTAACTATGAACGAGAAAACATCAACTATTATTGCTTAGATTTGTGCCGTTCAGACCATCTAAATGTTTTAAAGGAAAAATACAGTGAATTTGATTTAATTTTTACTAGGGATACCCTTGAGCATATAACACTCAATAAACAGGAAGAAGTTCTGGCTACACTTGCTATGTTGCTTAAAGAAAACGGAATGCTAATTGCTCAGACTCCTAATAAGCTAAATCCGATCCTCCATAAAGATAAAACCCATATAGGCCTTAGATCGGCAGAATCCTGGAAAACTTTGTTTCAAGAGATCTTTCGAGAAGTTAAGATATTTACAAAACAATATCTTCCAATTATATGGCAGTTTAGGAAAAATATGGAGTTATTTGAGTTTACACTCCCCGTTTTTGGCTGCAATATTTACATTTTTTGCAAAGGAAGAAAAAGTTTATAGTGGCACGTACAAAATGGAGAAAGAAAAAGAACTAAGGAGAGAGGATAGAATGAAACTCGGTGAGAAAAGAGTCGTGAAAGTTGTTGTTGTTGGTGCGGGAGAAGTTGCCAAGAGTTCTCACTTGCCAGTGTACAGTAAAATACGGGAATCCAAAGTAATAGCAATATGTGATGTCAACAAAGAAGCTGCAGCTAAAACTTCTCGGCTTTGGAATATACCTCTTTGTTACAGTTCACTTGAGGCTTGTTTAGATGAAGAAGTACCTGATTTAGTTGATATTTGTACTCCTCCAAATTCACATTTACCGCTCACTCTTCAGGCTCTTAAGGCGGGTTCGCATGTGATTAGTGAAAAACCTTTTGTTATGAATTTGAAGGAATGTGAAGAAGCAGAAAGACTATATCATCAGTTTAAGTGTAAAGGTCTTTCGATTGGTGTGATCCACAACTGGCTATTTGAATTTTTAACTCCTACTATTTCTTCGATTGTCAATAGTGGAAAGATTGGGGAGATACAGCGAGTTGATGTTGATATTTATGCTCGACCAGATGATTCAATGATAAGGGATCCTAATCATTGGTGTCATTCGATTATCGGAGGCAGACTAGGCGAATGCCTTATTCATCCTATATATATATTGCAGCGCATCCTCGGACCCTTAGATGTGTCGCAAGTATTTGTTTCTAAGCGAGGATCGCACCTCCATGTGGCTTTTGATGAACTTTTTGCGGTATTAAAATCTCGTGATGGTAAACTTTGTACTACATACATTACATTTAATTCACCAAGGCGGGACTTCCCGGTAATATCAATTTATGGGTCAGATAAACATCTATTCTTTTTTAACTCGAATCTTGTAGTTTTGGGAACTTTGGGTTATCACAAGCGCGCGCGCACCTTATTGAAAGGTTTCGATAACTTGCGTCAGATTACACATATTTTGAAATCTCTTTGTCATCATACAGCTAAAAGAATCTTTAGGACTAAAAGAACTGGCCATGAAGTGTTGATTGCCGATTTTATAAAACATATTATTACGGGAAGCGAACCTCTCTATTGTTTTGAAGAGGCTCTTAATGCAACTAAAACTTACCTCGAAATTTTGCAACGATTCTCTGATAAAAACGTTAAGGATTCTACATTTGTTACTGAGGTGGAATAGTTTTTTCCGCTTTTAAAAAGGTAACACTTTATAGCGATGTGGCAGTTGCGGTGATATATTTTTCACTATCAGTACTGGTTATTAGACAGCTGTTATTTTTCCCTGGTATCCTATTTTTTAATGAAGTTGGGATTCCTCCTTTTCCTTCTCTACAGCTGCAAAATGCAAGATACCTATTTGCATGGAACGAGTTCGACTTTGGTTCGATAATTACTAGGCAGATGAGCATGTATACACGTTCTCTACAGATACTGACTGGAATGATAGGATTGGACGGCGCTAAAGTAACAACATTGTTTATTTTACTAAATCTCGGCTTATCCGGATATTCAATGTTTTACTTGATAAAAATATTAGGATTGCCCAAAGACGCGTCGTTTATAAGTGGTCTCTTTTATATGTTTAATCCGCTTATTTTCCATGAAATAGTCTATGGTCACATACCCGACTTCATTTTTTCTTACTCTTTTTTCCCTCTTCTTTTTTCGTTTCTAGTTAACTCTTTTAGAGAAAGAAAGTACTCCTTATTACTTCTAAGCGTATTTTTTGTGCCTTTTTCGACAGCAACAGTTCATATGCTTTTTATCGCTATAATATTACCTCCTTTATTCCTTCTAGCTGTATGTCAAAGCAATTTAAAGAGAAAAATAATATGGATATTCACATATTTTATGCTTATTTTCTCTGTTCACTCTCCATGGATCCTTTCTAATGCAGGTTCAGTATATGGAAGACTTCAAATGGGCGAAGAAGTGTATGGATTCAGTCAAACTATGTATTTGTCAGCAGAACCTTATCAGGCTTGGATAAACATTGGATATTCTGAAAGACACTTTAGCGAGAAGGTTGGCATCAACCTGCTTGGCAATTGCTGGTATATTTTTGGATATACGATGACGATATTTTCTTTTATACCCCTATTGATTAATCCAAAAGAAAGGAAGGTGCTATTCTTTTCGTCGTTGTTATTATTGGCTATAGGTATAATGTTCATATTCAAAACACCGTTAGGTGCATGCCTTTATGGGCTGTATTCATTGGTGCCTACGGTGAATATTTTATTTAGAAACCCAACAAATTTTGCTTACATACACGCTATTTCACTTTCTATCTTACTAGGATTTTCTTTGGCTTCTTTTCAACATAGTAACAAAAACCTCGCTAAACGACATTTAATAGTCACTATTTTGATGTTTCTACTTATATTTTCATTTGGAATACCGTTTTTTACCGGAGATTTCGGTGGTTATTATAGATCATACGATTGTCAACCCTATGAGAATATGATTAATTACTTTACGAATGAACAAGAAGCAGTTGGGAGAGTTATGCTGTACCCCCCTGACAAGCATATCCGTTATGATCCTACAAATAGTTTATGGGAAGAAGAACCTAAACACTGGTCTATAGATCCTATTTCATTACTTTTCCCATGGCCTACAGTAAGTTTGCGTTCTGAAGATAGAACTTCTCCTTCTTATATTCTGCCAATTTATCTTTATTATACAATACACAACGAAAACAAAGAAACCCTAGCTAGACTACTTGGAAATTTAGACATAGAATACTTTATCGTAAGAAAAAACGTTAATAGTCCACTTGAGAAATTTTCGTCAATCAAGTTAGACACTTTAGAAGTTGAGAAAACCCTCCTTGAAGCAGAGGACTTCATTCCTATTGAACGTATTAACAATACTTTAACCATTTTCAAGAATACTAAATTGGGAAGCAAACTTTTCATTGCTAGTACCACATGTTTATCAGATTACAGAGATCTCAAAGCGCTTCTTGAATTGGATAAACATTATGCCATCATCTTTCCTCCATTACAATTCTCATTAGAGAGCGACGCTATCGAAAAGGTTTTGATTAAAGATTTATCTGGGAAGAGTCTTATCCTTAACTTTATTCCGACAGATAACATAATCTTACCTAGCCAGTATGTGAAAGAATTTAATCCTTCACAATACTTTGTTCCGTATTTTTACGAGGGTAGTTGGTATAATAATTTTTATTTTTCACGTTTTGTACATCCATTTTCAATAATGGGACTGCGTGAAAATGTAACTATTGACATACCTCTTGAAGTATCGCTAAATGAAAATTTCTACTTAGCAGTAAATTATCTTCGAGAAGAAAGGCAAAGCTCTGTTAAGATAATTATAGAAGATAATATTTTTTACTTAACAGGGAATGATGGAAGTGAACCTTCATGGGAAATAATAGGTCCATTTAATCTTCATGAGGGGAATCATATCCTGAGGATAATTAATGAAAAAGGGCGAAACCTAATTAACTACTTACTTGTTTTTCCCCAGCAGACATTCGATGAAGCCAGCGACAGAGCATCCCTATTTCTTGAAAATAAAACAATACATTACCCATTAATGATGAATGAGAATCTTATAAAGAAAATAGTGGAATTAAATGTTTTAAAAGAGGGGGATCATATATTATATTTCATGTATTCATTAAAAAAGCCAACACAACTTAAAGTAACACTAGAAGATCATTCTTTCTTCTTACAATTAGAAAAAGGTGAAAATATGATTTATTTAGCAAACCTCACTTTTGACAGAACTGAAGTTTATCATTTAATTTTAAATTCTATAATTGATAATCTTATTGAAAATGGTTCCTTTGAAGAGAGTTACTCGCGCTGGAGAATACCAAACAAGGGTTTTGAAGTACTCCTCGATGAGAATGGAATAGATGGAAAATATGCGCTTAGAGTCTCGACGAACATATCAACAAAGAATACTTGGAGCTGGATAAGGAGCGAACTCATTAATGTAACCAACGGAGACGAATACTTGATAGTTACTAATATGAAATATACGAATGTAAAATCATCGCACATCGTTATAGAGGGTTACTTTGAGAGTGAAAACAATTGGAAACAACTTAAACAAGTTCCAAGGGGGAAAAGTGACACTGATGGTTGGCAAAAATTTGAGTCATATTTAACAATCCCTGAAAACGTCAGCAAAATCAGAATAGTATTAAATGCAGGATTTGTGAAAAACCCTGAAGAAGGAGATGCTATAACATGGTTTGATGGTATAGAAATCTTCGCAATCTCGCAAATACCACAGATTAAAGAGGGCATTCTCATAAATGGAGATATTGATATTGCTACATCGAACAAATCAGCTGAAATGCTCAAATATATAAAAATAAATCCAACAAAATATGTAGTAAACGTCAACGCCACCAAGCCCTTCATGCTTTCATTCGTTGAGGCCTATAGTCCACTTTGGGTAGCAAGAGTCAATGGACAAAAAATAAGATCTATATCCCTATACTCAATCATAAACGGCTTCTGGATAGATCAAATAGGTGAGCTAACTATCACCATAGAGTACGAACCTCAAAGATGGTTCTACATGGGCTCGGCCATATCCGTCACGGCCCTAATCGCCTGCGCCATTTACCTGACCCACGACTGGGCGAAAAACAAAGACGGCCTGAAAGGAGTTAGAAAATGGTCAAGATCAAATTCGTTATAGATCCAAGAATAAAGAAATACCTGAAGGAGAACCCAGGAGCCCCCTTCATCATGGGATTCATGGCCCTCCTCCTCTCCTGCGCCATCCTCCTCTCCACGGGACACACACCACAGGCCAACAAGACCGCGGAATACGCTTACTACCTGTTGGTTATGGGCGTCATCCTACAATTTGCATGCTTCATAAAGGAGGGAAGAGTGAAACAAGAAGAAAATTAACCAGTGAATAGCTACACCAGATTGGCGAGTGAACGTAGAAGATAGACCATTATATAGTTACATGTAAACAATAGGACTGTCATCTTCTTCCTTCTATC
>JAEOSF010000018.1 GCA_016840515.1 Candidatus Borrarchaeum yapensis | reverse complement strand
GGGGGCGGTGATAGTGGATCAAGTCTGCTCAGTTGCATACTCGATTTTCTGACCAGTTCTTATAGTGCGAAGCCTGGTGAAACAGTCACTCTAAAAGGGACTATAAGTACAAACGCAGACGGGCAACTCATAACTATCACCTTTGAAGGCACGACTTATGAGGTTTACACTGACAACAATGGCGAGTTTCAAGTTACCGTCACAGCGCCGGATGTCTATGGCGTTTATGAGGCAAAGGCCAAATTTGCAGGAGATTCAACTTGGGAGAGTGCTAGTGCAGCTTGCCAACTACTTGTTGTAGAAGAAGAAACTCAGATGAGCCTTGATGTACAGGGAAATCTAGTGAATGGAGAGCAAGTCACGATCACTATTACCTTGACAACAGAAAACGGTGATCCTGTTGTTAATGAACAGGTCACCGTCTACATCTATGAATGGAAGACCTCTTCATCCACCAGTTCGCTCTCACTACAAAATGAGGTCGAGGCTTATACTGCAGACGTACGTTATTGGGAGCTTCTTGATACTATTGAGGTCACAACAGATGAAAATGGTAACGCAGTTACTACATGGACTGTTTCCACTGACAACGACATGCAAATCGTTGCAGAATTTTCAGGAATAGTTGAAGGCGAAGGAGGAGTGAATATAGGCTCTTCCACTGTAATTTACGGAGAAGAAACAACTGGAGGGATTACCTTCCTATCTGGCACTTCATCGCTTATTTTTGTCGTGGTAGGAGGGATAGCAAGCGCAATAATAGCCTTACTTGTCGTAGTAATGAAAACGGATCTCGTAACAAAGCGCCGTAGAAGAGAAGAGTTAGTAACAGTAATGGATGCGGAAAAAACATGCGTATCCTGCGGTGCACCACTAACCGATGATTTACCAACATTTTATTGTCAAGAGTGCGGAACATTCATAGAGGAAGAGGCTTTAGCCCCACCTGAAGTTCCTAAAGACCAAATAGAAATCGCAATAGAAGAAACGGTAGAGCCGCAGGAAAAAGAAGAATTTATACCATCTGTGGACATAATCGAAACGCCTGTAGACGAAGAGGCGATACCAATTGTTGAGAAGGAAAGACGATGCACCAACTGTAGAGGTATTTTATTCGATGATCCTGAAGCCAAGTTTTGCCCTGATTGTGGTGCAAATATTGCTGATGAAATCATATCTCCACCTGAAGTCCCTAGAAAAAGTATAGAACTTCTAACAGAAGAAACGGTAGAGCCGATTGAGGATAAAGAACAGAAACCAGCTATAGAAATAGTCGATATACTAGTAGAAGAAGAAGCAGTATCAATTGCTGAGAAGGAACGGCGATGTGCTTCTTGTGGAAATATTTTGTTAGATGACCCTGATGCAAAGTTTTGCCCTGATTGTGGTGTAGTTATAGCAGAAGAAGTTCGATTTCCGCCTGAAGTTCCTAAAGAGATGCCTGAGGAAATCATTGAGGGAGAATTAACTCAAACTTTGGAGAAGGAGTATCGGTGTAAACAATGTGGTAGAACAATATCTAATCTCAATGTCAAATTCTGTCCAGATTGTGGCACCCTAATTCAACCTAAATAGATATATGCCTGTGAATGTTCAGAAGCTGCATCCAATAGTTATTCTTTGGTCGCTTATAGGTGAATGGATTAGTACGCTAAAACTCTAAAGAAATATTCTTAACCCTCTCCTCTTTTTTCAAACCTGAGTTTTACTTATAAAAATGTCATCCTAGCAATTGTTAGACGTTATTTTAGATTATAGAAGTCTTTTTTGTTCTTTTAAAAGAAACTTATAAGAAATGATTAAACTGAGGAAAACATGAAAAAAAAAAAGGGAGTTATGTATTCTTTTTTCTCCGAGAATGTACTGCGCTGTATGAAACACAAGCGGTTATCGAAAATATAGCAACTAAGAGTGTGCCTAAACAAGAACCTGTGTGTTCCTCGACCGTTAATTCATAGGTTCCCCATCCTGAATAGCAATCCACAAGAACCCAGTGTATACCCGTATACTCCGCAGTATAACTAATTCTTTCATCGAAGCCTTCCTGGCTGCTGTCTCTTTCTTCAAGAAGGTGGAAATTCTTGTCGTAGAGGTATAAATCAAAGTCAGAATCGCTTGGAACCTTTAATATGATTCTGTAGGTCGTCCCCTCTTGAAACTCGAAAGCGTAGTATTCATAATCTCCTGCGACAAAGAAATCACTATCCCAGTAAGGTATACTATGTGTTTGAGCGATAGCGATTGTTGCGCTGCATGTCATGAAGAAAAATACCATAATGACGGCTAAGACTTTTTTCAAAAAACCCTCTCCCTAGCGGTATATTACTCGGGATATACACATGTTCTGGTAGTAGTCGTATATATATTTTTTTCTAGATTCGTGTTTTAAAAATCAGATTTGGTAATGTCTAATAACTTTAACTGCGCTATTTTAATTGCAGTTTGGCTATACAAAGATGCAGAAAGAAGGGGTGAGCGCGAAGTACTGTGGTTAATAATTCTACCGATTATAGGGATAAATTGGTCTTATAATTAGGATGATATCAAAAGATAAACACGAAGTATCATAATATGTCCCCTTTTTTTGTTTTAATTACGTTGAGCATAAAAATAGAAATGATTTTTTTGACGGTTGTATAAAAAGGATAATATCTTCTTAATAATTAAGCTTGACTGTAGATTTCTTGTATATATAAAAAGGGATATGCGAGAATTATGCTGCTTTTTCAAAAGCAGATCAATTCTCTTAATATTTACAATATTGTATTTGTTTCTCCAAAACCTTCATCATCCCTTCCAAACACAAATAATTCCAATAGGTATACAAATAACAACAGGAGCAACTAGTTCAGGATCTACATATCCATAAACCACAACATTAAAAACTGAGAACAACGCAAAGAGTACTCCTAGTATTAAAAAAATAACCCCCAGTATCTTGGTAGAAATTCCCATAGACATCCCTCCGTATTTTGACTATCTAAACAGTGTTTGTGTTTTTAGTATTTATATATTGTTAAAATACTCTAAGTCAATTGGTTTACATATTTTGAAATAAATAAATGAATGAACGAAATTACCTAGCCTCAATTCTTTGCTAAGAGATACGTTTTTATAAATTGATCTCTTTTATGCTCAAATATTTAATTTATTCGTATTCTAACAACTTCATAAGATCCACACCTCGAGGACGTGGATCAGAACCTCTTGCTAAAGCAGTTACGCCTGTACGAGCGACTTCTATAATACCAAACCTTTTTGTAAGTTCTAAGAACGCATCAATTTTTTGACTGTCACCTGTTATTTCAACTGTTAAAGAAGTCGGACTTAAATCCAATATATTTCCTCGAAAAATATTAGAAAATTGCATAGCTTCATTTCGTTCCTGTTGATCACTCGTGTTGATTTTTATTAAAGCGAGTTCGCGGATCACACAATCTTTTGGCTTAAGTTCAGTAATACGTAAGACTTCAACCATCTTATTTAGTTGCTTCACGACCTGTTCAAGAGTTGCTTCATCCGCCTTGATAAGAAAGGTCATTCGAGTAACTTTCTCAATGTGTGTTGGGCCCACAGTAATCTTCGCAATGTTAAAATTTCTACGTCTGATCAAGCCAGTAACTTTAGCAAACACTCCAGGTCTGTCTTCTACCAGAAATGTTATAATATGAGAGCCCACTGTTCCGGCTTCTTTGCCGTTCCCAGAATTTATACGCGCCATATCATTCCGCCTCCATCCATGATGGACATGGTATTATTTCTTCTAGTTTTGCGCCTGATGGCATATGTGGATAAATGTTCTCACTTCGGTCGATTTGTACATCGATCACAGTTGTCACATCAGAATCTTTAGCTTCTTTAATTGCAGGTCCGATCTCTGAAACACGCTCTACCAAAATTCCATTTGCTCCGAACGCTTCTGCCAGTTTTGCAAAGTCAGGTACTCTTTTCTTAAAGTCCTTGGGACCGAGATCTGTTACAGCGTAACGTTCTTCGAAAAACAGATTTTGCCACTGCCTCACCATGCCCAATGCTTGGTCATTTAGTATTATCACCGTTACTGGAATGTCCTCTATTACACTTGCAGCAAGTTCCTGCTGTGTCATCAAGAATGAACCATCACCATCAACATCAACTACCCAATGATCTGGTTTTGCTACTTTCGCTCCGATAGCTGCGGGGAATCCAAAGCCCATTGTACCAAGTCCACCTGAGGTTACAAATTTTCTTGGTCCATATACACGCAGATAATGAGCTGCCCACATCTGATTTCTTCCAACGCCCGTTGTCACAATCGTCTTGCTGTCAATATGTTCCCTCAAGATCCTCATGACTTGTTGCGGCTTGATAGGTTGAATATCGGTTAGTGGTATATTGCATTGACATTTTTCTTTGAGTTGCTTAATTTTCTGCATCCAGCCATTCGGTTTAGTTACTTCTTGTTTCTTTAATTCTTCAATAATTTGACGGAGCACAATTCTTGCGTCTCCAACGATAGGATAATGTACTCCAACGTTTTTTCCAATTTCTGCCGAGTCAATATCTAAATGGATTATCGTTGCCTCTCGCGCGAAATGTTCGAGTTTCCCCGTTATTCGATCAGAAAAACGCATACCTACGGCAAAGAGTAGATCAGCCTGATTCATAACACTATTTGCGCACATGTGTCCATGCATCCCAGCCATCCCTAATGACAAATGATGCGTCTCTGGGATGATTCCCTTTCCCATTAACGTATTTATGATAGGAATACCTAACATTTCTGCTAATTCTAAGACTTCATTGTTTGCCATAGCTGATATCGTTCCACCGCCAGCTATCATAATAGGACGTTCAGCTTTTTTCAAAACCTTGGCGATCCGTTTGATTTGGCGTGGGTGTCCTTTTAACGTAGGATTGTAGCCAGGGATTTCAATCTCACCATCAGGGAATTCAACATGTTCTTCACCGATTTGCACGTTTTTAGGAAAGTCTAAAAGAACTGGTCCTGGACGTCCTGTTTTCGCTATTTTGAAAGCCATCTTAGTAAGCAGTGGAATATCTTTAACTCTATGAAATTGAAAATTAGCTTTAGTAATTGGCATAGTTGATCCAATAATATCGGCTTCTTGAAAGGCATCGTTTCCAACCAAGCTGGTAGGTACTTGACCAGTAATCGCAACGATAGGTCGTGAGTCAAGAAACGCATCCGCAATGCCCGTTACTAAATTAGTAGCACCTGGGCCTGATGTAGCAAAGCATACTCCGACATCACCGCTGGCAACTGCATAGCCTTCTGCTGCATGAGCAGCACATTGCTCATGTCTGCAAGTTATCATCCTTATCTCTTCGGCTTCACTATATTCCCATAATTTATGCATCAAATTCATAATCGCGCCGCCAGTAATACCAAATAGATGTTTTACATTTTCTCGGCGCAGAGATTCGGCTAATGCTTTAGCTCCTGATAACATCACCATGTTTCAATCGCTCCAATAATAGTTTGAATAGAAATGTAACGATAAGTGGTGTTCTGTTGTTTAAGAATGTAATGATCAACAAATCTTGACCATAAGTTGAGTATAGACACACATAACAAGTTTTGTGATAACGAATAAAGACTTTAGAAGAAAATAGGAAAAAAAGAGATAAAAAAATGAAAAAGTGATTGTATAACTACTGACTTAAACAGCTGTGAGTCCGCCGTCCACAAGGATAGTCGTACCGGTTATAAAAGTAGATGCATCACTAACTAAAAAGATTGCAGCACCTACCATCTCCTCTGGCTCAGCAAATCGATTTAGTACGTGCATAGAAGCCAGTTCGTTATACCAATCGTCATCTTTAAGAATCTGCGTGACGAGTGGTGTCTTAGTCATGCCAGGTGCTATAGCATTAACTCGTACGTTAAACTCGCCCCATTCGGCGGCTAAGCATTTTGTAAGTATTACAACAGCTCCCTTGCTCGCAGAATAAATGGATTGCCGTCCTTCTTTGGCACCCACTAATCCTCTAAATGAAGCAATGTTGACCATGCTTCCGTACTTTTGTTTTACCATCACTTTTCCAACTTCTCTAGCACACAGGCAAACTCCTCCAATGTTAACATTCCATACTTTCGTCCATTGATCCGCACTTAGCTCAAGGAAAGGAAGTCTAAAGTTAATTGCAGGTGCGTTAAAACAACCATCTATCTTATTAAAAGTTGATAACGTTTGTTCGACCATATTTTTTACATCGGCCTCACTAGTTACATCGACTTTAAGTGTTAAATAGTCATTCTTGAGTTCTTTTACGACTTCTTCCATTCCTTCTTCGACAATATCTGCTAAGACGACATTACCACCCATTGCATCAATACCAAGAGTGATAGCTCGTCCAATGCCAGAACCTGCGCCAGTAACAATTATGGCTTTACCTGTTAAATCGAAAGGTTTGCTGGCATCAAAAACCCAGTTCTTAATTCGCCAATCTTTAATACGTTCAGACATTTTATCGCCTCAATTATAATATGATTGTTTCAAAATGAATGAATGGAATTCACTATTGTAATTACTTATAAAAATAACTTATTCAAAAATTTTGGAAAGCTGTGCAGATTGGAAAGAAAGAGCGAGTCTCCACTATTCTTCTTTGACAGGACTCTCTTCCTCACATGGGACATCTGTTTGGCACAGCCCACATCCATAAATATCGATCTTGTAGTTCTCTTTAACAAATTCAGCAGATTTTTTTACAGCATACTCAAAACATAAGTCTTTGTCGTGTCCTAATTCTTCAGAAATTGCACCGATGGGACAGCGATAGACACATTGCAGGCAACCTTTATTTTGGTAATACAAACAATCCCAGTGTATGTTTGTTTCATTAATTTCGCGTCTCTGCGGAGAATCCAATGGTTGATTAACAACAACGCTGCCACATCTATGAGCCTTACCAGCTTTCGTGATCAAACCATCAGATAGACCGAAGGTACCTAGGTCTGCAGCGAAAGCGATATGACGTTGAGACCATGTAGAAGCATAACCGACATTGTCATCTCTTTTTGTTTCAAAAAGTTCTCCTTCTTGTTGGGGAGCAACAGCAAAATATCCTTCTTTTTCTAGTAATGACACCAAATGTCTTTGAAGTTTCTTGTTAAATTGTTCACCAAATAAGCGAGTATGAGCCCATCTTTCACCCGGCATTGATTTCATTTTAGCGTTTTCTTCTCGTGTTTTTTTAGAAATCGGAAGAATATAAGAGACAACTCCAATTTCTTCTTCGAGCACTGAAATTTCTCTGTTCTCCACAATTTTGGACATTGCTTCATAAGGCGTAAGATGGAAGTCTCCAATTACTTCTTTCAATTGGTAGAAGATCGGATCGTTGCCAGCTACAAAACCGACTAATGGTTCTTCAAAAATAAACGACCCGTCCAGTTTTAAACGATTATCAGGGTCTTCTCGTGTAAATCTTTTAATTTCTTCACTAATCCACTTTTTGAATTCTTCCTTGTCCCTTCGCATGGTAAGTCTTCCCGTCAACTTTGAGTAGTTACTTTGAATAGGTTTTTTCCCTTTTATTCTATGATTGATTTAGGACTATAAACACCCACATTCAAAAATCAGAAAATAGAAATTAATATGACTATAATATCAAATCTTAAAGCTCTCATCAACATTAGGAGCAATAGCATCAAAGCCTAAACTTTCTTCAATTTCCTGCGCAAAAAGGGTACAAGCATCATTATCGCCATGCATGCAAAAGACTTTTGGAGATCCTTGAATATTTTCCAATAATTCAAGAAGACCGGTTCGATCGGCATGTGAAGATAATTGAAAATGTTTAATTTGTGCTTCAATGTCAACAACTTTCTTCTTATATTGGAATTGTCCTGTTTCTAATATCCTTGCACCAGGTGTTCCTTCGACCTGAAAGCTAACGAAAAATAGGCCATTACTAGGATCATCATAGAGTTTCTTGATATAATATTTAACTGAACCGCCTGTTAACATTCCAGCTGGTGCGATAATTACACTTGGTACATCTTTAGAAAGCGCATGATCTCGATCTTTTTTATTTCTGACGCTATGGATCTTTTTCAAGGCATCTAGAAAAAGATTATAATCTCTAATAGATTCTGGATTTGCTGTGATAATTTGATTTGCAGCACGTGCCATACCATCTACTATCATATATGCATCAACTGCATGTTTTGTAAGTATGCACATGATCTCTTGGCTACGCCCCACAGAAAAAGCAGGGATACATATCGTTCCGTTCTCTTCTAAAATATTTTCGGTCGCCTTAATTAACTCCAGCTCTATTTTCTGTCGATCAGAGCGAAGTTTTTGTGAATAAGTACTTTCAATAATTACTGCGTCAATTTCTTCCTCAAACAGAGATGCACCAGTTAAAAGTGCAGTATCTAAATCGTTGAAGTCGCCTGTATACAGAATTCGTTTGCCATTACATTCTAAAAGAACAAAAGAACTGCCAGGTATATGTCCAGCGTTCAATAGCTTGAAACGAAATGAATTAGCCTTCATCCATTTGTCGTAGTCGAGTGATGTTGCATAATGCATCATACGACCAAGTTCATGAACTTCAAAGGGGAGATATTTTCCTGAGATACGGAGCATATCTTGAATTAAAAGTTCTGTTAATGCTAGAGTCGCACTTGTGGCAAATAAGGGTGGTGCTCCTGTTGAGTAAAAGATAGGGAGACCACCAGAATGATCAATATGCGCGTGCGACAGAAGAACTACATCAAGACTTTTTGGTGATACATGTTCTGGAAAACTGGGACGTCGTCTACCATTCTGAAAGAGGTATACACCATAATCTAAAAGAGCGCCTCTATTATCATCGTTCTCGACTAGTACACCTGAACCACCGATAGTTCGACAACCGCCGAGAAATCTAAGTGTTAAATCTGATATTATAAAACCTCCACATTAGAAAAAACCCTGTGCCACGTAAAGCGAAGCATCGTTGGGAATTTAAAAGTCATTTTCCATTTCTCTATGAATCTTTTAAAGATTGCTATTATTCATATTCTTTTACTTCGATACACAAAAAGATCACCAAAAACCTTAAGAATCAACTCTATACGATAATAGAGACTCCTTAACAACTTAATTATGTCCTCTTATTATCTGAATTAGTTGAGCAAAATATGAAAATCGCTTGTTTCTGCAGTGAATTTCCTCCATTAAGGGAGCGTTCTCTAGGAGTTTACGCAAGAGAAATGAGTCGAAAATTCCTAGAGGTTGGTCATGAAGTCACTGTATTTACAACGAATCCAGACGGCTCTTTTTTAAGCTCTGAAATGTGGAAAGGAATAGAAGTACATCGCCCTGAGCTTATTGATATTCGTGACATGATCCCGATGTTTGTCAGCAGTGATCTTATGCAGTCAAACTATGATCTTCATGCCTTTGCGGACATGGTATCATATGATATTCTAGCTTCAGGTCAATTAATTAATCAGCTTGTTTCTGAAGAGAAAAGAGAATTCGATATTATTTCTGCCCATAACAGTGATGCCATTCTTGCTGGAATTGCAGTAAAAAGACAATTGAATATCCCTCTTATTTTTCATGTACATACGACAGAAAGAATAAGGGGCACAGGACGGGGAAGCATAACAATTGAAAGTATCGAAAGACGAGGATTGGAAACTAGTGACGCAATAATTGTTCCCTCTTATGCGGTAAAAGAAGAACTGCTACGAATGGGATTGAAAGAAGCTGAAAGAAATAAAATATCTGTTTGCTGGGATGGGGTAGACGCAAAAACTTATTCACCTTCAAATATTGATAAGGCACTGATATTAGAACTTCGTGAAAGATATGGACTCGATGAAGGTGATCCTATGATTTTCTACATTGGTGACTTCTCTGCATCTGAAAATATTGATGCACTAGTTAAAGCTATACCTGATGTAATTAATGAATTTCCGCGTTCAAAATTCGTACTTTTAAGTGAAGATGTTTTGTCTACGGAATTAAAAGAGAAAATTGAATCAGGACTGCGAGGAAATGTCATAGTGAGAACAGAATACGTTACTGATACAGAGAAAATTGCCCACTATGTGGCTGCAGATGTTGCCGTCTTTCCATCTACATGGAAACCTTTTGGAAGAGCCTGTACTGAAGCTATGGCCTGCGGCACTCCGGTTGTTGTTGGAGCTCAAGGTATAAGTGGATTAAGAGAGCAGATAGTGTCTAGTGGTGACGGACATTGCGGGTATCATGTGAATCCTTATGACCCAAAGGATGTTGCATGGGGAATTAAAAACATCCTAAGAGATCAAGATCATGCAAAATTCTTAGGAGAAAATGCACGAAAGCGGGTACTTGCTCATTTTACCTGGGATAAATGTGCAGAAAGAACCATACCTATCTACAAAACAATATTGGAAAAGTACAAAAAGTAATCCACGAAAAAATTAACCAGACAATTGCGTTTTAGGAAAATCAAATGCCTTAGGTTTCCACGGATTTTTTTGGTATTCATTTAAAACGCGTTGGTATAACTGAGTGGTTTGCTCAGCAATTCTCTGCCAATGGTATATTTTACCTACTATCTCAAGCGCATTTTTACATAATGAACTCGATAATCCAGGGTCACTTAATAGAGAGATAATTGCTCTCGCTAGAGCATTAGAATTATTGACCGGGACTTTTAATCCAGTATGTCCATGATCAATGATTTCAGAGAGACCGCCGATATCTGAAACTATAACTGGAGTACCTGCGGCCATAGCCTCTAAGGCAACAATTCCAAAGGGTTCGTAGAAGCTTGGAAAGACACAAATATCTGCTAAAGTGAATAATTTTCGAACATCACTATCATCTTCAAGGAATCCAGTAAAATAACACTTGTGAGCAACACCAAGGCCATGTGCTATTCGCATGTATTGTGCACGATAGTATCCGTCACCAACAAAAATGAATTTTGCATTGGGCATGCTAGCAAGAACTTGTTGTATGCTTCCAACCAACACATTTACGCCTTTTTCTGGAACCATTCGACCTACAAATAAGACGATTTTTTCTTGATCTGTCGCAAATGTTCTTCGAAAATCGAGATCTACAGTAGATTGCGTGTCTACGCTTTTGAATTCTTTGGTGTAAACTCCGTTTGGGATTACATCGATCTTATCTTCAGAAAGAGCATATGCATATTTAATTTGATCCGCCATATAACGGCTACAGGCAATTATTCTCCAACTCTCGAAGGCTAAGCGCTTTTCAATTGCATGAATCATTCGTTGTCCATCATCGTGCAGTCCATTTCTTCGTCCAAGCTCCGTGGAGTGGATAGTCGTCACTAGTGGGAGTCTAAATCCATGCTTCAATTCAATTGCAGCTAGGCCGGAGAGCCAGTCATGAGCGTGAATAAGATCAATTTGCTGTCCTGAAGCATGTAATTCAGTAATGACTTCAGCTGCTTTTTCATGCATTGTCTGTTGCATTAAGATAGCCCACGTAATGAAATCAGGTCCAGGGTATGAATATGAATCATACCTATGAACGTGTACGCCACCAACGACTTCAATCTCTTCTGTACCTGGAAAGTCGGTAGTTATAACGTATATATTGTGACCTAACTTTATCAACGCTTGACTGAGGTCATATACATGCGCAGCAAGACCACCAACCTTACGCGGTGGAAACTCCCATGATAAATGAATCACTGTTAACGGTTTCAAAGATATTCCCTGAACTAAAATCCGTTTTTGTTTCAATCATAGGAATTCAAAGAATTTAAGCCTTATGTGGGGGTTGATGAAAACAAAAAATGATTAAAAAAAACTTCAAATGTCTTATTTAACGTATAGAAATAGATTGATCTTGTTCAACGATTTCGTTATAAATCTCTGCGGTTTTACCATTCAGGGCTTCATCTAAACTCATTACACAAATTTTATCTTTGGATACACCATAGACCTTGACAATCCCGTCCCTCATGAAGTTAGAAAATACTATTATCTTTGAAGCCTCTTTTACTCCTTTTCGTTCTATAGCCTTAATGGATTCATTAAATGGCGATATCGCCCCATGGCTTCTATGGTCTTCCAGACTATAGAGTGTTAAGATGAGAGGTTTATTAAATACGCTTTTCAAAGAAATTCCTGCTAGGACAGTTATCCATTCGTGGACATGAATTACGTCTGGAACAACAGGGGACTCATGAAAAATAGACGCCGCTACACGTTCCAACTCAGTATTGAGAGTGGCATAGAAGGTTATTGTATTAGAAGCAGGCGAAATAGGGGCGCTAATATAATGAATTCTCACACCATTTCTATCCTCAAATCCCATATATGCTCGCCAATCATCCCAAGTAACTACGTCCACTTTAATATTTTGAGCTACAAGTCCTTTAACCAAAGTTTCGCATGCAGGGGCTATAGAACCAATTTTTGGAGAGTATTCCCAAGTTACCACTAGGGCTTTCTTTATTGCCATAAAAAACCTCTTTAAATTTAGATGAGCGCCTCCTAGATCAAATAAATTATGTAAACATGCTACAAACAGTCACTATGCCCTTCCCTGTGAGAAAATAGGCATGACTATTCTCGTGAGGTATTTTGCCTACATAACTTTCCGACGATAGTGTCTCTAGCGCCCTTTTAACATCATCGAAATTCATGTTTAATGTATTTGCAAGTTGATCGGGTGTCTTTGCGACTTCCTCTTTTACAACTCCCAAATTATGAAGACTTAACATTACTTTAAGTTCCAAAGACATGAAGTCACCTTCCAAGACTTGTAGTTTCTACGAGAACCTTCCCTATAAAACTTTCCGTTTTCGTTAAGTAGTATTTTGCCATATTTTGCTAAAGGAACACTAAACACAGTCACGTCTATTCTACTTTTTCTGTTAGAAGTTGATTAAGCATATTTTCAAGTACATTTCGCGTCACGCCTGTACGCGCTATTAGATCTTCAAAGTTAAAATTACGGAGTATTGTCGTATATAAAACATCATGAGGAAGTCCTAAGTCTTTTGCGAAGATTTTTAAGGTCTTATCTTTCGAGATTGCCAAAAAAATATGTTCTCTAAGTGAATCAAGGGTAATGAAAACTCTTTTGTCCTCTGATAATATTCCATTTAATAGACCATTAGAACGATACTCAGTAATTAGATAACTGCAATAATCTTCTGACAGGTTGAAGTTAGTAGATAGGGTCTTAATTAGTATGCTTCCAGCACTTTTTATTTCCTCTAAGAAATCATCTTTAGCACGCTCTTCAAATTCAACGAATTCATTTTTGCCAAAATAAAAGCCATTAACATTTTCAACTCGAATAAAATTTCTAAATTCATACTGAAATGCTTCATCAGTCAATCCAATGCGTTGTTTCGTCTTATTGAGATTAATTCGTCCTTGCTTTTCTAATGATTCTCTAAACATATCATAAATGAATTCTCGTGTGATGAATTCTCGATTATCCTCTACAAAGTAACCGTGTACCATTTTTTGATTTTGTATCTCTAAAAAAATGAATTTCGCTTCACTTTTTGAAACTTCGAAGTGCTTTGCTAAGTCCCCAGTAGAGATTTTTTTATATTCTATAAGCAAATCTCGCGTTTCATTCCATCGATCTTGGTTAACATTGAGATAGACGTCTTTATCATCATCGATAACTCCTGAAATTATTCCTTCTTTCTTGAATTGCAAAATTGCGCTCTTGATTTTCTTTATAGGAATCAGAAAACTTTCAGAGATTTCTTTAATTGATACTCTTTCATCTTGTAAAAATGATGATAAACGAAGAAATCGACGTCTAACGCGAGTAATTAGTAATACGCTACCTAAAATAACAAATAAATGGATTGCTAGTATAAAGATTATCCCCGATAATGGGACTGAGATCGCAAAAAAATAAGAAATTACTCCATAAAATAGCCAAAAAAGTAAAAAAGAAGTTATAATAAAACCAAGAATTGTTAAATCACTGGAATCCAACCATTGTTTCAATTTAAGAAATTTTAGAGCATCAGATGATATTTTCACTGTGAATCCTCGTTACATTCAATCAACTTTGATTAACAAGAAACATTGAATATTCAATTTTACAAAAAATAGCTAAAATTGAGGCTAAATAACTTTTGGTTGCAAAAAGAATTTAGATTTAAAAGAATTAAAAGATAATATTAGATTAGAGAATTGAAGGGAGATAATAAATTGGCAAAAGAAGCAGATCAAATATTCACTCGTGAACTTTTAGGATTATCTGAAGATGAATTTCAAATTTATGCTGTAGCCTTAGCACGAAGGATAATTACGTTAGGTGAAATCGAACTATATACAAAAAAAGAGAAAGTACCAGAAGCGATAGCAAAACTGCAAAGTAAAGGATTTATAAAAAGCATCCCTGGGAAAATTGAGAAATATTTTGGTGTCCCTCCCCTTTCGATCATTCAAGAAGGAACTTTGAAATTTCAGGACTCCATGAGCCGTATTTATGAGGAAGTGAAGACCTATCTCGATCAAACTTTAGCACAGCTGGATACTGAAATTGTTAAATCGACTGAAACTATAGTTCAAGCAACAGATTCTCATACAAATGTCCTGAAGGAGAATATTACGCAAATTGATGAAGAACTAACCGGTATCTTATTTGAAAACCTTGAGGGGATAAAAGAAGTAAGTAAGAACACAAAAGGGACCCTCCAGAATATCCTTTCAAGTCTACAAGATGACATGAAAGCATTGATTCAGAATATAAGTGAAAAAATAAGTGAATCTTGCGATGCCACAAACACGAAAATCAAGAACCAATCATCTCAGTCAACAGAAGCGATTATAGAAGCTTTAGAAAGCGAAAAAACACAGTGTAATGATCTTATTACCCCTTTAAAAGAAAGCACCACTCAAAAGATACAAAATTGTCAAGATGATGTCAATAAGATCGAGCAGTCTATAGACGACAAAATAGATGATGCACTTATGGTTTCATTAGAAAAAATTAAAACACAAATTTTCGATTTGAGAGATCGTTTTACTCAAAAAATAAACACGAATTTTGACCAAATAATGGAACTCCCTAAAAGTCTAGGAGAAATCACATTAGTCAATATTTCTAATCAAAAAGATGAATTCAACGAAGATCTGAAAGCATTTGAAACAAAAATTCAAGAAGAATTTTCAACATATATGGAGGATTACCAAAAAGACTTGACGGATTTTATTACAAAAGCTTTTGATAAGGTAAATTTCATCTTTGGGCAATATAAAACGAGTGTAGACGAGATCACATCAGAATATGTTACCAATGTTAATCTTTCGAAACAAGAATTTGGTACTGCTATTTCTACCTTTGAATCAATTCTTCAGAAGACATTAATTGATGAAATTGAAGAATATCAAGTTAAGTTAGCAGAAAAGAGGGATGGATGGATTGAAGATTTAGAGGGAGTAGTAGAAGCCCTTCATTCAAATTCTTTGAAGATAATTGAAGAAATTGCACAATTTAGGAAAGATAATTTAATTGAGTTCGAAAAAAATGTAGATGAGATTAAAATCACTCATGAGAATGAAGTTACCACCCACGTAAAGGAATATAGGAATGGATTGACCAAACTAAGAACAGAAACAGAGAATACTATTACCCAGTTCTCTGATGAATTTATGAAAGATGTGACAAGTTTATTTCAATCAATATCAATTCATATGGCAAGTCGTTTTGAGGAATACAAAAATACTGCAACTCGTGTAGATAAATCTATGAAACTAACTTTTAATGAACTCATAGAGGACAGCAGGAAATTTAATAGAGAATTAGAAACAAAAGTGTACTCTCTACTCTCTGAAAATAAAGAGATTTTTAGTACAAATAGTAAAATAATACAGGATGAGGTAACTCAAATTCTGGATGGCCACTTAGAAAACGCTAAAGACGACTATGAACAACTTATTGAATTTAATGATTCAATAATCGCAACTCATTCTGAAGCGCGCGAAGAAATAGACAATAATCTTATAGAGAATCTAAGCAAGGTCATCAATGAAGCAGCAAATGAGAGACTTGAGACACTTGATAAACTTCACAAGTATATTGATGGTGGAGTAACTCACTTAGCCACGACATTTACTAATGAAGTTGCGGCCTTTCTAAGGGAATTAGAAACAAGTCGAGATTCAAATATCGAAGAATATAAGAATATCTCAAATGAATTCAAAAATACAGTTTCTGAGCATTTGAGAACAGAATTTACTACTTTTGATCAAATTTTTGGAACTTTTACGACTACGACTACTACAACAATCAATCAAGAAAAAGAGACCTTAGATAATTTATTTGTCACGCTTCAAACTGATTTAAATAACAATATATCAACATTTCAAAAGTCAATTCAAAAAGAGAGTGCTGAAACGAAAAAAAAGTTACAAACACTCTTCAAGGAAGAATCTAACGAAGAAAAAGAGATTTACAAAAGATATAACTCAATACTCAAAGAAAATATGAATGAATTAGTAGGAAAATTGGGCTTGTATCTGGATGAGATATCACTTAAAATCAACGATACACTTCAATCTCAATTAGAGGAGATAGAACCTGAACTGATACGCGTTAGGAAATCCATAAAAACCGATTCGGAAAGCAAGCTTAGGAATTTGTCAGAGAGCGTTCAAGAAATTCTTACAAAGATTTCAACAGACATTTTAAATTTCTCTTCAACCTTTGATCAAATTGTTGTATTCTTCTCAGGTAATACAAACTCTTTATTCGAAGAACTTCAGACTACAATTAAAAATATTGAAAACAGATCTTCAGTTCAAATTGAATCTAGCTTGAAAGGAACAATTGATTATTTGAAAGGATACACTAAAGAAGCCCTTGAAACATCAGAGGGTTCCAAAACCCAAATAATTAACGAAATTAAGGAAATAAAAGCAGAAATCTCTGAATTTTTTGAAAATCTTGATACAAATAAAATTATGGAATCTAAAGAACTTCTCGACAAACATATAGAACGGTACACAAATTTAATTGCGCAGCATTTTAAACAATTTGATAAAAATATTGAAGAGTCTTTAACTCAGAAAATTACCACGCTAAAAGATAAGCAAACTGAATTTAAAGAAGCCCTTAGTACTGAAGTCTCAGAAAAAATCCATCGACCTCTTATCCATGCTTCCAAAAACAGTGAGTTAAGAATATCAACAACCTTACAAAACTTTACGAATATGATGGGGTCGCTGGCTAAGGGATTTGCAGATAATTTGCAACTGCGCTTTAACGAGTTTGGCGATGAATATCAAACATCACTAAAAGAGTTTTCTCAGATTATAGATAAACAAATGAAAGAATTAAAGGATACAACAAAGTCGATTGACAAATACAGCAAGGAGTTAAAAGCAAAACAACTTGAAAGCGAGAAAATTGAAATCAAGAATATTGAAAATGAAATAATGAAATATATTGGAGAACTTCAAAACACAAAAGCAACGACATTGAAAACACTTGAAGAAACACTTCTAAGAACGTTGGAAGAAGGAAAAACGCAGTCCATAGATACAAATCAGAGTCTTAAAGAAAGTATAGAGGTTGCCTATAATAAGGCACATGAACAACTAATGAACGAATTAAATGCCGTAAATGAAGTTATTATTTCAAACTTCCAATCAGAAATAGATCGATTGAATAAGGATACTAAAAATCTGACCAAGGAACTTGACACTGTTTTAATAACTCACTTGAGAGAATACGATGAATTACTAACTGCACAAGTAAATAATATAACAAATATGGTCGAAGGAATAAAAGAGTTACTTGATGAACAAGTGGATGCTACGAAAATAGCTAGTTCAGAATATATTGGAACTTCGAAAAAACTTTACTCAGAGAATATAGCTGCCACCATAAAAGAAATAACATCAGCAAAAACGGAACTTCTTGAGGATTTTGCAGCTAAAACACAATCTTTGCAAAAAGAAATAAACAATCGATTTACTGAGCAAATTTCAATTCTAAAGAAGGATGTAACAACCCTCAAACAAGAATATAAAAAACGGATCGCAAATAGCAAAAGACAGCATTCTAAAACCATAAACGTGCTTAAGAAAGAATTTAGTGACGATTTTTCAACCTTAATTGAACAAACTGATTCACAAATCACTGAGACAAAGAAGAGCGTTAGTGACTCACTTCTGAGCAACATAATGTTATATGAATTAAATAATGCTCTCGCCATAGGTCAATTGACCCAAATCCAAGAGAACACCACTTCTCAATTAATAAAATCAATGACAGATGCAAATGAAGACTTTCTAAACTTGTTATCAACTCAAGAGAGCGATCTTGACACGTTTTTTGAGTTGGTTCGTCAAGAATTGACCAAGTTACTTGATTTGAACAAAGAAACACAAAATAAAAGTTTCAATTTATTTGAGGATACACTAAAGAACAAAATTGAATCGAATGATACAGAAATAGAAAATATTGTTAACTTAATCAGAGAAAGTGCTTTAGAATTAGTTGATTCTCATCTAACAACATCTAATGAAAGCCGAGCTGTGTTGAGAGAAGAAATAAACGAACAATTGAGTAAGGTGCTACAAGAGGTCAATTCGATCGCTTTATCAAAAATTGATGCTATTGAAACGATAAAGTTACGATTAAGCGAAGAAATGGAAAAGATGATTCATACAACGCAAGAAGACACCGAGGGGATTCATATAAAATATCTTCAAGAACTTGAAGAAAAAACTCAGATTGCTGAAAATGATATACTTGCTACAGTGAAGAAAATTTCCGAAACACTTTCGCAAGAAACTAAAACTATCAACGATGAAATTATGAATTTAATCGATGAACATGGAGAGAAAACCAGCGAAATGGCAACTCTAGTTGATACTGAAATTAAAACTACTTTAGAACAAACCATTGAAAGTTTTGAAAAAAGAATTACCAAATTGGATGCTGATATATCGCCGATAAGAAGATCAAGAGCACAACTTTTCGAAGAACATGTACAATCTTTAGAAGAGTTTGTTACAAACGCTCTCAATACGAATTTAGGTGATTTATTACGCTTTGTAAGTGAGATTCAAGAACTTTCACAAAGTTGGACTGAAAAAATAACTGCCGAGTTTAATGATAGCGTTAATCAACTTAATGAAGAAACAAGAAATCATTTAGGACAAAAATCTGAGGAAAAGATTGAAGAAGTAGCAAAAATTGTCAGTGAAATTGGAGAAGAATTAACAACCAGTCAAAATATAATTGAATCCACCAAGAACGATCTTCAAAATGGGCTTCAAAATCTATCATTACAGCAATCTCAGAATATAGATGAGTTCAATACAACAATTAAGACAAAATTTGTAGAAAACGTTAAGATAAATATAGAGAATTTAGCCAATGTGAATAAAAGAATAATTCAGGAGACAAACGACAAGATTCAAGAGATAATTGAGAATACTGCAAACTATGAAATGATTGTAAAGGACCTTTGGGAAGAAATCCAGGATATTCTTTCAGTTGGGATTGCCTCAGAAAAAACATGGTATTTGATTGGAGAGCAACTCAATGAGTTTAGTAGAACTGCTATCGAAAGAACCAAACACACTCTAACTATAATCACCCCAAATATCAAGGACGTATCATTTGACACGATTAAAAAACTTGATCCGTCAGTTCAGGTGCTTATAATTACCCAACCTACACTAGAAACTGAGGACGAGCAACACGCACTGCAGGAATTGTATCAACTTGGAAACGTGAGAGTCAAGAAAAATTCAGGAATAGAATATAGTGTGCTTTCAAGAGACAATGAAGAAGTTCTGATCGTACCTAAAGGTGCGGAGACTCTTGGAATCATTTCAGAAGATCCAAGTTACGTTGCTATGATCAACAAGATTATTCGACCTGAGGTGGTTAGATCTGCGGGAGCAATATCATAATTCTGGATAAAAACGAGAAACCTGTCACAGAACTAAATAATTTTCTAAAAACTAAAGTGTGATGAGACACACAACCAACTTAATCAATTTTGGGTGCGATATGTTATGTCTGAGGAAAGCATTATTACAACTAAAGAAATGTACGATCTTCTCATAGGATTTGCATCTCTTAACGAAATGAATAGAAAGATTCTGCTATGCCTTGCTCATATCTATCCTAAGGCAGTCTCAGGAGTGCAATTGACTAAACTAATCGGCTATTCTGGAAAGGCTAAGAGTCTATACAGGGGTGTGTTACAAAGGCTCACTGAGGAGGAATTAATCCTGAGTGATAAATTAACTTCAAAATTGCACTCATTACGAATTAACCATCTTCATCCATTAGCAAAGACATTAATAGCTATTGCAGAACGACATGGAACAAAAATCCGAGAAATGTATGAAAACGCACTAAGGACTGACGAAAATGGCTGAAAAATTATTAGAAAGCGTAAAAAAGAGTTATAAAAGGTGCTACAACCTTCTTTATGTGGTTTTTTCGCTTATTTTTGTCATTTCTGTTGTTAGTGGAATAATATTAACTTATGGACAAGTCGGCATGCTAGCACAACCTACTTTTGCTCAACAAAAGGAATTACTTGATAGTGGAAGAAGTTCAGAAAATCTAGGTTTCACTTCTGCGTTTTATTTCATTTCGCCCTTAGTTGCAATTGAACTTGGCTTACTTGTAATTGGTGTATCGATTGGTGTTGTTACTTTCAGTTATATAGAACCAGAAATGAATCAATTCATAATAGACGAGGTTAAAACACTCGGATTTAGAATTCAAAGAAAATTCTTTCGAAAATTCACTATTGAAAGTCCAGAAGGAAGAATCTTCTTGAAATTCATTCCTCACAACAGCAACTCTGCTGAATGGTGTCTTTTTAAACTTGAAAGTCCAATAAACGGTAAAAAAGCAAAAAATGGATTAGAAGAAATTGTATTTCGACATATGTTGATTATTAGAGAAGATAAAATTAGTGTGATATGCAATTTCACAGAATTGTTTTTTAAGTTAATTTTGATGACCAAAGCACTTGGGGAAATTAAATCTGTTTTAAGAAAATAGAATTATTCTTCTTCCATTCTATCTAATTCCAATGCTTCTCTGCAATACTCACAATAATAACGACCATCAATAAGTTTCAAATCATCCGAATATTCCTCACACTCATCGCAATATCCAGATGCACCCTTTTCAATAGGTTTGCTTTCTTCACCTCGAACTGAAACTAATTCAGCAAGTGTATCAATTAATTCTGGTGCAACAGCGAGAGCATCCCTAGCAAGAAATACACCCACAAGAATCCCTTCGTTGACTACTAATAGTTGTCTTATTTTCTGCTTTGTCATTTGACGCATAGCGTCTGTAATTGAGGTGTTAGGACTGCATGTTCGTACTGGTGAGGTCATTATGTCTTCAGCAATAGTTTCGCTTGGTTTTTTATCTCCGCCTATAACACGGATAACAATATCTCGCTCTGTGAGTATACCTACAGGAAAGTTTTCTTTAGTGCAAACGATAAGCAAATTAGTATCTTTCTCACTCAACAGCGAAACAGCTTCTTCTATTGTGGCGCCAGGATCGATTGTATAAAACTCGTTACTCATTACAGAGCCTACTTTGATAGTTTGATACTTTTCCATGAAAGGCAACTTCCTTAAAGGCAATTATAAAACAATTATAGTACATAGCTGTAGCTGCTTATGGCTATTATTTTAGCTTATTTTAAGTTTTTGTTTATGATGATGGTAATTGATATTTGTAACTCATTCATTAGAAATAATTATTAAGCCTGTGATAAACCCATTGAAGTTTTTAGCCAATAACTACTTTAAACAAGTCGAAACCCATCAAAGAAGCCGTATATGCCTTCAATAATTATGGCAATTTTATTATATGATTTTGAACTATCTTCTAATAAAGAACACTCTCAAATGAGAGGTGAATAAATTGAGTGTACCTACAAGGAAATTGCCTGGCACTTCATATTCTGTTCAATTACATCCACACCCCACATCAAAAAACGGCAAGCTAAGTTTAATTAAAGGAAAATGGCCTGCAATAGAAAAAATTTGTCCCTCCTTAGACGCTAAGACGGTTAATTCAATTCTAGAAGATATTATTCTGTCTGAAGGCTTTGAGTTGAATCCTCGAATCCTCAGTAGAATTGTTGGAGAATTATTGGAGGAAATGAACGAAGGATCTACTACACCAGTAGTGGTAGAAAAATCGTCAGACCTAATTGAGATTGAAGAACATACTCCTCCTATAGTAGCTGTACAACCGTTATTAGAGGAAATTATTACTCCACCAGTAAGTGAATTAATAACATCACCCTCAATAACTACAACTACATCAAAGACATCAATTGAAGACTCAAATCTTTCAGAAGAAACATTTGAACATATTCAGGTACTCAAGACACAAATCAAAGAGTTGCATACTTTGATAAAAGACATGTACAAAAAAATCGATGCGTTAACAATAATCGCAGAAAAACTTGAGAATTAGACAAATTAGAATTCTCTAACTCAATATATTACTAAAAATACCTTTTTGCACCTTAGTTGTTAGGAGAGAGAGAATTCTAGAGATTTGCGGTAAAATTTCCCACATTTTATAAAAAAGTTGAGCCAAAAAAATACAGTAAGGACAAAACTTTGCTTCGATAATCAAAGCTAGCTTTAGTCTTCTTTCGAAAGCAAGAGGAGTAAAAAAAATGCCAATCAAAACACCTGATGGAAAACTAGTTTTCAAAATTGTATATTGGGGTCCCTCAATGGGAGGAAAGACTACATCTGTTTTTTGGCTCAGCAAAAATGACCCTGAATTGATAAAAGGTAATTTACAATCCATTGCTGATCCGACAGGGCGTACTTTATTCTTTGACAGAGCAGTTGCTGGCGTCGGCAAAATTACGTTTCAGGTATATACTGTGGCTGGACAGAAAAGGCATAAGGGTCAAAGAAAAGTCATTCTCCAAGGTGTGGATGGGGTAATTTTCGTCTGGGATGCACAAAAAGAATTTTGGGATGACAATATTTGGTCTGTAAATGAGCTAAAAGATTTTCTAATCCATGAAGAAAATGGATCTAAAATACCAGTTATAATTATGGTTAATAAACGAGATTTGCCAAATACTGTAACTAAAGATGAGGTTCGAAATATCTTTGACAACGTCTTTGACAATGGATTCAGTGATATCCTAGTTTATGAAACAATAGCAGTTGATGGGCTTAATGTTAAACGTGCTTTCATCCAGCTCTGTAGAGAGATTGTAATGCGTTACTATGAAACCATTAAGCAAGCTTAGTCCGTGAAAAGGTAAAAAGGAAAAGAAAAAAAACTAAAAACGAGTTAATAGAGTTTTTCCGAATAGTTTCATTCGATTTCCAATTTCTTTCCTTTTGCATCTTCAGTTTTAGTCAAAATAACTTTCAAAACACCATTCTTATATGAAGCCTTCGATTCCTCTGGCTTTGTATTCTTTGGAAGAAGAATTTCACGGTAAACTGACTTCATAGATCTTTCTCGTCTATGATAACCCCTTTCTTCCTCTTCCTTTCCTGTTTCAGATTCCGCTTTGATTCTTAGTCGATCTCCAGTTATTTCTAGGTCAATATTCTCTTTCTCAAACCCAGGAATATCTGCCTTAACAATTATTTCATTTTCAGTCTCCTGGATGTCAATTGGAGGAGTTCGAAATTCCATTATCTCGGAAAAACCAGGACCGACGCCTCCCATAAAATCCTGAAACATATCCTCTACTTCTGTCCTAAATCTTCTGATAATATCAAATGGATCCCTCGGAATTAAATCCCGTCTTTTTCGTCTTCTTTCGATAGACATATCCTACATACCCTCCTGAATACTTAAGCGATAACTAAATCTGAAAAGATGACTTTATCACTAATTTCATAGTCTCCTCTACAAATTGACATTTTCCTAGAGAGGGAAAAGATTCATTATTCAAAATAATATTATAATCATTACATTAAAAACATTATGCGCCTTAAAACGCTTAGATAGAAGCTGATAATTATTAACATCTATTTTTGAAAAACTAGTTTGAGATAATGTAAAGAATTTCTTACTATAATGATTTAATTACAATGTTACGACACAAGAAAGCCCCATTGCTATAGAGTTAGGCAGTTCACAATGTAGGCAGCAACAACTTTGATACAAGTTCGGCTAATTTAGTTCGATTTTCATAGTCGCCAAGATTTATTGTCGTCACAATTACCTCCATACCCATCTCTTCTAGTTGCACCTTATATTTTTCATCGGATTTATCAATAATAAGCGTGTCGATAAGTCCGGGATATCTTTCAACTATTTCAATTAGCGAAGTTCCGTATCCTAGAGCTTCTTCTATAATTCTTTTGATCGGTTCCTCCATTGGTTCATCACCTACTGCAGGACTAATCGCAATGACATTACAACTCGCAGTTTCTAATGCGTGCTTTATCTCATTAAAGGCAAGCATCGGCTCAATATATATTGGAGGACTGCTAGGTCCAATTATTATTGTATCACAGCGAGATAAAGCGTCACTTACTTTTGGACTGACTTTTGCTTTATTGATTCCATTGAATTCAATCTTTTTTACTTCTTTAATAAGACCCTGATTCGCCTTATTTCGGTATTCTAAGTATGCTAATGCCCCTTTATCTGTTACAACTTTGAATGTGGCTTTATCATCAGTAAGTGGAATAATTTGTGCCTTAATGCCAAGTTTCTGTGCGATTATTTCAATAGCTTCTGAAAAAGACTTCCCTTGACTCATAAGATGATGACGGAAAACAACCTGTGCAATGAGCGTATCTCCAAATCTAAACCATAAATTCTCCTCATTTTCCTCTAAATACGACAAAGAATTCATAAAACTATAAGTGTCTCCTTGAATCGTCTTCCAATACCTAATATCTAACTTTCCAGCCAAAAGAAATAATAAATACTCAAGATTTGGGTGAATTTCTAGTCCAAAAACCTCTGTTGAATTTAATGTGTTCGCTATAATTGAAAAATTTTCTTGTTCAATAATTCTTAAGAGCCCTTCCAAGAATTGCGCTGTCCTTGAGCCCCCATATAGAAGAGTTATCACAAAGATTAGCCTCCCATTAACCGATTAACAGATGAGTTATGGGAATGGGTTTTTAGCTGATTAAAATCGAGGATTGATGAACCTTCAAATAGATGGTTCTAACCCATTTTCCTCAGATATAAGTTTATGGTTTCAGGATCATTTTATTATTTTTCTTAAAAGAATGTCAAGCTGCTGTGCATTTTCAGTTAAATATGACTGATATGGCATCTAAGCCTAACTCTTGAGCAACTATACCTTCAAAAAAATCATATTATAAAAAAATGAGATTAGACCAATATATTCTTACTTGACTTTTCTTGTCAATCGTCTCGCAATTATAGACAAGATAATAGCCAATCCTCTTAATGTAAATAACAAGAGAACTACTAAAATAACAAGAACTCCAAAGATCATAGCAACTATAAGAAAAAATATAAGGCTTATCAAACCCGCTCCTATGCCTATTCCGATCAAGAACCTTCCAAGTCCGAACTTTTCATAACCCAAGATTAAAATTCCACCTAATATAACAGTGAAACCCCCAGCCGCAGCGAAGATGAATAAGATCAAAAACACAATGAACAATAATATAACGATAATTAACGGGGGAGGGGAGGGGGAAAAAATTACAACTAGTAAAAGTGCTACTGCTTGAAAGATAAATACATATAATCCAAAGCCCGTGAAATCTGGTGTAGCAAGTATAGCTAGAATTCCTGCAATTATAGCAATAATACCAGGTACATTACTCTTCATAGCAAAAACCTTATTTCGGTGCTTGTTTTTGGCAATTCTGATTTTCATACATCTAAGAGCAATATAAACTAAAGTAAAAAAATAGGATAGGGGAACATCGTTACTCGACTATTCGAGTTATTTGTCTCGCAATAATCGCTAAAACTATAGCTATACCCTTTAAGGTAATTATAACGGCAACTAAACCTATTATTGCACCAATTGCAGCTCCACCGATTGCAGCTATTACTATAGTGATAATAATTCCTATTAGGCTCATGCCTACACCTAAACCAATTAAGAATTTTCCGAGTCCTATTTTGTAAGCTAAGATTAAAACTCCTCCAATAATCACTGTGATGCCTCCGAGAGACGCTAAGAAGTCTAAAATCGCTAGAACCCAGCCAAGTACCACCGCTGATGCCGGTGCTAAATCGGCAGCTATTGTAAATACTGTTGCATAAAAACCAGCAGAGCCTACTATTCCTGCAATTATTCCGATAACGCCTGCGATAATTGCCAGAAATCCTGGGACGTTCGATTTCAATTGATTACCTCCTTTAAATGCATTATTTTCTTTTATTCTGTTTTTGTTTTACTATAAAAATTCATATACAAACTTAATGAAAAGTGATTTGGTAATTTCAGATAACAAGAACAACTATTCTTTTTCTTCACTTATGGGGATTATAAGCGAGATAAATGATAGTATGAGTACAATTCCTTTTAGCGAGAATAAGATTGCAATCAAGCCTAGTAAATGGCTAATAGCCACTCCACCGATACTTGCAAACACCATTGAAGCAATAAGCCCAATCAAACTAGTGCCAACACCTAGGCTTACTATAAATTTGCCAATACTGATTTTGTAAGCCAAGATGAAAATACCTCCAATGATTAAGAGGACGCCTCCTAAGGCAGCGAGGAAGTCCAAAATTACCAGTACCCAGCCGAGTACAACCGCTGACGCTGGTGCTAAATCGGCTAATATTGCAAATACTGCTGCAAAAAAACCTATAGAGCCTACCCAACTTGTAATTATTGCGATAACTCCTGCTATTATAGCTAATAACCCTGAAATTTTGTAATTTACAAATTTTCCCTCCCAATTACAATCTTATTCTTCGTTCTTATCCATTCTCACTATTCAATAAAAATCAATGCTAAATTAATGGCAAGTTTATCAAAAAGGTCTCAGATTATACTTTTTCTTTACTAATTGGGACTACAAGTGCAATTATGGAAAAAATGAATGCAATCCCAGTTAGTGTGGTTAACAAAACAACAAAACCCACTAATGCGGTAATAAATGAGCCTCCGATCGCTACTAATACTACTTCAAAAATTGCACTCATTGCTTCAAACCCAATTCCCATACCAATGCAAAATCGTCCTATAAAGAATCGATTTGCTAGGATTATAAGACCACCAAGGATTACAATTGTGCCTCCGAGAGCAGCGAAGATGGTCAAAATTAAAAGAATCAGTCCTAATATGGAAGCATACTCAGCAGGAGCATAATCAGTCGCAAGCGTAAGGAGTGGACCATATAAACCAATATTTCCTGTAAGACCCGCAAGGAGGGCAATTATACCTGCAACAACAGCTAAGATGCAATGAACCTTCTTATTCACCATAATTCAGTCCTCCTGTGAGGGTTCTTCATCGTAATTTTTATTTTTTATGCTTTGTCAACATCCATACAAACAGGGGAGCATTTTGGCTCAGTATATGTAAAACCTAAGTTTTCCGCAGGGGTTGGGAGGATTTGCCGGGCGTACCATTCGTCAGGATGGAGGAGTTTACTATAGAACTCCAGTGCGAGTACTGTGAGATACAAATATTCTTCATGGTTCAATCTCGCAAATTTCCTCATCTAACATTACTTCTTTAGCCCTTTGCAGCGAAAATTTGACACCCAGAGGACCAAATAAATCCATTATGAGTACCGAGGCTGTAATCACATTAAAAATAAAAAAGCCAACTGTAGCATTACCAAGCATTGCTAAATGGCTACTTGCTAGATATGCTAGCCCTAGCGCTACTCCAGCTTGAGATAGAAGTGAAAAACCAAGGTTATTAGCAACTTTTGGAGATTCTCTTGCTAACTTAGCGCCTCCGAATGCCCCAAAAATCTTTCCTGTACTTCTAGCAGCCACATAAATTGCTGCAAAAATACCAACCTCAATAAGAATCGCAAAATTCAAGTGCGCTCCTGTTAAGACGAAAAATCCAATAAATAGGGGCAAAAGAATGATTTCAAATTTTTCCTCAAAGCGTTTAAATTCTTGAGAACTTAGATTCTCCATCGTTATTCCAAGGGCTATGTTTGACAAAATACCTGAAATTCCGAAAAATTGAGACACGCCAGTGCAGAGTATAATTGACGCTACCGTTAATATCAACCATTCAGTTTCATCTTTAAATAATTCCTCTAGCTTTACTAAAATATATCCTAGCGAACCTCCTAATATAAAAGCTAAGACAATCTCTATTAGAGGAGTAATTAGGATAAACACACTCCATACGAATTGTGGTGAGGCATAAGTTATTACAAAATTGAAGAGTATTACAGCTAGAATATCATCTAGTGCGAGAACGAAGAGAATGACTTGAGTTAACTCTCCTTTTGCGCAATACTCTCGAATCACTTCAACCGTTGCTGCAGGCGCAGTTGCAGACGCTAAAGCTCCGAAAATAAGACTAATATATAATTCGCCAAACAATAATTGGAATACAACTGTAACAATAAAAAACGTGCCTATTGCTTCGCATACAAGTATTATAAGTAACTTTTTTGAACCTTTGAATAATTTGTTAAGGTCTAGTTCACCCCCAATCGTAAATCCAATGAATCCCAAAGCTAAATTAATTATAGGGCGCAAGCTCTCTATTATATCGGGAGGTATAACTCCAGCACTTCCAAGAATCAGACCTATGACTATGAAGCCGAGTACTCTTGGAATTTTTAGTCTTTGGAAAATTTTACCAGCAGCGAAGCCAATTGTAATGATTAATCCAACTATAAGTAGAATTTGAACCGTAAACGCTTCTGTTTGCATGGTAATTCATCTTTCTTCTTTTTCTTCATCCTCATAATTATCTTCATAAGTCATACTTTTACGTACCAAAAAGATTGCATTAAGCGGTCGGGAACTCTCTTTGGAGTGCATGTAAGTGAAAATCAGAGAAGGGAGTTCCGGATATGACCTTAAGTACGATATATAAAGTTTGTTTTTAAATGCATCGCTCGCTCTAGACGTCTCAGTTGAATTGTCAAATTACTAATGTCTCAGAAAATTGTTCATGTAGTCTTTCAGGATAGCGAATACCTTACTTAGGTATGCATATCAGTGGCGTTCGACCTAATTGAGAAATAAGTATTGTTATTAGCACATACGGTGGACCAAGTCTGTTTATGGTTCAACTTCATATCATATTCCACTTATTGATACCACGAAAAGTGGTGATGATGATATTTTTCATGGCTCAATCTCGCAAATTTCTTCTTCCAGCATTACTTCTTTGGCCCTATGTAGAGAAAATTTAACACCAAGAGGACCAAATAAATCCGTTATGAGTACTGAGGCTGTAATTACATTAAAAATAAGCAAACCAATAGCAGCATTTCCATGCAAAGCTAGTTGGGTACTTGCAAGATATGCAAGCCCTAAAGCCACACCAGCTTGAGAGAGGAGTGAAAATCCAAGATTATTGGCGATTCTTGGGGATTCATTAGCAAGTTTAGTACCTCCATATGCACCTAATAGCTTTCCTGCAGTTCTAGCACTCACATAAATAGCTGCAAATTCTATAACCTCAACAAGAATCGCTAAATTCAAGCGTGCACCTGTTAAAACGAAAAACCCTATAAAAAGGGGCAAAATTATAATTTCAAGTTTTTCCTCGAATTGCTTAATTTTTACAGCATGAAGATTCTCCATAGTTATTCCAACGGCCATATTTGACAAAATGCTTGAAAACCCGAAAAATTGAGACACGCCTGTGCAAAGTATAACTGAGGCAACCGTTAATATCAACCATTCGGTTTCATCTTTAAATAATTCTTCTACCCCTACAAGGACAAATCCTAATAAGCCTCCTAATAGGAAAGCAAGGACAATTTCTATTAGAGGGGTTAAAAGTGTAATCAAACTCCATACGACCTGTGGTGATGCATAAGTTATTACAAAATTGAATAATAATACGGCTATAATATCATCTAAGGCAAGGATGAAGAGGATGACTTGGGTCAGTTCCCCCTTTGCACAATATTCTCTGATCACTTCGACAGTAGCTGCGGGGGCTGTTGCAGACGCTATCGCTCCGAAAATTAGGCTAATGTAGAGTTGCCCGAACACCAATTGGAATACTAATGTGACAAGGACAAAAGTGGCTATTGCCTCGCACATAAGTATTATAAAGAGTTTTTTAGAGACCTTTAAAAGTTCCTTAATATCTAGTTCGCTCCCAATCCTGAAACCGATGAACCCCAAAGCTAAATCGACTATAGGACGTAAGCTTTCCATTGCTGAGGGCGGAATGACTCCAATACTGCCGAAAATTAGTCCTAAGACTATGAAGCCCACCACTCGTGGGAGTTTTAGTCTTTGGAAAAGCTTACCAGCCACAAAGCCAACAATAATGATTAAACCCACTATAAGCAACATTTGAATTGTAAATCGCTCTACTTGCACCTTTACTCACCTTCTTCTTTGTAACCTGATCTGCTGCGTAATAGAAGAGAGAAATAACGCGTTCTAGGACTCTCTTTAACATTATTCTAAAGAAAATCAGATAAGGAGAGTCTGGCTATGATCTGCGCCATAAGTATATAGAAACTTGTATTGTGAACTACATCGCCCTTTCGGAAGGAGTCTTCTTGCCGTTATCAGATAATGAGGTCGTTAATTATATATAATTGACCTTCCACAAGCTTATCCTTCATTTTATAGATGTGCTCAACTAGTCAAAACTGTAACTAATTAAGCCGTTGTACTTAAGTAATGACGTGTTTAATAAAAATTTGGTTACATTTTGAAACTTGATATGGAAGTAGAGTTTTAAAAACTAGATTACAGCAAAGCCACTACCAATAGAGTGAAGAGATTAATAAAGACTAACGCAAAATGAAGCAAGTAAACGCTTTTGCACAGAAGGAATGAAACAATTCACAGCTTTTACAAGGAATACTATTTTCCCCAGAGAGTATGCTAAAAAATAAACAAAATCTACTATTTATAATTAAACCCAGCGATCATCCTTAAGAGTATCTTATATCTGGTTGACTAAACATTGAGGCCTCAGAAAAGTGCTCACGTGACCTCTTTGAATAGTGGGTAACTTCTTCAAGAGTAATATACTCAAGGTGTGGAAAATTAGTGAAAAACTGCTAAGATCATTATTTACTATCAGGAAGCAAGATATCTATTTCTTATGGTCACATAATCATCAAGAGTCGCCTTAAGAAGGCTAGATTCATTCTCAAGGAAATAAAGAGATCCTTGACCGATATCTAAAGCAAGTTTTCTTGCAAATTTTTCGTCAACGTGGTGACCACGTTTTATACATACTATAGAAAGAGAAATATCTTGTCGACGACACAGTTTAGCTTGATGAACTGCTGCTTGATATGCATAATGCTTTCTTTCAGGAAGATCAAGTCTACTATGATCCACAATATTCTCGTTATGAATGGAATACGTGGTTGGAACCGTATCTGAAAGCATTAATATATGCTTATGAATTCCATTTAATCCTCCTTGATTTAACAGATGTCTTGAGAGTAAAAAAGCCTCTTGAATGTTAGTATTACCCTCAGCCCTTTGTTGAAACACTTTGTGAAGAATTAAATTGACATCTAACGAAAGTTGTGTCAGCACACGTGCATGGTCTGAAAAAGTTATTACACCCACTTTATCTCCTTTTCGCTGTGCAGCATATGTAAGGCCAACTGCTGCTTTTCTTGCATAATACAATTTCTGAAACTCACCCATACTGGAGCTAATATCAAGTGCAAGTGCAACAGCCATATTTGTGGGAGGGTTTTTCTGATAAATCTGAAAATCTTTCCTTTTAACTGCGTCAAGTTGTTTGCCTTGACGTACGAGGGTCTTGATTGTCCTTTGAATAGAAATATCTCTATAATTATCCCCACTTTTGTATGGTCTAATATCTAGCGATCGTTCACCTATTTTTCTTATGATTTTTTTAGACTTATGACCATCTTGACTCTTAGAGACAATTTTTTCAACTTCTGGAATAAGCTCCTCGAAGAGTAATGCATAAGCCTTCGTGGTAAGTGTAATTTTTTCTTTAAGTTTGTTGACATATCCTGTTAGTTCTAGTTTTTCCAAGAGTGTCTGAATTTCATCAAGAGCTGCTAAAAGATGGTCATACCTTAGCAGGTCTGGTTTAACCTGAAGTCTTTCCCTTAATCGCTCTTCTATTAGTGATTTGACATTAGATTCATTCAATAGAGACTGGGGTGATGCAATACCTCTTTGGTCAATAATAGTCTGAATAGCTTCCAGGAGTTCTCGGAAAAGATTTTTTGAAATATCTTCCGTAATCGTTTGATTCGTGTGTGACACTTGTTCCATTTCGCTTTCTAAGACTAGTTTTCCAAATGCTGATCCTAATAATTTTTCAACAATATCTTTGCCAACTAAGTCTATTGCAGTAGGAGTAAATGTAAAAATTGCGCTTGGATGCCAATTATGCTCAGTCAGCCCCTTTATGAAACCTAGTCGCTCAAGTTGATTTGGTAACGTATGAAGTAATCTCATAAGTTCTTGGCTCGGCGTTTGCGATTGATAAAGTTTCTTTAGTTTGCTAAAGATGTTTGAAAGCGCGGGATATTGTTTTTCCAGTTCAGAGCGAGGCATTTGAAGAAGTTTTGCTAAATCTTCAAGGGTAAAACCATGAGTCTGTTGTGTAAAATAACCAGGAAAATCAGGATGAAGTGATCGCAGTACAGGTCTGAGAGCGGAACTTGGTTGTTGTTTTTTATTTTTCTGCCCTACGAATTTCATAAGTTCTTGTAGTAGCGCATTATTTTCTGTTTGACTTAGTTGCGTTAAAGGTACCTCTGAAGGGGGCAAAATTGATATCAAAGTCTCTTTGTTATTTAAAACCTGGTCAATTATCTCTTCAACTATTTCCTCAGAAGGCCTGAGTGAATTAACTGCAATACGGTGCGGTAAGGTGACCAATGCTGCTTTCTTGATATAGTCTTTTGTTACGCGCTGTCCATTTAGTACAACCAAGCTTCTTAAAAGTTCGAAAAATGCCAAAGTTCCTCGTCCTGCAGATGCTTTCTTTATCTCCGGGTGAGAACGAAGTGATTGTGTTATCCCGATTAGAATTGGAAGAAGGTTCGCCATTGAGATTTCTTTATTCGTTGATGTCATTCCATTATCATCCAGTTGACTGAGGATTGAACTAACTGATGGTTAATAAAAGTTCTTGATTCTTAATAAGGTTCTCAATGAGGAATCTTTGATAGTAATCTTTTTAAGAAGAAGCCCTAACCGGTTTCCTCTAAGAAATCCTTTCAATAAATTGTATATTTTGTGAAAAAGGAGGCTACGAATAGTGAGAGTTAAAGATGTAGCACGGCGTAATGTTGTAACCTGTAGACCTGATGAGAGTATACCCATGGTTTCTAAAATGATGGTAGATAATTGGGTGGGTAGTCTCGTAGTCTTAGAAAATGAAAAACCAGTAGGTATCGTTACTGATGGTATTATTTTTAAGTTAATTGCGGAAGGGAAGAACCCAACTATATTATTGGCGCGTGACGTTATGGTGAAGCCAGTCCGTACAGTCCATGAGAATAAAAACGCTTTAGACATCTCTGATGATGAATTCTTGAAATCAAAAGTGAACAGATTAGTGGTCGTGAACGACGAGGGTAAATTAGTTGGTGTACTCAGCAGAAAAACTGTTGATCGGCTTACAAAGTATTCGTTTGCCAAACGAATTATAGAAGATCGAGGATGACCTCATATCTGATCTTTGTCCTAATTTCTTTCTAAAACTTAGCTTTAACATTATATATATCTAAAATCAATAAACCTTTGCTTTTTCTATTTTGATTTTCAATGCTTTGTAATCCTTACTTGAATTTGGACAAAAGCTTGCCGATGGAGAAACGAGGTTATGAATCAAGATGAAGTAAAGAAGATCACAGGAAGATATTTTCAAGAGGCGCTTAAAGGACGCATTCAAACTAAGAAAAAGAAATTGAAATTGTTTATTCCAGTTATATTATTAATAATCTTTACCATTGTTCCCCTTCCAATTCCTAAGAAAATACAATGGACGCTTGGTATATTCCTCTTTACAGCGCTTATGTGGAGTTTTGAAACATTGCCTCTTCCTGTTACTTCCCTTATGGTACCAGTATTGCTTGTCGCCTACGGAATTTTTGAAGGAGGCGCGACTGCGTCTTTTTCTTCTTTTGCTAATCCCGTCATCTTTATTCTAATGTCGTCAATAATTATCGCAGAAGCAATTAGAAAGCATGGCTTAGATCGCCGGCTTTCTCTTTTAATCCTTTCAAATATTAAAGGATCAATTCGAAGTATACTATTCGCCCTGCTGCTAATAACCACTTTTTTGAGCATGTGGATTTCAAATACTGCTGTATTGGCTATTTTTATTCCTACCGTTTATATAATCGTTGAAAAAGTAAAGGATGAAACGGATAGGAAGAAACTTGCTACAATGCTTCTTATTAGCGTAAATATTGGTGCTGCCGTTGGAGGTATGGCAACCATTCCTGGCACAGCACCGAACGCGCTGGTTTCGGGATTTATTGAGGAAGTAACTACATTTACTTTTATTGATTGGATGAAAGTAGCACTGCCATGCGCGCTTCTCACTATGTTTGCGGCATTTATTATTTTACCAAAGTTATTTCCAGTTAGCGTTGCATCCATAAATATTTCTGAGATTCACAAAGAACGATCTAACTTACCTCCCTTGTCAAATGGTGAAAAGAAGACGCTAGGCATCTTCATACCCACTGTTATCCTGTGGATAATAGGCTCAGAAATCGAATCAGCGTTAGGGTTACCTAGAACTCTTTTAAGTGTGGCAATTGTTGGTATTGCAGCTGCTGTTGCGTTATTCGTTGTAGGGGCTCTAGAGTGGGATGACGCACGTTTGGGCGCTTTTGGTGTATATTTACTCTTAGGTGCGGGTATAGCGTTGGGTAAGGCATTTTTGGAATCAGGCACTGCAAATTGGGTAGCTGAATTTCTAATTAAACCCCTAGGAGGTTTGTCAATTCTTTTAATCATAATTTCAATTACCTTCGCAACAATTCTTGTTACAAACTTGTTGAGCAATACAGCAACCGTCGCTATTTTTACACCAATTGCATTAAGCTTGGCAATACTTTTAGGAATAGATCCAAAGATTACTGCCTTGTCTGTTGGATTAGCGGCATCGCTTGCATTCTGTACTGTATTTGCCACCGCTAACAACGCTTTACTCGTTAGCACAGGAATTGTGGATAGAAAAGAACTGATGAAATCTGGACTTTTTATAGCACTAATAGGTGGCATAATAATATCAATCCTTGTTATCCCTCTTGCTACATTATAATTCACAGATGCTATTTTGAAATATGCTGAAATTTTCATTCATATACTTGAAAAAAATTAAAAAGATAAAAACCAACGAAAAAAGAGAATCTTCAAGAAGCATCAAAAACATATTGCTTTTATGGTGAGTTAGATGAAAGGCTACATGGGAAAGATTTTAAGTATTGATCTCACGAGCAAAGTATCAAAAGAAATTCCATTAGACGAGAAATTGGCAAAACTCTATATCGGAGGACGAGGACTAGGCGCACGACTTATGTTAGATAAAGTTTCTCCAGAGGTTGCTCCATTATCGCCTGAAAACTACATTTTCTGTATGCTAGGTCCATTTACTGGCACAAAACCTATGATACCAGTATGTCAAAGGTATGAATTTGTCAGCAAAAGTCCGTTAACCGGCATATATCTTTGTACAAACACTGGTGGACGCTTCGGTGTCGAATTAAAACGAAGTGGATACGATGGTTTAATGATCACTGGTGCTTCAGAGAAGCCAGTATATCTGGCAATTCAAGATGATCAAATTCGTTTCGAAGACGCTTCACAACTATGGGGATTGAAAGTAAGTGAAACACGGAAGAAACTTGAAGAAATGGAAAACTTCCCTAGCGCTGTAATGATAGGCCCTGCGGGAGAAAAATTAGTTGAAGTTGCCTCAGTATTTGACGTAATAGCACACAATCATAGGGCAGCAGGAAGAGGAGGACTTGGAGCTGTTTTTGGTTCAAAAAACCTTAAAGCTATGGTTGCAAAAGGCTCAATAACACCAGAATTACATGACGAAGATAAATTAAAGGCTTTGATTAAAGATGTAACCCGCGAAACAAAAGAGAATCCAGCAGCTCAAAACTTTCATAGATTAGGTACGGTTCAACTTATTGCATCAATGAGTGAAAACGGCGTTTATACAGGTAAAAATGGGCAAATTGCACAAATGGATCTCATCGGTAAATTTGACGCAGAAACATGGGTAGCTAATTATGTTACAAAAAATACAGGTTGTTATGGGTGCACACTAGTCTGTGGCAAACTAAGTGAGATTAAAGAAGGAAAACATAAAGGAAAAATAGCTGATGGGCCTGAATACGAAAGTTTCTGGAGTTTGGGGACTAACTGTGGTATGAATGAATTCAATGGCACATTTATGGCGAACATTCTTTGTGATGAATATGGAATGGATACTATTTCTGCGGGTGTAACTGCTGGTTTTGCGATAGAATGCTATGAAAAAGGCTATTTGGATCAATGGAAGGCAGAACTTCCTGAACTAAAATGGGGCGATGAGGAGTCAATTTTAAAGTTAATTGAAATGATGGCAAACAGAGATGGATTTGGTGATGTTCTAGCAGAAGGAACGAGAGCATGTGCTGAAAAAGTCGGTCAGGACTCGATGAATTTTGCACTCCAGGTGAAAGGACTAGAGTTTCCAGCTTATGATCCACGAGCAGTATGGGGTATGGCGCTTACTTATGCTACGTCTCCCAGAGGAGCCTGCCACTTGAAATCGTGGACTATCGGTGCTGAGATCTTAACTGGCGAATATGACCGATACTCAACCGATGGAAAAGCTGGACTTGTTATAGGACTTCAACACTTCCGCAGTATATTAGATAGCGGTATCGTCTGTGTGATAGGAAGCAGAGCAGTTCCTGAAGATATGATCATTTCACTCCTTAGTGCAATTACCGGAGACGAAAATTGGGATCTAGGAAGCATAGGTGAAAGAATCTGCAATACGGAGAGATATATTGCGACACAACAAGGAGTATCTAGAAAGGATGATACAATGCCTTACAGAATCCTCGAAGAACCATTGCCTAATGGACCAGCTGCTGGAAAGGTTATGGGAACAGAAAACTTCAACACAATGCTTAGCGAATACTATGATCTACGCGAGTGGGATCAAAACGGAATTCCAAAGCAAGAAACGCTTCGACGTTTACAAATTGTCGATTAAACCTCTTTTTTATTTTTTTGATTACAAATAGAAAAAAAATGAATTTTTATGTCATTAAGACATTTTTCGCGATATTTAGAATCCTATTATGTATAGCAGGATGTGTTGAAAGAACACCATCACCGACTCTTTTTGTCCGAGATGCTGCAGTTCTAAGTTCTTCTGTATCCAAAGCCCCCGATCTGTCGACATCAAAAGACGCCCAATAGGTACCTTCTTGTCCATGGGAAAGGTAACGTGGACTTATGAGAAGCGAATCTGCCATTTTTGAACTCTGACGTGCCGCAAGGTCATTTACTGAAATACCGTTACTTATACGTAGCAAGGCATTAGACATAGCTTCTGGTCCCGCCACACGGGCTCCATGAACATCCGCTAAGTATTCTCTAGATCTCGAAAACGCTAGGCTGAGCAATTGGAGAAAGAATACAGACACTAATAAAATCCCACCGATAAGCATTGCAACAGCCGCTCCACCTCCTCGTTGCCTACGATAACCATAACTTCCGTAAAGACCTCCCCAGAGTAAACTTCTTGCGATGATTCCCACAATAAAAGGGATCGCCATAAGGACAATCATCATTCGAGCATCGCCGTGGCGAATGTGACCAACTTCGTGAGCAATCACAGCTTTTATTTCATCTTCACGTAATCCTTGCAGAAGTCCTTCGTGAACTACTAGCCAAGCCCCTCTGCCTCCACCGAAAGTGAATGCATTAAGACTTGAATCTCTTAGGACATATAGATTCCGTGGAATAGGCTTATTGCTTTTAGTACATACTTCGCTGACCATGTCAAAAATCTGTCCTCCAGTATAGCCGCCTCCCACAGCACGTGTAAGCGCCTCTCCTTCTAAGCGTATTCCATTCTTTCTAATTCTTCTTTTCATAGTATAATTTGAGATCAAATAGAAGAACACGAAAATTATTATGCCAAACACAAAATAAACGAGTAAATTTGCCATTCCTAGAAAAAGAACTCCTAAAAAAAGAATAACAAGGAATACATATCCAAATTGTAGTAAAAGATAAAACCATGACTTCAATCTAAGCAAAGCAACTCCCATACTGTTCCCCCTTGTGTAATTTTTGTTAAAACTTGTTGTATTTTCCTTTTTGTACTATACACTTATAATCCTCTCTTCTTAATATAAATATTTTGCGCGCACTAGTTTTAAATATAGGAGAGTTTTACTAGACTAAGAGGAGAGTTTTACCAAAATAGTCATATATATGCGAATGGGGTAACTCATGAGCAGAGGCTGCACTAGTTTTAATAAAACTAAACTCTCCACCAACAGTCTCTGCTCACCCTTCATGTTATGTATAACTAGATTTTCGATCTAGACAAGCTTTGAACATTTTTTTGTTTGGATGCACTTCAATGACAGTTCATACTCATATAGTTATTCAAAAGTGTATCATACTAAAACATAATATTTACCTCTCCATTTCAATTCAAGGAAAAAGTATTTGAAGAACTAGTTTTAAGTGCTGTCCAAAGTTGTTAAAAACGTACAATTGCGTACATTTTTCTCTCTCATGCAATTTCTACCTATGCCTAACAGTGAAATTATTGGAGAACTATGAAGTGAACAAGGATTTTGCCGCAGTAATTACTACTAATCTGCTGTATTCATTTGCTACATTCTTACCTCTTGTTATTTTACCATTATATGTAAATAGACTAGGAGCAAGTCTTATTGTAACTGGATTAGTGATTTCTTTTTATTATATTACTACCACAATATTTAGCGTTGTGTGGGGAGTACTTTCTGATGCATTCGGAAAAAGGAAGATCTTTCTTTCTTCAAGTTTAATTGGCTGTGCTTTTGTCCTCTTTATTACTTCAATTGTCGAAGTACCGATTTTTGTGGTACTTTTAATGGCATTATTCGGATTTATAGCATCTGCATTCCGTCCAGCAGTATTGGCTATAGTTGGAACATTGGCTTCGACTGAAGAGAGAGGAAAATTTTTCGGATTTCTTACAGCCTCAACTTCTCTTGGGTATGCAATTGGTTCATTTTCTGGAGGCTTTGTTGCACAATATATCTCGATTCAGATGAGTGTGGTCTTGGCAGCGATCTTAGCAGGGGTAGGAGCGATTATTAGTTTAATTTTCTTAAGGGGTGTTGATAGGAAAGGAATAAGTGTTCAATTAAACCCAAGGCTAGTGTTTAGCATATTGAAAAGGAAATTCGTTCCTAAAAATGTTAATGAATCTTATGTCAAGCAGGGCAATCTCCATGTTCTTTTTAGCGTCACTTTTGTTCGCTATATTTCATTTTGGGGGATATGGACCTTATTTGCAGTGTATCTGAGTACTATACTAGGTGCTAGCGATTTTTGGGTTGGGATATTAATAGCGATCAGTTTTGTGCTTGCAGGAGCGTTTTTTCAACCTTTGGCTGGAAAACTGTGCGATATAATCGGACGGAAGCCAATGATTCTTATTGGGCTTGCCGGAACCAGTGCCGTAGAAATCTTCTATGCTTTAAGCCCTAACTTTTTGTGGATTATCCCTGCTCAGTTCCTTTTAGCATTTACATTCTCATGCCTTGAGAACGGTAATAACTGCTATGTGACTGATGTCACACCAGAAACACAGCGAGCAGAAGCAATGGGGCTTCTAACAACATGTATCTTCGGTGGAGGGGCTGTAGGTGGACTTCTTGGCGGTATGATTGCACAAATTGTAGGGATGCAAGTTATGTTTCTATTGATGTCGATTCTGCCGGCCGCAGGGTTCTTTGTTGTCTTGATTAAGATAAAAGAAACACTTAAACGCTGATTTTTTGATGCAATCTTCGATGAAACGCACGAAAAAATAAAATTTATTTCTAATTTTTTCCTTTATGATATTTACTTCCCTCTACGTATACTTATTATCATATAACCGAATGCTTCATATAAGACCGTGACGTAGGAGATTCTAAGAACCAAAAAGGATAGTAATGGACTATGACAAGTGAAATCACAAAGATCCTAGCTACAATACTCGCATTAATTTTTGGACTCATTGTTTTCGGACTATTGCCTGCTTTAGCACTGCTTTTGTTAATTGCAACGATTGTGGGCATTTTCGTCTGGATAGTAATGGGTAGAGTGTATTCCTCTGGAAGTGTCATTCGGTTTGTACTATGGTTCAGAGGACGTACGGTTGCAGGGTTATCCGATGTGAATTTAAAGGATCTTGAAAGCCTGGAAAAAGGTTACTTCATCTTAGAAGAAGAGGAAGAGGCAAAAGCAATTGAAGAAGAATTATCACGAAAAACTCGTTTGTGGGGTAATGTACGAGAAAGTCTTGCCAAACCATGGATTCCTATTCTGTTCCTAATCTCTCTGGCAATTAATTTACTTAAGTTTGCAGATTTTATCCCAGCAATCACTGAAATCACTCAGGAAGAAGCTGTACAGTTAATAATTAATGTAAACATAATAATTTTCTTTGTCAGCCCAATTATTTTAGGTTTAATCATGCCAGGACTCTTTATTTTAAGGGACTACTCTCTTTACTATTTCCAGCGAGTAAAAGGCAATCTTGAGGTTGAAAAATCTTCAGGATTTGGACAAAAACTACTTGAAGGCTTTGTGGGTGGTTCTGCCATACTGGGCTTTATGAAATTCTTTATAGAGTTAGCAACTGCACCAAATCCAGAATTAGCAGGGCAAATCGCGTTGATTATATTAATTGCAATCGGCTCCGCTTCACATTCCATAGTATGGACTCTATTCTTCTATCTTCCTTTTCACAGACGCTATGTGCATCAGCTAAATAGGAAGATCGCAAGAATGGGCGTACCACGTGCCGTTGTTGATATAAGGCCGATTAAAAAAGCATGAGAAGTATGGGAAAGGCGCATATAATAAACACAGACAAGAAAAGTGAAAAAGTGTAGCTAAGTCACCGCAAACGCGCCAGATTCCCCCCTTTTTTATTTTACGAAAATAGATTCGCAAATCATAGCAGAGAAGCATTAACAAAAATATTATATGTGATTTAACATATTCAAAGCTGTAATTTCGAATTAGGTAACAACCGAACCCTTGAAATACTCGCTTATCGTGCATAACAGTAAGCATTATATGGCATATTCTGAGGGGCAGTTCTAGTGTGGGATGGTAAAGCTCTATCTGATGCATTAAATCGAGTTCTCTCAGGACTCATTAAAGCAGATCATGCGATTAGGACTGTTATACTCACCGATCGCACTGGGTTAACCCTTGGGCATGTGACAAAATTTGATGCACGTCCTGTAGACGTTGACGGTCTCGGTGCAATAGGCAACGCTGTTTTTTGTGCTAGCGAAACTCAGGGTAAGCATACTGAGATTGAGGGAAACTTGAATTTAGTTGTTTCCGAATTCGATACTGGTGTTATTTTTACGGCTGGTATAAATCAGGAAGCGGTGTTGTGTGTTATCGCAGAACCCTCTGTGAATATCGGCGTTGTACGCTTTACGATAAAACAAAACGTGAAACGACTTGGACGAGCACTAAGAGAATTTCATACCGATGAAGAAGAGACAGCTATACGTGCAGAAGACAGATTAATGAAGTTATTAAGAGAATTGGAAGAGTTTTAAGACATAGAAAGAGACAAATTTTTTTAAGAAAGAACAATTAACATTGAATTATTATATATTTGACTTATAGAGATTTTTTCCAATTCTAATTTCAGCTTATGAAAATTCTTTGGATACTAAGCGTAGAATGAAGAATAGTAGAAAAACTGAAAGATCTACCTTTAGGAGAATTTATTATGAAGACAACGGAGATTATTTTGAAACCAATTGGTATTATCAGGTCACCTTATAAAACAAAAGGCGATGCTCCTAGACAAGGGAGACTTGTACAAACACTGGGAACAGTTAAAATATTTCCTGAGTTTAGCGAAGGATTAAAGGATATTGAAAAGCGTAAGCACGTTGTTTTGATTTATTGGCTTCATCAAGCAAACAGAGAAATCTTATTAACACCTACACCCGATGTTCCTATTCCACAGGGTGTATTTTCTATTCGTTCACCTAATCGACCAAATCCAATAGGGCTCGGAGTTGTAGAGCTGGTTGAACGCAAAGGGAATAGTTTGACAGTAAGAGGGATTGATGCAATAGATGGTACGCCTTTGATAGATATCAAACCCTATATTCCAAAGCTTGATGAGGTTTCTTATAGCGACAACTAAAAACAGAAAAATTGAAAAATGAGCGATTTTAAAAAAAAGATAAGGGAAGGCTTGGCTTTTGACTAGAGATACTCTTTTATTGCTTCGTCAGATGTTTTGATGTCACCGATCGCAGGGAATATTTTTGTATAAGCAAACTTTTGCTCCTCATCGGAAAGCGCTTCCGTGCAGTCAGATAAAAAGACAGGTTTAAATCCTCTATCATATGCAGATCTTCCTGTTACTTCTACACACCAGTTTGTGATGAACCCTGCAATCATTAGATTTTCAACACCCTGATTCCGTAATAGGCCTTCAAGCTCAGTGTCACAGAAAGCACATAATCTACGTTTGTCGAGCACAATCTCGCCTTCTTTTGGTGTAAGTTCCTCAACAATTTGTGCGCCCCAGGTTCCCTTCTTAAAAGCATTAGCTTCCTCAGCGCCCTTAAGAAGACCTGCAGGGGTACCGGCTAACTCTGGATATCCGTCTCTAAAGCTGATGGGTGAATGGATGATGGGGATGCCCGCTTTCCTTGCTGCTTCAAGTATTTTTTTCGTATTTGCCACTACTTTGTGTTCTTTTGCCCTCGACCAGATTCCTGCGCCTGCCATTGCTCCCTTTTCACTCAAAAAGTCGTTCTGAAACTCAATCATCATTAAGGCTGTTTTCGCCATATTAGACCTCCTCTTTTTCATTTTTTTATTTTAAACTTTGGAAGTTTCTCCTCCTAACTCAAAATCGTTTGAGTTAAAAAAAAGATGGATCTCTTTATGTATGAAAGATCTATATATAGATTAAGATTCTCGCAAAAATGTTTTTGATATCTTATTGTTGAATTACAAGGCTTTTCTTTGCAAATATTAACTTTCTATGTCAAATTCTGCTAATAATTCATCTTCAAGTTCCAAAGCAGAATTTATTTCAATTCCGTCATCTTGTAGGCTCTTTAAAAATCTATGTAACTTCTCTGTCTCACTTCCAGTTAAACGCACTCGAAACAGAGGATAACCAGCTAACCATCTTACAACTTTTTTAATCTCGATTTTACTTATTTTATCACCTATGTATGAACCTACATCTACTAATTTCTCTTTTGCAACAGTTCCTGTATCTTGGAGTTTTTCTTTTGCGATAGAGCCTGCATTTTTTAGTTTTTCCACAGCTTTATCTTTGACTTTAGAGAGTTTTTCTAATTTTCCGGTATTTTCATCTTCTTCATTAACTGTAGATGTGATCTCGGTTTCGACAGATGGTTCAAATTTTTCTGAAGTTTCGAATGTTTCTAGTGTTTCAGGAAGACTCTCTTCGCCTTCTAGTTTGCTCATAATTGCGTTTTCCATTTTAGAGATGAAACTTGATTCAGCAAGTTCATCTACCTTAATTTCTTCTAACGTTACTATGAAACGGAGGGCGAAATAGTTGACCTCTTCTTCCTCTTTTTCATCAGTCTCTCTTTTGATGGCACTTACTAATTTCTCTTTAACTCCACTTAGAGTCTGAGCTGCTTTTTGGTAAAGGCTAGGGCGTGTTAACAGAACGCGTTCTATGATGGACCTACTATATGAAGTTACATTATTTGGAGGTATTCTGAGTCCTCTACGAATAAACTGTGAGTAAGCTGTAGCTACTGGGGCGAAAATAAACCCTATTGCACTGAAAACGATTTGTCCTTGCCTCGCAATTGTGTCCAAAAGTCCCCGCCGCGAAAAAATCCCAGCCACCCTGGAGCGGGGTATCCAAATTACTCCTTCTCGCTTAACGTGAACGAGAAGACCTCCCATTACAGGTAAATATTCATTTGCAATAATACCCACAGAATTTAAGGATTGAGTTATCCACTCGTCAATATTTGCATCCATTTGTAATACGCTCCATCCTACATATCTATAAATTAATGACCTTCCCTCTTTTTTAGAAAAAATCGTTTTCTTATAAATCAGAATACTCAATCATTATAGGATGTAAGTTGAATTAAAACTTTTCATAAAATCGTTAAATTAAACCGTAGTAGGACAATAACAAATAGGAGCTGTTGAAATGACTGGCTTACAAGACGCACCTACTACGGCCTGTAGTGCCAACAATACAACGATATTTAAGATTTGTGAAAGTTACAAAAATACATCATTCAGAGACCTATCCCCATCAAGATGTGTACTTTTTTTTGTGCATTTTTATTTAATTTTTTGAAAATTCTTATCAGGCAACGATTGCTTATAAAAGAACCCCGATAGACGCAAAGGTTAAGGTATTAGCCAATACGGAAATGCAAAATGAATATAGAAGAGGATATCAAATACTACATGAGCTAAAGTAGGTGATATTAAGCTTCTAAATTTTACAAAAATAACGGATAGGATTACACTTCCAGCGAAATTGATTATCATTGTCTCAAGCGTTGAGTAGTACGGACCATAAAGAATCAAATTGAAGATAGAGCTTTGATGATAGAACATAAACAAAATCGAATTGATTAATACTGCTAAAACAGTAGCATAAGACTTAAACGCACCTTCAAGTCTTGGGAGCATATAACCTCTGAAAAATAATTCTTCTGAAAAGACAACAAGTAATGCAATTGGGATAATTATCAAATTGCGATAGGGTAACAAGAAAAGAACCTTTTCATAAATTATGAAATAATATGCACTAAAAACCAGATGAAGTATTATTCCAATAAGAATTCCGAAAAATACATTGTTTTTTAATGCTGTTTTAACCAATCCAAGTTCTTTTAGACTCATCTGAGTAATTGCACGTCCAAATAAAATGAAACAGGCGACACCGAATCCAATTCCAATTAAAATTAGATATAAGTTTTCTTGAAACATCAATGCTTGAAAGATGCCAAAAAATGTGGCAACCACGAGAACTTCTAATGCAAGAAGTGCTCTGGCAAAAGTATCAGAGTCGTTCATGTAACTTATTATCGGTTCGGTCATAGTTTAACCTCTAAGATAGTTAATAGCAGTTTAGATAACAGATAAATAATAAACCTTATCACTTTCCGAAAAATCTATTGGAAGAAAATGACTCCTTATTATATATATCTAATCAGACGAGGTTTCCTTTGTATCATCTTCTGATTTTTCAATGAGTTTTTGTGCAATATCGTCCTGAAGGCGCTTCATTGAGGAAAATATTTCCTCTAAAGATCTGACTAGCAATTTTTTGTCATTATAAGTCAAATACACTTCAGGATCATAATTATGATAGTAAACGTCCGTATTGATCTGTATTGTCTTATCTGCAACATAAAATGCGGAAAAGAGTCCTGCATTGTCTTTACGGAGTTCTATTAGAAATTTTTGAAGTCGAGATTTTTCTTCTTCAGTAAAATCTTCTTTAGACTCATAAACTTGAAACTGAATATGATTCCATCCAAATCCATTTTCAATTAATTCAGCCTGTTGATTATATCTGTGAGAAAAGAATTTAGTGAAGCCTGTTAATTCGGGCATTTCACTTATGTGATGTTCACTAGGATTCAAGGTTACAATTTCTCGATTTAAGTCCATATAAAAAATGTCATGGTTATTTGAGAATAATAGGTAATCGTCTTGAGAGGAATATAGCGTGAATTCATCCATTTCATCAAGTCTTCCTATGAATGTTTTGATGAACGTTTGTTTCCTCTGTAATGCCCTTTTCAGTGGTTTTGCTGCTTTTGGAAATAATATATCAAGGAAATCTTCTAAGAAAATCTTCTTGTCAATATTTTTGCCTTGTCTACGTTCTTTTCCAGTAAGAATTTTAGTTATCATTTGTTGTCGTTGGCTGTAACAGAAAAGAGGGAGCTCATTTTTCTTAATATCTGAGTCAATATATAGATCTAAAAGCCGGCGATTATTTCCGTCAATAATCTCAGTACAGGGGCGTAAAATACATTTAAGACGGTCTGAGTCGTTGCATTCTTCAAAGCAATACTTTGTGAAGAGGGAAAGCGCACTTTTTGAAAACGGCAGTAGTCGATTTTGAAGACCATCTTTAATAAACAATCGAACGAAAGTATCTCCGTATTCTGAACGTTTTCCTATATCTTCTCTAAACATTTCAGTCATCTCTATCAGTAAAAACAAAGTACCTACAATATAAATATGTAAATTTAATGCCTTTAAACTTTTCTTTTGTGCGTGCCATCAAAATAAATAGGAATTAGAGCGAGATATACGACGATAAAAACTTTTTATGGTTTCTTATAAACAGTTTTGCCACCTATTATAGTCATTTCCACGTATATGTCCTTGATTTCATTATCTCTTACATTAAGAAGATCATCCGATAGGACAACAAAATCAGCGAGTTTACCTGGCTCGATGGATCCTTTTACACCTTCTTCGAAGGTTACATAAGCACTATTAAGGGTATATGCCTTAAGGGCATCTTTTACTTCAATTTTTTGTTCAGCACCGATTTCTCTACCAGTATCGGTCATCCTAGTCACAGCTACATAAATACCTAGAAGGGGGCTTATTAACTCGCATCCAGAAGTGCAGGGGCAATCCGAACTCATAGGTGTCGTGATTCCACGCTCTATATACGACTTTAGGGGATACGCCCATTTTACCCTGTCTTCGCCCAAGCCTGCCCTGTAACTCTCACCTTCACCATAAAGAAATATGGGTTGCGGAACAGGTATAATGCCCAGTTTCTTGAGTCTTGTTATAATGGTTGAACTGTTTATTCCACAGTGTTCTATTCGATGTCGATGATCAGTTTTTGGTAATTGTTCCAAGGCTAACTCAATTGCATCGATAACCGCTGAAATAGCTCTATCTCCGATTGCATGAACTCCTACTTGGAATCTTGCACTATGAGCGGTGAGAACTATGTTATTTAACTCATTCTGACTTAGATACATCATACCAATATTCTCAGGTGAATCTTCATAAGGTTCAGATAGGGCTGCAGTTCTCCCTGATGTTGATCCATCAGTTATGATCTTTATTGGGCCTATTCGAAGTCTATCATCGCCAAAACCTGATGAAAAACCAAGTTTACGTAAAAAACCAAGCATACTAATTGGCATCATCAAGTTAATCCTAAGGGGCATGCTGTCTTCCCATATTGCAATCTGATAAGCTTTCATAGCCGAGGCATTTATTTCGCCGGCTTCGGACACTGAAGTTACTCCTTTAGCCAGAAATTGCTCGGAAGCCAAAATTATAGCTTTTCTCAATTGTTCTACGCTAGGAGGAGGAATAATTCGTAATACCAATTCCTTAGCACCCCAACGCAGAATTCCGGTTGGTTCGCTAGTCTTAGGATCTCTATCAATCTGCCCCCCTTCAGGGTCTTCTGTATCCTCTGATATGCCTGCAAGTTCTAGAGCAAGGCTATTTACAACTGAAATATGCTCACAAAACCGAGTAATAATGACAGGGTTGTTAGGCGCAGCCTCATCTAGATCCCATCTGTTAGGGTGTCTCTTCTCAGACAGTTTGAAATCGTCATAACCTCTACCAATTATCCATGCTCCATCTAATTTCTCTTCTGCTACCACTTGTATCTTTTCCACTATCTCCTTAATTGAATTCACAGTGGGTGTCTTGCAGTCAACAGCCATGAGTGCGAGTCCAAAGTTTATTGGATGCGCATGGCAATCCACAAATCCTGGAATCAATGTCTGACCTTCAAGATCCAGTTCCTCGGTATCTTCATCAATCAGTTTTTTGATCTCCTCATCTGATCCGACCTTGAAAATTTTATCATCTATCACAAGAACTGCTTGAGCCTTAGGATTCGTCTCGTCCATAGTAATTACATTTCCATTTATAAAAGCCAGTTTTTTTTTCAAGGAACCTTGATTCAATAAGTAAACCATCCTATAATCTAAAATCAGTTTAAGGTTTTACATCTTTGATTAAATCATCTTTTGATGCATAACCCATCTTCTTTGCTTTATCTTCAAGAATATGTCTGCTTAGACATTGAATTTCTTCATCCTTATCATTCATCGCCTTGATTAATGGTTTAACTGTTTTCTTTGAATCTGTGTCAATTTGGCCCAATGCTAAAACTACACTTGCCCGAAGAAAGGGATTAGGGCTCTCTAATATTTGTATCAATGAATCAACTGCCTTCGGGTCACCGATCTCACCTAAGGCTTCAATAGTTGCTTTTATAATTGTTTCATCATTTAATTTAGCGATAAGTGGCACTACAGCGCGTTTGTCTTTAAGTTTCTTGAGAACTTCCACCGCACTGTATTTAACGTCCAAATCTTCATCTGAAAGACTCAATATAGCCCATTTGTAGGCTTCTTCAGTATCAACTTTTTGGAGCGACACAAGGGCACTGGCTCTAAGAGCCGCAATCTCTTCCTTTTCTATAACAGAAACTAACAACGATATAGTACGTGGGTCTCGCAGTTCACCAATTGCGTCTATCAGCCTTTTACGTAAATTAAGATCTTTTTGCTTATTGAAGATGTCTGTAAATGTTGCGATATTTATCTTCTCTTTAATCTTTTCAAGAAGCGTCACAGCAATTCGTCTAATATTAGCTTCTTCATTGTACATAGCATGTATTAGAGGATTGATCGATTTAAGAAGAGCTTTATCATCACCGATCTTTATTAGGGCCTCAATAGCCTCCATGTGAATCCCCCAATCGGATTCACTTAACAGAGAGAGGAGAGGGCTAATTGATTGCTTATCTTTAATTTGTCCTAACGCCCAGATGACAGCCAGCCTGATTTTTTTTTCCTCAGTGTGTATATTGTCAATTAGTTTAGGTACAGCCTTTGCGTCACTAATTGCGCCCAATGATCTTATTGCGGCCATACGTGTGATTATATCATCTTCTTGTAACAGTTCGATTAATGGCTCAACGCTATCCGAACCAAGCACCACAATTGCTCTTGCAGCTTCTAGTCGAATCGGTTTGCGCTCCTTTTCATCTCTTATGATTTGAATTAAAGGGTCAATTGCATTATGGCCCATTTCCTTTAATTCTTGTGTAGCTTCTATTTGTTCTTCTAAATCACCTTCCATAAAAACATGGATTATCCCTCTAATAATAGCGCTATCTTTTGACAACTCCATTGTGTGACCCCTTAATGATTCAAATTTGATGAAAACAAATGCGTTGTTTGAAAGGCTATTCAACAAACTCTCTAATAACATTTTGGATGGCTATTTGCTAGCCTTGATTTTGTAAAAATCTTCTTACATTAACGAAATGAGAAATAGAGTTTTACCAGGGCTTTATACATTAAATTGAAATGAAAGAAGAAAAAGAAGAAGAAAAAGGTATTTTAAAATCTTTTATTTGAATAGTCTTCCACTATTGTGCAAATAATGCTGGTTTTTCAAAGAGTTTCTTGAGTTTCACTCTATGAAACTGCAACCCTAATTCCTCAGCAGGTATATCCATTGCAAGTCCGAGGAGTTGTGAATAAGAGAGGACAGGGATGCTGAACATTTCTTCTTCTAAAAGTCGTATAATTTCTTTTTGGGTAAGGTCATACTGCATAAAGCATCCAGGACATAGAAGTACTATGCAATCAGCTTCCGCTTGCTTAATTTGTTTCATTTTTTCTGCTGAAAGTTTTAAAGAGATATCTTTATCGACTACGCGAATGCAGTAATTACAACAGTTCATTTTTCGCATGTATTTGACACTCTCAGCTCCAGTCAATTTAACTAGACGATCAAGTGATTCTGGGCGGAGCGGATCATCAACATTAAGGACGTTTGACGGTCGCAATACATGACAACCATAATGAACTGAAACCTTTAAGTCCTTGAATGGGGTCTTTATTTCATCTTTAATCCTTTCTAGTCCTATGTCTTTGTGCATAACCTCTAACAAGTGTCTAATATTTATTGTGCCCTTAAATTCTTTTCCAACATGTGCAAGGATTTCATTGACTTGCTTTTTGAGGCGAGGTTTATTCTTCAGAGTTTCATTTGACAATTTCAAAGAATGAAAGCAGCCATTGCACAGATTAAGAATATCTAACTCCATTTCCTCTGCAATACAAATGTTATTAGCCGCTACAGCTAAAGCAGTCTTGTAATCAAGTGCTGGAGTTGCGGCAGGATCACTACAGCAGCCTGCGCCTTGCATTTCGTGCAAATTCACATCAAATTTTTGTAAGGTTTTTCGCGCAGCTGCTTCCAGTTGAGGAAGTCTATATGGAATAATACATCCTAAGAATAACGCATAATCCATCATTTTTCTTTTCCTCCTTTCTTGGAAAGTAATGACGTGATTCCCGTTACTTCAGCTATCTTTTGAAATGTTTCTGCATCAGGAGGAGTTAAGTCAGGCAATCCTAATTTTTTCCTTCTCTTAATTATTCCAGATGAAATGGGAATAGCTAGCCCTGTAGTTAATATGATTTCGCCTTCTTCCCGGATACCTTCAGGGAGATTGTTTGCTCTAGCAGCTAAATTTTTAAGGACAGATTGAAGATAGAAAGATCGAACACCTCTTGGACAATGCTCGGCACAGGCTAAACAGGCTGCACAAAGCCATATAGTTTTACTTTGTAGTAGTTTACCCTTCAAACCTAGCAAAGTCATGCTTATTACCTGATGTGGCTTAATATCTACATCATCTGCCACAGGACATGATGAAGTACACGTACCGCATTGGAAACAATGAAGAAGTGCCTTTTCTCCGAGAATATTCGCTAATTCATATTTGAAATTAGGATGAATATCAGAATCCTCTACTGTTTGTTTAACTGCCGTCATGTTTTCACCTCCCGAGAAGAGAAAATGGAACTTGATTTGAGTGGAGTTGCTCCAAGCTCCTTAAGTTCATTCACAAACTCAGTTATAACTTGAGAAAATTTCTTTCCTTCGCTAGCAGAGACCCATTCTAAGCGAAGGCGTTCTGGTTCAAGTCCTATTGCTTCTAGCCAAGTTTTTACATCGTTTATCCTTTTCTCAGCAAAAACATTCCCCTTAATGTAATGACAATCACCCAGATGACAGCCACCGACAAGGACACCATCTGCACCTAAGGAAAAAGCCATAAGAATGTAGAGTGGGTCAACTCTTCCTGAACACATTACCCTTATAGCTCGAATATTTGGGGGATACTGATACCGACTGACGCCTGCCATATCAGCTCCTGCATAACTACACCAATTACACAAGAATGAAAGAATTGTTGGCTCAGAATTATCTGTAACTTCAGCTAAAGCCGCCTGGATCATGGCGAATACCTGCTCATTGGTATAGTGTTGCATAGTAATAGCATTAGCAGGGCAAGTAACGGCACAAACTCCACAACCTTTGCAGAGTAGTGGGTTTACTTCTGAAATGAATTTATTTTCGCCTATTGAAGCGCCTACAGCTCCATATGCACAAACAAAGTCACAATTGGCGCAACCAATACATAAATCTGGATCGACTACTGCAACGATTCCTTCGCTTTCGATTTCTCCTTTCATTAATGGAATGAGCGCCCTTGATGCAGCTCCAAGTGCTTGACTGATAGATTCAGAGATACTCTTTGGGCCATGAGCTGTTCCAGCAAGATATATACCATCAGTTGCGAAGTCAACTGGTCTTAGTTTAGGATGAGCCTCAAAAAAGAAGCCGTTTGTTATATCTAATGGAATTTTTAGCATTTCAGATAGTTCTTTATTCCCATCACGCGGTATAAGAGGTGTACTGAGAATAACTTTGTTAGCTGTAATATCAAATTCAAGTTGATTGATCATATCGAAAAATTCAACGGCAAGTGTGCCGTCTGGATTTGTCCTGACTTTTGGTGGTCTTTCGTGATCATAACGGATAAAGTTAATACCTTTTTCTTGTGCTTTCCAATAATATTCTTCTTCTTCGCCATGTAATCTAATGTCACGGTAAATTATGTATACTTTGGCGCTTGGATATTTTTCTTTGATCATCAATGCATTCATAATAGCTTTAGCACAACATATTATAGAACAATAAGTACGACCTTCCTTTTCACGCGTTCCAACACACTGTAACATTACAATTGAATCATTATCATTTATTTTACCTTCTTGTATTAAACGGGTCAGTTCAAGTTGAGTATGAACATTTGAAGATATCGGATTCCCGAAAAATTCTTTGGGAGTATTTTCTTCAGCTCCAGTTGCGATGATGATACTACCCACTTTAAATTGTTGCTTTTCATTACCAGCTTGGATTACAGTAATATCAAAGTTTCCAATTGATCCTTCTACGTTTTTCAGTTTAGAATCAGTCATTAAATGGATCTTTTCGTTTTCCGTGACGAATTTTTCCAGTGACGTCAAAATGTCTTCGGCCATCGCTTTTTCAAAGTTCACCCAATCCAATTTTCGCAATAGGCCTCCAACAGCCTTCTCTTTCTCAATTAAATAGACATCAAAGCCTTTTTGGGCTATTGCTGCAGCGGCTGTCATTCCTGAAACTCCTGCACCAATTACAAGTGCTGCAGGTGTGACATTAGAGGAAATAGTGCCTAAAGGAGTTAAGAATTCTGCTCGGTTGACAGCCATCCTCATTAAATCTTTTGCTTTTTCAGTGGCTTTTTCGGGTTCGTGCATATGAACCCATGAATCGTGTTCTCTTATGCTAGCCATCTCAAATAAATATGGATTTAGTCCAGCGTCACGACAGGTTTCTCTAAAAAGAGACTCATGTGTTCTAGGAGTACATGCTGCAACAATTACTCGATTTAGGTCATGCTCTTTTATTTTTTCTTTTATCAACTCTTGTGTATCGGAAGAACAGGTGTATAAATTATCAGTTGCGTAAACTACATTCGGCAGAGTTTTTACGTATTCAACAACTTCAGGAACATGAACAACGCCCCCGATATTGATTCCACAATGACAAACAAACGCCCCAATCCTTGGCGTATCGAATGGGTTGACTGAAATTTCATAAACTGGTTTTTCTATTCTTTCTGCTCGAGTTATGCTCGTCCTTGCTGCTGCCCTTGCTGCCGCTCCACTTCCTTCCGCGACTGATGTTGATATGTCTTCAGGACCATGACATGAACCGCATAGATAAATTCCAGGGACAGTTGAATCAATGAGGTGAACTGAGTCAATAGATTTGAAAAAACCATGCTCATCTGTTTCAATACCTAATATGTCTCTTAGAGACTCTGAATCCTTTTTGGGAATAACTGCAGGAGATAAAACTACTATATCTGCACGAAGTTCGTGTTTTTTCCCAGTGAGCATATCTATGTAATCGATCACAATTTCTTGTGTATGTGGGTCTTCTTCTAGCACTGGTAGTCCTTTTATGTATACTATCCCGAATTCGTCCTGGGCTCTTTGGATAAATTCTTCGTGACCTTTTCCAATTGGTCTCGTATCATGATAAAAGACAAATGTTTCGACATCAGGGTGATGTTCTTTGGTTATTATAGCTGCTTTTGCCGAGTACATACAACAAAATTTAGAACAGTAGGGTTTTACATCAACATTTCTTGAACCTACACATAATACAAATGCTATACGTTTCGGATGCTTTCTAGCAGATGGTGTAAGAAGTTCTCCTTTCGTGGGACCAGTAGCACAAAGAAGACGCTCGTATTCTAAAGATGTCAGAACATTAGGATACACATCATATCCATATTCAGCCAGATCTTTTGGATTAAGAAGATCATAGCCAGTAGCCACTATAATGGACGCTACATCAATGGAAAATTCTTGAGGTTGTTGATCATAGTCAATTGCTTTTGGTGGACAAATGTCTTCACATGTTTGACATATTCCATACTTAAAATTAAGACAGTGTTCTGGATCAATTGTATAGACAAGTGGAACTGCTTGAGGAAACAAGGTATAGATTGCACTTCTATCATCAAGATCGGTATTGAATTCATTAGGCGTCTTTATCGGGCAATACTGAGCACACAGACCACACCCAGTACATTTTTCTTCATCAACATACCTAGGGTGTGCTATCATCTTGACACGAAAACCAGAGTCACCCTTTTTTTCTACCTCTTTGAGTTCAGAATAGGTCAATAGGTTTATATTAGGATGACGGGCGACTTCAACCATTTTAGGTGCAAGAATACAAATTGAGCAGTCAAGGGTTGGGAATGTCTTATCAAGTTGTGCCATTTTTCCTCCAATAGAAGGTAATTTCTCAACAAGATAGACAGTATGACCTTGTTCTGCCAAATCTAAAGCTGCTGCGATTCCTGCAACACCTCCGCCCAACACAAGAATTTGATCCAATCTATTTTCTCCGCTCAATTTTAAATCACCGCAAAGTAAAATTCTAATATGTTAAAGGGATCTGTCGAAAGTGAATGAATTTGTACTCTAAAAAAATCGAGTTAAAGATTACGAGGTGAAAGGGAAACTCGCCAATCCCTTGGCAATCGTGGTTTTGTGAAGAGATCAAGTCTATCCAGTCTTTTTAGTTTTTCATAGATTTGACACCATGCACAGTCATGTGTATAATCTTCGACCTCACATTTGCCTTCTGCATAGCCCCCACACGGGCCATTTAATAGAGATTTGGCACACATAGTAATTGGACAAATACCACCTGTTTCATCTAATATACAATCACCGCATGCCTTACATTTTTCATGTAGTTCTCCTAGTTCGCGTTCTTGCATGCCAATGAACATTGTGTTATGTGCGGGGAGTACAAAACGATCTTCAATTGTTTCTGCTATTGTTTGGACGCCAGCACCGCACCCCATTGATAAAATAACTTCATTTCCTTCTATTACAGGTTTAAGAGCCGTGGCTACGATTTGACGATCACATTGTCGTAATACTGTAACATTTCTTGTCTTCATGTTGTTACCTTTCAGCTTATGGGCCATCTCTAGAAGCATTCCCATAACTTCTACTTGCTTTTCTCCTCCTGCCTGATAGATGCCTGCACATCCATTGCACCCAACAATCAAAACTTCGTGCGTTTTATGTCCTTCAAGCATTGCCAAGATTTCGTCAAATGGCTTTTGTTCTACTATAATCAAATTTCATCCTTCCTTTGAGTTTAACGTGTCTGTAAAAAGTCAAATCGAAATGCTAATCGGTTACGGTGTTGAGTTCTCCAGAAATAAGTTTGACTCCGTTGTACATACATTTCTTATGAATGATGTATTCTATCGCCTTGTCACATTCTTTTACATCTTCTTCAGTCGGACTTTCAATACGAACTCGTACTAAATGCGAAACGAATGGATCCCAGTTTAATATTATCGCCGTTTCTCCTGGATTTGAGGGTGCCAACTGCATTTTAACTTCCCAAAGCCCCTCTTTTATCGACTCTACTAACTCTTCTTTTGCTTCTGTAAACAAAAACCATCTAAACCCGGAAACTATTTTGTCGGTTTTAATATAGGGCACCTCCATACCTCCTCATCAGAAATGGTGATCCCAGTTCATCATTTGTGGATATGTCATGATCGTTAATGATATATCTTATATTCCATTTATTTGCTTTGCGTCCAAAAAGCGGTTATTTTATGACCGAAAACGCCAAAAAATCTCCTAAATGTGACGCATTTAGTAATTTCATAAGGACAGTTGATAGTTTTGCTCTTCTCCTTAGATAGAGTTAGATTATCTAGATATTGTTATCAATAGAATTGTGTTATTATTTATTAAATTACAAATGTTTACTGTAAATACGAAGGTTGAAATCATTTCAGGGATTCAATAAATTAATGATAACATTTTTCCTTTTTTATTATTTATAGAAAGACGTTAAACGCTTCTAAATATCTGATTTTCAAGTAAAACCCACTTTAAAATGCCGAAAACTGAAATAAAAAAAGTACTATTATCGGTAAAAAGAACGAAAAATGACGAAAAAAAGATCTTAATCTCCCATTTCAGTCAAAGTAAGAATGTATTTTTGAAGAACATGAAGGCCGCTATTGAAATTATTATATATTGAATGTTACCATATTATTTATGACAAAAATCATCTATTATTATAACTGGGGAATTATATCAATTCACTATGATAACTAAGTTTTTAGTTATTTAGGTAAAGATGGCGGGCTTCTTTAACACCATTAATGTGACTCCGCGAAGATATATGTCAAAGTGCTGTGACCAAGATATGAGCCCAAAAGTTGATGCAACCAATTGGCGCATATTAGCTAAGTTGTTAGAAGATGGAAGGCAACCATATAGGCAAATTGCGGAAGAACTTAATATTTCAGAGTCCACGGTAAGGAAACGTGTCCAAAAACTGATTGATGAAAATGTTATAAGAAGATTTACAGTCGAATTAAATCCGTATTTCGCACGTCCTACCATTGTTGCTTTTATCAAAGTCACTTCACCCTCCATGAGGGACATTGAAGTTATAAAAGACTTCGGTATCCAGAATCCTGAAGTGAAGGAAGTGTATGAGCTAACTGGGCAATGTGGCGTTTTATTTAAAGTAATTGTAGAGACTGTAGAAGAACTTAACGATTTTAAGGTAAAACTGCTTGATATATCCGGGGTTGATGGATTAGAGCATTGTGTACTACTCCAGCAAATAAAATATGGAAATAGAGCAATAAAAATTGAAGTATGATCTTCTCCCAGCAGTTAGATTTTTTAAGAAGGAGTTACTTAATCTTCTATTTTGATAAAAATGTCCCAAACAAGCGTGATATATCACCCTAAATTTGTAACGCACGGAAATGTCGTTTTACGGGAAAGATTACTACCAGCTTACAATTTTTTAGTGGATTTCCTTAAGAAAAAAGATCCAAACAGAGTTGTTATTCAGAGACCTGAGATGGTGGAAGAAGAATTAATCCTCCAAATACACACTAAGCAACATCTTAACAGAGTAAAGGAAGACGATTGTTATGAGGCAGCACTCCTGTCCGCGGGAGGTGCTGTGCTAGCAGGAGAAATGGTCTGGACGGGAAAAGTAAAAAACTCCTTTGTTTTTACCGGAACTGCAGGACATCATGCAGGTGTTAATTCTTATTGGGGCTTTTGTTACATTAATAATTCTGCGTTACTTATTCAAAATCTTCGAAATAATTACAACATTAGACGATTTATGATAATTGACACTGATCCTCATCCTGGTGATGGCACACGGAATATTTTTGAGAATGACGAAAATGTTATACATCTTAACTTCTTTTCTGATGGTTATTCATTCAGTGAAGATTCAATAAAATCAAAAAAATTTGACATCCCTCTGCCATCAAATATCTCGGATAAAGGCTTTCTGAGAGTTTTACAAGAATTAACTCCATTTCTTGTGCAAAAATTCGAACCTGAAATGATTTTGTGGAATTTTGGGCATGATGCACATCACGCGGATTATGGTGGTTTCAACTTAACGATCTCTGCCTTTCCTGAAATGGCTAAAATAATCACACAAGTAGCTAGAGAAATCTGTAATGACAAGCTTGTGGTTTTATTAAGTGGGGGTTCCAATCTTTGGGTCGCAAAACAAAGTATAGCAAGTATCGTAGCTGTACTTGCAAATTTACCATCATTTGAGTTAGAGCAAGATTTCTTTGAAGAAAACCCAGAAGATATACGAACCGTAGATAAGATAATAAACAAGTTGTTAAAAGATGTGACTTAATCTCAAAAATTGTTAGGGGACATTGTATCAATTGAATAGTGATGTTAACGAATTAGTAATTGGACTTTCAGATGATAATGTAGGAACGCGAAGAATTTCTGCCCAAACTATTGGAAGCATAGGAAAAGAGAATCCTCTTAAAATCAAGGACATTATACCAGAAATTGTAAAAACTCTAAATAGTGATAACGATAGTTATGTAAGAGCTACAATCGCAAAAGTTCTTGGAGATATTGGCTTAAAAGAGCCAGATCTGGTTAAAATAGCGATCCCTGAACTAATAATTGGCTTAAACGATAAATACGTAGAAATACAAGAAAATGCACGTTATGCGCTTGCAACTATTGGATCTCAAAGCCCTTATCTTCCACATCATGCCGTAGATCCTTTTCTTGACCTTATCAGGACACAATATAGTCTTAAAGAAGAGGAAGATATCACGGATTTTCAACTTCTAGTTAAATGCACAGAAAACGAAAACATCTGGATACGCTATTTTACAATTGGAGCAATTGTGGATTATCTACTGCATAATGAAGAACGATTAAATGATGTCCCCAAATTACTTGGAAAGTCAATAGAATCTAGTGATTATTGGATGAAAAAAGCAGGACTTTGGGCATTATGTCACTTATGGTCAAGCGATGTTTTAGAAGAGGATACTCTCCCCGTAGTAAAGAGAGCATTAAATGAAGATTCGCCTGAAGTAAGATTGTCTGCTGTCAACTGTCTTAATATAATCCTTCAGAAACAAAGTGAAAGAGTGGATGAACTAATCCCTCTTATTTTGGATGTATTTAAGGATGAAGAAGAAAGACTTAGAGAACTTGCATATATGTTGATCATTGATATTGTTGAGAGTTATCCCATTACAGAAAAGGACATTATTTTACAACTTGTTAAGCTAAAACAACAAACTAAGAAAAAGGAAACCAGAGGTCTCATAACACGTACATTAGAACATATTGCAAAGCCAAAAATTAAGGAACAACTGCTTAAAAAGAAGGGACGATACCTACTCTCCAAAATAGCAAGGAAAAATAGTGTCTCATCAAGTTTTGTGGTAAAATTTGTTCAGCAGTTATCCCGTGAAGGTTTCAATATAGAAGTAGTTAACGAAAAGGAGTTACTAGAAGTTTTTCTACAATCCTTTAATTCTGATGAAGAAAGAATCTTGAGAGATTTTCTTAAGCAGTTAATAAAAGAACAAGAACAACAGATCGATTTAAACGAAATTAGTTCTGATGTTTTCAGCGAGGAACAATTAAGAAGAGTGATCAATAAAATGCTCGCCAGCCATTGGATTAAAGGAGAAATAATAGAAGAGAAAAAATTCGTCCGAAAAGACGTGTTCTTCGTGGGTTCTGTTGCTAAACCAAGAGACCTGATCATTACAAAAAATTGAGGCCTGTAGAAGCCTATCGAATTTTCTAACTGCTTCAAAGTTTGTCTTGCAGATAGGCACCCTTATCAGCAGAGTTGGCGAGTAATGCGTATCGAGCAAGATAACCCTTTCTAATCTTTTTCTTAGGAGGTTTCCATCTGCTAAGGCGTTCCTGAAGATCATCATTGGAGATAAGAAGTTCTAACTTTCGATTAGGAATGTCTATAGCAATAAGGTCATCATCTTCGACTATTGCGATAGGTCCACCTTCTGCAGCCTCTGGCGATAGATGCCCACACGCAGGACCCTTCGTTCCTCCAGAAAATCGTCCATCTGTGATGAGAGCAACTTTATCTAAACCCATGCTTACAATTGCAGAGGTAGGAGCTAACATTTCGCGCATACCAGGACCACCTTTTGGCCCCTCATAACGTATTACAACTACTGAACCGTTAGGAATGCGTCCATCCAAGATTGCTTCAAGAGCATCTTCTTCTAAGTTAAAAACTTTTGCAGATCCTTTATGAACCATCATATCAGATTTAACAGCACTTTGCTTGACAACAGCTACACCCAAATTCCCTCTCAATACTGCATAGCCACCTTCCTTATGTACTGGATCCTCCAGAGATCTAATCACTTCAGATCTCAATATTTTAGCATTTTTTATGTTCTCTCCAATAGTCTTGCCAGTTACAGTACGAGAATTAAGATGGATTTTATTTTCAAGTGCTTTCAATATTGCAGGAACTCCACCCGCCTCATCTATGTCTTTAAGTGTATAAGGTCCACCAGGAACAGTATCGATAATATGAGGTGTGTCTTTGCTCAGTTCGTCAAAAATCTCTAACCTTAACTCATATCCAACTTCCTTAGCTATTGCAGGAAGATGAAGTATAATATTTGAAGATCCACCTACAGCTAAAGCTAAACGAATTGCGTTTTCAAACGCGTCCATCGTCATAATCTCATGTGCTTTAATATTGTCTGCTATTAGTTTCATGATCTGGCGACCACTTTGAAGAGCAGTTCGCTCTTTTTTTACATCTATTGCATGCTCAGTGGCACTTCCTGGTAAGCTGAGACCAAGAGCTTCTGTAATTAATGACATGGTATTCGCAGTATACATACCTGCACAGGAGCCAGGACCCGGGCACGCTGCTTTTTCTAAGGCATCAGCCTCTTCCAAAGTCATTTTCCCAGATTTAACCCAACCAGTTGCTAAGAAGGCGTCAGTTATTGCTACAGGCTTACCCTTAAATCTGCCTGGAAGCATAGGGCCTCCTGTGACCACGATAGAAGGTACATTAAGACGGGCAATT
>JAEOSF010000090.1 GCA_016840515.1 Candidatus Borrarchaeum yapensis | reverse complement strand
AAACGGTCGGTATATTGCTTTTCTTGTCCCTAGTCCTTGGTTAAATTCACTAGGCACTTCAATAGGACATACGTTAAAGCACTCTCCGCAGCCAATACATTTTTGAATATCAACAAACCGCGGCTTTTGTCTTATCTTTACTTTCCAACTTCCAGGCGTTCCAGATATGTCCTCTATTTCTGATAAGGTTAAAAGTTGAATGTTTTCTGCATCGTGAATATCACCTAACTTAGGAGTTAAGATACATTGCGAACAATCAAGAGTTGGAAAAACTTTTGGGTATTGGATCATGTGACCGCCTATACTCGGCTCTTTTTCAACTAGATAACATTCCACTCCATACTCTGCCACACGAAGCGAAGCTATGATTCCAGCTATTCCTCCTCCACACACAAGAACCTTTGATAAACCTATTCTTTTAATATGTCTAAAACCAAAATGGTTCAAGCATACTCCACCCTGTTTTTATCTTTTTGATTACATCAATACAGCGTTCTTTTGCCATATCTAGAGTTTTTCCTGCCAAAAATTGAACTGTATACCCCTTCCCGATTATTTGGATATAGTAGTTTTCATCCTTCTGAAACAGACGTAAGATTTTATTTTCTGAAATTATGAACGTCTTTAAATACTTCAGTTTAGGAATTTCACATAACATTTTTTTTCCACCTCCTCTTTATTTTATTTTATTATTAAATCGAGAATATTTGGGTAAAATCACAGTATCTTTTAATGAATAAGGCTCGATTGTTACACAAAATTCCCTGAATTCTTTTCGTGTTGGTAACTTGGCAGTAATCATGAAAAGAAATAATGAAAAAAGGTATTTGACTTAAACACATTAGAGACATTATTCCCACTTCAGGTAGAATTAAATAACATATTTCGCTGTGAATTTGAATTTCTTTGAAGATATTATATTTCTAGTGTATTTCTTGGTTCTTAACCGGCTGATTAACCCAAGTAATATCTTTAATGAGTTTTGGGAGCTTGTGTGCTGGAACTTTTCTGGGAGATGTAATAGGATAATTATCCCAAGCAATTACTTCTATAAAGCTTAAGAATATCCCGATTAATGTACCAGAGAGCACTCCAGTGCCACACACTATATTGTTACACATTATCCCGTAGTAGTAATCCACTACAAGACCTATTATCACTAAACTCGGGATAGTAAGCGCTATACAGAGATTTTGAATACCTTCTCTTTTCTTATTATAGTTAATTGAGTTTTCTCTCAAGACATCACCTCATAGAGATAGTTAAATTATTTACGGAAAAAAGATTATTCAGTTAACGTATTAAAGAACCTTCGAATATTCTTCTTAGTTGCAGCTACATTATATCCTGTTATCTATTAGTCTATTATTGTAGCAGCCAGCATAAGTGACATAACCAATGCATAAATGGCAATCGCCTCAATGAACACAATGAAGATCATGGTTCTTCCATATAACTCTGGTTTTTCACAAATCGCTCCACATGCTGCAGAACTGGCCATGCCCATACCTAAGGCGGCCCCTAGACCCGCCAGACCTAAGAGAATTCCAATACCTATTCCAATGAGACCCTCTTTAGGAATAGTACTTGTGACCTCAGATTCAGCAACGGTCTTCTGAATTAGCATCAGGAAGGATAGAAGCACGGTTGTAATGAAACTGGTTTTTCTCATATAATATATCACCTCCTTTCACTAATTATAGAGAATTAAATGATCTTGGATTTTTATTGGACTTATTCCCTCTAATTTGCCAATAAGAACTAATTTAAGGTCGTTAATTTCGTAGAGTTTCAAGATAAGAAAACAGTAGAGTAAAGCACAATGGTATGGCAGCCCATTGAAAAAATCTCTGCACAAACGTACATAATATCGTGGAAAAGTGGTCTCTAATGCGGAAACAATTTCGAAGGGCTCTTTTTCTGTTAGATCTTTAAAAAGATGTCCGTAAATTGGACACTGTAAAAAAGTTAATAAGGCGTCCTCAAAGCTGTCTGATTTTAGAGGAAAATGGCGCGTGCAAATTCTATAGTAAATTGGTATGAGATATCGTTCTGGATTGATACCAAGCGAAAGACACCTTAATGTAACTAACATATTCATTAAATCAATTTCAGTTCCTACTAAATTCCTAATATGAAATTTTGGATTAAGTCTAAACAGCTTATGTGCCTTCCACTTTAGAGCCTCTTCCCAAAGTCGATGGTAAACAACTTGATCTAATACTACTTCCAAAATAAGCAAATTGTCTGAAGCATGATATTCGGGATATGCTTCCGATAGAGCTTTTTTCAGCTTGGTATCTTTAATCATTTCTATTGCGGTTTTAACGGTATTTTCTCTTAATAGAGGACTAAAGTTCTCTAAGTTGTGTCCCTTAATCGGAAATATATACTTGAGGACATCATCTTGTTTAAGGCCAGCATGAATGCCTCTCAAGATTGACTTTAAATTCGTGCTATTAAATCTCGTGAGTACAACATCAAGAAAACACGCAAGGTTTCCACTGACTCCTCGCCGAATTGAATTACACAAATCTGAAAAATGCGTTTTCAGTATTTTTTCAATAAATTCAATTGAAAATCCATTTAGCGTTTCGAAATATCTTTTATATGAGGTATTGCGGATAATACTTATGATTTCATCCAATGTGGTCGCTTGTAATAACTCGTGAATGGTCGTCTTAGTTATCATTAAGCTTAAAAGACCCTTGAGTCTTGCATTAAGATACCCATAGGTCCAGAGGGACATCGATTATCACCTGTTTATATAATGAACTATAATGATAAATACGACCTTAATTTTTAACCAAATTTGAAACTTGATTTTTTTATCTTCAGTAATACTATCTACGTTGATGAATATAAACTTTATACAAAAAAAGAAATCTACGCCAACAAAAACATGACAAAACGTGATATATTCTTTTCATTAGATGATTAAGCGAAAAAGACATGTTATTATGAATTATTTATGTATCAAGATGATAACAAAAAGAAAGCAAAAAATGAAAACTTGCTGTTGAAATTAAGAAGAATTTGAGAATTCTAGATTGCTTCCATTGTAGATGGTGGTTTCTTTGAGATGTTATAAGTTACACTTACAACACCAGGAACTTCTTTTGAGATCCTATCAGCTAGTTTCTCCAGTGTCTCGTAGGATAAGCGTGTGGGCGTAGCTACTGTTGCATCGACACTATCCCAACATCTAACTTCAATTTGAAGACCAAACTCTCTCTTTCCGTTCCTCATTCCGGTAACTCTATCTTCATGAAGAATTGCCATATACTGAAACGCATCCGTATTTACTAGCTCTTCTTCAACTATTTCTGTTGCTTTTCTGACAATTTCGATTCTCTCAGGCGTTACTTCTCCGATTACTCTTGCTGCTAAAGCAGGTCCTGGGAAAGGCATTCTGTTATAAGTTGATTTTGGGAGTCCAAGATATTTTGCAACAACTCTCACAGTATCTTTTCTAAGTTGTATTAAAGGTTCAATAACTTTGTAGCCATATTGCTCTTCTGTATCTATGCCAAGTTGCTCAAGTACATTGTGTTGTCTCTTTATTCCAGCGACAGTTTCCTCTATATCGGTATAGATGGTTCCTTGAAGTAAGAATTTTGCTCCGCTTTCCTTTACTAATTTCCCGAAAACATCTTTATAAAATGTTTTTGTTATGCCTTGATCTCTCTTCTCTTCTGGATCTGTTACGCCTTTCAAGGATGCGAAGAACATATCTTTTGCATTTATGATTTCAACATGGACTCCAAATTCCTTAAACAGGGATACAACTTGTTGAGGTTCATTTGATCTCATTAAACCATTCTCTATGAAGTAAGTTTTGAGCCGACTTCCTAAAGCCTTATGCCCTAACATAGTGACCGTTGATGAGTCAACGCCACCAGATAATGCATTAATAGCTATTCCTTTTCCAACTGTTGAGGAGATCTCTTGTATTTTCTCCTCTATGAATTTTTCAGGATTAAGTTCATTAATTTTTATCTCTTTAATCTCCATTTGAAAAACACCCATATTAGGCTATAATCTTTAAGTTGATTTGGATTTTAAGCTTTCTTTACATTCTTATGGTTTATTCTTTTTAAAACCACAAGTCTCAATCCTTCTAAGAGATTAATGATGATTTTAAGAAACATTCTAAATAACTTGTTAAAATTTGCTAAAAAACAGAAAAATCATACATATGAAGTGTATTCAGAATATCTATAGCCAAAGAACGATGAAACAGCTGATTCTTTAATAGAATGTTTCAATGAAATTAAAAAGAAAAATTATTTGGAATTAAGTTTTGAGATGTAAATTGCTCTGCAATTTCATTAAAATATCAAAGGTGCCCTCTTTTGTGCAAGTTCTAAATCTCTTTTAGCACGTTGATGATTGGGATTTAGCATTAACACCGTCTCATAACATTCTATTTCCTGGCGAAAATAGCCCATTCTTCCGTAAGCCCATCCCAAGAATAACCAAGCATTTTCATCATGAGGAGTGATTTCAACAATTCTTTGATAAGATTGAACTGCTTTATCGACTTCTCCAAGCCTTTCATACGCAACGCCAAGATTGTACCATGCGATATCGTCTTCTGGGTTTAATTGTATTGTTTTGCTGTAGCATTCTATTGCTGTCTCGCGTTGACCTAATTCATCATACGCAGCACCCAAATTATTCCATAGTTTTATTGAGCTTGGATTGATACTCAATGCACGTCTGTAGTATTCAATTGCTCTCGGGTACTGAGATAACTCGAAACAAGTGACACCCATGTTATAGAGCAAAAAGAAATTGTTTTGATCCATTTCGAGCGCTCTGGTATATTCTTCTATCGCTTGGTGATAGTTTCTTTGCTTGAAATATATGTTCCCCCTCTTAAAGTACTCCTCCACCATACTCATTATAAAGCAACTCTCCACCATATCACTAGATTTAATTTTGTAAATTTCGCAGATATTACGCTCCGATATATTTCGCAGATTTAACTACTGCTTAAAATTATATCGCAACTTGTATAATAAAACAGTTTCGCATAAACTTTAAAACAAATTAAAAAAATTGCGATATTTACAATTGTTTCCAGATAAATGCCTGATTTCCAAAACATCAATTCTTGATTTCATTCATCTTTTTCGACCAAAGGTCAGAACTACTAAGCGCAACCAAACCTATGCAGAGAAGCATGATAACAGCAACGACAATATAAATAATAAACAATCCGAAAATCTCAGAAAGGATTCCATTTATAAAAGACGAAAATGCGCCTCCAATCCAACTTATACTCATAAAATAGCCATAGCTTCGACCTCGTTTTTCAAAATGTGTTAAATCTGCTACCAAGGTAAGGACAATCGGATACATTATATATAAGCTAAATCCTACTATAAGAAGAAGAAGGATTATCGCTACAGTTGTTTGAACGAAAGCAAATAAAATCGAAACAACACCTAATACAAGCAGTGTAAGTAGTTCAATTTTTCGCTTTCCATACTTCTTAAATATAAAACCGCTTAACGAGATTGAAATGACTCCTACGGCAATCATTATACTCATTATGGAGTCTGCAATTGCTGTACTAAAGCCTTTTGTGGTTGTGAGAAAGAGTGGTGTAAATGCAAGATAGGTGCGATATGCTGCACCAATACAGAAATTAAGCGCAAGTATGAGAACTAGGCCCCATTTTACCTTTGAGGAATAACTCGATGATGTGTTTTCATTTGATTTAAGATTATTATTTGAAGAATTATTATTTGAACATGTATATAACGTACTTCGTGAAAGAACTGTATGTATGATAATTGCCAGAGCTGCTAAGACCCCCCATATTAGAAAAGCCAGTCTCCATCCGAAGAATTGACCAACAAATCCATTTGTAAGGAATGCAATCAAAACTCCGAGATCTCCTACTCCTGCAATGACCCCCATCACTTTATCTCGTTGGATGTTGCCCTCATAAACTCGGGACACCAAAGTAAAATTAGCAGGATGGAATGTACTTGCTCCAATTCCAGCCATACAATTGAAGGCAAATAACGCAGAGAAAGTTTGAGTTTGACTAATCAGAAAAGAAGAAACCATCACTATCCCTAGACCAATACTCAATAAGATTTTTTCGGAGACTTTTTCTGAAAGGTAACCAAAAAAAATCTGAAAAATGCCTAAAATTAACAGATATGAAGCTAAGAGTACACCTATTTGAAAATAGCTAAGCAAGAATTCTTGTGCTATAAGTGGTAGTAATGCCGCTATGACAACTTCTGAGCCATCATTCACTATATGGACAACGGAACAACCTGTTAAAAGTCTTCGTTCAATATATTTGGACACTTTGTATTCTCCTTTCTCAAGAAATTAAGATGATGGGTCGCAAAGTATCTAAGTTTTAGCTTAAGAGTTTCGCTAAAAAATGCATAGTAGTAAATGAAGTCATCGAAAACAAAAACACACGTAATTTAAATCTTTCTGAAGCAACATGAATGTCTGGATTTCTTACTAAACTACTTTTAAAAAAATTAAAAAAAAGAAAACTAAATTTCTGCCCCGCAATAAGGACAAAACCTTCCTGACATATCAGCTGTAATTGCTTGACCACATGACGGACAATCTTGTGCTGTTATTGTTTCAGCTAATGAACTAACCGAACCCTCTTCACCTACTGGTCCTGATTCAATTACTAGCTCAGGCATTGATGTAAGAACACATGTATCCGGAATTGGAGGAGGACCAATTATCATAACTGATGAACTAACCGAACCCTCTTCACCTACTGGTCCTGATTCAATTACTAGCTCAGGCATTGATGTAAGAACACTTGTATCCGGAATTGGAGGAGGACCAATTATCATAGAAGGTTCACTTACTTGTTCTGCAGTGGCTAAAGCAAGACTAGTGCCACAATTTGGACAGAAACTTCCTGCCATCTCTGCTGGAATTTCAAAACCACATGATGAACATGCTTGTGCTGATAGAGCTGGTGTTGTTTCCACAGAAAGATTAGTACCACAATTTGGACAGAAACGTCCTACCATCTCTGCTGGAATTTCAAAACCACAAGATGAACATGCTTCTGCTGGTGAAGGTGGCGTTACTTCTACTGGCGGAGGTGGCGTTACTTCTACTGGCGGAGGTGGCGTTACTTCTACTGGCGGAGGTGGCGTTACTTCTACTGGCGGAGGTGGTATTACTTCTACTGGCGGAGGTGGCGTTACTTCTACTGGCGGAGGTGGC
>JAEOSF010000057.1 GCA_016840515.1 Candidatus Borrarchaeum yapensis | reverse complement strand
CATCTGCTTTTATTTTTCTTTGTGCTGTTGAAAGAACAAGAGCTGTGTCTGCTTGAAACTCTCCCTCTATTTTCATCCCTTTAGCTTTTTTCTGCGCCAACTTAACGGCGTCAACAACTTTTGTGACATCTGGATGGTCAGCACTTCCTTTAGTAGAGAAAGAAAGCATTGCAATCTTGGGTTCCCAGCCTAAGAGCATTTTTGCACTATGACCAGTAGAAATTGCAATATCTGCAAGTTCTTCAGCAGTTGGATTTGGATTCACAGAAGCATCTGCATAAAGTAGAAAGCCGTTTTCTCCTCCGTCATAGTCTGGGATTTCCATTATGAAGAAGCTCGAGGGGACTTTAATTTCTTTCCTGAGTCCTATTACACCATTGCATACTGCTATAAAGTCTCCAGAAGTATAAACGAGTCCTCCAATCATACCGTCTGCGTCGCCAGACTTTAATGCCATTGCGGAGTAGAATATAGATTGCTGAATTATCTGTTTAGACGTTCTTTCTGGGATTTTCGATAATTCTGAATAAAGAGAAACATATTGTTCTAGTTTTGTGCTTGTAGACGGTTCAATTATTTCGAAATCGTCCAGTTTAACACCAAGCCCATTTGCTTTTTGTCTTATTATGCTTTGTTCTCCAACAAGGATGGGTATTATCGTATTCTTTTCTGCTGTCAGTTTCGCAGCTTTGATAATGCGCTCATCGCTTCCTTCTGGGAATATTAACCTCTTCTGAAGGCCTTCAGCACTTCTAAGAATATCTTTTATAACCATCTTACCACCTGTTATCAAAAATAATCTGATATCAAAAAAGGTTAAAAAAATTAAAGAGGAAAAAATTAAGCTTTTTCGCTTAATTTCTTCTTTATGTACTCAATGGCTTGACCTATTGTCTCGTTCTTACGTGCATCCTGCGATGGGACTCTTATACCAAATGTGTTTTCTGTAGCTGCAATTAGAGCGATAGTATCGACAGATTTTGCATGTAAATCATCAACAAATTTAGTGCCACTTCGAAGTTCTTTGGCATCAACCCTAAATATATCTGTAACAATCTCTAAGAATTTCTTTTCAATATCCATTACTGATCACCATTTTTGAATCACTAAATTTATCTCTTCTTTCTCAGCAACTTACTCACTAACACCAAAAAGCACTACATTCATCCCAGCTTTCTCTGCAACCTTTGCTTTAACTTTTAAAGGTAGTTTTTTATTCCCTTCTGCAATCTTTTCTGGTGTTGAGGCATCCAATCCCTCAACCATAGTCAGAAAGTATGGCCCTTCTTTAAGCTCAACGAGTCCGTATGCGTAGGGTGAATATTCAGCAAACTTCTTTGGCGGTAAGATGCTTGTTGAATAGAAATATACCGTTCCTTCACCGCTTATTTCCTTCAGTTCTATTTTTCTGCTTCCGCATTCCCTGCACGCTGTAACGGGAGGAAATGTCCATTTCCCGCATTCTTTGCATTCCGCACCAAGTATTGTGCCCTCTGCTAAGCTACCATAAAACTTGTTTGCAATCGTTTCCACCATTCTAATCACCTCTTTTAAATATCGTTACAGCTGAATGCATCCCATAGCCGTGATTATGCTGTGCTGCAATCTCAATTCCCTTCTTTGTCTGCCTCTCTCCCGCTTCGCCTCTCATCTGTTTAACAATTTCATAGGTCTCCGCACCAGGAGATGCTCCAAACGCATGACCCTTTCCATGTCTCCCTCCAGAAGTATTCATCGGTTTTTCAGCATCAAACATTGTTTTGTCTTCCATAAATGCCTTCCACGCCGCTCCTTCGTCAAAATAGCCAGCTATCTCCGAAAGAATCAGTTGATAGATTTGCATACAGTCGTGCACGTACAAATAATCTAAATCCTTCCCTGTTATACCGGCCATCTTGTAGGCATTCGCAAAAGAAGTTTTATCAATTGCCCAATCTGTGGGATCCTTTCCATACCAAGGATAGTTGCTTACTGCCCAATGGAATCCAATTATGTCGATTGGTTGTTCATGGTATTCTATCGCAACTTCAGGACGTGTTACAATATACGCTGATGCTCCATCAACAGTGTTCAATGCACTCAACAACCTCGTTGGATATGCGAAATAGGGGTTGTTTGCAGATTTCCAGAATTCGAATGGGTCTTTGAACTCTTTTAATCGTGCGGTTTCTTCTAAACTCTCTGTAACAAAAGCTTTTGGATTTAGTGAGGAATGTCGTCTTACTGCTTTGTTTACGTGGTACATTACTTCATCCATCTTCTCCATGCTCAAACCATATTTCTTTGCATAGCCCATTGTAGGTATTGCACCATAGGCCGTTGCAATGTCATAGCAATGGTGGTATCCATATATCTGGTCAATGCCAAAATCTGTCCAATACCACAAATCTACAGGGTCCGCTGCCTTCCTCACAACGGGATTGTCATCTGGATATGAACCAAGAATCTCTGCTCCAACAACAAGGACGGTTTTTAATTTACCTGAAGCCACAGACATTGCTGACAACCCCAAACCTGTATTCAGTGTGGAACAGGCTGTTGCAAAATGCAAGGCGGGTTTCAGTTGCAAGCCAAGCCAATCGCACATTTGTGTATGGTGGCTGTATAAACGGGAGGTATGGCTCAACATACTTCCAAGATAGAATGCATCTATGTCCTTTGCGGTCATTCCTGCATCATCCATTGCTTCAAATGCCGCTTCTGCAATCAACTCGTGAAATGTTTTATCTTTTATTTCTGGTGTCTCCAACACATTCCCAAATTTGGTGCACCCAACACCAACTATTGACGCTTTCATCTCCAATCTCCACCTTCCCTTAGATTATACTTTATTATGTATATTATAGTATATTATTATCACTTTGTTATAGTATATTACTTAAATTTACGCATATAATTTCTATTTTATTGATAGTAGCAAATTTTATATGGTAAATTTGTATGGCAACAAATGACAAAGTGATAATAAGGCGCTTGAATTAAGTAAAATATCATATCAAATTCTTCGTAATTGATAATAACAAAATATAATTCAATTAATCAACTTGGTGAACATACGGTTGCTTCCATGGTAAATAATGATATGGATAACCAATACTGCAATATTGCGCAAAATAATGAAATTGAAACCATCAAAAAGATCTTACATACGAATTTAACAATTAATTTTTATAGATCCATGCAAATTGGAAGTTATTAATTGAAAAAATATAAGGCTTGAATTCATTTTTAAGATTTTGCTTACAATTTGTAACATGGGGTTTCCGTGCTTATGAAAAAATTAGATGAGATAAACCAAACAGTATTAGCTGGCTTGGAAAGGACACATGAGTAAGTTTGTCAGAAATACACAGAAAGTCACATTATAATATTCAACGATTAGAAACAGTTCTAGTTGTTCTTCACAGTACCTCGCAACCTCCTGCGCATTCCTCAATATTAAATGCAACTCATTAACTTTTATCGGATTGCCCAATATATCGTTTCTGGAGATGCGTGAGTGTCTCTAACCCTTTGATCTCTTTAAGTTCATTATTCCTGAGGTCAAGATATTGGAGGTTTGTTAACATCTACAATCTGAATGGTTTTTAAAATGTGCTTTTTATTCTTTGTAAACTACATCTTCTTTTCTTCGGAGCAGCTTGAATACTTGTTCTTGGCGTCTTCTAATTTTTTTTTCGCAATTTCATTATTTGGAACGATTTCTAAAGCCTTCTCAAAACATCTAATTTCTTGAAGTTGATTGCCTAATATCCCGTAAGCAATAGCCATGTTAAACCAGGCCTTTTCATGTCTAGGATTGAGTTCTACTGTTTTTTGACAACTTTCAATAACCTTTCTATGAGCTTTAAGTGCACCGTAAGCTAATGCCATAGCGTACCATGCTTCTTCTAGCTTAGGTTTGATTTCTATAACTTTTTGAAAACACTCAATGGCTTTATTGTGCTCACCAAGCATTCCATATGTAACACCCATATTATACCAGACCCTATAGTGCTTTGAATCAATCTTTAATGCTTTTTCGTATTCAGTTATTGCTTTTTGGTATTGATTTTGTTCAAAATACTCATATCCTCTTTTGAAGTAATCGTCTACTGACATGGATCTACCCTCTTCAGTGTACTCGCCATTTTTTTCGATTAAAAAGTTTTCTGAATCTTCCTTTTTTTTCAGTTCTGGGTTCAATTGCATCTTTCATATCTTCTGAATTACTAGTATTAAGTTGTTCGATGTCATTTTGATTTCTTGAAATTTCTTCAATTTCAACTACTGCGTCATTACTTTCGTTAATTACTCCTATAGGGTTGGATGAGGGGTTGTCTACCATTTTTCTGAAACTATCTAATACTAAAGACTCGTGCAGTTTCATCTTATCAGAGATATGCAAAATTCTATCTTTTTTATCAGTAGCGTCTGCTTGCAACGTCAAGGAACAACATGTCTGAAATGAAGGTTTCCCATATTCTGAAATAAACAACCATGCTTCTTGATATGGGCTTTTGTCATTTCGTAATTCTAACCAGCGATCGAAATCATTTCCCCCTGTTTTTGTACCATCATGTAATTTGAGAATTATTTCGCGAGGATATTCTGAGAGAAAATCAACAAATTCTATGAATTCTCCAACATTCACACGTTTTTCAAGCCGAACTTCTCTAGCGACTTTCAGAGCAAAATCAACGGCTTGCTTCAATTGTTCGATTCCATGTTCTTTATAATATTTATAAGCTGCAGCATATGCCTCAATAAAACCTCGTTTCTGGAGATACTCTTCTAAGTGCAATTCGCCAAGCCTGACTTGATTTTGAAGTAATCTAACATGGGTTTTTCCAAGTTCAGCTATCACATCTACAGCGTTGCGAAACTCAATTATGCTCATATCTAGATCACTTGATTCTTCTTATGAAAGGCACTACTTAGTTATATTTTAATGTTTTTAGAACGCTTCTCACTTTCTATAATCAAACAAAACCAGAATTTTAGGATGAGAAGTTTTTTAACAAGCTCTTGGAGAAAAAAATACTTGTTAATCCTTTTTTTTTGATTAAGGAAATAAAAAATAAAAACATGGTGACATTATCTGCGTTTTTTAATACACTTGAATTAACAGCATCCGGCACATTTGGATGCAGCTGACATTCTTCTTTTTGCTTTTTTCAAAATAATCACCTTTGAAGTAACAAGGATTTTTTTTTAAAAAGAATTTTGTTTGAGGTAAAATAAGCTAACAACTCTTGAAAAATAAATGAAGATATAATTTAAAATTAAATTTTCAAAAGTATCGACAGGAGTTTTTTAACAATATAAAAAGTTAAGAAAACTAATTTTAAATAAAACAATCATTTAAAAAAATTATTTTTGGTTTCTACCGCTAAGACTATTCAAATTATTATCATAATCTGTAATATAGCATTACCAAATAGGTTAGTTTTATATACTTATCGATCCATATCAATATATAGATATAAAAAAGGTATGGTTTATGGATATGTCATTGTCCTGAAATTACATACTGATGATCTTGTTTTGTGAAGTATTTCATGTCTATTAGCCCTTATGCTCATTCGTAAACCTTTACAGCAAAGAAAAATTAGGTGAAATCAAAATGAGTGATGCAGAGATTGAAAGAAGAACTAAAACTAATGAAGACACAAGCTTCTGTAGGGAAATTCGCTGTATTGAGTGTGGCTCACTTAATGTTATTTGCGATGATACTCGGGGAGAGATTATTTGTAATGACTGTGGATTAGTTATTGAAGAACATATGGTTGATTCGGGACCAGAATGGCGTAGTTACACAGCGGAAGAACGTAAGAAAAGAGACCGTGTAGGCAGCCCCATAAATTATTCTATACATGACAAAGGCTTGTCCACAATGATAGGTCCAGAAAATAGAGATTTTTATGGAAAAAATCTAGCACCTGGTAGACGAGCAGAAATCTATAGGTTAAGAAAGTGGCAACTACGTACTAGAACACACAGTTCAAGGGATCGAAATCTTATACAAGCTCTTAGTGAATTAGATCGCCTTGCAAGTCAAATGGGCATTCCACGATCTATAAAAGAAGAAGCAGCTATTATTTATCGGAAAGCATTAGAAAAAAAGATGAGTAGAAGCACTTCAATAGAATCATTGGTTGCTGCTTCGCTCTATGCAGCCTGTCGAATTAGAAAAATCCCCCGTACATTAGACGAAATTGCAGAAAAGTCACATGTAAGCAAAAAACAACTGGGACAAGCGTTTCGATTACTTGCAAGAAGAGTTGATATGTCTATTCCGTTAAGTACACCAATAGACTTTATCCCTAGATTTTCTAATGATCTAGGTCTCTCAGGAAGTGTATCTAATAGAGCAAAGAAACTTCTGGAAAAAGCAAAAGAGGCAGGTATTACAGCAGGAAAAGATCCAACTGGAATGGCTGCTGCTACGCTCTATATCGCTGGAATATTGGAAGATGAAAGAAGAACGCAGCGAGAAATTGCAAGAGTCGCACGAGTCACCGAAGTTACTGTTCGAAATAGATATAAGGAACTAGTAAAGAATCTCCAGATTGCAGTTTCAGCATAAAACTCCTACAGAAGCTTTATTCTTTTTTTTTATTGGATTTTGGTTTTTTCCATTCTTTAATGGCTTGAAAAAATGAGTTCCATGCCGTATCAAGTAATCGCAGGATTTGTTGTGCTGTTTGCGCTGGCAATTGTCTGTAATTGGTACTGTGTTTTAACTGCAGATAGAGTTGGGTGTAGCGTATCCACGTTCCCTGATTCTTCAATGACTGTTTGATGATGTAGTTAGCCTCATTATACAAGTTTTTTGAGAGATGACACAAGTGACTTAGGGTTGAATTTGGTTTCAACCAGATGTGTTCAGTTCTTTTAACTCTCACTTACAGCAATCTCCAATTTGTGCATTCTCTTTTGGAATACAGTTTCATTGAAGAGCACGTGTTTTCATCATTTAATAATATCATTTAAGTATAAAAACCCCTTTAGTCTACCTATAAAACATCCACAGAAATGCTTTTACTTTCACCAATCTCTCTATATTTAAAATACAAGATTTTACATGTATATTTGAAATAGGTGATAATATGGTTGAATTGGAAGAACTACCAGGTGTAGGTCCAGCTACAGCCGTAAAATTGAAAGAAGCAGGATACGCGTCTCTTGAAGCATTAGCTGTCGCTTCACCCAAAGAACTATCTACTGCTGTCGATATTGGAGAAACTACCGCTCAAAAGATAATTCAAGCGGCACGTGAGCAATTAGAAATTGGGTATTCCACAGCTCTAGAATTCTATGATACACGTAAGGCTGTTGGGCGTATAACCACAGGTAGTCAACAATTAGATGCAGTACTAGGTGGTGGTGTAGAAACCAATGCCATTACTGAATTTTACGGGCCTTTCCGATCAGGTAAGACGCAACTTTGCCATGAACTATGTATAAAGGTACAACTTCCTCAAGAAAATGGAGGATTAAGCGGTGCGGCCTTATATGTTGATACTGAAGGTACTTTTCGTCCTGAACGTATTGTTCAAATGATGGAAAAGGAAGATCTTGAAATTGATTCAACCTTACAGAATATAGTCTATGCACGAGCATACAATAGTGATCATCAAATTTTGCTTGTTGAGGAATCAGCTGCTATCATTAAGGAAAAGAATATTAAATTAGTTATTGTGGATGCACTGACTAGTTATTTCAGGAGCGAATATACTGGACGTGGAACACTTGCAGAGCGACAGCAGAAACTTAATAAACACTTACATCAACTGCTCCGTCTTGCAGAAGTGCATAACTTAGCAGTAGTGGTCACCAATCAAGTAATGGCTAGACCAGATATGTTCTTTGGCGATCCCACAGCCCCTGTTGGTGGACATATAGTAGCCCATGCATGCACTACACGTGTTTATCTGCGTAAATCCAAAGGAGATCGACGAATTGCAAGAGTGATTGATAGCCCCTGCCTTCCCGAAGCTGAAGCTGTATTTGTAATCCAAGAAGAAGGTATTGGAGACCCATAGCACTTGTTTTTCTTTTTCTTATCGTGTAAGGAAGTTGTTTAATCGTCTCATTCATTAGAAGTTGAGATAAGTGCAGAAATTACCGACAAGATGGAAAATAAATATGAATTCAAGTGAAATAAGGTACACGTAACTACTATGCAATGTTTAGATTTATCTTTATCACAAATTGTTTATTTAGATAAACAGTATAAAGATTTTTGTGGACACTGACTCTATGAAATAACTTTTCTAGAAATCAGACCTTAAGACAAATAATTTTTTTATTTTCATCGCTAAAATTTAACATTTTTTTATTATAATATGTATTTAAATACTTTATCTCCTTATGTACTAAAATGTTAACGCAGTTTATGGGGTCTATGAGAAAGTGCGAGAAAATTGTTAGACCTTTTTTTAAAGAAGATTTATGCACATCAAAATAGTTGCGTCTACTCTTTAACCGATTTGGTTCATTGATAAGTTAAAGTAGAGGCGATTGCTAATAATGGAGGAATGGTAAGCATACAAAAATGTCAATTAAAACTTAATAGAAATAATTGCACCGAGCTTGAATGTGGATCAATTAACTTCGTTCTTGATGACTCCCGAGGTGAAATTATCTGCGATCAGTGTGGTCTAGTTATCGAAGAGCATATTATTGATAGAGGTCCTGAATGGCGAAGTTACACAGCTGAAGAACATGAGAAAAAATGCCGTGTAGGCAGCCCTGTTAATTATACTATTCACGATAAAGGATTATCTACAACGCTTGGTTATGGGTACCGAGACGCTAAAGGAAGAAACATCGCACCAAGGAGACGAGCAGAAATCTATAGACTGCGAAGGTTGCAAAGAATATCACGAATTAGTAATTTTCGGGAACGAAACCTTGTTCAAGCATTAAGAGAATTAGGTCGCTTATCTAGTCAATTGGGTATTCCAGGATCTACTAAAGAAGAAGCAGCAATTATTTTTCATAATGCGTGGGAGACTAAAATGGGTAAAGGCATATCTGTAGAAGTGATGGTTGCTGCCGTACTCTATGCCGCCTGCCGAATCCGAAAAAATCCTCGCACCTTAGATGAGGTTGCAAAAAAAGCATGTATCAGCAAAAAAATACTTGGTCAATGGTTTATGCGTCTTATCAAAACGCTTAATCTGTCAGTCCCATTAAACACGCCTCGTGACTTTATTCCACGATTTTCTAATGAATTAAAGCTCTCGGACAAAGTCGCCAGGAGAGCCATAGAAATCCTTGATGATGCAAAAGAAGAAGGTATCACAGCAGGAAAAACGCCAACTGGACTAGCCGCTGCTGCGCTTTATTTTGCAGCAGAGCTTGAAGATGAAAGAAGAACAACACAAGAAATTGCAAAGGTAGGGCACGTCACAGACGTAACCATAAGAAATAGATACAAGGATTTAGTAAATAATCTTGAAATAGAAGTCACAGCGTAAATGTTTTTTAAGCGTTTAAAATATTTTATTTTATTCTGTTCTTTCTTCAATAAATCTTCCAATCTTATCTAGTTAGATTTCTAACCATTTATTCGTCCTTAAACTCGATGACATCTTCGCAGTAGAGTTCTCCTCGTGGTATTGCCTTCTCCAGCTTATAGGTTATCTTGGGATTAACTGCTTTGAGTCCTTCTTTCCGAAATGTTTGACAGGCTGGGTCGCAAGCTCTATGCTCAGGATTTACCTCGAACTCTTCATAAATCTCCCAGACCGACGGACACAGAGTCAATCTGAGTACGGTTCTTTCCGGGGTTACCTCAACTATTTCATACTTGACCTCAGGACCTGCTAGTAAAGTTACAGCTACTATGACTAATTTAGCAGCACCTACTGCATCCTCTACTGGTATGTTAAACATCTCTTTAACCCATGGAAACATCTGCTTACCGCCGTCACTATATATCTTATCGTTTATCTCCTTCCACTTTTCCGCACCCATAACAGGTGCGGTAATCCCCTCACCCTTACCCATGATAGCTGCGATTAGTTTATCTCCTCTTAAAATTGTGAATCTCCAGAGATTTTTAGCGGTGATTGCCCAACGCTTCTCAGGTGGGATTTTCTCCAATAATTCTTCAGCCATTCATATTCCCTTTTATAATTCACTCTTTTATTTTCCAAACGATATCACAGGAGGTATCTCCTGCACACAGTGATTGAGGGAATTCAAGAGTAGTTTTTGGATTTATAGTCTTACCAACAAGATTCATGAAGCTATTGCACCATCCGCTGAGATCCTTGGGCTCTGTTGTCCACGGACACTTATTAACTTTAACGCTATTGGTTGTTTTAGATCTCTCAAGAACAATAACGTCTTGCCCACAAAGCTCATTCCAGACATCAAATACCTCCCCTATTGTGGTTGCATCGTTTCCTTCTATATTAAAGATCTTTATAACTCCCGTCACAAATCTCCTTACTCTGTTATCCATATTGTCGATCCTTTCTTTCATTTCAATTGCAGCTTGTGCGCCGTATTTCTCGCGTATCCCGTACATGAATGCTTTGAGGATGGCGGAATATCCATCAATAGCATATTTATATTTTAGCTCCCATGGTATTCCTCTCTTAGGCGAAGCACAAGGCGTCGTCAATTTCTTAACTATTTTCTTAAACTCCTTTCTCCTTTGATCTTATACTCAAAAGATTTATTTATCCCTTAACTCGTAGACGTCGTCGCAGTAGAGGTATCCTCTTAGTCGTGACTTAATGAGTGTGCCTGTTATCTTAGGGTTAATTGTCTTACACCCTTCTTTGCCCGCTGCTACATGGGTTTCGAGGCAAGGGATAAACGCAGGATCTACATAAAACTCTTCATACTTTTCCCAATTAGGACACTTAGTTATTCTGACTACGACTCTGCCTGGGGTTTCCTCGACTATTTCATGCTCAGACTCAGGTCCCCAAATTAATGTTTCAACGATAATGAATACTTTAGCTGCCCCTAAAGCATCCTCTACCTGTATGTTGAACGTTTCTTTCACCAATTGACATATCTGCGCACCACCGTCACCCCATATCTTCTCGTGTATCTCTTTCCACTTTTCGGCCCCCCAGATATGAGATATAATCCCCTCACCCTTGCCCAATACAGGTGCGATGATCTTTTCGCCTCTCATCACGAATAGCTTGCCTATAATATTAGCGGTTAGTGCCCAACGCCTTTCAGGCGGAATCTTTTCCAATAACTCTTCAGCCATTCAATTTCACCTTTTTGATTATCTTAACAGTTATTCTTCCTTAAATTCGATGACCGCTTCGCAGTAGGGATCTCCCCAATATTTTGCCTTCACGAGCTTATAAGTTAGTTTAGGATTAAGTGCTTTAAACCCCTCGGGCCAACAACGTTCTTCAATTGTTTTGCAAGGTCTAAACTCAGGTTCTATCTCAAATTCGTCATACCTCTTCCAAGCAAAACAATTAGGCGCTCTGAGTACCGCTCTTTCTGGGGTTGCCTCGACTATTTCCCACCACTTTTGCTCAGGACCGTATAGTAATGTTACAAGGACATAGTGTAATTTAGCAGCTCCTATGGCGTCCTCTACTGGTATTTTGAACATTTCTTTTATCATATGCATCCCTTGTATAGCGACATCACCAAGTACCTTCTCGTTTATCTCTAACCACTTTTCCCTAATCCAAAGAGGAGAAAAGATATCCTTTCCCATACCCATTTGAGGTGCACTAAGCTTCTCCCCCCTCAAGACCATAAATATGAAGAGAATTTGAGCGGTTATTGCCCAACGCTTTTCAACTGGTATTTTCTCCAATAACTCTTCAGTCAATTGAGTTCCCCACTTTTAACTTTACGACAATATACTTGTGTATAGTACTACTAATATAAATAGATGAAAAAAAGGCTATTACGTGAAATTTCTCTTTCATGCAACTTAAATAACAGATTTCACTATTCGATCATCTTTTTTTGTGATTTTGTAAAAAAAATTTAGTTTGACAAAATTCTTATCTTCCTTAAAAATTGAGATAAATTCATTTTTGTCATTTAAATCGACGAACAAAAACCATTTTTAAAAAAATAGCCCTATTTCAAAAATTATCTTTAGAATGCAAAAATAATAAATCAAATCAAGAGTGAATTCTAATGGATAAGAGAACATATATTCTCTATTTTTGTGAACAATGTGGAAAAAGTAAATTGACAGATTTCACACAAGAAGACAAAGAGTTTGCCTTACAAAACGGTGGATTATTTACAAGAATACTAGATCATGGCGATCATATTATTGAATTAAGAGTAGATGTTCACGGCGTTGTACGTCAAGATTATATTTTTAGGAAAATCGAATTTGAAACGTCAATGGAACTTCTTCGTTCGATCCAAATGTGTAATAGTAGACATCAAAGTATAAATCTAGTAAAACAATTAATCGGATTTACTCCCTCCAAAAAAGAGAACGCTGGTCAGGATAGATATACTGTCATAGATATGGCAGGCAAGATCAATATGCTCAAATCGATCTTTGAATCATTGAAAGAGGAAATTGATGAAGTCGAAAAATTTTTATATGAATTCAAGGAAGAAGTCTGCGTTTGAGATTTCCATTGAGCAAAATAGACTGATGTGTGTTAAAATTGTATACCTCTTCAATTAATTAGCTTTATCAGCGTTTTGTTAAATAAAATGATTAAAAATTTCTGAATATGCAGATAGAACTAATATGCATATGTTAGCAATCAGCACCTACCGAGAACTAAAGTAACTATGCAAGTGTAGTTAATTTTATATACTAATTGAATGAGTGATGTTAGAACACCAAGGTGATATAGGGATCATATGAGGGATAGATATGACATATAAGGTTGCAGTTATCGATACATTCTATTCAAATGATTTACAGAACTTTGAATCAGGACTAAAGGCTCACAATATAAAAATTGATGTGTATCATCCTGATTTGAAGGATTTTACAAAATTAAAAGACTATGACATTATTGTTATTCAGCATCTTGATTTTGGCAGAAAACGTGGGCATGAATATTTGGATCCTGATCGTTGTAAGCTTGTTTTACGAGCAGGAGTGGGTTATGATGAACTTGACCTCCCTGCATTGACAGAACTTGGAATACCAGCGGTGAATGTTCCTGGTTATGGCCCAAATTCAGTAGGTCAACATACAGTGCAATATATTCTTGCATTGGCCGGACATTCAAATGAGTATCATCATAGGGCTGTAACTGTGAGAGATCTCGATATAGGAAGAGAACAATCAGGAGAAGATAAATGGGTTAGTCAGAGTAGAATACCGAGTGCCCCATTGTATAAGTCTGTTCTAGGTATACTGGGTTATGGTAGAATTGGCAGAAAAGCTGCAGAATTGTCTCAGCCACTTTTTAAAGAAATAATTGCCTGCGATCCTTATCTTGACGAAGAAATGTTTCATCAAGGTAATGTAAGAGAAGTTAATCTTGATGAGTTACTTGAAACTGCTGATTTTATCTCTGTGCACGTTCCATTATTTGAAAAAAGTGAACGAGTCTATTTAGGATTCGAAAAAGACTATAAGCGTACGGAAATGTTTTATGAACCAACGGTAGGTTTAATCGATGAAGAGCAAATTTCAAAAATGAAGGATGGTGCCTTTCTAATTAACACAGCCAGAGGTCCAGTTGTCAATGAATCTGCAGTTATCAAGGCATTAGAGAGCGGAAAACTTGGTGGCGTTGCAATGGATGTTTTCGAAGAAGAGCCTTTAGCAAGAAATCATCCACTAAGAAAAATGGCTGCTACTTCATTACCTGAAAACCATCCTTTAAGAAAAATTGGACAAGAAAAATATAATATAATTCTCACATTTCACAGCGCGTATCTACTCAAAGGTACCTTTAATACAGTGATGGAATTGTCATTGGAGGAAATAGTTAGAGTTCTCATTGATGATCAACTACCTCAGAATCTCCTAAACCCAGAAGTTCTACAAAGTTAGTATTCTTGCCTTTCAAGATGGATAGGAAACTTACAATTTGAACCTATGGCCAAAATTACATAACCTGAAGAAATGTTCCACAAGAATAATAATTAAATAGGTAGAAATACAAGAGTAAAGTAAGGAGGCACATCCATATGTCTGATCTCAAGAAGAAAATCCGAGGAAAAAAAGGCAAAGATCTTATGGATAAGTTAAAGAAAAAATAGATTTCACAAGAAGGAATCCTTCTTCTTTTCATTATCTTCTTTTTTGTACAATAAGAAACTTGTTACTTTTCTGTACTATAAGAAATTGTCAGTCTGTCTGTATTTCATCGGATATTGAGATCTAGTAAAGTAAATTTATGCCCATACAAAGGTTTTGCATTAAACTCCCCACTCTTTTTAAATTTCATATAGTTACGAGTTAAAGAACCTGCAAATTTTGAGTTTCTTTTGACAGAGTTTCCAAATAAATTTCCATTTCTTTTTGTCTAATCTCACCAATTTTCCGTGCTTGATTCGTATGCAATTTCTCTGGAAGTTCTTTAATAAAACGTTTAATTAGTTCTACGGCACTTCTCAAATCTGGCGCCCAATCAGATATTCCAACGATCGATAGTAGCCTTGTCACGCCAATAATGCCCATAAAATCTAAGACATCTGCGTCGTGAAAGATGATCGATTCAATGTTAGAAGGAGGGATCTCATAAAACATGTGACCACGGATGATGTCTTTGACTATTGGAATCTTTTCAGCGGGAAAGTCCATTGGTGTTAGGATTTCTTCTACAAGTTGAATTGATCGTACCGCGTGATCTATTTCAGGTCGCCTATAGGGCTCAAAAGCACCAATATCATGAAGATAAGCTGCTGCAAACAGTGCATCTTGATCAACATCAATGTTTTGTTCTTTGGCTAATTGAATCGATAATTCATAAATTCGTTGAAAATGGGAAGTACCCCATGCAGGATGTTGCAATTTTTCTGTGAAGGCAAGTAATTGCTGTTTCCACATAGATAACCACCTTCTGAATCATATTTACTTTATATACTATAAGATAAAGTTACCTATTCCTCAACTGTAAAAGCGTAATTGAAATTCAATGATTCAACATTGAATTTAATAAACTATGAGATGAATAAAAAAGAGGGATTAAAATGGATGTGAAACAAGCGATATATGAAAGAAGAGCATTTCGTTCAATAGATCCAGTACCAATAACTAATGAATTAATTAATGATTTAGCAGAATGTGCTCAATTAGCACCTTCCTGTTTTAATAATCAACCGTGGAGATTTGTTTTCGCCTATGAACCTAAAACTTTAGAGAAACTTCATTCAGCACTGTCAAGAGGAAATGCATGGGGATTTACAGCATCACTAATTGTTGCTGTATTTAGTACCAAAGATTATGACTGTCTTGTAAAAGGAAGAGAGTATTATCTTTTCGATACCGGAATGGCAACTGCATTCTTGATTTTAAGAGCGACTGAAATGGGTTTGATAGCCCATCCGATTGCAGGATTCGATGAGGAAATTGTTAAGAGCGTTCTCGAAATTCCCATAGATGTAACCGTTATTACTTTAGTGATTATTGGAAAACGTGCGGATACTATTAACCCTCTACTTTCAGATGAGCAGGTAAGACGTGAGAATAAAAGACCAACAAGATTTCCCTTGGAAGCTTTCGTGCATCTCAACCGTTTTAAAGAGCTACTTTGAAGTACTTATTATTCTACTTTTTTAGGGACTGACTCAATTATGTACCGATCATAATCCTTATCATATACTGAACAAAGTAAATTACGTTGTCTGCTAATGAGGTTATGATAATGCCAGAGAAATCTGAATTAAAGAAAGCTAATCGATTAATTAATGAAAAAAGTCCCTATCTACTTCAACACGCTTATAATCCAGTAGATTGGTATGCATGGAGTAATGAGGCCTTTGAGAAGGCAAAAAACGAGGACAAACCGATATTCCTCTCCATTGGATACAGTACATGCCACTGGTGTCATGTGATGGAAGGAGAATCATTTGAGGACGATGAGGTCGCAGAACTCATGAACGACGCCTTCGTGAACATCAAAGTCGATAGAGAGGAAAGACCAGATATTGACAATCTCTACATGACTGTCGCTCAATTACTTAAAGGTAGAGGTGGATGGCCACTTACCATAATTATGACCCCCGATAAGAAACCATTCTTTGCTGCAACATATATTCCTAAAAAAGGGCGTTTTGGAATGACTGGTATGCTAGATGTAATACCTTATATCAAAGAGCTGTGGACAAATCGACGAAATGAGATTTTCGATGCGACAGATAAAGTCGTTTCTGCACTTAAGCAAGTGTCAATGGGTACATTGGGCGAAGAATTGGAAGAAAATATGTTGGAAATTGCTTATAATTCGCTCAAAGGCGCTTTTGATGATGAGTATGGCGGTTTCAGCGATGCTCCAAAGTTTCCAAGTCCTCACAACCTGCTTTTCTTACTTCGTTACTGGAAGCGTTCAGGTGACAAGAATGCCTTGATGATGGTTGAAAAAACGCTCCAATTTATGCGACGTGGTGGAATTTACGATCATATCGGCTTTGGATTCCATCGCTATTCAACGGATTATCTATGGCTCGTACCACATTTCGAAAAAATGCTTTATGACCAAGCTATGTTAGCAATGGCCTTTATAGAAGCATATCAAGCAACTAGCAAAAAGGAATATGAACAAACTGCTCGGGAGATCTTTACTTATGTTTTACGTGACATGACAGCACCGATAGGTGGTTTTTACTCAGCTGAAGATGCTGATAGTGAAGGTAAAGAAGGTAAATTTTATTTATGGACTGAAGAAGAGATTAAAAAAATATTAGGAAAAGAAGAAGCAGACTTAGTCGTTGATGTGTTTAATATCCAACCTCGTGGGAATTTTATAGATATGATGATTCAAAGAAAAACAGGGGAAAACATCTTTCACCTTAAGAAACCAATTGAAGATATCGCAGTCGATTTAAACATTTCAGAACAAGATTTACAGAAAGAAATTGAAAATATCCGGCAAGAGTTATTTTCAGTACGTGAAAAGCGCATACATCCTCATAAAGATGACAAGATTCTTACTGACTGGAATGGTCTAATGATCGCAGCATTGGCAAAAGGAGCACAAGTTTTTGATGAAACCAGTTATTTGGATGCCGCCAAAAACGCGTTTGAGTTTATTTTTAAAAATATGCGAACCCCAGAAGGGCGAATTTTACATCGCTATCGAGATGGGGAAGCAAGCATATTAGCTCAGGTCGATGATTACGCATTTCTGATTTGGGGCTTAATAGAACTCTATGAGGCCAGCTTTAATGCGAGTTATCTTCAAACTGCTCTAGATTTGAATGAAGAGTTGATACAGCATTTTTGGGATAACGAGACAGGAGGATTTTATCTCACACCAGATGATGGAGAGGAACTCCTCGTTCGCCAGAAAGAGATTTATGATGGGGCAATTCCATCTGGCAACTCAGTTGCGATGTTAAATCTTCTCCGTTTAGGAAGAGTAGTAGCAGATGAAGATTTTGATGATAAGGCTTCTAAAATAGGGAAAGCTTTTTCTAAGAACTTAAAAAACTCTCCAACAGCTCATAACCAGTTAATGGTTGCATTAGATTTTGCAATTGGGCCTTCATACCAAGTGGTTATAGCAGGAAATTCACAAGCAACAGATACAAAAAACATGTTAACTGCAGTCAAATCACATTTCCTTCCCAATTTGCTCATCTTTCTTAATCCAACAGAACAAGAATCGCCAGAGATTCATGATATTGCAGAATTCATTAAATACATGCCAAATATCGAAGATAAAGCAACAGCATATGTCTGTATTAACTATGCCTGCAAAAAACCAACGACAGACGTAAATGAAATGTCAAAGCAACTCAATATATTGGATGAAATAGATCTAAATGGCTAAAAGACTATAGATATATGTATTTTGCAATATAACGTGCAAGGAGTTCCTTAGATGGTTCCTCAATCTAACGCTAACAAAGAAAAAGTGTTATTTATTTGCACCCACAATGCAGCTCGGTCTCAAATGGCAGAAGGTTTGTTACGAGCTCTTTATGGTGATCGCTATGAAGTATATAGTGCAGGAACTGAACCATCTATCGTAAGCCCGTTTGCAATTAAAGCGTTAGCAGAAATTGGCATTGACATATCAGGTCATCATTCAAAGAGTGTTGAGGAATTCTTTGATACTAAGATTGATCATGTTGTCACTGTTTGTGACAATGCAAAAGATAACTGTCCTTTCTTTCCATACGGTATTAATTATTATCACAAAAGTTTTCAAGATCCTCAAGCTTTTGAGGGAAACAATGAAGAAAAACTGAATACTTTCAGGCGTATAAGGGATGAAATTAGAGAATGGATAGACAAGAACTTCATTAATGAAGTTAAGGCTACAAAGTAGCAATTTTTTCTTGTAAATAAGAGCTTATTACAATCAAAGACCATTAGATAATGTAATGTGCTTATTCTTTTGATTTACACAACAATAGTTTCTAACAAGATAGATTAGTTAGTTTAGTTCTTTTTTACAGTAGTATAAAGTTTTTCTAAGTCATTAGCACTAATTTTTTTAAGAAGATCAATGTATAAAGTCAATCACTTTTGGTTATGATACATATCAATAATCCTGATATGATGTGGCCGTATGAGTTTAGAAGATTATTTAGATAGAGATGACGTTCCGGCAAATCTAAAGGAAGCAATAAAAAGAATACTCACCGAATACAAGAAAACAGAGGCTGAATTGAATGTTATCCTCAAAGAATCTCGACAACGCCAAGCAGAAGTTTCAGCAATGCTTGAAGCCTCCCGTGCAGTCTTGGAATATCACAAATTTGATGATGCCGCACGTTCCATATTTGATTCCTGCAAGAATTTAATTGGAGCTACTGCTGGATATGTTGCTTTATTGAGTGAAGATGGAACAGAAAATGAATTATTGTTTTTAGAGTCTGGCGGACTTTCTTGTACTGTAGATCCTTCTCTTCCGATGCCTATCAGAGGACTACGTGCAGAAGCATATAGAACTGGTAAAACTGTCTATGATAATGCTTTTTCCAACAGCGAATGGATGAAATATATACCGAAAGGACATGTAGATCTTGAAAATGTCATTTTTGCACCTTTAATTATTAATGAAAAAGTCGTTGGCTTACTCGGTCTTGCTAATAAGGAAGGTGGGTTCACGGATAATGATGCTAAGATGGCAACGGCTTTCAGTGAACTTGCTGCGGTTGCCCTTTATAATAGTAGGACATTAGAATCTCTAGAAAGCAGTGAAAAACGCTTTAGGTTGAGTCAGAAGCAATTGGTTGAGTCAGAAGCAAAATATCGAACTCTTGTTGAGAGAGATCCAAATATGATTTTTTATATTGAAGGAAGGGTGCTTAAATTTGTTAACCAAGCATTTCTGGATATATTAGGGTATTCAAAGGAAGAATTGTATGCCCCAGACTTCGATTTTTTCGCAAATATTATTCCCGAACAAAGAGAAATGTTTAAAGATCATTTGATTGAAATTCTAACTGGAGAAGATGTGCCAGCATCTTATGAACTCTCTCTATTAACAAAACAAGCTGAAATTGTCCCTTGTCTTATCAATGTGACATCTTTTGAAAAGGAAGAAAAACAAATTATTCAAGGTGTTATGACAGATATAAGCTTAGTCAAAGAATTAGAAAAAGAACTCAAGGATTCAGAGGAACGTTACAGAGGTTTATATGAGTCCTCCATAGATGGTATAGTATCTTATGATATGGAAAGAAATATCAAAGAATGCAATCAGTCCTTCGCAGATATGCACGGTTATTCCAAGGAAGAACTGCTTCAGTTAACACTTTGGGATCTCATATATGAGAAATGGCATGATATACCAGACAAGATTCGTGCTGAAGTACTTAAGAAGGGGTATTCGGAAGAATTTGACGCAGAACATATCAAGAAAGACGGAAGAATTTTCCCCGTCTCGGTAAGAGTATGGCTTATGAAAGATAAGAATGGAAGACCTACTGGAATGTGGGAAATCATTCGTGATATCACCGAACGCAAAAAGGCAGAAAATGCTTTGAAGATGGTGGCATACAATCTTCGAGAACGAGTAAAGGAACTGAGATGCCTTTTTAACATCTCTGAACTTGTGGACACGCCAGACATTTTACTAGAAGCAATACTTCAAGGAGTAGTGGAAATCGTTTCCTCCGCTTTTCAGTATCCAGAAAGTGCCTGTGCAAGAGTCATATTAAAAGATCAAGAATTTAAAACCGAAAACTTCATAGAAACTATTTGGAAGCAGGCAAGCGATATTATTGTAAACGACAATCGAATAGGTGCTTTAGAAGTCTATTACTTAGAAAAAATGCCAGATAGCGATGAAGGACCCTTTCTGAAAGAAGAGAGGAGCCTAATTAATGCTATCGCTGAACGACTTGGTAAAATTATCACCCGCAAGTATGCTGAGGAACAATTAAAAGAATATACTGAAAATCTAGAAAAAATGGTTGAAGAACGAACAAAAGCATTAAAAGAATCTGAGGAAAAGCTTAAGGCGATCTTGAGTGGGATCGGAGACATTATCACCATGCAAAACAAAGATTTAGATATTATATGGGCTAATCAGGCGGTAAAAGATATCTGGGGGGATGTTATCGGAAAGAAATGTTATGAAGTTTACAAAGGGCTTGATACTTGTTGTCCTGAGTGTACTGCTGAGAAGGTTTTTAAAGAAAGTAAAACTTCGTTCTCTGATGGAATGATCATAAAACCAGATGGAACTAAATGTTACATTATGACCACTAGTTCGCCTGTATACGATGATGAGGGAAATATAACTGCCGCTATAGAAGTAGTGAAGGACATTACTGAAAGGAAACGCACTGAAGATGCGCTGAAGAGGAGCGAAACAAGTCTTTCTGAAGCACAAAGGATTGCGCATCTGGGGAATTGGGATTGGAACATTCAAACAAACGAACTTCACTGGTCAGACGAAATTTATCGCATCTTTGGATTAGAACCTCAGGAATTTGGTGCAACATATGAGGCTTTTCTAAATTCTGTTCATCCAGAAGATATAGAATTCGTTAAAAAATCAGTAGATAAAGCCTTATTTGAAAACGTACCTTATAGTATTGACCATCGCATAATTTTACCAGACGGTGAGGTCCGAATCGTTCACGAAAACGCAGAGGTTGTTTTTGATGAACTTAGAAAGCCAGTTCGGATGATTGGGACTGTCCAGGACATCACCGAAAATAAAAAGGTAGAAGAGCGGCTTAGAGAAAGTGAAAATCGGCTTTTATTAATTCTCAACACAGTTTCTGAGTCTATACTTTTTATAAAGATTGAACCAGATGACCGTTATCGAGTCATTAATGTTAACCAAGCGTTTTTAATTGACACTGGTTTTACTGAAGAACAAGTGATTGGAAAAGCGGTTGATGAAATCTTGCCAGAATCAGTTTATAAAGACTTAATTCTTAAATACAAGGAAGTAATTCGAACTGGTAAACCCATTACATATGAAAGCTCTGTTGACTTACCCAAGGGACATCTTACATTTGAAACAACAATAACTCCGGTTTTTGATGAGAAGGGAAACTGCACACATCTTCTTGGAGTTGCTCACGATATATTAAATTGAGTAACTATAAGAACAGGATTTGAAAGATAGTACGTGACGCTTAATGATAGAGTTTGATCTTTCAACCAAATATAAAGGAGAAGGTATATCCGAAGGGTTAGAAAGGGGTGCTTTAGTTTTCTTTGAAGGCAAAAATCTGGTACAAGAAGGTATGGGACTTGGAACTGTCGCTCTTAGATCTCGAAATCTTACTTACTTCAGCAGAAATAGTAGACTAAGACAGATATCAGCGAATGAATATGCAAAGGAGTTTAACATAGATACTGTTATGACATGGAAGATCCTTAATAAACGCTCTATTATCCTAACAAAATTACTAGAGGAGTTTGTCAACTTTTATAAAAAAGAAGGTGTTGACACTCAAGATCTCCTACTCAAAATAGGAGTTTGGTTAAGAAGGATACTTGGCATAAAATCTGAATTGACAAATTACAGAAGCCTAGGAAAAGTAGACTTTTTTTATAAATTATTAGAGAACGAAATCGGTATCACCGTGGATTTTTCTCAGGTATTGAACAACAATTCTGAGAATTTGAAGTCCGTGTGTATATTAAACGAGTTAGGTGGTGATTTTTTTAATAAGTCTAAGGTATCCAAACTAATACTTCCTGCTCCTTCAGGTTGGAATCAAATAAAAGACCCTCAGAGTTTAAAAAGGATAAAATTATATTCTAAAAGATTAAAATTAGAATTTGGAATAGAGGTTTTACGTAATGCTTCCCATTTCAAGATTAGCTATTTTTTTGGAAGAGAAAATGTTGCAGATTATTGTTGGGCAGGATTTATTATAGAAATCGATCTTGAGTCTGTTGATAAAAATAATACAGATTGCCTGATAGAATACATTGTTAAGTTTGATAGGGAATAATTGAGGAATAATTTGAAAGTGATTCACATTTAAGAGCTCGGGGGCACTTTTTGTGAATGATGCAGTTGCTCTGATTTATCCCTATTTCAAAACGGAAGATAATAGAAATCAAAAGCTGTTTAATCCTTTAAGCATTGCAACAATATCATCTCAAATCAAAACTAAGGCTGTAGACGTTTTTAAGGTAGATTGCACGTTTAAGAGTTTTAAAGAAGTAGTAGAAGAAATATTAGAGATAAATCCAAGAATAATTGGCTTTTCTACTATGATAAGCATGTCTAAGAACATACATGAATTAGTAGCAGCGCTTAAACCTTTGTTGCCAAACAGCCTTTATATTTGTGGAGGTCCCCTTGCTACAGTTTACCCTAATTTGTTTGCAAAAGAATTTGATATCGTTTTCAGAGGAGAATTAGACAATATCATATCAGATTTTGTTTCACAGTATCTACACTTCAATAAGGACAAAGATGACAAAGACTTTTTCATAAAAAATTATGATCTATCTAAATTCAAAGGAATATATGTAGAAAACGGAGATTTTAGATTTTCAACTGAAACTATTCACATTTCAGAAGAGGAATATAAAAACCTGCCTTTAGCAGACAGAGATGGATTTCAACATGATAAATACCAAGAATTTTGGCTTGGATTAGAAAATATTAAAGCAACTACAATCATGCTCAC
>JAEOSF010000089.1 GCA_016840515.1 Candidatus Borrarchaeum yapensis | reverse complement strand
ATTTTTTGTATAATATGTAGAGTCATCAATATAAAACTTTGGGGTGATCGCTTATTATTATCCGATATACGAATGAGTATTCGCCACCCCAAAACACACGATTCTACTAACTAAATTAGTTTTACGTAGCTTTATTAACTATTAATCAATAATTCACGTAATAGACAAAATCTCGCTCGTTTAAAAACGAGATATCTTTTAGTGAAAGTCGATAAAAACGGTAAACTAAAACATATGTTCAAATAAATTGGGCAAGCAATAAATTCATTAATATTATTTTAATAGATTAGTTTCTCATAACATAAACGAGGAAAATTTGATGAAAAGAAAAGAACGAATAGTAATAGATCCAAAAACCCTCGTAGGGAAGCCCCTTATAAAGGGAACTCGAATAAGCGTAGAATTTATATTGGAACTTCTAGTAAACGGGTGGAGTTATGAACAAATTTTAGAAAATTATCCACAATTAGAAAAAGAAGATATCTTGGCCGCGATAGAGTATTCAATGGAACTGGTAAGGTTAGAAGAAGCATATCCTCTGGAGTAATGTAAAAATGCTCCTTGCTAATGAAAATATTCCTTTGAAAACATGTGAAGAACTTAAAAGCGAAGGAATAGACATTCTATCAGTTAGAGAAATTGCACCAGGAGCTCCAGATGAAGAGGTAATACGAATTGCCAATGAGGGTGAGAGAATTCTAATCACGTTCGATAAAGATTTTGGAAAACTTGTTTTTAGGCAGAAAGTAATGGTTAAAGGTGTTATTCTTCTACGAATTCCACCAATTTCGTCTTCTATGATTTCGGAAAATATTAAGAAACTTCTTCTAAGGAAGGATATTAAGTTTGAAGGGCACTTTACTGTCGTAGAAGTGGATAAAATACGTTCTATACCTTTAAGAACTCCTTAAAATAAGAATTAAGATTTTAAAACTCATAAGTCAAGTCTTGCCTTAAGTTTAGTCCATTCAACTCCTTTTTCTCTCGTTTCTTTAGCCAGTTTGTCCAATTCTGTAAAATAATTTAATTGATATGGTGGCAAATTAAGTAGAACATTCTTTTCTCAAGAAGCGAGATGTATTTTGAACAACAAAAAATTGTATAAATAAAAGGGAGTTATAATTAACTGGAAGGTGTGTAAATTGGTGGCAAAAGATGATGTGGCTATGATACTTAAAGAACTAAGAGAGATACGGAAAGAATTGGAGTATATAAAAAGTCACATGCTTGACAGAGATAGTATTTTAACAGATGAGGAAGTAGTATTTTTGAAAGAGGCAGAAAAAGAATTTGAAGAAGGAAAAACGATTAAACTTGAAGATTTAAAGAGGGAAATAAGTGAGCTATGAGCTGCATTTCAGCACTAGAGCCCGTAAATATATTAAAAAACTTAATAAGAACACGCAAGGTCGAATAATAAGAGGGCTTGAATCTTTAGCTGAAAACCCTTACCCTTCAGGCACTCGAAAAATAATGGGTAGAAAAGAGAAATTATTTAGGATGCGAGTAGGAGATCACAGAATTTTATATGAAATTTATGAGGACATCAAAACAATATTAATCGTCAATATTGATAAAAGATCAAGGGTGTACAAGTGAAAATATCTTAATTATATTCAGATTTTCGATTTTTTCTTAGATAGGCTTCTTTTCTTTGATTCGTTTGTAGTTCTAAGGGTTAATCGAGGATCTTTAGCTCGTAGTACCCATATGGATAAAGCACCATGGGCGAAGGTGAACTCCAGTGCCACCGCATTTCATCGCCAACTTTTAAATTGCCCCAATACGGTTCCTCTTCAACATTCGATTCTTCCGCATATACCACGGTAGTCGCGGCGCTTGCTATAAGACAGATCATAAATGCACTAAGGCTACTTATGAGAAGGTTTCTGGTGGTGAAGTTTATACAGCTCACCCCCAGTAGGTTTATTCACGTTTTTTCATTTTCATTACCCTGGCGACAAGTAAGGTAACAGGGATGATACTACTGATTGCGATCATGCACGGACAGACGGGTGGCTTTGGCGAGGGTGCTACATCAAGTTGGTAAATTTTATGTGTATCAACGGACCACAGGTAGTTTCCATCCCATGCTAATCCCCATGGATGCTCAGGATGGTCCCGTACTGGATAATCGAAGGAGTCAACTATCTCACCGGTGGATGGATTTAACTTGTAAATTGTATATCTATATGGCTCTGGGTTCGATCCGATGGTCCACAGGTATTGGCCATCCCACGCCAAGCCTTCTGCCCATCTTCCTCCTGGATTGTCAACGGAGAAGACTACAGCAAGAGTCGCCACATCGATCTTGTAAATATTATTTTCTTCTTCTTCGTAATCAGTAGAATACCAGGCGCACCATAGGTAGTGCCCATCCCATGTCAAGCCTCTTAGCGTTACATATCCAAAATAGGAATCGAACCTTTTTAGCGAAAAGGTGCGGACTGTTCTACCATTAGACGGATTGAGTCTGTAAATTCTCTCAGTCTGCCCATCAGTGTTCCACAGGTACTGCCCATCCCACGCTAATCCCAGTGGTTGTCTTCCTGGAGAAGCGATGAATTTAACTATCTCACCGGTAACCGGATTTAACTGGTAAATTCTCTGACTATCCCAGTTGGCGCTCCAGAGGTACTGACCATCCCACGCTAATCCAGATGGGGTCACACGCTTTCCTGACACCTTATCCAATTTTCCTGGAACATCAAAGGACTGCACAATGCGTATTTCTTTAGGTTCTTCCGCAAATACTACGATAGTCGCTGCACTTGCTATAAGACAGATCATAAATGCACCGAGGCTACTTATGAGAATTCTTCTGGTCGTGAAGTTCATACAGCTCACCCTAAGGAGTCTTCACAATTCCAGCAAAAAAAGTGTACGTGTATTATTGTATTATTATATATGCGCACGGATTATATGCAGAGGCGTCAATATAAAACTTTCGGGTGATGACATTATTATTAAACCGATATACGAATGAGTTTTCGCCATCCCATCCCAAAACACACGATTCTACTAACTAAATTAGTTTTACGTAGCTATATCAACTATTAATCAATAATTCACGTAATAATAGCAAAAATAGATTATTAGCTAAGAGTGAACTAAATCCATTACTGAGAAGTGGATACATCTTGAACTCGTTTTCTCAATGACTTGATGTATTCCAAAAAGCTTAGTCCTTTAAGATCCGCTTCTCTCGCTATGATTTTTCGTGCGATATGAACTTGCTGTAAAGCGGGATCATTTGGAAACTCTTCTTCCACCATCTTTTTTATTTTTTTAATATCGTTTTCACTAACTTCTCCCATATATTGCCTCCCCTATAATAATTCCGCAGGTGTCATAATTTCTATTGGCCTAAGATTATTTAAAGTGTTTACCATCCTTACTATATCTTTTGTTTTTATTCTTACTATATGTTTGAAATTCCAACTTAGCAGATAATCAATATCATTTATTACGGCGATGGCTATATGATAAGCATCTTCTGGATAATTTTCAGGAATTGCGCCATATCTAGTATATTCCTTCGCTAGCCATTCCACTTCATCGGTTAAAGAAAGAATCAAAAACTCTGATATCTTTTTTTTCATTTTATTTTGGAGATCTAGATCTGGTGTTCGATCTATTTCAACAGATGTAATCTCCGAAATAAATACATCGAAAATCCTTATTTCCTTGAAAAAGGCCTCCGTAAGAGATTTTCTTTCTGGGTTTCTCTCATCAAATAATGCAGAAATTACAGAGGTGTCCAAATATACCTTAGTTTTTCGTTTCATAGAATCACTTCATGCTCACTCAGAATGTTCTCTTTGAGAAGTGGATGTAACGAATCATAAGTGAGGACATCTACTTCTCGTCCCAATAGTTCTTCCAACTCTATTTTGAGCCCCGCAAGATCAAGAAGACTTTTTTCGCCTTTAAAATCTACCAATATATCTAAATCGCTAGTTTCTTGCATTTCACCTCTGACAAAAGAGCCAAAAATTGCTGCTCTCATCACATCATAACGCTGTAAAATCGGTACAATCGTTCTTTTTATTTGCTCAATATAGGTTTTCAACTTGATTCCTCATTGCTGCCATTTCTTTTATCAATTATATACAAATTAGTTTATATTTCTCTATGGCAAACAAACGTTGACTTATATGCTGTTCAAAAATTGAGGTTTAAATATTCTTTTTAAAAAAGTGAAAAATAACAGAATGCCATTAAACGCTTTATGGTAGTAATATCAACTATTAATCAATATTATGTGCAATTCGAAAGAAGTCATCATCATACGAACATGCTTAGGATTTTTGTCTATATCAGTTTATGAAATTAGAGTATTGGCGGAACAAAAACGTCATACGCCAGAAAGTCCTCTTCGAATTCATAAACACGATGCTTTGTGTTCTTTGGAACTCTAACAAAAACCCCAGGTACAAGATCAAATTCACCGTCTCCCTCGATGAACATCTTCGCTTTTCCCTTCAAAACGTATATGATATCATCGGACTTCTCATGTATATGTTCGGTAATTTCTCCACCTTTTGGAACTGATACAAGATAGCATGTGATATCAGCCTTGTCCTTTTTCTTGGATAACAGAGGTTTAATTTTGACATGTTTTAACATTGGATGTGGTTCCCACTCAAGAGCTTCTACTTTAGTATAGGGCACTATATTCACCACCATTTCTTAAATCCTAATTTGTTGAAGTAAATATAATATGTCGCTGTTATTTATAAAAGTCTGAGAAAAAATGAAAAGAAAATTAAGAGTCTGGTTAAGATTGAACCGAGAACTAAACTTCTAGTTTAGCTTTGATTTCATAATGTTGAGACTTTTCATCAAATCTAGAAAGAAGAGTCCTTGCTTTTGGTGGCACTACTGCGATCTCATAATCTTCGCCAGCGAAAGACCGTACAGCATCGATTGAGTCAAACCACATAATTGTTACAAACTCTATTTCTTTTCCTAGAGCACGACGTAGTAGGTGAATGCCCCTATAGCCTGCAATTTCACGGCTGCTAATTCCTGTAAAGATTTCATTTTTCAAGAGTGATTCATATGCATCAGCATTTTCTGGTGACGTCCATCCATGCCAAATTCGACTTATCAATTGTAGTTATCCTCCTTCCTTTTGTCAATTCGTACAATTGCTAAACAATAAATTAAGCTAAAGTTAGTTTATCAGAATGATAAAACAGTTTTTTAAAGCCTCTTCTGCAATAAGTTAAATTATTGAATCACACGGAATCGGGTTGGTTTAACTTTTTCCTTTTCATCGCTGTGATACTCATTGAGTGATAATATCGTTCCATCTTTTAACATCAACTCATTCAACGCATCGACAAAGGCTTCAGATAACTCGACAGTAGTTAATATCGGAATACCAAATTCGACTGCTTTTCTTCTCATCGCATATTCGTCTTCCAACATCAAGGAATACTTTTCGAGGGTGGTTGACTGAGGTATGTTAATAACCAAATCGATCTTTTGATTTATGAGGTAATCAAGAATGTTTGGTTTTCTATGTTGTTCGCTTATTTTGTAAAGAGTTTTTACATCCGAAAGCCCCTCGTTTTCAAAAAACTCTGCTGTATCTTCTGTAGCTAGAATATTATACCCCATTTGCTTCAATTTTTTAGCTATTGGAGTTAATTTCTGTTTTAATTCAAGACCACCAACGGTTATGAATACGTTTCCATTCTGCTTGGGAAGTTTAAATTCTGCACCTTCAAGACTTTTTATTAACGCATCACCAAAGGTTTCTCCAAAACAAGCGACTTCTCCAGTAGAACGCATTTCAACACCAAGTATCGGGTCTGCGTCTGTCAAGCGTGTAAAGCTAAATTGCGGAGTTTTAACCACATAAAAGTCAATAGGTGGTGTATCAAGAGCACCTAGTTCTCTTAATGTCTTCCCTTGGAGCACGCCAGCACTTAATTCCATAAGGTTTACGCCTCTAGCTTTTGAAACGAAAGGCATCGAACGAGATGAGCGTAAATTGCATTCAATTACTAATACATCACTATTTTTCACAAGATATTGAATATTGAATGGTCCGAGAATTTTCAGTGCTCTAGCTATTTTTCTTGTATATTCCTTAATTTTTTCAGTTATTTCCGTAGATATAGTAAGTGGTGGAATGGACATTGTAGCATCGCCCGAATGAACTCCCGCCCTTTCAATATGCTCGATAATTGCTCCAATAAACACATCGATGCTATCTGAGACTGCATCAACTTCTATTTCTTTTGCGTTTTGAATAAATTTGGAGATGACAACTGGATATTCTTGAGAGACTGATGATGCCTGCTTCAAAAATGAAATCAATTCTTTTTCTGTAAATGCAACTCTCATTGCAGCGCCAGATAAGACATAAGAAGGTCTTACTAATACAGGATATCCAACATCTTTTGCGAATTCCTTGGCATCATCGAGAGTTATCAAAGTTTTCCAAGAGGGTTGATTTATACCTATTGAGTCTAATAGTGCACTGAATTTTGATCTATCTTCTGCACGATCTATATCTTCTGCAGCAGTACCAAGTATAGTTACTCCTTCTTGCCAAAGTTTATGAGCAAGGGTATTAGGAATCTGACCACCGACACTAACCACTAACCCAGTTGGTTGCTCCTTTTCATTAATTTCTAATACATTTTCAAGAGTAATTTCGTCAAAGTAAAGACGATCACTCATATCAAAATCAGTACTCACAGTTTCAGGATTATAATTGACCACAACAGATTCATCGAATCCTTGCTTCTTGAGTCCCCAGACCATGTTCATTGTAGTCCAGTCGAACTCTACGCTTGATCCGATCCTATAACTACCACATCCAAGAACAACAACGTTTTTCTTTGTTGGATCAGCTGCAATGATATCATCTTCTGATCCTCCATAAGTTAGATACAGGTAGTTTGTGTATGCAGGCCATTCTGCGGCTAATGTGTCAATTTGGTTAATTACAGGAATTATACTTTGTTTCTTTCTGAGTAAACGAACTTCTTTCTCGGACATATTTAAACAAATGCTAATCTGTTTATCAGAAAAGCCAAGACGTTTTGCTTCTTGAAGTAATTCTCTGATTGTATCCTCATCTTCATTTTCAAGATCTATATGCTTCAGATATACCTCTAAATCAATAATGTTCTTAATCTTATAGAGAAACCAGGGATCAATGCCAGATAGCCCATAGATTTGTTCAACAGAATATCCACGTTTAAATGCATCAACTAGTACATAAAGTCTCTCATCAGTTGGGCGAATAAGTTCGTCTTCCAGAATTTCATCAGATGAATACAGGCCGTTACCGTTTCCAATAACACCACGTTTACCGATATCAAGCATTCTAACAGCTTTTTGCAGTGCTTCCTCAAAACATCTACCAATAGCCATAACTTCTCCAACAGATTTCATTTGAGTTCCTATATGTCGATCTACACGATCAAACTTAGGTAGATCCCAGCGTGGAATCTTAACCACAAGATAATCTAATGCCGGTTCGAAACAAGCAGTTGTGA
>JAEOSF010000088.1 GCA_016840515.1 Candidatus Borrarchaeum yapensis | reverse complement strand
TTTATCATATTTTGACTTAAGATATCGGAGATCTACACCAACTGGAATTACAGTAATTTTTGAACGCATCTTTTTCAGAATATCCGCAGTTTCAATATATTGATGAGTTGTAGTGATTATTCTCCTAGCAAATTTTAATGTAAGTTGAAGGAGAGAATTAGAGTATAGTTTAGAAAACAGAGTATTTAATGAACTTTGTGAACTTCCACGTCCTACTTCTAAATTATGAACTGTAACGATTAACGGGGTACTTCTAAAATGACAATTGAAGGCAGTAATATCATAAACCATCGGATGTGGTAAGTGAGCATGTATTACGTCTGCATCTTCTTTAATAAGTCTTAAGAATAACGATGGAAGAATAGGTGTATTATAAATCTTATAAAGAGTTGGTATTCGAATTACGGGTATTCCATCAAATTCTGTTGTGGATGCTGCAGTTCGGTCTGATTTTGATGTATATATCTTTACTTCATGACCTTGTTTGATGAACTCTTTTGATAAATGGTACACATAATTCTCAACTCCACCCACCACATCAGGGAGAAAGTGTGAAGTAACGTGTATTATCCTCATTAGAATTCACCTTAATTTATGAAAGACTTTAAAAACTAAATTATTCCGAATCTTCTTTAGATCCCCATAATTCTAGATTACTGTTTCCCTGATGATTTCGCTTGCAAAAATATTTTTTCGTATAAGTGTTCTTAATTGAACACAAATCTTTTAAGAGTTCTCAAATTATACTGTCAACGCAATAATTAAATAACAATAATTTGACGTTTGGGCTTAGCACTAGATTTAGTAACACATTGGCATGAACTAATTTGAAGCAAAGATTTTCACCGAAAGCAACTAATTGGGTATGAGATCATGTCATTTCTTAATCGCGTTTGGAAACGCATCAGAAAGCAGATGGTTTGGCCAAATGTTGAAATTAGTGTGGTTGTTCAGTATACTTTACTTTTCATTATCTTTTCAATAGCTCTCTTGTTACGTCTATTTCCATTTTTTAGATTTGAACCACTTCTGAAAGCATTTGATCCATGGTTTCAATATCGTGTCACTGAATTTGTAGCAAATAATGGCTATGCTGCCTATTTCTCGTGGCATGATACAAAAAGTTGGTATCCTTATGGTCGTCCTATTTGGAAGGGTTCATATCCAGGCACACCTTTCGCTGCAGCGACAATATATTTCATCCTGAAAGCCTTAGGTATTAATGCAGATATATTAATTATCTGTTATATCTTCCCTGCATTAATGGGTGCAATCACTTCTGTACTATTATACTTCTTTGGAAAAGAAATTGCTGACACAAAAACAGGATTGATTGCTGCATTCCTATTGGCCTTTTGTCCTGCATATATTAGCAGAACAATGGCGGGTTTCTTTGATAATGAAGGCCTTGGAATATTCTTTATGGTTACTGTTTTCTTCTTTTTCGTGCGCGCCGAAAAAAATGGTTCACTAATTGATGGCATCCTTGCTGGTTTAAGTCTTGGCGGACTTTCAGCCAGTTGGGGTGCATTTACATTTGCCTATGGTTTAATACCACTTGTAGCAATAGCCTTACTCTTATTCAATCGCTACTCTCACAAACTATTGTTGTCATATTCACTGACCGTTCTAATTGGCTTACTAATTACTATTCTTGTGCCTAGAACAGGTGTCCATTTTCTTACATCATTTATTGGATTCTTTTCACTCATTGTTCTGGCAATTTTACTTATTTATGGGGTTTTATTCTGGGTAAAGCCACTTGTACCTGATGTTTCGTTTGGAAAACTTCTTGCTGTTGTAATGATTGTAGCAATAGGATGTGTAATTAGTATCGTCGCATATCTGGTTTCACAAGACCAGCTATCACTAATAACCGGAAAATTCTTAGCAGTAATCAATCCAGTCGATCGCCCACCGCTTATTGAATCTGTTAGCGAACATATTCCTTTAGCGTGGGGTCAATTGTTTTTCAATTTAGATATTTTGGTTTTTCTTATGCCTGTCGGCATATATTTTGCATTTCGTAGATTAAGAAATGATGACATCTTTCTTATACTCTTCAGCATCACAACAGTTTATTTCGCAGGTTCAATGGTCCGTCTTTTACTTATTTTAGCCCCTGCGGCTTGTCTTCTTTCAGCATATGCTTTAACAAATGTTTTAAGACCGTTCTCTAGAGTTTTACTCGAACGCGCTGCAATTGTGCGTAGGAGAATCCGAGTGACAGAAGTTGTACCAAAGGATTATGCGATTTTTGTTTTGATTTTCATAGGGTTTATTATGACGCTTTATACATGGCATGGGACTCAGGTAGCGTTCGATTACTTCAGCAGTCCTGATGTGATTCTTGTAGGAGAAGCCCAAGGTGGGCAACCTGTGGAATTGCATGATTGGCAGGAATCAATGCAATGGTTAAGGGAAGAGACCGACTCTAACGCGGTTATCGCAGCATGGTGGGACTACGGATATTGGATCGAAGCTATTGGAAACAGGACAACTATTGTTGATAATGCCACAACGAATAGTACACAAATTGCGTGGATAGCTGCTGCCTTTATGTCTTCTCCTGAAAATGGAACAGAGATTTTTAAGATGCTTGGTGCAGATTATGTACTTGTACATTTTACAGGTGCTGTTGGAGGCACTGGCGGTGACGAAGGTAAATGGATATGGATGGTTCGCATCGCAGAACAAAATTTGTTCAATGAAACAAAAATTCGCGAAGTAGATTACTGGAATGAAGAATCAGGAACACCTAAGGATCCATACTACGACTCGCTACTATATCAACTACTTTACTATAAATTCTATCAAGCCCCCCGCCCCGTATCGGGTATTACATCTTTCCAAGAAGCGCATACAACTCAAAATTGGCTTGTCAGAATTTATCAAGTAAACTAACAAAATTTCTTCGCAAAACGAATGATATGAGGTCTTTACCTCAACAAGGAAGGAATAGGTATTTTATCCAATATATGATAAATCGTCTTTTTCTTCTTCGCTTTCATCGGACGCTGGACGTCTTCTTGTTCCAGGTCTCTGCCTTTGTTTCATTTGATCTATAAGTTTAGTAAGATTCTGAGCTTTAACTTCTAAAGGTCCAAGATCTAGTTCTATTTCAACAAGTTTAATCAGTTTTTCAAGAACTACTTTGGCAGAAAGTGCATCTGCCATAAATCCAGACGTCTCGCCCAGTAGGCATGCTCCATCTATTCCCCTCATCTTTCCAAGACCGATGAGTAACCCTGAAGCCCCCACTATAGGGCCCCCAGACTCATTTATCTCGATTTCTTCGTCCTTAAGTTGCTTTATTAAAGAAAGACTAGTAGCAGTTCCAAAAACCCTAGGATTTTTAGAAACGCTTCCAGTGGCATAACCACCAAGCGTATAGATTTGACTCACTTTAAATTTTTCAGCTAGGTCTAATATCATATTAACTATTGTGAATTGCCCTTCTGGCGTTTGACTTTGATAATCTCCTGTAATAAATATAACATCATGTTTCCCACCACTTTTTGAAAGCTGGGAAAACCAAAATTCATTACGAAGAAGCCTTAAAATCCCATCTTTATTTACAAGCACATGATAAGGAAAAGTATACGAATAAAGTTCTGCAAAATAAATTGCTTTAAGCTCTTGGATCATGTGGTTTACTCCTAGTTTACCAACATTTCCAACACCTGGCAACCCTTGAATTAGTATTGGGTCTTTCAAAGATATTGAATCTAAATCCTTCATGAAGCGGATTCTGGACGTCATTTATAATCACTCCTCTTTTTGGTGAAGTGTCAAAGTTGTTTTAAGAAGCATCCGACGATATTTTCCGTACTTATCTTGTGGGCTAAACTTTGAAGGGGCAGCAATTCTTAAGTGTCCACCGCAATTAGGACAAATTTCTTTTGTCAAACTGTACTGATAACAAGCAACACATTTCTTCAACAATTTCCCCATACCAAAATTCACCCTTCCATTTCTTAGTAAAATCTTTGTATTCAGGCACAATGTTAGGATCCAATGTCACTGATCCCCCTCAAGGAAGCCCCTGCCCATTAGGATGGGGAGGAATTGAGGGTGTGTTTCACTTGTACTAGGGTCTCTCCGCTTTTATATATATGTTCTGGGATAGAGATACCTGGTCTCAAGGCACACCTCTCGTAGAAGTGGAAACGGTTAATGACCTTAAGGAGGACGAGCAGTAAACTGGTAGAGCCCGACTCTAGATGAGGATTACTGGGCGGGGGTCTGGTAAACGCCCCCATGATGTAGCGTGCGATGAGGTTGAAACTCTACCTCTCATAGAGGTAGAGGACTGAGATCAAGTACAGCTACAAGCCTCACTGCTTCAGCGTGAGGTAGTTTACTAAAGTCTTGTTCATAATATAGACTATTGGCTCATTATAGAAATTGATTCTTTGAGAAATACAACAGACCTTATAGAATAGTTATCCTTCCGGGCAGGTAATTTAAGTATCCTCTTCGAAGTATCCTTCTCCTCCACCTTTCTCAAGAGCGGTAATTGTTGCACTTACGGCTTTATTCAATACTTTCTCTGCATTTTTATAATCATTTGCTTGAATTGAGAACCTATATCGTGGTGATCCGACCAGATTAACATCTAGAGTAATATCTTTTCTCCGAGACGATTTTAAACCCTTATTCAAAGCATTTTTAATTATCTCAATGCCATCTGGTTTGTAACATTTAAGTTCAACTATTTTTGTTAGTTTTACTTTCCTTATAGTTACATGTGCTTTTGCTAGTTCAACAACGGTCTTTATCCATTCGTCATCAATTCCCATTTTTTCTAGAACTGTTTCACCTTTCTCATGTATTTCTTCAAATCCAGCGTAGATTTCACCAAATTTTTCCTCTAAAGGCCATCCCACGGCATCATAGATTTCTTCTTTAGTTTTATCTAGTTGTTTTGCAACTAATTCTAAGAGATTATCTGCTTTCTGTGAACGTTTCCATTCCTGAATCTTATTTCTTCGCATCACGATCGTAACTCGCCTAAGCGAGAGATCTACGTGATTTTTTGCTTCTTCGACACGTAGCACTTTCGCAACTACCTTCTGCTTCTCCCTTACGTAGTTACGAATATTGCGGACCCACGTTGAAGCTATTTCTGAGATATGAATAAGCCCTTCTTTCCCTTCGAATTCATCTAAAGTTGCATATGCCCCATGAGAGGAGATTTTTGTAATAGTGCCTATTACAAATTCGTCTTCTTCTGGGAATTCTTTTTTCTTTTTGACCATTTCTCTCATCTTTTGTATTATTATTGTAATAGATTAGACAAAGAAGTGAAATTCTAGCAAAAACCTATTCCAAGACTTGGATGATTTTGCTTACAATTTGTGCTTTGCCCCTAGTAGGTTCTGCGAGAACTCTGTTGCAAATAATGCATCTCACAGTTGTAGTCGCTGAACCAAAGATTTTCTGTTCATTTCCACATTCTGGACAGCGAACTAATAGAAATCTGGATCGCGGTTGTGGAATCATTTTTTCGATTTTCATCTATACTTTCTCCTGACTATTCAAACGTATGATTTGATGTTCAAAATAATCTTTTAAAAAGTTTCGTTACAACAGCTGACAAGCAGATCCCAACTTTTTGAGGGATGAATTATCGTTATGTGCATCTAATTTCCTAAGTACTTCACTAAAATCGTGTTATCTTTCGATATCTTCCGAAAAAAACAAAATGTTACATATACAGCCCAAAAGTGGTATTTCTTGTATATTTATTGGTTATAGGTAGAGATTTTTTGCCTTTGGACTGCGGTGGGTTAATTCTTTTTTATTTCAACAGTTAAAGCAACATTCCTATCAATTAATGCCTTTGCATTTTCATTTGGCAAAATGCAAATATCTTCTGGCATAAAAGGGCCGTATATCTTTAAATCTGTACCTACGAAGGAATCCAGTTGTTTTAGTATTCTAACAATTTTTCTCCCTGAGTGAATTTCCTCATCTTTTGTTGTCTGATTTTCTTGAAATACTGTTCCAAAATAAGTATTTAGGGCATCTCTTAGATTTGAACATAGAATATCTTCAATTCTAGTTAGATTTGTGAAATCTATATCTGTATTATCAACAATACTTTTCAGTATCTTTCTCATTCTAAGGATGATGTAATCCTTAATTAGAAAATCTAATCGTTCATGTTTGGTTTCAAATAAATTCTTTTCCAACGGTGTCAATTCTTCGTATTGCTTTTTTACATTGCTTTGTTTAATGATTTCTCCTATCTTAGCACAAAAATCATCAGTTAATGAGAGGATTTTTATGGAATTCCATTCCTTGATCCATTTCTGATATATTTCTTCATAAATGTACATTTACTCCCTCAATAGGTGTTATATTTCCTTTTATTGTTTAGACAAATAATTGCCAGGTCCTTTAGTTTATCAAGATGAGCTAAAGATCTTTGTATAGCGATTTACTGCCTTACAAGAGGTCTTGTCATACATCATTGTCTGAAAATTAAGAACCCTGTTAAATGAAGGATTCCTATTCACTACCTTCGATTCGGGGAGCCAAAAAGTATTCTAACTTTCCTCCTCCAACAATCTCAAATCCAATTTTTAGAGGCATATCACTTGAATACTCAATTTCTAGATTTTCTGCTGAACTAACAGCTTTTGTCATATCACTTAGATACTTAAGGGCATAAATTGCCTTTGATTCTTCTCTTACTTCATATTTGTAAAGTGTATCTGTTTCCTTATCGATGATTACCTCAACTTTGCCCGTATCTCCCTCAGCAGCCACTTTAAGCATATCTGGGGTCGTCTCAAGAAGTATATAGTCCCCTATAACTTCCGCGTCTTTAATAGCATCCTTAAAAACGCCTGCAACAATATTGATAATTGTGTTATATTCGATTTTGGGAACAGGTATTTCCTCTCCACTTGTATCTCCAAGTAAAGAAAGGCTAAAATTACGCGTGATCTTATCAGATTTTAACTTCAGTTTTAATTTATTCTTAGTCTCATCCACAGTAAGTTCTAAGGAATCTGATCCTCCTGCTCTTCGCATGATCTGCATCATTTCAGTAAGGCTAATTCCAAATTTAGTTTCGCCAGTGCATTTATAGTCTTGAAATAAGCTGGACGGAACTTGTAGGTCTACCATTGCAATATGTGCTTCGTCAATCGCCCGTGCATGAAGGCCAGATTCGTCTGCAGAAAAATAAATCTCCTTTACAAGAGCTGATAGAGCTTCTATAATTGTCTTCCATGTACTAGCTTCTTCAAGAATACCTTTTACAACCATTTTCATCCTCCCTGTTAAATTGTTTTTAAATCTCATATAATCTATCTATCATTTGAACTGTGAGAACAACTCCTTAAAAGATAAATTATCTTATTACGCGCTCGTTCATTTACCTGTAGATCTTTAGTTTTAGTTTGTTTAATATAAAACATAGTAGTTCTTTTAAAAAGTTATTTAGTTGTAAATAATCTTGATTATAAAAGCAAATCTGTGTTGAAAGGTTGTACAAACATGAATATATGTATAGCAACAGATTTATTCCCCCCAGAAGGAGGTGGTAGTGAACGTAGCACTTATTTTTTGGCAAAAGGTCTTGCTAAACGAGGGCATAATATCCTAGTCGTCAT
>JAEOSF010000056.1 GCA_016840515.1 Candidatus Borrarchaeum yapensis | reverse complement strand
CAAGAAACAGGAAAAATATTTCTTGGTCATAATGCAGTCACTCGAACGCTTAGCCCGTCAAGCGTCAGGCAATTAGCAGTTTTAATACGCGTTGCAGAAGGAATTCATGAGCTGCTCGCGTTAGGAAGGCATTCTACAAAACGTGAGCTCTTTTACACTGATGTAAACCTTTTCCAAGAGCAAATTATCAGCGACCGTGCTATAGAAGACCTTGCAGTCACACTTAGGACTATTAGAAATGCTACAAACATTGTGGCATCTGCCAAAGGAAAAATCATTGGTCGTATTCGTTTTGTTGAAAGTGGCGATCTCATTGATTGTACGAAAATGGGAACGGGAGGAAAAGCTATCACACCTTTTCAAGAGCAAATAGAACAGATAGATTCTGATGCTGAATTTGTGCTTCTTGTAGAAAAGGATGCGGCTTTTATGAGTCTTTCTGAAGCAAAAATTTACGAGAGGTATCCATGCATCCTTATGACAGGCATTGGGCAACCAGATATAGCGACAAGAATGATGCTTCGAAAGATTGTAAATGAAACAGGACTTCCTGTATTTGCTATTATGGACGCAGATCCTTATGGACTTGAGATTTTACGTAGTTATACTTTTGGAAGCAAGGCATTGGGTTATGAAACTCCTTGGCTTGTTACAGAAAACATCTACTGGCTTGGTTTACGCCCAGAAGACATGGATAATTACAAGATACCAAAAGAGGTCTTTATCCCTCTGACAGAGGCCGACAAGAAAAAGGGTAAGGAGCTTTTAGATGAGATCTGGTTGCAGAACAAACCAAAATGGGCGGAACAATTAAAATTAATGTTGAGAAGTGGTGTGAAAGCTGAGATTCAAGCACTTGCATCAAAAGGGTTCGAATATATGACCGAACAGTATCTACCTCGAAAACTTGAAAGTGCAGATTGGATTTAATGTATTTCAACCTAATTAAATTGAATAAGAAAGAATTTGTGTGGTAGAGAATTGTCAACTGATGAACCAAAAGTAGATAAAAAACAATCCTCAAAGTTAAATAGTTCGAAAACTTTGTCTTTTAAGGATGTAGAACAAAAACTCTTAGAAAAGGATATACCAACTATTGAACGACTCATTGATGAATTGAAAAACCAAGACGAAAAGATTGTAACACGAATTAAAAGACTTCTTGTTAAACGTGGGCAATATGCCATTGACAATTATATTCAGGCATTAAAAACATCAAACGATCAAATTTATGAGAATGTTGTTGACATTCTCCTGGAATTAGGAGAATTTTCAGTCGACCCCCTAGTGCAATCTTTTAATGACCCCAGTGAGGAAATCAGAAACTCGTCAAAAAGTATTTTACTCCAAATAGGAAAACCTTCAGTTCCCTCATTAATACTAGCATTAGAGGATCCAAGCGAGGAAATCAGAAAGACTTCAAAAGAGATCTTGACCCAAATAGGAAAACCTAGTGTCACACCCTTAATATCAGCATTAGAGGATCCAAACGAGGAAATCAGAAAGACTTCAAAAGAGATCTTGACCCAAATAGGAAAACCTGCGGTAGATCCTTTATTAGAGATACTATTAATAGCAAAACAAAAAACAAAACAAAATGTAAGAGAGATTTTGATCAATATCGGCGAGCCAGTTGTGCGTCCATTAATGAATATCCTCAAAGAACCTAGCATCTCTTCGGCGGCTGCTGAAGAAATTGAGAAGATCATTTTAGAAATTGGTGAAGTTGGTGTCAAAACACTCATCAAAGGATTAAAAGAACCAGACCCAATAATAAGGGAAAATGTCGAGAAACTTCTTCTTCATATTGGCGAAGACAGCACACCTCTTTTACTCAATGTTGCCAAAGATGAAGATAAAGATGTGGCAACTTTAGCAAAAAATATCATTCGAAAAATGGGTCGAACTGGCATTAAACCATTAATCGAAATTATTCAGACGGATAAAAGAACGCCAGAGAAAAATGCTAAACTCATAGAGACTATAAAACTCTTAGGAAAAATAAGTTCCTTAGAAGAAATACGATCCTTTTTAAATAGCCTAAATGATACATCAGAAGTTGAAGCGAATGAAAAAGTTATTTCTCAGATTGTTAGTCAATCAATTAATACATTGCTTCCATTACTTAAGTATGAGGAGGACATAGAAGCCCAGAGGTGCGCTATCCAAGCACTAGGAGAAATCGGTGAGTCAATTATTTTAGATCCACTAATTAATCTTTTAGATTCGCCCTCATGGCAGACACGTGCAGATTCAAGGGATATGATTTCTCGGTTAAGAATAAGTCAACCTCTTTCAGACAAAGAAAAAAAAGGATTAATTTTAAAGAAGTTCCCTGAATTCCAACAATATCCACTTATTGAAGATATCCTCAAGCAATATACGAAAGGAGGCATTTCAAGTGATGAAATACTTAAGGAGATTGGAACCGTTCTTGATATGCCTGAGGAAGATGTGCTATATCATTTTAATGGTATGTTTTTAGATTCTAATGTAATCATTGAAAAGTTAATTGCAGTACTTCAAGATCCGCCTAAACCAAATATTAAGGTAACAGATTCGAAAAAACAACAAATTATTGAGAGGAATCCAGATTTTCAACAAGTCAATGACCTTGAAGAAGTATTTCATCAATATGCAGCAGGTAATTATGCTTACGGGCAACTGATCGATAAGCTAAAGAATATGTTTAATATATCTGAAGAAGAGGGGTTTTTCTTATTCCTTAATGATGTTTTCCCCGAATTAAATCATTTTCGAGAAAATATGATTTTGCTTCTTAGTAAATTTGAAGACGAGCGAATCATCGAATATTTACTCAATATGGCTGAAGATAGAAACCCCCGCATTCGTTGGATATCCACATGGGCTCTAAGAAATCACATTAGTGAGAAAGTCCTGAAATTCTTTGCGAATCGAATAAAGAATCCATCTTACGAAAAACACGAACGTTGGATGTCTGTAATTGGACTTGGAAAAATAAAAGACAAAAAGACGATAGATGCTTTACTTGAGGGCGTAAAAGATCCAGATGAAGATATAGCACGCTGGTCTTACTATGCCTTAGTCAAAATTGGAACTCCTACTATCATTCCTCTTATTGACCTTCTCAAAGAAGTTGGAGACGCAGATTCTTCAGAAAACATCAAAAAAACATTAGTGAAACTTCGAAAATATACGATTATGCCCCTTATACAAAGATTAGACAAAGCAGAGGATATCTTTTTTGAGGATATTAGAGAGATCTTTTTGGCAATAGGCAAACCTGCTGTTAAGCCTTTGATTAAATCGCTAAATAGTCCAGACAAAAAATTCGTTGAAAACTGTATGAAAATACTAAAAAGTTTCGACAAAGACGCAATTACTGATTTAATCAATGCACTTGGACATAAGGATAAAGATATCCAGACAAACGCAATGCGTATCCTTTACAACTTAGAAGATGTAGCAATTCAATCGCTTATTCAAGTTCTAGAGAAGCAAGGGAAATTAGTAACCGAAAATGCGATGAAGATTCTCTATAAAATGGAGGATGCAAGTATACCTTCACTTATCGAGGCTTTAGAAGGTTCATCAACAAACTTGAAGCGTATAATTATAACTTTATTGTCTGAAATGTCTCCAAAAACCATTAAGCCGCTCATACATGCTTTTAACGAATCCAAAGAAATAGCAGAAAATGCGAAAATTGCCCTCTCAAAGATTGGGGAGAAGGCAATAGCTAAAGAACTCCTCTCGATTTCAAATGGAAAAGAGTTTTCGACTATGCATAAGATTCTTGAAGGAGAAAAGGAATTCAGAGATTTCGCTTTTCGAATCAAACGTTTAAGAGAACGAGCAAAAAGGAAAAAAGTTGATAATGATAATAAAGAAGAAATTGATTAAACGTGTTACTTAAAGAGGAAATACGATGGCCTTAATAGATGAAGTACAAATAAGAAGCGCGGCAGATTTCTTCCATGATAATAAGGCAATCGCCGGTTTCGATAATAGCATGAAGTGCGTCTTTACTTCAGTCCGTGAGCTCGTTGAAAATGGGTTGGATGCTGCTGAAAAAGCAGTTGCACGGACTAAGAAAGAACTCAAAGCATTGAAAAAACAAGAAAAATCAATCCCTGAGGAACTAGTAACATGGTCTAAAAGAAGGCCTAATATTTATGTTAATTTAAAAATTCTTGAGAGCCATCAAGTTGCAGAATTGCTGAAAGTAGACAAAGTTAGTGCCCTTGAGAGTCATCTCGACTTTTTAGAACTTACAGTAAAAGACAATGGTATTGGCGTGCCTTTTGATGATATACCAACTTTGTTTGGTCGAGTCTTGACTGGATCTAATTATGGTGCAAGACAGGCAAGAGGCAGGTTTGGACTAGGCGTAAAGATGGTTTTATTAAATGCGATGGCAACCGTTGATCTTCCCATAAAAGTAAAAAGCAGGCATTTTTCTCAAAAATTTACCTCAAAATTCAAAATCCTGATTGACCTTGCTAAAAATGAACCAATTATCGTAGGAGGCACAGGAAATAAGCTTGATGTAACAGATCCTGAAGCATTAAGTGAACCAGGAACCGAAGTAACGGTCACGTTTACTGGCTCTTGGCGTCTTGCTAAAAAATGGGTTCTAGAATATTTTCATGAATTGGCAATTATTACGCCCTATGCTGGCTTTGAAATTCAAACTCCAGATCAGGAAGAACCAATTGTTTATGAATGTGTCATTGATGAAATGCCACCCTATCCAAGACTCACAAAAATACATCCATGGGGATGTGATATAACTCAACTAAAACGCGAAATTGCAGCGACTCATATTACAGGTACAACTAATATGACTGAATTTTTAATGCATCATTTCCAACGTGTTAGTAAAAAAAAGGCAGAACAATTTCTTTCACTAGTTAATGTCGATCCTAATAAAAATCCAAGAGATCTTACAAGTGAAGAAATCCGAAGGATAATTCATGATGGATTTTTACGGTCAAAACCTGATGAAAAAAAGGTTAAAAAAGAAAAAGAAAAAACTGAAAGAAAATTCACTTTCTTAAGCCCTGAAGGAGTAGCTCTCTCGCCACTGACAGCAGAAAATCTGGAAAAGGGACTTAAGGAAAGAGTCAATCCTGACTTCGTTGCTGCAGTTACTCGACCTGCATCAGCATATGCAGGACATCCCTTTATTGTTGAAGCTGCCCTTGCGTATGGAGGCAATCTCAAAAGTGGAGTGACGATTTATCGATATGCAAATCGAATTCCATTACTTTTTGGTGCAGGGAATGACGTAATTTCCAGAGTAGTTCATAAAGAAGTCGAATGGAAAACGTACAAAATAAATATTGATAACAATCCTCTGGCCATTGCAGTATCGATCGTTTCTACTAAGATTCCATTTCCTGAGACCTCAAAAGAATATATTGCAGATGTAGATGAAATTAGGGATGAAATCACCAAGGCACTTCAGGCTCTCGGAAGACAAGTAAGGATTTTTCTTTCAAGAGTTGAGCGTGCTCGCCGAGAGAGAAAAAGATCATCTCAATTTGAAAAATGGGCAAGTGTAACTCTTCAAAATCTATTTGCAATCACTCAAGAGGATCCGACTACTCTTCCTGTTGATTTGTCAAGTGAAGCTAAGAAAATTGAAAAGGCATTAATGACAGGGTATCCACTTATTATTGAACGAAAACATCCAGTCTCTTCACCCATATCACATGTTGGTTACTGGCTTGAGCCCAGTATTAAAAAAGCATTATTAAAAATAGGAATCAAATCAGCATTTGAATTCTTAGCTACACCCACTGAAGAACTGACGATAATAGAAAAATTTACACCACATCGCGTTGAACAGGTAAAACGTGATAGCCTAAAAATATTCTCACAAAGCCCAGATGCGCCTGGTATCGCACAGTTAGAGTGGGTAGACCCTGAAATTGAAGTATATCTTAATAAGAAATGGATGAGGACAATCTATGATTTTATAGTGACACCAAATCAAACTATTGCCTCAATTCCGGGAATAAACATCAGACTTATTGATTTCACAAAACAGGATGTCATTAAGAATCTAAACAAGAACTATTCATTTTCTCTTTCTGAGATCACATGGATCGATCAAGAATTATTTAATAAGCTTAAAAGCCAGGAGATTCACACGATTCTTGATTTAATCATTACACCAAGTTCACATTTATCATTCATTACTGAATTGATACATATTTTGATTGAAAACGAAAAAAAGAAGATTATGGAAACCTTCCAAGACCTTCAAATAGATATACATGAAATTGAGTGGATGGATAACTATATAGAAAACTCACTTAGAGAGATGGGGATTAGAACAATTTCTGAATTTCTCATATTCTCAACCCATGAACTCGAAAGCATCGATCGAATAGCTTTAAAAATCATTGAGAATTTTAAAAAACATTTAATCGCTCAAATTTCTCAAGAAAGGATTCCACAACTTAGCCAATTTAAATGGTATACATCAAGTATCAATAAGAAGTTTACAAAACGGAAAATCTTAACACAGCTTGACTTTTTACTTTACCCAAACTCCCATCTCGCGAGAGACAAAGATTTAATTCCAAATATTATTCAATACATTAAAGAAAAGGTCGTACAGGAACTTAATAGTGCCCACCCAATGTCGCTCTCAGAAATGCTGTGGATAGAACCTCATGTCAAGAATGCCCTTGAAGAAGAAGGTATTAGGACTATCTATGATTTCCTTATTACAGATGTACAGAAATTATCTAAAATAAATGGACTTACAATTTCAAAGATTAAACGAATAAAAAAGAATATCGGGACGCCTTTTGAAAGTTTAATATCTGAAGATGCGCTTTTTAGTGAAGAAATAATGCAGGAATTGAGATTACACAATATATTTTCAATTGAAGATCTCTATTTCTCAAAAACAAGGCTACTTAAAGTACTTAATGATTCGAAAAGGAAAGAAATTAAGCCTATATATGACGTCCTAGACGCCCATATCGGTACACTTCTAGGGGTGATTCCTCATACAAAGATTCTACTTTCTCAATTTGGAATAAATTCGGTCATTGACTTTTTAATTTGGCCAAAAAATGAACTTGAGCAATTAGGTATTAGTTCAAAAGAAATAGATTCGCTAAGAGAAACAATAGATATACAAGAAATTCTTTCAAATAAGCAAAAAGGAACGCCTCTAAATTTTTTGGATCTAGATTCAAATACCCTCAAGAAACTCGAAAAAATGGGTATTAATACAATTGAAGAAGCATATTTCACTCCACATGAAACGCTTGAACATCATAGTGCAGATCTTGATTTAATTTCCAAAATAAGGGAAACTTTGAATGCTCCAATTACAATTTTACCTTCATTAAAAAAGCATCTTGAAATTGTAGACAAATTACTGAAAAATGGGATTACGACAATAATCCACTTCATTCTTTCTCCATTAAGCAGTTTACAAGAAATAACAAATGTAAATGAAGCCGAAATTGTCCAATTAAGAAAAAAGATTCAGGTAGATCCCTTATCCCTTCAGCGAGAAAAAATGAAGTATGGCACTTCCATACCTCTTGGTATTGGGTTTGATGAAAAGGAACTAAAAGCCTTGGAGCAATCTGGAATTTTCACAATTGATGAATGCTTCATTCTCACCAAAGAACAGTTCACGCCACACATTTCTTGGGAAAAAATAAGCAGAGTTAAAGAAATACTGGAATCTCCAGTAATGATCATGGAAAATGTTCCTGTTCAAGCAATAAGAAAATTGGTTCAGAGAGGAATTTCTACGATCTTTCAATTTCTTTATTGGCCTAATGAGGAATTAGCACAAGTGACTAATTTAGATGCTGAACGAATTATTCAGTTTAAAAAGGAACTAAGAATCAAAAAAGGCATTCCCATTGACTCTTTATCGCGTCTAGATTCTTCTGTTAGACGTATTCTCAGCGAAACAGACATTGATACACTAGAGGAAGTCGTAATTGCTACACAAGAGATGTATGAGTTACCTTCTGATACATGGAAGACTCTCCAAAATATTAAAGCTGTACTCAATTCTCCAGTCTCACTTATTGGCGAATTATACTCAAAATCATCAGAAACAATTGCATCTTTAGTTCAACGGGGAGTCAGATCCATATTAGCTTTCCTTTATTGGCCTGCTGAAGATTTAGCTGAAATTTCTGGTTTTAGCAAAGAATTAATCAGTTCTATAAAACTCAATTTAAATTTCTCAATAATAGAGGAAAAACTTAATTGCCCGTTATCTTACATTCCTGCACTTAGATTTTCATTCCCAGAAGTCATTGAATCGCTTCACGAAGCAGAAATTACTACAATTAAACAATTTCTTCAAACACCAGGACTATCAATTCAAGAGTTGACACAACTTTCAATTCAAGAAATAGATCAAATAAAAGACTTCTTGAACCCGTTAGAAATACAAGAAATCAGAGAGCATGCCATTCCTCTTTCCACAATGGCAGCCTCTAGAAAAGAAATAAAATCAATAATTAAAAGATTAAACAGATTAGGTGTTCTAACGTATGAAGAATTAATTCCACTTGAAGAAGAGGCTATTCTCGAAGAAAGAATTGATTGGGATATCCTTGAAGAAACTAAAAACATTTTGGAACTACCAGTCCATATTGTTCCTCACCTGTCTAAGGATTATAGAAAATCTCTAGAAAAAGATGGAATAAAAACTATTAAAATGCTTATTTATTGGCCAAACCAACGTTTAGCATCGCTTTTGAAGAAAACTGACGAGGAAATACAACAGTTAAAAGTTCAAATAGACTTAAAACTCATTAAAGAGGTTACAGAGACACCAATTGATTTGCTATTACCGCTTGAGTTAATAGATCCTTTGAAGGAAGCAGATATTAACAATCTCAAAGAGTTTCTTTTATGCCCGAATAAAGATCTGGCTCAAATTACACTTCTATCAACAAAGAGACTCACCACTCTTAAACAAAACATCGATCTTCAGCAGATTCGTCTCATTCTAAAGTTACCAGAAACTTTAGATGAAGATATTAATGTAGAAGACATCCTTGATAAGGTAGTAAGCTACACTATTCAAACAATCATTAATGATGGCAAAGATGAGCTCATAGCGAATATCCCTAATGAAATTAAGCCGAATATTCTTCAAAATGGCAAGGACATTTCACAAGAACGTGTAAGAATATCTTTAAACAACATAGAAAGGGAATTAAATGCATCTCTTAGTGTTGAAACAAAGGGGCAGGTTTCAACAAAGGTTTTAAGAGAGATTGTTAAAGAGGAAATTACTCATGCCTCTAAAATCTATATGGAGAAAGTCAGTGATAATCTCAAACAAATTCTGAATACAAACAGTAAAAAAGTCGTTGAAAAGTCTTTCAACGATCTCAAATCAGGTGTTCTTAAAGAAACCGAAAGACCGATTTTAAGAGAAGTCAAAGAGGCATTCATTGAAAAATTGACAATTCTCAAGGATGAAACCGTTAAAAATTCAGTGGATCGTGTTAAAGCAGAAATCAAATCTGAAGATACTGCAATATCTGAAAAACTTCAAAATGACATTCAAAAAATGCTAAAAGATGTTGCTAGAACTGAAATCAACAGTTTCGTTAAAAAGCAATTCCAAAATAAGATACTTAGTACTTTAAGAGACAAAGCTACAAAAATGGTCGCAAAAGAATTCACAAAGAAATTCATACAAGACATCACCAAAGAAATCGTAGCGGATCTAGAACCATTAATGATCATGCAAATCAAAGAAAATGTTCAAAATATTATAAATGAAAAAAGTAGAACTGATATTATCGAAAAACTGCAAAATTCGATAGATGAAAACTCAATCATCAATCAAGTGATAAGGAATACGATTAATAACGAAATAACTATAGATAAATTGAAACTGGAAAAGATAAAAGAAGAATTAACAAAAGAAATTGTTCAAAAGTTTGATACTCCGATTAGAAAGGCTGTATCTACTTCAATAAGATCAATTAAGAGCGAGTTTATCACTCCTATTAAAAAGAGTAAGAAAGGTAAAATAGAAACTGAAAAATTGAATGAAATCGCAAAAAAATCGGAAGAACGCATAAAGAATGAATTAATCGAACTAGTTACAGAAATATCACAGAAAGATTGTGCTAAACGTGTTGTAGAAATTATTGATGGATCTTTAATTCAAGTTAAGCAGAAATATTTGAAAAATGTAAACTCGATCGCAAAGAAACTTCCAAATTCAGTTTATAATAAAATATTGGCTCTTAAGAAAGAATATATCAAAACAAGTGTCGAAGAAACCCTAGTAGATGATGTCTCATCAAAGAAACTAGAATATGAGCAGAACATCACAATTATGCTTGAAAAAAGCATCGAAAAGGCAAAAATCGAGGAAATTCTAAAGGAAGATATCAAATTATTGCTCATAACTGTGTACAGAGAGTCACTAAACAAGGAATTTTCAATAACTAAAATAAGAAAAACTATTAAAAACGTGATTGATGAAAAACTTGAAAAAATGACTGTAGTTCAGCCAATTATCAACGATATGATAGATGAAATGGTACAAGATGAGGAAATCGCCCTAAAAAAGAAAAAAGGAAAAAAAGCAAAAGAAACGAAATCAAAGAAAATAGAAAATTTCATATCAACTAAAGATAAAAAAATGACGACTACCAAGAAAACAACCGGTAAAAAGATGACTACCAAGAAAACAACCGGTAAAAAGACGACTACCAAGAAAACAACTGATAAAAGAAAAACTTCCCGTTAACCTCTTGTTACCTATTCAAACATAAATATATGACCCTTTTATAGGATAATTTTTAGGAATCGTGAAAGCAAAATGTCAAATATGATATCATTGCTTATTAAAAATAAATTAGATACAAAGGATACAACCACGACGCTAAAAATTGACTCTAAAAGTCCTCTTGCCGCAATCAAAGAGAAACTGCATGAGGAGTTTAGTATTCCAAAAAAAAACAGCTTTGTTTTCCTTTTCAATAAGAAAGTTTTAGATGAGAAAAAAACTCCAGAAGAGTTAAAATTTCCAAAGAAAGCAGAAATTGAAATCAAACTTAGAGTAAGTTTAAGAAATGTAATGCAGATTAAAAAAGAACTTTATCTCCCCTCAGAAACCGATTTTCCTTACGGTGTCATAATTGTAGAAAATAAGCCTGCAGAATTGACACGCAAGCGTTTGATTGAAACTGCGGCTGATTTTGTCGTTCAAACTATGCAAGATCCAAAGAATGCAGCCTTTAAAATACCATCTCGAGCAAGTGAAAATATCGGATACGATGATAACACAAAAATGGTTCTCCTTGGAAATCAACAGATGATTCGCGCTTATAGAAGCCTTTCATCAGTGCTTTCTGTGGCTCAAATGGCACGTTTAATGAAGTTAATAGACGATCAGTTAAATAAGAATCTGCATACAACTAAAAGGGATGTGTACTATCGTGACGTGAATATATTCCGTGATCAATCAATAAGCGACAATCTAATAGAAGATTTAGCTGTGATGCTAGGTGTGACGAGAGCGTCGTTAAATGTTGTAGCATCAACAAAAGGAATAGTAGTTGGTCGAATTAATTTTAGAGAAAGTGGAGATTTAATTGATTGTACTAAAATGGGAGTTGGTGGTAAAGCAATTACTCCCATGATCGATCAAATAACAAAATTGGATTCAGATGCAGAATTTGTCTTAGTTGTTGAAAAAGAAGCTGCTTTTATGAGGTTAGCTGAAGATAGATTCTATGACTATGTGCCATGCATTATTATAACAGGCAAGGGACAACCTGATATGGCAACGCGCATGTTTGTTAAACTAATACGAAAAGAACTCAATTTACCAGTTCTTGGGTTGATGGATGCAGATCCCTATGGCCTAGACATTCTACGAGTTTATACAATTGGATCTAAATCACTATCTTTTGAAACAAATGAAATGGCGGTTTCAGATATTAAATGGTTGGGACTTCTTCCAAGCGATCTCGATGAATATAAAATCCCAAACAACTGTCGTATCCCAATGTCACCTAGGGACAAAAAACGTGGAGAAGACATGATTAAAGAAGAATTTGTCCAAGCAAGACCTAGATGGGTAGAGGAAATTGAACTTATGCTTTCAACTGGCATGAAAGCTGAGATTCAAGCCCTTGCTCATGAAGATATTCAGTTTATGACTAATTTTTATCTGCCACACAAGATTCATTCAGGTGATTGGGTCTAGAAAAAACTCTACTAAGAACTACTATAAAGTTCAATAAATAAGAAGCTCTTGTACTGATTTTCCTGATTATTTCAAAAAAGACTCAAGCCTTTTTATTGCCGAATATTTCTCTTTACTGTTTGCGAGACTGTCAATAGCATCTTTCAGCGTCTGAATTGAATTATCATATACTTCTTTGTCCACAGGAAAAGGATACCCGTCCTTACCTCCATGGGCAAAACTATACTTAACGGGATCTTTCCAGCTTGCTTTTGTTCCGAAGATGAGATCTGAAATTAGTGCAAGTGCTCTTAATTTTTTCGCACCCATGCCTCTAATTGCTATTAGTTCTTCATAACACGTTGGATTAATATCAAATGCTGTTTGCAAAACTTCCCAATCCTTCTTACCTAAATCTATAGGCAGAATTGGATGCCGAGAGGGCATAATATAAATTTCTACGCTGTCAGAATAATCCGAAAGCAATTTTTGGCCTGGTTCGTGAAAGTACTTTTGAAGATGTTTTGGATTGTCTTTTATCAAATCTAGACTAGTCTGCCGTGTTTCTTGGCTTTGTTTCGCTGTTAGATCTAAAACTTGTTTTTCTATCTTATCACCACAAATTCCAGTATGGGGTTCCTCAACAAAAGAAACAATAATCTCAGAAGACCAATGATATCTTCGTGCATAACGATTAGAACTGTTCAATCCCTGTTGGACTACAGCCCAACAGTCACCATCTTCTGTGAAAAAGAAAGAGTGATGATACAGTTGATAATCATCCTGAATGCAATTGTTATCCACTTTTGCACTCAATTTACTGGCATATTTTAACTCTTCTATTTTCTTGGTGGATAAGGAGAAGTTATCACCTATTCTCTCAATTTCAGATAAAGTCGACTTTGATAGTCGTCCTTTACCTCCTGTAACAGTTAGCCCATACTCTGGAAGGATCGCTGATTTTAATGCTCCACATGTTGTAGTTGTTGTACCGCTACTGTGCCAATCGAAACCCAAAACGCAGGAAAGTGCTTGGAACCAGTAAGGATCCGAGATTCGTCTAATGAATTCCTCTTTTCCTCCAAATTCTTCTATTAGGAAAAGAGTAATCCCTTTAGCTAGCTTTACCATTCTGTTAAACAGCCATCTTGGGGCTTTTCCACCATGTAGTGGAAGGTTTACAACTCCAGTTCGCCTCATCTATATATGCCTCAATCTGAAACGTATCGGTGATTCCCTATTAGTTACTGAGAAGAGATTTCTGAATAAATAATCGACATCGTGCAAATATATTTCAAGCAAATATATACAGTCACCTCTTTTATGAACAGACTCCCCTCAGTGTAAGTATAAGTCAAAAAAAAGCAATAGTCTTCGCATTGTGAAGTTAAATAAATGGAGAGACGCCCTGATTGAATGCGTTCTTCTATCACTTCATCACAGAACATGAGGGCAATGGTCTTTAGATATTTTTCCATTTTTTCTAAAAAAGCAGTGGAATTTGAAGAAAAGAAAGAGCCTCAATCTAAGAAAGTTATTACAAACTAACATTGAACAGTTTTCGAACGAATCATGAATGATAGTTCTAAGGAGTATGCATCCAAGGCATTATGAAAATGAGGTATATACTCATTTACATATAACTGAGGATGTTTGCATCCGAGGTATGATGCCAATGAAGAATATACTCATTTACATATAGCCGAGTATGTATGTCTTCATAAATTGTTTTATTTGCATTATAGTAGAGTATATGATTTTAATATACTTTAAATACTTTATAAATGCTCAATTTCGAAAAGCGCGCTTTCGCGCTCGCACAGACCGATTTACCGATTTAAATACCAACAAAAATAACAAAACAAATATAAATTACTTTTGTCGGGATTAATTAGGGAACATGAGTTTGTTTGATGGCATTAGGCATTTATTCCAATGTCATTTCGAAGCATAATGAGATGATGGTGTTTCCCACTAATATACTTACGCCGTGCTATTCGAAGATAGTATTCATCATCGTACAATTCTATTCCGATCTATTGAATGAATAAATAAATGCAACCTAAGTAACGGGAGGCGTGAGAAAAATGGCACAAGCAACACTATTTAACCTCCGATGGCTAACTGTGAAATACTACAAAAAAAAAGGATTCGTGCCCCTCGATATTTCCCATTGGCTGCCCTACAAGATACCATCAATTAAGAGAAAGCTTTGTACAACAAATAAGAAAAGCGATGTTTTACTCCTGAAGGACTCCAATGATAATCCATTTGCAATTTTGCTCATAAAGGACTGGGGGAGAGTAGTTGGAGTTAACCAGTGTTATCAAGTAGAACGACTAAAAGAACTTCTTAAAAATGAAGATATTGAGATTGACGGCTTGAAATTGATATTAATTAGTAGAAGTGGCTTTTCAGAAAGTGTTAAGAGATTTGCGCGAAAGCAGAACATAGAATTGAAATCAGAAGCTGATATGACTTATGAATATCCTAAATTAGGAGAGATTGTAAGAAGACATAGAATTGCCTTAAAAGTAGCGGAAGAAATCGCGAAAGAGGAAGCAAAGGATTTAGAGGAATTTAAAGTAAAAAAGACAGAAATGGAATTCAAAGAAGTGCTAAAATTAGAAGAGGATGAAGTAGAGGACGATTTCGGAAAAATAGAAAACAGATAATATTTGTCTTTAAATATTATAGCTATTTTTTTTTATGAAAGATCCAATAGATGAGTCTTTAGGCAAAAGAATCGAGGGAAGGCGCCCCTTTTTCTTTTTTTTAATTATAACGAGCCAAACTAAACTCCTTATATATTAAAATGATAGATACGCTATAATAAAAGTTATAATGCCTGCTATCAGTGTGCCTCCTACAAGTTGAGAAAAGGTATGAGCTTTGAGTTGATAGCGAGCCCATATCACAAAAACAACGGACAGCAGTAGTGGAACTGCCCAAAGTGTAAACGGGCCAAAAATGTATAAACAGAAGGTGGCTGGACCAGAAATTCCAGCAGCATGAACACTAATTTTCCAAAAACGATTGATAACCATTAAAGTGGCAATAATCACTATGTAGATTAGACCAATAATGAAAAGTATTGCTACCTTGCCTAGATAAAAGATTAATGAACCTATAATATATTCAAGAAAGACAACAGCGTAGCTCAAATTTCGTGAAGCGCGTGGAACAGCAAACGTAGGTCCATGATCTCTTGCCAGCAAAATTAAGGTTAGAAGCGGCAGGATCGTGAAAAAAGTGATGCCCACGAAAACAAAGAATAGGGACGGATTACCGATTTTAGCTGGTGAATACAATGCAAAAACAATGAACAACCAGAGCGATACCAGTGGAGGCAAATAGATGATTGAAATTACTTTTGCGAGGAGCGATGGTTTTAACAAGAATTTCACACTCTAATTAAGTATTTGAATTAATTTTGAAAGAAGAAAGTTATTTTGTTTTAAAAACTTGAGTTGTTGAATTGAAATGAAAATGACAACATCTGTTACGGCTTTACGTATCAAACTCAAAAATGATCACCTAAGTGAAAGTCACATTATAGAGGACGATGTCGCTGTAGAGATCCCATTCAATATCATCATTAATAAGAAACATTGTATAACGCTTTTAGCTTCACCAGATAGCATAAAAGAACTGGGGATAGGATACCTACTCTCAGAAGGCATGTTAAAATCTTTTGATGAATGTATCAGAGTTGAAGTCTCAGAAAATAATATTAACATTGATACTAGGTCAGAATGCGATTTTAGAAGATCAAAAATTCTAAAACTAATAACAACCGCCTGTGTGTCCACAAGTGACTACTTAAATCTACTAGCCCGTACTAAAATCTTTGTTTCATCCAAAACCTCAATCGCAGCTAACAAGATTTTTGAAATCATCCGTACTCTAAATAGTAAAAGTGAGATTTTCAAAAAAACTGGAGGAACACATTGTGCAGGTCTATTTGATCCAAATGGAAATCCATTGTGTATTTTTGAAGATGTCGGAAGACACAACGCAATAGATAAAGTGGTGGGATTTGCTGCACTCCATGGTTTAAATTTTTCGAAGTTCGCTCTTGCAAGTACAGGCCGTCAGCCTGCCGATATGGTACTTAAAGTGGCTAGAGTAGGAATTCCAATTCTAATATCTATTTCAGGTCCAGTAAATTCGGGAATTGCTTTGGCTGAAAAAACTGGGGTCACACTTGTTTGTTTTGTAAGGGGTAAAAGGATGAATGTATATAGTCATCCAGCAAGGATCACATTTTAGCGAATTTCTTAGTCCTAAAGAGTCTTTTTTCTCAAAAAGAGCCTTTAACGTAAATTAAATATATATGACTACCATAACATCAACCTTAACCATAAAACAAATTCATTCAGGAGACAAACAAATGATTTCAGATTCCGGCAAAGATGCGTTAAAACGAGAACTGGAAAAACTAGACACGCCCATTTCGCTCAAAGTCTTTACATCTAAGGTACACTGCCCTGCTTGTGAAGATACAATTACACTTTGCAAAACACTCACAGAACTTTCTGGCAAAATTAGTTTCGAGGAGATCTCTTTCGACACTCAGAAGGAACTAGCAGCAAAATATGAAGTAGAAAAAGTCCCAACTATTATCATCGAGGGAACTGGAATACGTTACACAGGTATTCCCGCTGGTGGTGAATTCTCAGCATTTGTTCATACGCTTGTAATGGTTTCAACTCAAACTACAGAAATAGGGCATTTAAAAGAAAAATTAATGGGGATTACAAAACCAGTAGTAGTCAGAACCGTTGTTACCCCAACTTGACCATTTTGCCCTGCGTCAGTCCTACTCGCCAATCAGATATCCATAGAATCCGAAGGAAAAATTATCTCTGATACGATCGAAGCCTATGAACACCAGGACCTCGCTATAAAATATGGTGTGAGTGGTGTCCCTGCTACAGTCATTAATGAACAAAGAACGTTTGTGGGTGTACCAAACTTAGACAAATTCGTTGATAAACTCTTATCTGAGGGTAAACAATGAGGCTATACTGAAAAGCACAGAGAGTATAGTTGATAAAAAGGGTTGCACCCTTACCCTCATCCTTGTATGATAACTTCTCGTACTTATCCTTTATTCTTGATTCCGTTTTTTTCGCACAAATCTTCTAAAATACATTTACTACATAATGGAATCTGCGCTTTGCAAATCTTTCGTCCATGAAGAATTAAGTCAACATGAAAGTCATATCGGAGATCTGGTTCGATTAATTTCTCAAGAACACGTCCTGCCATCTCTCTTGTGATTTTTTTTCCGTTCTTGTCCTTAACAAGTCCTAATCTTCTTGAAACTCTCCAAACATGGGTATCAACTGGAATAACAGGGCGTTTTAAAGAAAATAATAAAACACAATCTGCTGTTTTTGCCCCAACCCCATCTATATTGTTTAAAAATTTCCGAACTTCTTCAGTATTCATTTCTTTCAAAAAAGAGAGAGTTCCATCATATTTCTCTACGACCCATTGAGCAATACTCTTAATTCTTTTTGCCTTCTGACGATATAATCCACCAATTTTGATTGTTTCTTCAAGTTTATCAAGATAACTATCAGCTAGTGCTTTAACAGTCGAAAATTTCTCTGCTAGTTGTTTATAACTTCGTTCTGAGTTCACATCCGACGTGTTTTGAGAAAGAATAGTTCGAATTAGCTCATCAAAAGGTTCTAAAGAGTCTTTCCTATTCTCTCCATATTCTTTTATCAATCGTTCAGTAAGTGCGTTGGCCCATTTTTTCTTCGGCATAAAAACCCCAGATATCGTTCTCTAGCTGAAAATTTCAGAGAATGTCATATTCGGATAATTAGGGTTCAATTATAAAGTTACTTTTGTTTGCAACATTCTGAATTTAAAATGTTCAACGTATCTTCATTTTGGACCGATGTTTTCTTTTGCTTTTTCTATCCGTTTTAACCAACTTTGAGGAAGTTGGCTTAGAATTTTTTCGTCCAAAGATTGTGCAGGAACAATGATGACCACGTCAGCCTCTTCATCTTCGATAGCAACTCCCTTAGAAAAAATTAATGACTTTTTATTGAGAATTTGTAACTCTTCTTTAGTAAACCGAGCTACTACGATTTTGCTTGCTCCTACCGGCAAGGCAGGTAAAATTGGTTTATCTTTTTGTAGGGTTTTTTTGAATTCTTCAACATTTAAATCATCGACAGATTTCCGTTCAAGCATATTGAAGTTTTTGATATCAAATTTATCGAAAAACGAATTGGCTACAAAATAAACAAATTTTTCATCTGAAAATACGTCACTAACCCAGGCATCCCATACAGAAGTATTATCAACAAATTCCAAAGAATTTCTATCCCAAATTCGCACGATTGATTCTTCTTTAATACACTGGGCTGAATAGATATACTGATGATCTGCAAAAACTCTGTAACTAAAATAAGAATCGCCATAGAATTGTTTATGGTCCTTTTTCAAGCGAAATGTCTTTTTGTCCAAGACATACAGTTTTGAATCAGCTCCGAAGTAGATATGATTTTCATCAATTGCAACACCATGAACCCATCCTCGAACTTTCTCAACGTGAACTTGTTCTAATGTTTCCTTATTCCAAATACGAACAGTCTCGTCTGAAGAACAGGAATAGATATAATTTTCGTCTGTAGCAACATCCGTAACTGGTTTTATATGACCTTCAAGAGTTCCTACGAGTTGAAGAGTTTTTTTGTCCCAAATATGCACCTTCTCATTTTGACAAGCAGCATACAAGAATTTGTCATCTAGATGTAGTCTAAAAATTACCTTTAAGTCTCCTGAAATTCTCTTGATTGGTTTAAGAGTTCTTTTATTCCAGATAATAATATCGTCCTCAGCTCCTGAATAAATCCATTCTTGATCACTAATTATGCTATTAACTACAGTATTATGATCCTCCAAGACAGCAACTAACTTGTAATCATTTTTGTCCCATATTCTGATTGTTTCATCCCCTGAGCCAGAATATATATACTGATCATCTGCAAAAACAGTATTTACCCATAGTTTATGGCCCTTCAATACATGAACGAAACTAAGATCCTGTTTGTTCAAAATATGAATAGTCGCATCACCAGATGCCGAGTAAATAAATTGATCATCAACGAAAATCCCCCATATAGTGCTACTATGACTTTTAAGCGCAACAATTGTTTTTAATCGCGTTTTATCCCATATTCTGATTGTTTCATCCTCAGATCCAGTATACAAAAAATCATCATCTACGAAAAGAGTTGAAATCCACCTAGTGTGCCTATCCAAGTAATCCACGAGAATCAGAGGTGATTTCATAATAAATCCCTAATTTTTTAAATACAATTCAGTAATAAAAGAGTGGTTCACTACAAACTATGTTCAGATTTTGGTGATTTGCAGAAATCGTTAATATTTATATACTTAGAATGAACTGCATTTAAGCTAAGGACGATTATTAAACCGAACTGGAAAAAAGAAGAGGTGGTTTCCTTAAAGATAGGTTTGTCGCAGAAGGCAAAAAAATGGCTCTCAGACAAACTGCGGAAAACTAAAGGCGGTAACCTTGCATTGGTATTTTGGCTTAATGTATCGGGAAAGTGATCTAAGACTTGTACAGCCACCCCAGAAGTTGCTCTTGTCCCTGAAAAGGATACAAAAACCAATAATCGACTTTCTCTTATTGGAAAAGTCAGCAAACTTTCCATCTATATGGATCCAAAAGTGCAGGCATTCCTTCCTGAAAAGGTTATTCTCGATGTCCGCGGTTTAACTAAACAATTATACATACAACAATAGAACAGAGTCATTGCTGTATTTAGATAATAAAAACGGATGATCTTTCCTTATAAACACCTGGAGGAAAGTGACGAAGGGGAATGCGCCCCTTTTATAAAATTTGAGAACATTAACTGCTATTTTTTTGATATTGAATATTTCTTCCTTTTTTGCGGAGATCAGAATATTTTTATGCGCTTTTTGGCTAAAAATTAAGGAGGGTTATAAATGGATAATATTCGAAAGATAAAAAGAATTTCAAAAAGCAAACCAACAATGGAAGGGGCAGGAGTCCTTCTAAAGCGCGTTTTTGGTTATAATGAAGTTCCTTTGTTAGATCCTTTTTTGTTACTTGATGATTTTCATTCCGATAATCCTGATGATTATATAGCAGGATTCCCTTGGCATCCCCATCGTGGCATTGAAACTATTACCTACATGCTTCATGGCGAAGTTAAGCATGGAGATAGTTTGGGCAATGGAGGCCTTATAAGAAGTGGAGATTGCCAGTGGATGACAGCTGGAAGCGGTATCATTCATGAAGAAATGCCGCAACAAAAAAATCGTTTACTTTGGGGATTTCAATTGTGGGCAAATCTCCCAGCGTCACAAAAGATGATGAATCCACGCTATCGAGATGTGAAAAAGGAGCAAATACCAGAGATTTCTCTAAATGGCGGTAAAGTGAAAGTCAAAATTATTGCTGGAGAAATTAATGGCACAAAAGGTCCTGTTCAGGATGTAGTGACAAATCCAGAGTATTTGGATGTTACAATCGACTCTGATTCAGAATTCACGCACAATGTTACGAGAGGACACACTGTTTTTGCATATTTAATAGAGGGAAAGTGTTATTTCGATCCTGATAGTGATCAATTGATTAGTGCTGAAAACCTCGTCATTTTTGATGATGGAGACAGTGTAAGAATTACCACTGAGGATGAATCTGTTCGCTTTCTATTAGTTTCAGGCAAACCTATTGGTGAACCAGTGGCGTGGTACGGACCAATCGTCATGAATACTGAAGAGGAATTAAGAACAGCCTTTGAAGAATATCGAAATAGTACATTTATTAAGTACAAGCCGTAACAACGGATCTTAAGGTATCTAATCTATTTTTTAAGATAAATCTTAACGACTTTTTAATTTTTTTGAGGAAGCAGAAAAGATATTAGCTAATAATCGGTTTAATCAATAACAGACGGTTGTGCAAAATTCTTTTTTAGGCCACTAATTCGATCCTACGATTAAACTATTTATGCTAGTTACACATATATTGTTACACCATTATAAGGATAAAATGGTGAACCGAATTGGCTGAAAAGTTATTGGAAAAGATTCCACCTGAGAAGTGTTGGGAAATAACCTCTAAGATTCTCTGGAGATTTTTAGTTTTTGGAGGGATAAAGGTCATTTTACCTCTCTTGAGTAAAGACGAAGGAGTCTACGCGCCTGTTTGGGGTTGGGACAAATATGAAGAGATCAACGAAAAGATATTTGGTGATGGCGGTAGACAGATGTTGCCAATGGTTAAAAAAACATTCAACATGCAAGTAGAGAATGCTATAGATGCTGCTAAATTAGTCACAGTTGCTGGAACATTAGTTGGAGGCCCTGAGAACAAGTATGAAATAGTCGAAGCAACCCCAGAAAAGGCTATACTCAGAACGATTAAATGCGTACTCTGGGATATAGAAAAAGGGTATGAGGTAGATCCAGAGCTTTGGATTCCAAGTTGCATCAAATATTCTCAGGCATGGGGTGAAAAAGGACTCAAGGCAATTAACCCTCAAATAAATTACACGATGACGAAATCACTAGCACGAGGAGAACCATACTGCGAAGCTATCATCGAAGTTAAGGACGAATAATCCTTTAGACTGCTAGAAAGGTGAACTTGAATGGCTGAATTGTTGAAGAAAATTCCACCTGAGAAGCGTTGGGCGTTAGCCGCTAAAAATATCTGGAGATTCTGGGTGTTAAGAGGGGATAAAATATTCGCTCCTAGTTTGAGTAGGGTAGAAGGAATCATTGCACCTGTCTTGGGTAGGGAAAAGTGGATAGAAATAAACCAGATGATGATTCGTGAAGGCGGTAGAACATTTTATCCAATGGTTAAAGAAATGTTCAACATACCAGTGGAAGATGCCGTAGGAGCGACTAAGTTATACATCGTCGCTGCATTATTATTTACGGGGCCTGAGTTCCAGTTTGAAATAATCGAGGCTACTAGGGAAAGAGCAGTGATCAAAATAACTAAATGTCCGCTTTGGGATGGGTATGAAGAGTTAGAGGTAATCCCTGAGGTTAGAGTTGGCGATGACGGCCATCAATCATGGGTTGAAGTCGGATTTAAAGCAGTTAATCCTAAACTAACCCATAAGTTCACGAAGGCACGAGAAAAAGGAGATCCCTACTGTGAGGCGGTCATCGAGTTTAAGGACGAGTGAACCGCTTTTTTTAAAATCGAAAGTAATGCCTTCAGTAATGATTTTTCCTATTTTCTATATGATTGAGTTAGTTTATTATACTATGCTACCTAAATTGAGCTATAATCCATTATATTTACTCTTCTCAATGATTCGAGATTTATATTATTGGGGTGAAAACATGGATGTTGAAAACATTCAGGAACGATTAATCCGACTTTTAAGACTGAGAACAACACCAGTTGCTGTAAAATTATTGAAAAAGAAGGATGACATCCCCGCGGGGATAGAAAGACCTAAAATCCGCCTTACGGTCTGTCAAATGGTTGCCCTTTCACGAATTCACGAACGAGTATTAGCAGGCGGAATGGAGGAAATAATCTGTTCTTATGCGCAGTCAGTATTAGGATTCGCAGACTGGCCAGAAGATATGATATCTGGCGAAAGACGAGCTGGAGCTAGAGTGGAAAACATAGAAGCTTCATCTAACCTTATAGGGAATATTCCAAAAATTGGAACCGGCTCTTTCGAAGCTATTATTACCGCACCATTAGCGAAAACACCTCTTGAGCCTGATCTAGTTTTGTTATTTGCAAATCCTGCCCAAATGACAAGATTGATTCATGCTGCTACCTGGAAAACTGGTGAAAGGCTGTCATATACCACTGCTGCAGAGGGCGGAACCTGTGCCGAAGGGATAGCCGCAACCTATCTTAGAAATGATGTGAATATTGCGTTTCCTTGCTACGGAACGAGAAGATTTGGCATGGCTGCAGATAGTGAGCTTATTTTCGGCATTCCGACAGAGAAAATTGACGAAATCATGGACGGACTGGAAAAACTTCATGCGATTGGTTCAACATACCCAATTCGTGTAGAACTTGAATGTACACCCAAACCACCCTCATTATATGCTATAATGAGAGAAAAACCGCCGAAACAATCATAATTCCATTCTTGGAAGTCAAAGTCTATTATTCCTGTGTTTATTGCATTAATTCACCTTTTTTTTATTCAAAACTCAATTTAATTCAAAGAGTAACTACTAGCATTCAATATACTTAAAAAACCAGCTTAATTCTTTAAGAAAGTGCTGTGGTGCTTTGATGCTTTCTGGCTTAGTCAAAGTAAGACCTCCAAGACTCGTTTCATAGTTTTGCAGATCTATAATCTATCGCTTCTCTTATAATTTGAAGCGCGTCTTCTTTATCGCCCCATCCGATCACTTGAGTCGTTTTTCCCCGTTCTAGATGCTTATAGGTATTAAAAAACTCTTCAATTTCTCTTAACTGATGTTTTGGGAGATTATTCAAGGATATGATTTCTTCCATCCGGGGATCGTCTATACAGACTGCAACAATTTTATCATCCTCTCCTTTTTCGTCTTTCATTCTTAATACCGCGACAGGCCTTGCAGAAACTATACAGTTCGGGATTAACTGAATTCCGGCACTAAGAAGAAGCAAGACGTCTAGAGGATCCCCATCTTTACAGAGAGTGTTTGGGATATATCCATATGCCGTTGGATAAACGACTGATGAATGAAGAATTCTATCTACAACTATCGTATCAAACTCTTTATCGTATTCGTATTTGACTTTAGAACCCAGAGGAATTTCAATACGTACATAAATGACTTCTGGTGGGTTTGGACCTGGAGGAAGAGATTTGTGCATATTCAATTATTCAGTTACGCCTCTTTTTAAACATTGTTGGAATCAATACAT
>JAEOSF010000055.1 GCA_016840515.1 Candidatus Borrarchaeum yapensis | reverse complement strand
TATTTTGACTATCCACTACTTCTTAAGACATAAAAACAAGATATTAGAGGAAAAACTTTCAAAATACCAAGAAAAAATAGTCGCAACTGTTTTTGACAATCTGACGCCTAAGCAGAAGACTATTCTTAGAGAAATTGCCAACATTAATGGTGCATCTCTTACTTTGACAGCAATGATCGGCATACTCTCCGAAAAGTTGAACGTAGCGCCATCGACAATTCGTTGGAATCTCGTAGCCCTAAGGAATGCTGGATTGATTAGTGCAGGAAACAAAGATAATAAAGGTATTCCAGTAAAATTTACAGAAATTGGAAGACTTACCGCACTCGCATTGACAGAAGAACACGCTATCAACCATACTGAAACTGAGTTTGTTCTAGAAGTAGATGTAGGAAACGCAGTATAAGATAAGTTAAGCAATTCTCATAACCCTACAAGGAGGCAGTTATCAATTTAGAACTCGCCGCCTACGTAGGGCAATTCTTTTAATTTTTTTCGAACTTGTGAGATCTTCTGTTCAAGTGATGTTTCCATCGCTGAAATTACAGGCAAATTCGAACTATCATAATTCGAAGAAGACTTCAATAAGTCAACATCTTTAACTAAAAAATCAAGTTCTTTTAAAATATCACCTAATCGCATTAATATAGTTCTTGAAGCCCTATCAGGACTGCTATGCCTTATGTGCCCTTGCCAGATATAATTATTAATTGGAAATTGCGACAAATCGTTATATTGAGAATGAAACGCTCTTATATCATTGCTCATTTGTGTTATTAAGTAGATCAACTCTAGATCATCGTAATCTGCTGAAGCTACAATAATACAAATTAAGTTTTGATCTACATCGAATGAGAGTTTATAATTTGATGTGATAAAGAATTGCAGTTTTTCTTTACCATCAGCTCTAAATGTTTCACTAATATTTGCTATAATACTAGCAAATGGCCCAATAGTTGAGTAATCAAGTTTCAGGTTGCTATCAGGCTCTCGATAATAATAGATACATGCTTCTTTCATCCTTTCAACTACAAAAAATCCGTGTATGGTCATATAATTGCCTCTAGATTGCGTTTAATGAATCTCATGATATAAAATTGAAAACTTCCTAAATAACGTATCGGCTACCAGTAAAAGATTCACATGCAAATCCAAAGAGAAAAACAGCATTTTGGTAAACTTGAATCTAAGGAAATCTTTATAATGAGTTAGGAAAGAAAAATTGATGGTGAACTTATATGGTGTATACTTGCTACAAATGCAAGCAAGAAGTTGACATTAACCTTACAGAAGCATTGCCTGGCGTAAAATGCCCTCACTGTGGTCAGCGAATTTTGTACAAAGGAAGGCCACCAATTATTAAGCGCTTAAAGTCAGAATAACATTTTTTTGAGTTATTAGATCTGTTTTCTATTTTAAAAATAATAAAAAAATTCTTTTTGTAATCATATCCATTTTAGTGAGATTTATTCGACTCTTTGATTCAGGAAGGGGGAGAGTTGATTCTGCTCAATCTTCCTTCATTACCCGTTTTTGAATTTCTTCGAAAAGTGCAGTTCCGATAATTTCTTCCATCTCTTTTTTGTATTTGGAGACCATTAACTCGATCAATTTTCTGCTACCAGCATTTGTGGTAGAGATACCTACTCGCTCAACTCGATTGATTAACCCTTCCTTCTCCATCGTAGCGAAGTATGGAAGTACATAATAATGAGGAGTTTCTAAATGATCTGCTAGTTTTCGCGTTGTAGGAAACCTTATATAAATAGAGTCTTTGCTAAAGTGTACTGTAATAGAGCGATCTTCGAGAAGCATTAACTTTATAGCCGTCTCAAAGATAACATCGACAGTAAGTATCGTCATATACGTGCCTTCATTTTATTTCATTTTTCCACGTTCATCCTCTGCAATTGGCTCAAGATAGACGACTTCAGCGCCCACGTCCTTGGCAATCCGTTCAAGTTCTACTTTCCTAAGATGCATCCTTGAAGGAAATGTCAGACTTTCTGATCCTGATGAACCATTAGTGACTGCAAGAACTCGAAATCTCGGTGCTTTTACTCCAGCCTTCACTTTCATTCTTTCGCGCACATAGATTTTAATTGGCATTTATATCACCTCTCTACAATTGGATACCAATTGGTATAATACATAATACAATACGCAAGCCAAACATATAAAGTTAACGTTAACATCAAATCATTTTAAATCAAAATAAAACTATTATATTAGGTGTTACTATGAATACGCCAGAAAGCACCAACGCTTGAGCGTGAGGTAGTTCACAAAACCTAATATAACAAGCGAAGACTTAACCGTATAAGTTTTAATAAAATGTCTCATCTTGAGTTGATCAAAATGACAAAGCGCCGTGAACTTGAATCGGGTTTAAAGGGAGAATCACTAGTTCGGAAGGGATTGTTCGACAAAATTGATGTCATCCCTCAAGTCAGAATTGTCCCAGATTTGAATGTTATAAAGATAGGAGGTCACGGAATCATCGATTATGGTAGAGAAGTGGTCATACCTTTAGTTGAGGAGATTGGAAAGCTTTCCGAGAAGAACAAACTTTTGGTAGTCACTGGTGGAGGTGTAAGAGTCCGCCACATCATGGACATCGGAATTGAATTAGGTATGCCTACTGGAGTGCTGGCGGAATTAGCTGGGAAGATCAGTGAACAAAATGCCATTATGATATCTATTCTCCTCTCTAAATACGATGGTGTAAGGATACATACTGCAGATCTGTTGCAGATATCCAGTTTGCTTACCATTGGACTCTTACCGGTGATTCATGGAACTCCCACATATGGACTCTATGAATCCCCCCCAAAGGTGGGGTCTATTCCGCCAAACAGAACCGATACAGGCGCCGTTCTCGTTGCTGAGGTGCTTGGAGCTAAGAATTGTATCATGCTGAAAAATGTGGATGGGCTCTATACTGAAAACCCATTCGTGAATCCAGATGCTGAACTCATCCGTGAAATTACTGCAGAAGAACTTCTTGAAAGAGATATGGAGGACATGGTTCTTGAGAGAAGAGCAGTGGAGTTACTTCTTTCCTCTAAACATTTAAAGGAAATAAAAATAGCTAACGGACATAAACCTGGCGTGCTAACCAGGGCTCTCAACGGGGAAAATGTAGGTACTGTAATAAGAAGCTAAAGTGACGATTCCTTAGCCACCATTACCTCGGTAGCTTTCACGACCACCTCGATAGTGTCCCCTGGCTTTATATTCAACTCATCGACTGCCTCAACAGTAATAACTGTGGTCAAAATTGCGGGTTCGGTTACTTCAATCTTGACCGAAGCTGCTACTTGCTTTTTCTCAATACTGATGACTTTACCCACAATTTGATTCCTAGCGCTTATTTTCAACCTACAACCTCTCAAGGTTTGTATTCTATTTAATTATCTGAATAAATCCTTTTTGTGAACTAAATTCGATTACACAACGTTAAGATAAAGATGGGGCGCTTTAATTATCGCTTTGACTGTATCGCCTTCCTTTAGGTTTAAATCATCCACCGCTTCAGTCGTAATTAAAGAATGTATTACAGTGGGTACTTTTAATTCAATTTTCACCTTTGCAGCAATAGGGTCTCTCATAACACTAACAACTTCGCCTTCTAAGCGATTTTTATCGATTAATTTAAGGCTTATCGCCTCCCACAATTCCTTATCGGCTAAAGTTGCCTGAATGAGGTTTTCTAAGCGTGTATAATAGCGTAATAACTCTTCGCCAGCGTGAGTCAGTTCAGATCCTCCACCCTTTCGCCCACCTCGGAATTTTTTAATAATTGGTTTCTTAAGACGATTACTTATCTTCTTTAGAAGACCCCAAGCATATCGATAGGATAGACCAGTTTTTTTATGTGCACCATGTTTAGAGGGGACATCACGGATAGCTTCGCTAATGCTGCCTGTTTCTGATATTTTTTTCAAAAGTAAAGCGCCACCTTTTCCAAGTAACGCTTTATCTTCCTCACTAAGTGATTTATCATCTAGTTCTAACCACAATCGAAATTTCGGCGAGATTTCAAGTAAGGTGCGATTGTGATTTTCTACTTCTTCATTCTCTTTATCATGCTTTTCTTTGTCACTTTGAACTTTGGTAGACATTTTAATCAAACACAGACTATTTTAATAGATCATTTCTCCCGAAATGAATGCCTCTGTACGCTCATCTTGAGGGTGATTGAAGATTTGATCAGCAGTACCCATCTCGATCATTTCGCCGCCCATTACAAAACCTACAATGTCCCCGAGACGTTTGGCTTGGAAGAAATTGTGTGTGGCCATAATAATTGTGACACTTTTTTCCTTATTGAATTTTTTAAGCACATTTTCAACCAATGCTACATTTGTAGGATCTAAATCTGCTGTGGCTTCGTCTAACAACAACATTTTTGGCTCGGTTGCAAGCGTCCTAGCAAGGGCCACTCGTTGGATCTCACCGCCGCTTAGAGTCAACGCTTTTCTTTCCTCAAATCCCTGGAGGCCCACCATGTCAAGAGCGCGATGAACTCGTTTTTCAATTTCATCAGAAGGTAGATTTCGAAAATTAAGGCCATAAGCCACATTTGCGTTGACTGTAGCGGAAAAAACTACAGGGCGCTGAAATACGAAGCCCATCTCGCGCCTTGCTTTTACCATTTTTTTCTTAGGCAAAATGCTAAGTGACCATCCATTATACTCAATTTCTCCAGATGTAGGTGGCTCTAAAAGGTTAATCAGGCGTAAAAGTGTAGTTTTTCCGGCGCCAGAAGGTCCTATGAGTGTAAAAAATTTTCTTTGTTCAAGTTCAAAGGAGATATCCTTTATTGCATATTTTTCAGCGTATTTTTTAGACAGATTACTAACTTTGAGAAGAGTCATCTTACAACCTCAGTTCCTTCCTGCAGCGTTGTGAAAATCAGATTAACAAGGAAGGCAAGTACAATGAGAATCAGACCCAATGCGATTGCCATGCCAAATAGACCCATTCTGGTCTGTAGGACGATTGCTGTTGTCATTGCACGCGTAGTAAAACGAATATTACCGCCCACTATCATAATAGCACCGACTTCAGAAATCGCCTGTCCGAATGCAACGCATATACCCGCTAAGATCGATATTCGCGCCTCTTTGAGAATTGTGATCCATAGTTGTGTCTCTGTTGCACCCAGCGATAAGGCGGTATCTCTATATTTGTTTTGAACACTGCGAACCGCAGCCATGGTGATACCTGTAACAATTGGTGTGGCCAATACCCACTGTGCAACAATCATAGCAGTTGGGGTATATAAAAGTTCTAAAAAACCTAATGGCCCGGTTCTTGAAACTAAGAGAAACACAAATAATCCAATAACGACTGGAGGAAGTCCCATTGCTGTGTTTACCAAATTATTGATCATCCTACGACCTACATAAACGCGTAAGCCAAGAATCATCCCTAGAGGGATTCCACAACAGGCCGCTAAAAATGTCGCTGTGCCAGAAACACGCAACGAAAGAAACATGATTTGCCATAACTCGCCAGCTGAAAACGCTTCTAATAAAGACTCCCCGATAGCCATTATATCACACTCCTACCGCTATCAACTAACCTGATCAACAACCGTTATGCATTTTATAATCATTATGCAATCTTACGCATAAAGGTATTTCTGTAAATATAAAAAGATGGTTTCCTTCTAGCGCGGTCAATTATTTATCCGTTATGTATATATATTCCTATCGAATACAATATGAATTCAAATACATAACGATATTGAGGAGAATATGGAAATGTCAAGGTGGAGTCAAAGGAGAACGAGAATTGCGATTGCGGTTGTCATTGTCGCTGTACTTGGCGTTACTGTAGGCCTTGCTGCATGGGAATATGGACGACCAAGGCTGATCTTAGCTACAACAACTTCAACCTACGATTCTGGCTTACTTGATTATCTCCTACCAGAGTTTGAAAACAGATATCTCGTGAAAGTCGACATAGTATCTGTCGGGACAGGTCAAGCTATAGCTACGGCGCAATCGGGTGATGCAGATGTGTTGTTGGTCCATTCTCGAGCCGCGGAAGATCAATTTGTTCATGATGGATACGGAGTGCATCGTGTATGCGTGATGTACAATGATTTCATAATAATTGGACCGTCAAGCGATCCTGCGGGTATACTTGGTCAAACCAGTGCATCAACTTCGTTCAAAAAAATAGCGGCTGCTGGGGATGCTGGCAACGCCATATTTATCAGCAGAGGCGACAACTCAGGCACGCATAACAAGGAGATGGCTATTTGGGATCAGGCCGGCATAGATCCTGTGGGTGAGTCATGGTACGTAGAAACGGGGCAAGGAATGGGTGATACATTAACAGTAACAGATCAACAACAAGCGTATTGCCTTGTGGATCGTGGGACTTGGTTGGCAAAAAAGAACACACTGGGGCTTGTTGTCTTATCAGAGGGGGATCAAATCCTGCTGAACCCCTATGGAATGATACAGATTAATCCAGCGATGTATCCAGATCTTAATCATGAAATGGCTCAAAATCTCGTAGCGTTCATGATTTCAGAAGCAGGCCAGGCCAAAATCGCCAGTTATACTGTAGGTGGCGAAGTTTTGTTTAAGCCCTTGTATGGTAAGTGTGCAAGTATAACCGGATGTCCAACGCAATCTGCAGAACTCGCGCACTGGGGACCGATAAGCGGCAACTTTGGAACAAGTACAGCTGCACTCTGTGAAGCACATGAATGTTGTCACGCACATTGAATTCTTCATCACATTCCTTTTTTTTCTTTTGTAGAGAATCATAAAGGAATTTTTTAGCGTTTAAGGATAATTTAATTGACTTTCAACTTTACGCTAGAGATACATGCCTCATTCTCTGGAGAAAAAAAGTTGCCCATTATAATAGGAATATTGCATACCAACAAGTATTTCACAAAAAACTTATATTAAAAAGATTTTAGAGCAGAAAAAAGTTGAAAAATGGATATTTAACAGCATTCTGGCATATTTGGAATATGGAGGCTTTCGCGTCATAATTCTAGGGAAGGATTGTGTGCATCTTGAAGTCGCTTAAGAGGATCGACGAAATTGATAGATGACGAGGAAAATCTTCAACAAAAACCGAGCATAGAGGCGAAAGCAGAGGCAGAACCTTCTACCATCGCTCCAGTTAAAGACTCACACCGAGATTTTGAGTTTAATTTAAGGGAGTTAGCAGGTTCAATGGGAGATTTTGGGACATTAGTCCCCTTAGCTATAGGTTACATCGTGATAGTTGGATTAAATCCGGCAGGTTTTCTAGTGATGTTGGGTTTAACCAATATCTTTCTAGGTTTAGTTTACAAGATTCCAATGCCTCTTCAACCAAAAAAAGTAGTCGCGACTGCTGCCATAGCGCAAAAGTGGTCTCCAAGTTTGGTTTATGGCACAGGTTTTTCTCTAGGCTTAGCGTGGCTTGGACTTTCCTTTACTAAGATCAAAGGAGAACCTTTAATCGAAAAAATGTCGAAATATACCCCGCAATGTGTAATCAGGGGCATTCTTTTAGCACTAGGAATAAGTCTAGCAATTATTGGTTTTGAAATGCTGCTGTCAGGATTGCTTTTCGGTCTTATCGCCATTATTCTGATAGTTGTATTAAGAAATAACAAGAACGCCCCAGCAGCACTTGTGTTGGTACTTCTTGGGATTGTGATTATAGCGTTTCAAGGCCAGTTATTAGGAGTGTTCATCTTTAATTTCACATTACCGCCTCTTACAGCACCGACATTGCAAAGCATGTATCAAGGAATGCTTTTAGCAGGGATCGCCCAGATTCCTCTAAGTATTACAAATGCGGTAATTGTGGTAGCAGCCTTAATTAAAGATTATTTCCCAGAAAGAGCAGTCAGTGAAAAACGAATTATGCAAAATATGGGGGTAATGAACGTTGTTGCCCCATTTTTTGGTGGATTTCCTATGTGTCACGGAGGAGGAGGATTAGTCGCTCAGTACTCTTTCGGTGCTCGGACAGGGGGAGCAAATATCATGGAAGGGTCAATTGAGCTAATTTTAGGTTTATTGTTTGCAGGATCAATTGTTGCCTTATTTTCAGCATTCCCGATCGGCATAGTAGCGGCAATGTTACTTTTTGTGAGTGTTCAGTTAGTTAGTTTCGTTAAAGACATTAAACGCGATCTTAGGGAAATAGGTATAATGCTTGTAACTGCTATTTTATCGATATTAACAAATATGGCTGTAGGGTTTGCTTTAGGGATAATAGTTTTTTATGTTCTAAAAAAAATTAAATCCGAGAATGATTTTCAAGTCTAATCTCCCTCAAGTCTTCCTGTAAGCAAAAAGCAAGTCAAATCAATTCTGACATTAGAATTATGGATTCTTTCGCGTCATAGTTCGTGGAAACGGGATGGCATCTTTAATATTATCCAGTCCACAGATCCAACTAACTACTCTTTCAACTCCTAGGCCGTAACCGCTGTGAGGCACACTGCCGTACTTTCGCAGGTCAAAATACCATTCATATTTTGTGGGATCTTCACCTTCTGCTTCTAATCTTTTTATCATATCGTCAACTAACAAACTTCTTTCCGACCCACCAATAATTTCACAATATCCCTCTGGTGCTAACATGTCAAAACATGACGCTTCCTCAGGATTATCCTCACTCGGAGGTTTGTAAAACCCCATGATTTTAGTGGGATAATGTGTAACAACTACAGGTACGTTAAAGTATTCGCCGATCTTTCCTTCTTCGATAGTTCTTAAATCTTTACCCCAGGGAATATGCATTTGATATTCTTTATTTAGGATATCTAAAGCTTCTGCGTATTTAATTGTAGGATAGTTTTCTTTTGTATAACGTTCTAACAAGTCAATATCTCTCTGTAAAATTTCAAGTTCTTTCCTATTATATTTTAAAACTTGTTGTATGATAAATCGGACTTCATCTTTTGCAACTTCCGTGACCTCATCAAGTTTCATCCATGCTACTTCCATTTCAGCCATCCAAAATTCTGCCAAATGTCTTGAAGATTTTGATTTTTCTGCTCTGAATGTCGGTCCCATATTGTAGATTTTGCCCAATGAAAAAATCGCTGCTTCAGCATACAGTTGCCATGTTTGGCTTAAGTAAATCTTCTCATCTTCAAAATATTTAACTTCAAAAAGCGTAGCGCCACCTTCAGATTGAATGGGTTGAAAAATTGGAGCGTCAAATAAATAATATCCACGGCTTCTGAAGAACTCATGAATGGCTCCAACAACAGTATGCCGAACTTTTAATACCGCATTTAATTTTCGTGATCTGAGCCATAAATGGCGATTATCATATAAAAGTTCAAGAGACTGCTCCGCAGTTATTGGAAACGGTTCGGCAATTTGTATAATCTCCAAATCAGATACAGAAATTTCATAGCCTGTGGGAGCCCTCTCATCCTTCTTTAGTTCACCTGATACTTTGATTGAAGATTCAATCGTTAAGTTTGTAGCTTCTTCAAAGAGTTCTGGATTTTTTTCCTTTGATATAACGCATTGTATTATGTCAGATTCGTCTCTTAGGACGATGAATACAAATTTGTTCGATTTTCGTTCTCTATAAATCCAGCCTCTTAAATTTACTGCTCCAGAACCCCTATTCAAAGCTTCATCAATCGTTAAATACCTCAAAGAAACACCTCAAAGGAAAATTACTCTTTTAAGGGGGCTTGTAATCAACCTTCATTTTTAATAGTGATTGTGGATTTTAAATTTTAACTTTTAGAAAAGCTAAGAAATCCCGTTGTCAGTATGAATTATATCTTATTAAAGATGGGCAACTTTTTTTCTCCAGAAAGATTAAATAAATCTGTGAGATTTTGAGGAAAAAATCAAGTTTAACCGTGATAGAAATGGGCTATACTATTTCAGAAAAGATATTGGCAAGGGCGTCCGGAGAAAAACATGTAACAAGCGGTCAAATAGTGACTGCAAAAATAGACCTTGCCTTAACTCACGACGTATTATGTGGACCTGCCGCTGAAATCTTGGAACAATTGGGCGGAAAAGTCTGGGATTCTTCTAAAATAATTGTTACCCCAGACCATTTTGTACCAAATAAAGACATTGCGGCTGCCAAGTTATGTTTATCAATGGAGAAATTCGTGAAAGAGCAAAATATTGCAAATTATTATCAGCTTGGTAGGCATGGAATTTGTCATATAATGATCTCACAAGAGGGACATGTTGTTCCAGGAGATCTTGTTGTCGGAACCGACTCACATACTTGCACCTCAGGAGCCGTAGGCGCCTTTGCAGTTGGAATTGGTACAACTGAAATGGCAGTAGTGTTTGCTACGGGCGAATTATGGTTTAGAGTTCCTGAAACAATGTATTTCAATATTTCAGGAAATTTACCTGAACATGGGTATATATCAGGCAAAGATGTGATTTTATCGATTATAGGACAAATTGGTGTCGATGGAGCTACTTATAGAGCAATGGAATTTGATGGAGAAGCATTACGAGTACTTCCTTTTGATGAACGCTTTACGATTTGTAACATGAGCATAGAGGCAGGTGCTAAGACAGGAATAATCTGTCCAGACGAAAAAACGGCAGAATATATCGAGCAAAGAACTAAGAAAGCATTTACTCCATTAACTAGTGATAAAGATGCCGAATACTTAGAAAAAATCGAAATAGAAGCAGACAACCTTGAACCTGTGGTCGCAAAACCTCATTTGCCATCAAATGTTGCTACTGCTAGGGAGTTAGAAGGACAGGAAATTAATCAAGCATTTATTGGTTCATGTACTGGTGGAAGGCTTACAGATTTGAGAGTGGCGGCAAAAATACTAAAAGGAAAGCAAGTTAAACCAAATGTCAGGTTGATTGTGATTCCTGGTACACAGCAAATTTGGTTACAAGCATTAAGAGAAGGACTTTTAGAGATCTTTGCAGAAGCAGGTGGTGTTGTTTCTACCCCAACATGCGGACCGTGCTTAGGTGGACATATGGGTGTGTTGGGTCCTGGAGAAAAGTGCATTTCAACAACTAATCGCAATTTTATTGGTAGGATGGGAGACCGAACAAGTGAAGTGTTTTTAGCTTCTAGTGCCACAGTTGCCGCTTCTGCATTGACTGGGGACATTACTGATCCGAGGGATGTAAATTGAATGAAATTAGAGGGAAAATCATAAAATTCGGGGACAATATCGATACAGACTTAATAATAGCTGCTCATAGACTTACTTTAGGTTCAGACTATGAGAAGTTAGTTAAATATACATTTGAAAATTTTGATCCACAGTTTTTAGAAAAAGTCGAAAACGGTCAGACAATCATTGTTGCAGGTCGTAACTTCGGATCAGGTAGTTCAAGAGAGCAGGCGCCTTATGTTTTAAAGCACTCGGGTGTGAAAGCGATACTAGCGGAGAGTTTTGCTCGTATATTCTTTCGCAATGCGATAAATATTGGACTTCCCGTGTTTATAGCACCAAGCGTATCAGAATTTGGAATGAATCAAGACGAATTGGTTATTATCCCTACTACTGGTGAGGTAAAGAATCTTACTAATGGAGAAAAAATAGCCATCGAACCATTGCCTGAATTCTTTGTGGAGATTTTAGATAATGGAGGTATTGTAGGATACTTAAAAAAGAGGTCTTTGGTTTAAAAAGATAAGAAACAGGATTTATGTTCACAGATATAAAAGATGTTCTACATCTCTCCGCTTGGCATGACGACAATTCCTTTAGTAGAGATTTCGAACGGAAAACGTTTTAAGCTATGTGCTGTAGCACGCATTTTTCTGATAACCATGCTTCGTCTCAATTCGCTTTGCTCTTCTTCTAAGGAAAGGATTATTAGACCTTGTGCAACAAATTCTTCAACACCATAACGGCTAAGTCCTGGGCTATTGCTTAGAATCTCCGAGGTCATTATACTCGTCACTCCAAGTTCACGTAATAGTGCACTTAGTTTAAAAATAGACCCACGCACTTCAGCAGACGATTCTATCCTAAGACCAAGTCCTGAAAGAGAATCAACTGCTATTCTTTGAGCTGCAATAGTTTTTGTAGCCTTATAGATCTCTTGCGCTAATGTATTTAAATCAAAGCCTCTGCGGAGCGCCCATTCTTCACTTGATGGGAGACCTGCTTTGCTTGAAGCAGCATCAATAATAATGAGTTTTTTTTCATTCTCTAGTTGTTCAAGGTTCCATCCAAACTGAGCAGACTCTCTTCTAAGTTCTGCGGGTTTTTCTTCTAGAGTTACAAGGACTCCAGATTCATTATATTTTTCTGCGCCAGCAACAAGGAACTGCATACTAAAAATTGATTTTCCTGTACCAACGCCCCCTGAAATGACAATATTTGTACCTCTTATGAAACCACCGTGTAAGATCCCATCAAGTCCAGGGATGCCTGTTTTTACCCTTTCAATTAATTTAGATGTAGTTGCCATTCTTTCCCCTCATTATACAAGTTGATCTGTATAATCTTCACCTTTTAGAACTTTTGTTAAAGGCCACATTTGAATCTCAGTAATATCTGTATTTTTTTCGAATAGGTTTCGCAGCTGTTCAAGTTCTTTAAAATCATGGACTAATGCCAGACCAATGATAGTAGTTTCATCATCTTCAATGCCAACAAAACGTATTTCTGGTCTTTGTTTCTGCTTCTCAGCAATTTGTTGGGCACGTTCCTTAGAAATATCTGGAAGTATGTGTCCAGAAACTTTCAGACGGAAAAATGCATATTGATTTAATCCTAGACTTTCAGGAGAAATTAGAACGGTAAAGTTCTTAATAATCCCTTTATCTTTCATTCGTCGAACTCTGAAATGAATAGTAGTATCTGGTGAATCTAGTTGTCTGGCAATATCAGTAAAAGCAATGCGGGCATTGCCTTGCAATATTGACAGAATTTGTTTATCTAAATCATCGAGTTCCCATTCGTCAGATTGCAAATCTTTTCCCTCAATTATATTTAAATCTCAACTCAATTATATTTGGATAGTTCATATTTCTCAATCTTATTTGAATGGTTCACATTCTCTTACATAGAGACGTTCCACTATTTAAACGTTTTGCGAAATTCTCAAATTCCATAGAATTTTTTAGCTAAAAGTTCTGCGAATTAAAAGAGCCTTAACAAGGCTAACAAAGCTAAAGTTTACGTAAGATAAGTCTATTGATCTAATCTTTATTTTTATAGTCTTTATTTATAGTTAACATGTTATTTTAACAGAAAACGAAGAAAATATTCTATGGACATTTGACATTTCTTTCAATAAAGCATTTTTCTAGAAATACTACATTGCGAAATCTCAATAAAACTGAGATTTCATTGTTATTTACTTATTGAAAATAAAAGAGGGTAATTGAAAAGTTTAACTTGACAAATATCTTTTAAGATGTAAGGCATTTGACATTATCTAATAGATAGAATTGAAGGTTGCTTCTTTTAGAAAAAAGCACCTGGATTTAGCAAATTAAAAATTACTGTCCAACATACAACCCATACGAATAAATAGGCAGGTAAGCCATTTGTCAAGATTTTAAATGGTGTTAACTGAGCTGCCTCAGGAGATTGACTTCCAGTGTAACGTATCAATAAGAGAGAAAGTGGATATGTGCCAAAAAGGGCGACTACACCTATCACAACTCCTGGCCAATGGATTATGCCAGTTAAACCGTTTATAAGACCTATTACTACACCTAAGAAAACCTTCATCCAATAAATTCTACTTGAAATATCGCTCAGCATACTAATCCCTCCAAGTTGAGGTAAGAGATAATGAAGAAAGACATGTCGAATGTTGATATATTTGCAGTTTTGATGGAATGCAAAGATAGAATCAAAGATTCATGGATTGATAATATTTATCAAATTGATTCTATGTTTATTTGGAAATTTCGAAAGACCGATGAGGGCAGTTTTAATGTCCTAGTTCAGACTTCACCCCTTCAAAGGTTTCATCTCACTGAGTATGTGAGAACCCCACCAAAGATACCGCCTAATTTTTGTCACACGTTACGGAAATATTTGAGGAATAGACGTGTAATTGACATTCGGCAATATAATTTCGATCGAATAATACTTCTCGAAGTAGGGCAAGAGACGGATTATCATTCGATTGTATTTGAATTTTTTGGTAATGGGAATATATTACTTCTTGATCCTAATGGACACATTCTAATTGCTCAACGTTATAGGAAAATGAAAGATAGAGATGTTCTCCCAAAAAGAAATTATCAATATCCACCAAGCCGAGGAATTGACATATTCCAAATTACTGAGAATAAGTTGAGGGAAATTATGGAATCATCTTCAGGGAATATTGTGCGAACTCTAACACATTTTTTCAACATCAAGAAGATATTTGCGGAAGAGATATGCCTCAGAGCAGAAATTGAAAAAACTAAACCTGCATCGGATATTACCGACAATGAGATCAATCTTTTAAGCCTAGCGATTAAATCAATTTTTCAACCCTTAAATGAGGGAGATCTTAGCCCTGAAATAGTTTACGAAAATTCTACTCCTTTTGATGTCATACCTATTCATTTGATGACGTATTCAAATTTCAAAACTAAGAAAATATCATCTTTCAACGAAGGACTGGATTTTTACTTCGGTGAGATCGAAAAATCAGAAAAAGTAGAAGCAATTACTAGTCCAGCAGATGACAAACTAGCAAAACTGGAAAGAATACGTGATCAACAAGCAAAGACAATAGAAGAACTGAAAAAATCAGAAATCGAAAAGAAACAAATTGCCGAGGAAATCTATGTATACAGTGCTGATCTTCGCGAAATCTTGCATACAATTTCCTCTGCATATGAAAAGAGAGTTACATGGGACGAAATACAAAAAAGGATAGAAGAAGGAAAAACTAAGGGGATAAGATCAGCAGAAATGATTAAAAACATAGATACTGCAAATAAAGCGATTATAATTGCTTTAAATGAAAAGGAAATAGTTTTTCGTCTTCATCAATCCATTGAAGAAGTAGCCTCTAATTTTTATGATTCAGCAAAGAAAATTGCATTGAAAATTGAAGGCGCAAAAAAGGCATTGAAAAAAACGTCACAAAAAATCGAGAAGTTAAAGGAAAAAGGACATGACAAGATCGAAGAAGAAGTCTCTCTAAAAAAGAAACGAAAAAGAAAATGGTATGAAAAATTTCGATTCTTCATTTCGTCAGATGAGCTCTTAGTTCTAGGCGGGCGTGATATAACGTCTAATAAGAGCCTCTTCAAACGATATATGGATACAGAGGATGTCTTTATGCACGCTGAAATGGCAGGCGCTCCATACGTAGTAATAAAAACTGAAGGAAACGATGTACCTGAAACTACGTTAAGAGAAGCTGCACAATTTGCTGTTTCATATTCAAGAGCATGGAAAAGTGGATTAGGCGCAGGAGATGTGTATTATGTCAAAGCTACTCAAGTTTCGGAAACCGCGCCTTCTGGTGAATATATTCCAAAAGGAGGCGTTATAGTTCGTGGTGAGAAGACATTTATAAAAAATAATCCACTAAAAATAGCTATAGGTGTTAAAATAGAGAATGATTTTGCACTACCACTTAGCGGCCCCCTTCCTGCAATATCAAATCAAACGGAAAACTATATCACTGTAGTTCCAGGAGAGATTTCTAGCGGCAAATTGGCACGACACATTAAGGAAATTCTTTTAAGACATGCAAAGGATAATGACAAAAATAAGATTAAAAAACTACCTGTGGATGAAATTACAAGGATTCTGCCTTCAGGAAACTCTAAAATACTCGAAACGTGAACTACCACCCATACTTGTAGGGGGACTTCCTGAATCATCCATTCCCAGCGGGATATGTCAAACAGGCTCGATGGACAGTCCCTGCCCTGATGATGATGATGATGATAATCGGTGAAACATATGGCTGAAAGGAAGGTTTTTGTAATAGGAATTGATGGTGCAACTTTTAAAATAATTAAACCCAATTTACATAAGCTTCCTACCTTTTCTAAACTAGTTAAACAAGGCGCAAGCGGATTTCTTAAGAGCACAATTCCACCGCTTAGTCCGGCGGCGTGGACCTCAATTGTCACAGGAACGAATCCTGGAAGACATGGGATTTTTGATTTCTTTGCAGAAACTTCTGATGGTTATGATCTCAAATTAAGTTACTTAAAAAAGCGGAAGAGTAAAGCAATATGGCATATATTGAATGAAAATGGTAAAAAGACAGTCATAGTGAATTTTCCGTTTACCTATCCACCTGAAAAGGTTAATGGATTAATGATCTCAGGATTGGGATCACCTGGAATGGACAGTAATTTTACCTATCCAAATTCTTTAAAGCAGGAATTACTTGCCAACGTGCCTGATTATCGTATAGATGTGGATGTAGAAGAATTTTATTTAAATCATAAATCAGTCTTTGTAAATGACATTTACCAGCTAACAGAAGCAAGAAAACGCGCAGTTTTATATTTAATGGAAGAAAAAGATTGGGACTTTTTTATGGTTATATTTGTCGGTTCAGACCGTCTACAACACTTTCTTTGGGACACTCATCTTCAGATGAACACATCAAAAGGAACAATAAGGTATAATGTCATTCTCAAATATTATGAGTTGATAGATTCGATTATTAGTGAAATTCTTCAAAAACTTGATGAGAACACAATTAATTTTATTGTATCGGATCACGGGTTTAAACAAGTAAAACGAGACTTCTATATTAACAATTGGCTAAAAAGCATAGGATTGCTTTATCTTAAAAGCCAAGGCTCCTTCTCAGCATGGTTAATTAAGCATGGTTTTACTACCGAAAGTAGTAATGCTGTACTAATGAGACATGCTCACTCGAAATGGTACAAGATAATTCATAAGGTGATTCCAAAACGTCTCATTTCATTTTTTGCACTAAATTTAAGTAATATTCGTAAATATTGTGATTGGCAGAAAACTAAAGCTTTTTCTTACTCTCTTACTGGTCAAGGTTTAAGAATTAATTTAAAGGGCAGAGAACAGAATGGAATAGTTAATCCAGAAGAATATAATGATTTGCGAGATTCGATTGCATTTAAACTCTCTAAACTCACTGAACCAGAAACGGGCAGAAAAATAGTATCAAAAATCTACAAACGTGAAGAAATCTATGCTGGCCCATATTTAAAGGATGCACCAGATCTATTAATTCAATTAAATGATGGATTTGCCATATTTGGTGGTTTCGGAAATGATATATTTAGCAATAAAAAAGATCTGGCGCAAAAATCAACGAATGAACCAAATGGACATATTTGGAAGGCTGCACATGATATTAACGGAGTTTTCATGTCATTTGGAAAAGATATACACTCTGTCCAAGTAGAGGCAAATGTTATGGATATCGCACCAACAATTTTGCACATATTGGATACACCAATTCCTCAAATGATGGATGGAAACGTTCTTAGAAACATATTTGATACTAATTCAGTTCTTTACAACAGATTAGAAAAAATCGATGAAGAAACAAGAAAGAATGAAGAAATAGAAGAAGATGAACGAGAAATACTTACTAAAGAGGAAGAATTAGAAATCATGGAACGATTAAAAGGCTTAGGATATATGTAAGCGCTTTAATTACTATCAGGAAAAATCACAATCATTAAAAAAAACAGCTAATTACTCCATCATTCATTAAGAAAATCAATATTTTGAAAAAGAAGAAGAATAGTTGATCTAGTTTTTAGTATTGGTTAATGGCAAACCGTTCATTGTATGTTATTTGGAATTTAACATGATTGTTGCTAATTTAGCGGCAGATATTTCAATTCTATCTAATAAAGAACTAATTTGATTAGACGTCTGCAAAGTTGTATAGAGAATAAGAATACCTAGATAATTAGGTCCATAGATCTTTTTTAAGATGATACTACCATTATTGAAGTCTAAAATTGCTGCCTTCATTTCGCCAAGATCAGGAGTCCCATGTCCCTCTGTTGCTATTGCTAACACTGAGGAGGCCATAGCACTTATAGTAATTTCAGGCATATCTTCAGATAAGCTATTGACTATAGGTAATCCAACAGTACTGACAACGGCACCATCCGTGATCTCTTCACCATCGATCAATTCATCAAGGAGTGCCTTAATTTTTTGTTCTTGGCTTGCTTTTGATTCTTTGTTCTTTTTCTTTGCCATAGAGCGAGCTTCCTAGAGCGGGGCGATCCATACATCCGATACTTACATTAATCCGTTCCGATACTTAAATATTTTGTCGCTGAGAAGTCCTTTAATCGAAGAACGAGGAGTTAACGATCGGCATGTACACTAATCTAGTGAACTATCAAAAAAATATAAATACCACCACAAAGATGGAAAAAGGTTAATTAAAAAACTAGACAGGCTGGCCTGCCTCGGCAAATTTGATGTTTTCCTCAAGCAATTGTCTAAGTATGTCGACAAGTTTACTTACAGGTACTCGGATTTGTTTCATCGAATCGCGGTCACGTATTGTAACGGTGTCATCATCTAGTGTTGTATAGTCAATTGTTACACAATAAGGACATCCGATTTCGTCAGCACGCGCATATCTCCTTCCAATAGATCCAGCCTGATCATATATAACATTAAATCCAGCATCTTTTTTTAATTTGACATAAATGCCCCTTGCCTTTTCAGGCATCCCATCTTTTCGCATTAAAGGATAGATTTGAACCGAAATTGGAGCTATCACGTTAGGAAATTGAAACCACATCCAATCTCTATCAACGCCTTTTTCTCTAAAACAATGTTCTAAGATGCAATGTAAACTTCTATCAACTCCAAATGAAGGTTCAACTACATGCGCAATTAGTTTCTCGCCGTCCTGATCGATACTGAGGTCTTCACCACTATGTTTTGCGTGGTTACCAAGATCATAGTCTTGACGATATGCATTACCAACAATCTCAACTATTTGTGACTTTTCGCCCCTTGGCAACTCTATTTCTAAATCCCAATTACCTCCTGAATAGTGAGGAGTCTCCTCGGGTTTCATGTGCCGAAATCTGAATTTCTCCCAGGGGATACCGCAACGAGTGTAAAAAACTGTTTCTTTTGCTAGATAATACGCAAAATACTGGTTCGGCAGAATATTTTGCTTTACAGCCTCGTCTGCAATTATTTCTAGAATTTCTTGTGGTTCTTTATCTTGACCTTCTCTCGTCAAAAGTCTTATCTTGACATCTTGAATTTCGGCAAAATTAGGTTGGTCATTTAGAGTTGCTGGGTCTACAAACATTTCGATTTCCATTTGTTCAAATTCTCTAAGTCTTATAAGACCTTTTCTTGGCGAAATTTCGTTTCTATAAGAGCTGCCAACCTGCGCGATCCCTAGAGGCAATTTTGCCCTCATACTAGTTGCTGTCCGCTTAAAGTCTAAGAACATTATCTGTGCTGTTTCAGGACGCATGTAAGCTACTTTGCCCTTTCCTGCACCAACCTTTGTGGCCAACATAAGATTAAAAATCGTCACATCAGCTAATTCAGAGTCACAATTTGGGCATTTAATATCATTCTCACGTATAATTCGCGTTAATTCTTGCTCATCCAATCCTTCAACAAATTGTCCTGTAGCATCTTCGATAACATGGTCAGCACGGAATTCTGTTTTGCATTCTGGGCACTCTACTATTGGGTCTACAAAGTGGTCAACATGGCCAGATGCCTTTAAAACTTCAAAAGGTAAAACAGTTCCTCCATTCACTAAGTAAACTGGAGGATTAATCTCTGTTTTTACAAAGTATCGTAACCAAAAATTGATCAAATTTTCTCTTAGGAAGCTTCCTATTGGACCGAAATCATAAACGCCCGCAAAACCGCCATAGATTTCAGCTGTAGGGAAAATAATTCCTCTTCTTAAAGAAACCTCCATTACTGCATCAAGTACAGATTTTTCGCTCAAATCTAACACCTCACGCTCTTTTTCAAGAAACGAGCTCTATGAATATTGATATGAAAACAATAAATGTTCATTTAGCTATATAAATTATAAATCATTTTATTAACGGCACGTTCTCATTTAAACCTTTTTTTAGGTTTTAAAAAGAAAAAGTTCTATTTGGGTATTATTATGGACAACTTACAGGTAGCTAAGCAAGAAAGCCCACTGCTTTAACTGTGGGAGTATGTCAAAGAATTTCAGATATTTTCTCTACTGCACGTTTCATTTCTAAAAATATTAGGCCTAATTTCGCTCCTTGCGTTGTGCTTACAGTTAACACTGCATTTTCTCCAGCACCGCTCGCAATTACGTGTCCATCTTTTCCTTCTACAAAAATTCTTTCTAGTTCACCTTTGCCAAGCTCAATCGCTGCTCTTTCGCCTAGCGAAAGCATTGCAGCAGTCATAGCAGCAATTCGTGTTTCATCAATATCGCTAGGAAGGTCACTAGTTATAGGTAATCCTTCCACACTAACTATTGCTGCCGCTTCTATTGATGCAACTGTTGTTCTAAGCTCCTTGAGAATTCTTAGTAATGCACCTTCTTTTTCCTCCATGACGTCACTTCCTTAAAAACCCATTTTGATTTCTGAAACAAGGTTTATTTATAAAATGAAATGCATGTTAAATACTCCACATTGAGGTAATCTAGATCTTCACATTTAACTTTATCGGCGAGAAGGACTCTTCACTGAACCCTAACTTTACAGTTTACTGAAAAGCGGAGAACTCTTTTTAGGACGCCATTCTTTTTTTATCTTCAATTTCGTGAAGATTTTTCGATAAAATTTCACGTGCAAGGGACGTGAACGCATTTTTAATTCCTATTCCTTTTGTTGCAATAGTTTCGTAAACTGGATATTTCACTAATTCAAGCTCTGCTAAGATTACCTTTTTAGTTATAGAATCTGGAGCGTCTCGTTTATTTAGCATAACTACCATTGGAAGATTGCTATTAAGTTTATTATCAATATATTCTTGTAATTCCTCAATGCTGAATTTGTTATCAGACATCATCTTTCGAGAACTATCAACAACGAAAATAATTCCGTCAGTGCCTTTTAAAACTACATTTCGCTGATGTTTATGTCGTTTTTGGCCTGCAACTGTATATACATCAAATATAACATTGGATTCAGATGTTAATGCTGTATAGTCAAAATATATAGTGAAACCATTTGGGTCGTCTACTGAAGTAAAACCCCCTTTTGAGTAGCCTTCAACATTTTCATAAAGCCACTTAAGAGAAGTAGTCTTTCCTGAAGGTGATGCACCATAGAAAACAATTTTGAAATGAATTCTCCCCGATGCATCTTTTTTCATATTAACCCTCTGATAGCCTCATAAGTAGCACTAAACAGACTTAAGTGGTTAAAAATAGAGTAAATTTGAAATAGAGCGAATATAAAAAGGTAAAAGACTTAGAATTTTTCTAATTCCTTGAGAGCAGCCTCAAGTTCTTCTTTTTCTGCAAGTTCTTTCGTTGTTTCAGGTGTGGGCGTAGGTGCTGCTGTTGGTTTCTCGGCAAGGAACTCATCTAAGATTTGTTGCAGTTTGTCGGATCCTTTCTTAATGACAAGTCGAACCATTCCAATATTGACATCGGCTTCGGTAATAACGCATAAGACACCTTTTCCACAGCTTGCTGCAAATATTTTACCGTCGTCAAATTCGGAAGTCACAATCTTCAGTTCGCCGATATCCAAGTTTTTACCTTGTTCTTCACTAGCACAAAATACTGCACTGGCGATGGCCCCTATTCCGTCGATATCAACTGGATAATATGAAAATTTGCTTACGTGTGCAATTGTGAGACCTGTTCTGTCTACTAAAATGACTTTCTTAATGCCACTTTCGCTCTTTATAATCTTACTAAGGATTTCATCAAATGCTTTAACATTTAGCATCTTTAATTCACTTCTTGAGATTTAAATAAAATAATTACCTTATGATTAAGATTCGAAACATTACTATATAAAATCTTTCTAGTAGGTTTCTCCACAATCTGTTCGTGCATCAAAGTATAGATCATTTTAATACTCTATAGACGAATTCCAGCAAGATACTACGCTTTTCTCTTGTCCTTTAAAACAATCAATATATATGTTTCTTCTGGTGCAACTAATACCTCGCCGCCTTTCGTGTCTATTGTGAAGAAATTTAAGTTCTTCTCATCTAATTCGTTAACAATTGATTTAGCTTTTCCAACTAATGAAGTAATCAGTGCAGCAACTTTTTCTGTTTTATCAGTATCGAGCGTAGAACTAATAGGGAGTCCCTCAGAATTGGTTACAATAACCCCCCTCACACCTTCGTGCGCCTTCAGTTTCTTCAACGTTGATTGAAAAACTTTTTGACTAATCAAATAATGGCCTCCGAAGACTTCTCGGATATCTGTGATTTCCTGAAATTATGTCTCTATAGGTTATAGAACAAGGACTACCTTAATAAGTGTTTTCTTCCCTTTATACGCGGAATGTTTGGAGCTCATTACATCATTTCTTTGTAATTATATTATTCGATTTCTGATGTAAGTGGTCATATGATTCGTAGATTTAAACCAAAAGGTTTTGTTATAATCAAATGATAGTATCAAATGATGAAAACTGGAGAAGTGCTTAAACTCCTGAGACTCTCCCACTCGACACTCTACCGCTAGCTCGCACGAAGTCATTTGAACCATATGGCTCAAATTGCATAACCTAGATAGCGATTCTTTAGAAATTCTAAAACTGCCAAAATACCCTTTGCTGTTATCAAGAGAATTGCAGGGACTGAAGGTAACAAGTAAAAAATATATTGAGCAGTCCGTGGCAACAAAAAGAACAAGCCATACTGGGTTGCAAACCAGAATACTGGGAGCTGTTCTATATGCTCTGCTCTGTTTTTGCAAACTAAGTATATAATATATACGCTTGCAGGAAGAGCTAAAGGATAAAGGTAAGGATTAGCATTAGCTATACGTTTATGTAAATGCTGACGAAATACAAAAGGCTTGATATTAAAAAGCCAGCCCTCTGGTCGACTAGCGATTGGCTCCGTATATTCAGTAGTGGGTAAATTCGCATGCCACATAAGATAAAATAATGTAGAATCGAACCACTTGCCAATACCTTCTATAAGAATAATAGGCAAAGAAATAACTAAAAAGACCGCCAGAGGAATGATTACGAATAATCGAATATGTTCCCATTCCTGTATGTAGATGAGATACATCACCACTCCGCAAATAGAAAACACAGCAGCAAATTTCACACTGCAAGCCATTCCAAAAAGTATAGCCGATAAATAATACTTTTGATATACGAAGGCGAGAAAGGCAAATGTAACGAAAAAGGCGAGATAAATGTCCAGCATAGCAATGCATGACATGGCATTGTTAAGCGGGTCAATAAGTAAGAATAAGCCACTTAATAGGCCCACTTTCTCATTGTAGACCTTAGTAGCAATTAAATAGACAAGAGGTGCGATGGTACTCCCACAAAGGGCACCTATAAATCGCCAACCAAAGGGATTATCACCGAAAATAAGAATCCCCAGGCCTATCAGATATTTTCCAAGAGGTGGATGCTCAGGATTAGTGTCGTGCCCTGTGGATATAAGCGATTTTGCTGCTTCAATATAGAATCTCTCATCGGACATTGTTTCTGGAGGAAATGGAACTCTAAGCATTCTTACTACATAAGCGATGGTAAACAAAAGAAGAACTATGAGGAATGGTTTATACGCTTTCAGGGTATTGAAAAAAGAGGGCAATTGGAATTCCATTGATAACCTTTTTGTCATAAACACCACTCAGGGTTCAAGTTTTTGCTAAACTCCTACAATACATTCGATATTAATACTAAAAAATCATCAAAAGACGCTAAAACATATATACCGAAAAATGTTTTAAACATCAGGAATTTTATTATTTTAGGAGAACAAGGCGAGTGATAGATGATGGTGACTGCTGAATTAAAAAAGAATATAGAAGACGAATTGAATGCAGTTATGGAACAAATACCTGCAATTGAGGGTCTTATCGCTTTTAAACCAAAAGGTGAAATTCTAACTGGACAAACACTTACAGAACTGAACCACAATGAAATTGTGGAATATTCGATGGCTATTGTTAATGGTGCTAGTTCGTTGGGCAAGGTAATAGATAAAGGTACAATCGGCGAAATTGATGTTGATTGTGCAAATGGATTTGTTGTTGTCATAAACTCTGGAGATGTTGCTCTTACAGCGCTGGCAGGACAAGATGCACGTCCCGAATTGGGCTTAGTCAGATTAAATCTAAAAACCGCCCTAGAAAATATAAAAAATTTGTTGAAATGAAGTTCAACACAAAATCAGTTATT
>JAEOSF010000054.1 GCA_016840515.1 Candidatus Borrarchaeum yapensis | reverse complement strand
CGAAGAATTTATCGATGTTGACAAATTCTGTAATCGGCTGAATTTCTCCATCTTCCACAAAAATGTACGTTGCCATGCCACAATGAGGCGAACAAGTAAATTCTACAGCAGGCTCGCCACGATAATGCCCCAATGTCTTTGAAAAGGTAGCTATACTCGATACAGGATACCAATCCTTGGCTTTAATTGTACCACCTGTTTGTTCTTCAGCTAAACGCGTTAAATCAGGTATTGTGATTCTCATTTCATCTAATTTTTCTCGATCGATCCTTCCAGTAATAGACACCGGCTGGAAGATGATCCCTCTAACTACATCTACATTCTGTACAGCGAAATCGATTATTCCACCTACCTGAGCATCATTTAGACCGCGAACTAGTGTTGGCACTAATACAATACTATCAAATCCTACTTTTCGTGCATTTTCAATTACTTTCTTTTTTGAAGGAAATAGATCTTTTCCTCTTGCAGCAATATATGGCTCAGGTGTTATTCCGTCAAATTGGAAATAAATGGTACTTAGTCCTGCTTCTTGTAATTTCATTAAGTAATCTGCACTTTCAGCTATTTTTAGGCCATTAGAAGCTATTTCAATATTTTTAAAACCGAGTTCCTTTGCCATTGATATAATTTCTGGCAATTCCTTACGAACCGTGGGCTCACCGCCAGCAAATTGTACCGCGGGAGCTGGAACAGGTTCATTAGCACGTAAATTTTCAAGGATACCACGTATTTCCTCCAATGTTGGTTCATAAACATATCCAGAAGAACGTGCGTTTGCAAAACAAATTGGACAGGAAAGATTGCATCGATTCGTTACATCAATGAGGGCCAGTCCAGTATGGGATTTATGTTCTGGACAAAGCCCACAGTCTTGTGGACAACCTTCTTTTGTTTCAGTGCGAGGGTTATCTAATCTCCCGTCGCACCACCATTTCTCGGCGCGAAGGAACTCCTCTTCAGAGCCCCAATACGTATCTTTATAAAAGCCATGCTCAGAGCATTCCTTCTCTATAACAACTTTACCATTTTCTGCCTTTATTTCTGCAGGAATGACTTTGAAGCATTCTGGGCACAATGATTGAGTCATATAGGGTAATGGCATCATTTTCTCCTCCCTAATACATGAAAACTATTGATTCACATTTTCTTAGAATATCCTCAATTAAGGATATATTTTATCGTTTAAATGATATTTTGAAATGAAATTTAGTGCAATGAAGTGTTGAGTTCTATTTAAGATTTTTCAAACGATACCGAAGGTGTAAAGTGGAAGATTGAATTATCCATTCTTTCAGCAGAAGACATAAAAATGAAACAGAAAAAGTAGGTTACATTATAACGGTTATTTTGGACAGACTGCTCAAACAGAGGGATATGCTTCTATGAGATACCTCTTGTTTTAACGGTAGTCATAAAATCATGTACCTACCAGAATAAATATCAAGATCAATAATAACCTTTGTAATACCACCGATAATAAAAATAAATTGCAGATTATCTTATTTGCCCTTTTTAGTAATTTGTGGAGGTAAATACTATGGGTCATCGAAAACGACATGCACCAAAAAGAGGCTCTCTCGCTTATCTACCTCGTGGTAGAGCGGCACATCCAGTTGGCAAGATTAAAACCTGGCCTTCTTGGATTGGTCCACCAACACTTCTTGGCTTTGCAGGTTACAAAGCAGGAATGACTCATGTAGTTTTAATTGAAGATCACGCACATAGTCCCTTATACGGACAAGAACGTGTTATGGCCGTTACTGTACTTGATACACCCCCTCTCTTCGTATGTGGAATGCGTACTTACGAATCAACGCCTTATGGATTAAGTGTCATTGGTGAAGGTTGGTTCTCTGATTTAAATTCTGACCTAAGTCGAGTTTTTCCTCTACCTAAAGACTATAACACTTCAGAAACTTTGAATATGTTGAAAAAATCAATTGAAACAACAGCAGAAGTAAGGGCTATAGTTCATACCCAACCTATTTTAAGTGGTGTTGCGCGACGGAAGCCTCATCTCTTTGAAGTGAAAATAGGTGGAGGAGAATCTATACAAGAGCAATTTAATTATGCTAATTCCATTTTAGGAAAAGAAATACGTGCTGCGGATATATTGAAAGATGGACAGTTTGTGGACACTAGTTCGATTTCGATTGGCAAAGGATTTCAAGGTCCGGTGAAGCGTTGGGGTATTCGCATCTTACAAAATAAATCTAGGGGAACAAAGCGTGGTGTTGGTGCAATTGGGCCATGGAAACCACATCATATGTTCTACACTGTACCACGAGCAGGACAGTTAGGATATCATCAAAGAACGGACTATAATAGGCGAGTATTGAAAATAGGTGAGGATGGTGATGAAATCACACCTCCTGGTGGATTCATACGTTACGGCATTATTCGTGGAGACCATATGATCATACAGGGCTCAATTACTGGACATAGAAAGAATTTAATTAAAATGCGATACGCATTACGTGCACCTTTAAATGCGCCTTCAGAGGCACCTGCACTTTCATATATACGGCGATAATCATTTTTCATATTTTAATATGACTCCCTCAATTTAAATTAATATGTAACAGGCGATTCAAATGAATATTCCAGAAAAAGGAATTGTATATGATCTAGACGGGGCCATTATAGAGGAAATCACTTTACCATCAATATTTTTCACGCCCTTTCGCCCAGACTTAATTCAACGTGCAGTAATTGCAGCGATCACTGCACGTATTCAACCTTATGGTGTAAACAAAAAGGCAGGGCAGCGAACTTCTGCTGAATCTATGGGTGTTGGTCGAGGAACTGCTCGGGTGCCTCGTGTAAAAGGAAGTAGACATCACGCTGGTTCAAAAGGTGCCTTCGTCCCTATGGCTGTTGGAGGAAGACCAGCCCATCCTCCCAAACCAGAAAAGATACATATTGAAAGAATAAATAAAAATGAGAGGCGTTTTGCATTACGTTCTGCCATAGCTGCGACTGCAAATAAGATTTTCGTTCGCAAAAGAGGGCATTCTATTGAGATGATTTCAAAATTCCCAATTATCTTAACAGATGAATTTCAATCATTAACTAAAACAAGTGAAACTAAAAGTGTATTCGAGAAGCTCGGCATCTGGGCAGATGTTATTCGGGCAAAAAGCGGCAAAAAAATTCGAAGCGGAAAGGGCAAACTAAGAGGACGCAAATATAAAAAGCCTAAAGGTCCGCTTATTGTGATTTCTGAAGACAATGGGATTATAAAAGCGGCAAGAAATCATCCGGGTATAGATATTATTTATGTTAATAACCTTAATACAGAATCTTTAGCTCCTGGTGGTCACCCTGGAAGGCTTACCATCTGGGTAAAATCAGCGATAGAGTATCTTGCTAAACAAATTGCTTAAGAAACATAAATTATTTGGAGAAAATCTAAAATGGAAAAAGAATCGATCCTTAGCGGTAAGCTACATCGAGTTGTTTATAATGTAGTAATCAGTGAAAAGTTGTTCGATATGATCGAAAATGAAAATAAATTAGCATTTATCGTAGATAGACGCGCCAATAAGCGGGAGATTAAGAAAGCAGTTGAAGTTCTTTACGATATAAAGGTTGACCGTGTTAATACACTTATTCTGCCTGATGGAAGAAAAAAAGCGTATGTACGCTTATCTGATGCAGAAGATGCAGGTGATCTCGCTGCAAAATTGGGAATGTTCTAAGATTACTTTAAATATTTATGAGGAGGCTTTTTCGGCATGGGTAAAAAAGTTCTTGTACAAAGAAGAGGACGTGGCTCTCCAACATTTCGTGCTCATACTCACAAGAGAAGAGGCGCTGTAAAGTATCGCCCTCTCTCAAAATCAACTGTAGAACGTATAGTAACTGGTGTGATAACTGGTCTATATCATGATCCCGGACGTGGCGCCCCTGTTGGTGTCATAAAATATAAAGATGGAGTAAAAAGTCTATTGCTATTACCAGAATCTGCTTACATCGGTCAAGTTGTTGAATATGGACCAAACGCAACTGTTTCTATTGGAAATATTCTTCCACTTGAAAACATTCCAGAAGGAACTCCCATCTTTAATATTGAAAAGAACCCAGGAGATGGTGGGAAATTTATAAGATCCGGAGGTTGCTATGCAACAATCATTTCGCATTCTAAAGGCACTACTTTCGTACAATTTCCCTCAAAAAAATCAATAACAATTAATTCAAAATGTAGGGCTACAATTGGCGTAGTTGCAGGTGGAGGTCGCCCTGAAAAACCGTTTGTCAAAGCTGGCACTAAATATCACTTTATAACTGCAAAAGGGCGAAAATGGCCACATGTACGTGGTGTTGCTATGAATATCGTATCTCATCCGCATGGCGGAGGCAGTAAACAGCGCCCAGGTGGGCCGACAACAGTGTCTCGAAATGCACCCCCAGGTCGAAAAGTAGGGCTCATTGCTGCTCGACGAGCAGGCAGGAAAAAGAGGAAGTAGCTTTTATCTCTTTAGATTTCATTAAGTCAAACAGGTGAGAGTAATTTCCGTTAATCTTACTCTACGCAAAACATTATTTGTTATTCTTATCTTCGTGGTAATAATTGCCATCATCATCTATATTTTTGGCCAGCTTGGTTTTAATGCTATTCTTGATGCCTTAAAGCACGCAAATATTCTTTTGTTGTTCCCCACGTTCTTATTAATAATTTTATCATTTTCGCTTAGAACTGGTCGCTGGAATATTCTTCTTTCTTCTTATAAACTGCCCCCAAGTATAAAACTATTTCCGATTTTGTGCTCTGGTATCTTTATCAACACAATCATTCCACTTCGAGTCGGAGAGTTTGTTAGAAGTTATTGGTTGTCGAAAGATAGAAATACTTCTTTCTCTAAATCTTTGACCTCAGTAATCATTGAACGTTTTGTTGATAGTGTTGCACTCGTTTTAATTACCGCATTTTCTATCATATTCATTTTCAGTGACTTAAAAAGTGTTATTCAGTCGTGGTTGTTCTCTGTAGGTATTATTGCTTTGTTTATCGCGTTTTTTATTTTAATTCGAAAGCCTTGGTTCGTCAATTTCTGTATCAAAATTTTGCAAACGGTATTTAGGCCTGCCAAGCAAATTCAGAAGAAAGCAGTTGAGGGAATGTCGGAACTGACGAAAGATATCGAAGATCTTATCACTGATAAGCGAAATACACCTCTTGCGCTCCTCATTGCCTTTCCAATTTGGATTCTTGAAGCAAGCAAAGTCTATGTCCTCTCAATTGCCGTGGGCTATCCTCTCTCCTTTGGTGTGGCATTGTTTATCGGTGCAACTTCTTACTTATTAGGTGCGAGTATCGTTAATCCAGCAGGTCTATCCCAGTTATTATTTATGATTGGTTTATTTGCGTTTTTGTTCCCTAGTGCGCTCGTTATATGTTCTGTAATTGCTATATTAGATTGGTTTGTTAGTTTTAGTTGGCTTTTTCTTACAGGTGCTCCTTCCTCGCTCTATTATTCCGTCAAAATCTGAATAGAAACCTAATAAAAATTCACTGAGAGAATATTAAAAATACTTTTCATTGCAGTGTTTAAAGCATGATAGAACCCATAAAAAGCTAATGATCTGTTTCTGAAGTTAAGAGTGGTGCGGGGGATGGGATTTTCGTTCTAGCGATTTATCGCCAAGGAATTCGAACCCACGCAGGCTTCGTCGAAACCTAGGATACCTAATGCTTCTCTACGCCACAGGAGCCTCAGTCCTGCTCCTTTGGCCAAGTTCCCGTTACTCTCCATTGGGAGGAGATCTCGGACACCCCCGCTTCAATTTTTTGATTACAAGGGAACTTATGTTATTAAAATAGTCCACGAGTCACATTATTGTGGCAAAGCATTGGACAATATCTATACGAAGTCTTTTTTTTAACTTTATCGGCAAAGAACTTAATCCTTTATAGTGGGAAGAATGTCACAGATGCCTGTCTTTTCCCTCAAAAACCTTTTTCTATGAAGATTCTTTTTACCATATTTTCTAAGAAGGTTAGCCTTCTTGATTAACTACTTAAATCACTAGTTGTCAGTTTAAATAGTTTGGAGGCAATATAGTCATATCGTAGTATTTTCTCCACTGTATTTCGTTACGTTCTACAGGTGATTAAAATCGAATCCTCCTCTATTATTGATATCCGAGACTTAATCGGCATTCCTGTAAATGATGAAAAAGGTTCTGTTATGGGGAAGGTTGTTGATTTCATAATTAATTCGCGCGATGGTCACTTATTAGCTGTGTGTGTGAAGCCTACTAAACATCCAGATATTGAAAAATTTCCGCGCGATGAGAAAGGAACAATTTTAATTCCCCATTCTGTAATTAAATCCATCAATAATACACTTATAATTGCAGAGGAAAAAATACGAGTTTTTGTGATCAAACAAAAGTTACAAGAGAATAAGAATCATACTAAGTTATCTTATGTTGATGAAAGAACTAACGATGAGATTTAATTCAAACTAAATATAATAGTTTGTTCGGTCATAGGGTTGAGTTTCTTCCATCATTTTCTCTTTTTGCTGCCGTAGCATTTCTTCTAGTTCTTCTTCTACTCTTTGTGCGTCCTTTAGCAATTCTGATATGTCTACTTCAACATTATAGAGTTTACTAAATTCTTCAACTGCTATTGAAGCCGCCCGCGGATCTGGACGATCTCTTTTTCCGTACGGAAGTACAGCTAATGCTGGAAAATCTTCCATCTCAAAGTAAGCAAGAAGCAATGCGAGCGGACCGGTGACGTACAATCCTCGCTCAAGCATCGGTAAGTCCAATTCCTTTGCCTTTTCTTCATATTTCTGTGTGAGTACGCACCTGTAGTGTTTTTCATCACTTTTTTGGAATCGATTATCAAGTCCTCCAATTAGAAATGCTTCCTTAAATTCATTAGAGATTACCCATTCAACAATCCCCTTACAGAATCCATGAATTTCTTGAGGATTGGGCTGAAAGTTGGGTAAAATAGTCACAAACCTATCAAATTTAAATATTTCAAAGGGGAGGGATAATCTATTCTTGTCCATTGCAACAAAAGATGGTAACGTTTCACTATCAATTATGCCTATACGTTCACCCTCGAAGGCCTCTATTAGTTGCGTTGAAGCTATATATCCGACTTCTCCTATTCCATGAAAGCCTGTTATGAGAACATTATCTACTAAATCACGCTTAGTTATAGCTTTCTTTATTTTGAACATATCTCCAACTCCCTTAAAAAATTGCTAAAATAAGAGGGTCGGTTGCTTGAAATAGTTCTTTATTCTTAGGATGAATAAGACGAAGTTGCAATCCTCCAAGTGAGCCAAAAACCTGAACTACGTCCTGTTTTTTTTGCACCTTAAAAACATCTCCTTGCATAAGTAGATTAGCTGCATCAGCTTTCTTAGGAGATATTTTATCAATATAAATATCCAACTCAGTATTTTCCTCAAAACCAAATAGATCTTCAATTATTTCAAATGAGAGTTCCATTTTTCCATCCTGGGATGTTAACCTTATCCTAAAAACATCCTCAAGTTCAGTAGGTTCAATTCTTTGTACGCTGAAAATAGTTTGTACCATTTTTTCACAACTCCTGCCTCTAGAAGCCCCTATCCTTTAGGATGGGGTAGTTGACAATCTTTCATTTAATATTCGTTATAATGCCAAGAATTTTCTTTGTCATAAAAATTTAATGGGATTAATTTAAAAATCCTTAGTTCTTAATGGGTTTTAGATGGGAGGAACGTATAATGTCAAGTAGCACACGAAAATTCTTCATCGAACTTCAGAACCTTATGAACAAGAAAGTGCGAGTCCTAACAGTCGCAAAACAAGTTTTTGAAGGTGAACTTCAGGCTTTTGATCAGAATACGCTTTCATTTTGTCTGATCAATGCAAATGATTCTGAAGGAATTAAGTATCATCGTGCTTTTATTCTAGGTCACGAAATCGCCTCAATTTTTGAAGTAGAAAAACCTTTTGATATGAAAGGATTAGCAGATGAAATCTCTAAACTTTTTCCACAACCTGGTCAGGTTAAACTACACGAATCAGCAGGAGTAATTTCGGTTTTAGACAACAAAATAACTGTAACCGAAGCTGGAGTTGAAGGCGAAGGCCCCCTTGCTGAGAGGATTAGCGCGGTTTATGATAAATATATGGAAGAAAAAGCTAGCGGAAAGTCATCTTGATCAGTTAAGAAGTTCTTAGTAACCAAGAAACGATGTGAAAGTTTCTTTGAGTTTTGAAGTTATAGAACATGATGTAGGAGGTCGTATTGGCAAACTTTACACCCGCCATGGCGTTGTCAATACTCCTACTTTGCTTCCCGTTGTGCATCCTACAAAAAATCCGATTTCTCCCGAAAAACTTGAAACTGGATTTAATTGTGAAATAATTATTACAAGTGCATATCTTCTAAAACAATACATCACAAGAAGTAATGAGAACATATCAGATCTTCACTCTTTTTTCCATTTTAATGGCCCCATAATGACTGATTCAGGCGCATTTCAGATCCTACGTTACGGTGGTGTAACAATATCCCCAGAAGAAGTAATTGAATTTCAAGAAAAAATTCATTCTGATATTGCAGTTATATTAGATCTCCCTATTGGACCCGACCTTGCCTATGAACAAGCTAAATACAATGTGACCCAGACATTAAAGAGGGCGAAGGAGAGTCTAAATCTTAGGAATGTTGAAGATATTCTTTGGGTAGGACCCATTCAAGGTGGTGCCTACTTAGAACTCATTGAGCATTGCGCAAAAACAATGTATGATCTCCCTTTTGATATGTATGCTCTTGGAAGCGTTACTCCGTTTATGGAGCAATATAATTTCATAAAGTTAGTTGAAGGTATCGCTAATGCTAAGATGAATTTACCAGTTGAAAAACCATTTCACTTATTTGGTGCAGGACATCCTCTTTTTTTCTCGTTAATTATTGCTTTAGGCTGCGATACTTTTGATTCCGCTGCTTATGCATTGTTTGCAAAAGAAAACCGTTACATGACTCCAAGTGGTACTTATCTATTGGATTCATTAGAGGTATTTCCGTGTTCATGTCCTGTTTGTATCAAATATACACCTCCAGAGTTGAAAGCAACTAATGCAGAACTGAGATATGAACTTTTAGCAAGTCACAATTTGTGTATTTCTCTCCAAGAAATACGTACAATACGTCAAGCAATCTTAGACGGACGACTCTGGGAACTCCTGGAAGCAAGAGCACGCATGCATCCCAGGTTTTTACAAGCCTTTTCTCATCTAAAAAAATACCGTGATTGGCTAGAAAAGTTTGATCCTATCTCAAAGAGAAGGGCCTTGTTTTTTTATGGAAAAGTAGGATTATTCAGACCTAATCTAGTTAGGCATCAAAAGCATGTAACAACGTACTATCATCCACCGTCAGACGCTCCAATTTTAACTATTCTTCCTGAGACGAAAATAAAACCATTTCGGTCATCTCCTGGACATATCCGATTAATTGAGAGTTTAAAAGAAGTTTTTGGTGAATATTTTCCTTATTTACATTTGGTGACTTTTGTTATTCCTTTTGGATGCGTTCCTAGTGAAGTTGAAAATATATATCCCCTTTCTCAGTATGAAACTTCAGGAATCATTGATCGGGCAAGCCTTAGGTTTGCTTGGGAAAGTTTTGAAGGATATCTCAATATTCATAAATCAAACTATCGAATCATCATTCTTTTCAATAATGTCTCTCAGTGGAACTCCTTTATATCTCAAAAAATGACTTCTTTATGTCAACAATTAGGATATCTTTTATTTATCATCCCAGAAGAAATATATGCAGGTACACTCACAAAGAAATTACACCAAATACTTAAAGAAATCGTAAAAGTTAGTGTATCTCATTTGGAAAGGTGAGCAAAAACTTCAACATCATTAGGTTGTGGGCAAAAATGCCACAAGAACAAGAAGAATGTGAATTTACCATCGATGAGACAGATTTAGATATCATAAGACTTCTTCAAGAGGATGCACGTCTTAGTTACCGTTCAATTGCCGAGGAACTTGAAAAAACTGGACGCAAAAAAGCTGCTGGAACAGTACATAATCGTGTGAAAAACCTTGAAAAGGAAGGTGTCATTAAAGGATACTCTGTAGTCTTAGATTACGAGAAATTGGGCTATGAATTTACTGCACTAACCCTTGTAAGGGTTAGGGGAGGCAAACTCGTTGAGGTAGAGGAAAAGATTGCGCAGCATGATCCAGTAATGGCGGTATATGATATTACAGGGGAATATGACATAGCAGTAATTTCGCGCTTTAGTTCTCGAAATGACCTTGATAAGTTTATTAAGGACGTTCTTTCTATACCCGACATAGAGCGTACAAATACCTCGATTGTACTTAATATTCGTAAAGAGAAATGGTCTCTGAGCGAATTAAAGGTACCGTAATCATAATAAGAATCGGTAGTTTCTATACTAACAAACTGATAGCAACCGGTGCCCCTAATGCGGTTTTAAGAATGAATATGATATTTGTAGATCTGTTTCCTTGAATTTTTAAATAGATGTTTTTAGGAAGCGATCATATCGTGATGAATTTGATGCGGGGGTGTCCGAGATCTCATCTCAATGGAGAGCAACGGGAACTTGGCCAAAGGAGCAGGACTCAGGATCCTGTGGCGTAGAGAGGCATTAGGTATCCTAGGTTTCGGCGCAAGCCTGCGTGGGTTCGAATGACCAATGAGAAATCCTCATTACCGAAAATCCCATCCCCCGCATCACTCTTAACTCATGGGACAACGGGTTGACCTTTTTAAGCATTTTTCGACTAGATAAATAATGAGGCCGAGAAGATGGAAAAAAACGCAACGACAGTTCGCCTCAGAGGAATATACTCAACGGCATTAGCGAAAATCCTCATAGATCATGGATTTAAACTAACATATCCTTCAACTGTTATTTTACAACGCTTCAAAGGAGCAATTGAGGATTTACGTGTACCTTTCGATATAGATATTTTTGACAGACGAAATAGACAGGGCGTAGAACTCAGTGGGAAAGAAGAGGATATTGAAGAATTACTGGAAATATTGCGATTGCTTCTTCCTGATCTTACGGTTTTTTATACAAAAGTCAGTCCAAATGGCTTCTATAAAGGAATTGTCACGAGAATAAATTTGGAGCGGGATTACGCGATTTTAAATTTAGGGAGAACAGAAGGCATACTGCACCTGAATAATGATAACTTTCTTGAAGAAATCAATGAAGGTGACGAACTTCTTGTACGCGTAGAGAAAGTTAGACCTGGATTATCTGAAGTACAGCCAAGCATAACAATAGCTGGCAGATACGCCGTCTTGATTCCTGAAAATGCGGTTCGGATAAGTCATAAAATTCGTGGGAGAAAACGAGATGAGTTGTTCTTTTTGGGAAAAACTATCAAACCAGATTCATGGGGAATTTTATGGCGCACAGCAGCAGCCTCAGAAGATGTAACGGTGCTCATCGCCGAAATCGAGGACTTAACAAAGTTAGCACAGATGATCTTTAAGAAAGCCGAAAAGACCAAAGCACCAGCAGCCGTGTATGAAGAGAATACAACAACTTTCTTAGAATTTCCAAGTCTTTCCAAAATAAAACTTGATGAGATTCGAAGCGAAGTTGTTGCAACAGTTAGAAACCATCATCAAGTCAAAGCAATGGGTCACGATTTATCATTATTGGTTGATTTTGGTGAAAGAATTCTTGCCAAATTGCCTGAACACCATGTTATTATCAACGAGGCTGCAGATTTCACATTTTTTGAAATATTTCCTTCATTAGGCTCTGAAGTCTGTATTGATCATGTTAAGTTTAATGGTAGGACAATTTTTCTATCGCCTGGATATGTAATAAAAAGTGATCCAAATGAAAGAAAACTACTCTTAAAACGAATGTTCAAGGCTGGACGAAAATTTGATGGTCTTGATCTTCCCAAAGAAGCAGGTGATTATGGCATTATGGAGATACAAGAAGGAGAATTTTTTGTAAAAACAACGTATTTTGCGCGAGATGGAATGTACAAAGGAGAATATTTCAATATAAATACTCCAGTAGAGATCTATCCAGGACTTTATCCAGAGCCTCACCGGATCAGGTATGTTGATCTTGAAGTAGATTTAATCCGAACTGAAGATTTTACACGTGTCATCGATTTAGAAAAACTAGAATATGCTAAAGAAGAATCTATAATTTCGGAACAGTTATTCAATCTTACAATGGAAAAAATGCGTCAATTAAAGAGTATGTTAAGAACAGAAGATTCTTCTTCTAATTTAAAGTAGTTGATTAGAACCTGTACTCTGCAAAGAAGGTGTCTAAAATTTCTAATAACGGAAATCCATTTACCAAGATTAACTATGTCCCAACTTCAAAGGAACTCTTGGATCAAGCATTTCGTAAAGCTTCTCGTACTGAAGTTAAGATTCCCAGAAAAGTACCACGCATCATAAGGACGAAACGTAAGGAAAGTAAGAAATTAAGAGTTATAGAGGGATTTCTGGACTCAAGACTCAAACGAATAGTAAAACAGATTCCTTCGATAGATGATGTACATCCATTTTATTCTGAATTAGCTGATATACTTGTTGGCAGAGATCAACTCAAAAATGCGCTTGGCTCGATTTATGGTACACGTAGAGTGGTTAAGAAACTAATTCAAAACTATATCTACAAAATAAAGAGAGCAAAAGAACTAGTTGAGGTTATAAAGTTAAGTCGAGCGGCATACGGGCGTATAAGTTCAATAATTAATAGAATTAAGGACAATTTAAACGTGATTCAAGAAGCTAGACCAAAATTACGGAAATTGCCATCGGTTGATCCTAAAAAACTTACGATAGTTATAGCTGGTTATCCTAATGTTGGGAAAAGCAGTTTCGTGGCACATGCATCTACGGCAAAACCGGAAATAGCTGAATACCCCTTTACGACCCGAGCTGTCAACATAGGTCACATAAAAAGAGATCTTTCAATATATCAAATTGTGGATACACCTGGTCTTCTTGATCGTCCACTCGATAAAAGGAATCCAATAGAATTACAGGCAATTACCGCATTAAAGTATTTGGCTCAGGTCATACTTTATATCGTAGATCCCTCAGAAACTTGTGGATATCCTTTGAAGGAACAACTTTCTTTATATGAGGATCTTAAAGAACTTTTTGGGAAAATTTATCTTATCGTGAACAAGATAGATTTAGTAGACAAAAGCAGGCATGACGAACTTCGGGAAATAATTAATGATGAATGCTTTGAAACAAACGCACTCACTGGGAATGGAGTTAATGAGACGATAGATAGAATTATTGATACACATTTGGTAAATACTTAATTTCAATTCGTAATGAATTATTGATTCTTGGATTTTAATTCTTCTAGTTTTGATTCAATGATTTCATTTGTTAAAACAGGATCAGCTCTCCCTCTAGTTTTCGCCATAACTTGTCCTACAAGATACCGAATAGCATTCTTGTTAGTCATGGCGTCCCGAACAGCATCTGGATGTTCTTCAAAGACTTCTTTTACTTTATCGGAAATGATAGAAGCGTTATCAATTTTCTTAAGACCAAATTCCTCTATAATGGTCTGCGGAGTCTTTCCTGTTGAAAGCATTTCCCGCAAAACAATCTTACCAATTTTTCCACTTATCACCTCTTGATCGATTAAACGGATCATAGTAACTAAATCCTCTGGTGTAAGAAGAATCTCAGTAAATTCAAGATCAAGTTCGTTTACAAAACGTAAAAAATCGCTCATAAGCCAATTACTGACTGTCTTTGCGTCCACGTCATAAGTTATGCATGTTTCAAAGAAGTCTGCTAAATATTTCTCACTTGTCAATACGTCTGCATCATAGGCAGGGATTTGATATATTCTCTGAAATCTTTCTTTTCGAGCATCAGGTAGTTCAGGCATTGTTGTTTTAGTTTTTGCAATCCATTCATCTGAAATTTCAATAATCGGTAGATCAGGCTCCCTGAAGTATCTATAGTCGTGTTCTTCTTCTTTCGTTCGAAGAGTAAAAGTTATTCTGCGATCTTCGTCCCAATGTCGAGTTTCTTGTGCTATGAACTCCCCACGTCGAAGTGCTTGTTTTTGTCTAATAATTTCATAGCTTAAAGCACGTTTAACTTCTTTAAACGAACTAATGTTCTTTATTTCAACACGTCTTCCGTCTCCTACAGAAATATTTGCATCGCAACGAAGAGATCCCCGTAAATTTACATCAGCTACGCCTAAGTGCTCAAGGACACTTCTGAGTTTCCGTAGGAAAACACGTGCTTCTTCAGGTGTTGAAAAATCAGGTTCTGTGACTATTTCAAGAAGAGTTATCCCTGATCTATTATAATCAACTAAAGTGTAAGGAGATTTATCAATCATGCCAATATGTTTTAAACGACCTGGATCTTCTTCAAGTTGGAGACGACGAATTCTTATCAATTTCTTTTGATGCTTCATTTCAAAATCAACGTGGCCTCCAATCGCAATTGGGACACCACCCGCTTTATCGTACTGTGAAATTTGAAAATCCTTCGGCAAATCAATATAAAAATAATTCTTACGATAGAACGAACTATTTCTTGATATATTCGAATTAAGTGCAAGCGAAACCATCATTGCCAATTCTATAGCACGTTTATTAGTTACAGGTAGTGTTCCAGGTAGACCAAGGCAAATTGGACAACAAACTGAATTTGGAGGCATACCACGATAATCAGTTGGACACCCACAAAATAACTTTGTTGTCAAAGCTGTAAGTTGTACATGTATTTCCAAACCTATTTTCACATCTGAAATTGGTTCAGAAAACTCAGTTTTTCTAGTTGCGGAAGAAGTCAATTTTAACACTCTTAAATATATTTAGTTCTATTCTTGAAAGTTTCTAAAGAGAAATTTGTGATTTCATTTATGCTTCTCTAGATGCAATAGAGAGCCTCCAGTCAAAGCCAGGTGTTCGAGATCCCATTTTGAATACCATTGGTCCTATTCTTTTATGTTGACTTTGACGAAGCATGTTTTCTACTTTTTTTATTACTTCTAATGGAATATTGAATTCTCTCGAAATCTCATTCGGTAACATCAATTGCTCAAGACTACTTAAGATTTTGTCTAAAGTATCATACTTTATGCCTAGTTCATCTTCATCTGTTTGTCCAGGCCAAAGTCCTGCTGAAGGCGTCTTTTTAATTATTTCTAGGGGGATTTCGAGATATTCAGCTAATTGCCTGACTTGGCACTTGTATAGGTCGCCTAGGGGTAAGATATCACAGCCTCCATCACCAAATTTGGTAAAATATCCCACTAAAAGCTCACTCTTATTACCCGTGCCAATTACTAACCAATTATGTAGATTAGCATAATAATATAGGAGACTCATCCTTAATCTAGCTGCAAGGTTACCGTTTACAATTTTTTTCTCCTGATCAAATACTTGGAATTGTTCAAAAGCGTTCAAGGATGGAGATATGTCCTCAATTGTGTATTTCATACCAAGTAAATTGGCAATTTTTATTGCGTCATCAATGTCTTGTTGTTGAGTTGTCTGCGTTGGCATTAACAGCCCAAAGGCTTTTTCGTGACCTAAAGCACGTACACATAAAGCAGCAGTTACGGATGAATCTATTCCACCGCTTAAGCCAATAATTACTCCATTAGCTTTCGCATCGTCAATGCGCTTAACTATAAATCTACTGATCCTACTTACAGCAATTTCAGGGTTTATTTCTAAAGAGTGCATTTGTTTTAATCTCCAATAGTGATTTGAAAGAATTTCTAATCCTGTAAACCCTTAACATGAATCTTATGAATCAATTAAACATCGCTATTTATTTCTTTTTAATTGTGTTGAAATTAAAGCACACAGTATATTAACAATACAAAATTACCTCATGCGGAGAATAGATAAATTTAGATACATCAAAAGCTTTTAATGGGGCAGAATAATTCATAGAGAACTAAAAGGTCGTATTTATCGGAGAGGATATACATTAAAAGAAATTATCCAACAAGACCTCTTGTAGGGGTTGGCGCAATAGTCCTAGATTGTGAAAAAGTATTAATGGTTAAAAGGGGAAACGAACCAGGTAGAGGAAAATGGTCTTTTCCTGGAGGCTTAGTAAATATTGGAGAAGCAGTTAGAGAGGCTGCAAAACGGGAAGTCAAAGAAGAAACTGGTCTTTCGGTAAAAATCGGCGACCTTGCAGGAGTCATTGATGTAATAATTAAAGATGACAACGGGAAAGTGCAATATCATTATGTCATTATAGACTTTTTTGCCACGAGAGAAAGTGGTGAGATTTCTCCAAGATCAGACGCAGAAGATGTCAGATGGATCCTTCTTAAAGATCTCTTTTCTCTGGATGTAACTAGAACGGCAATTAATTTGCTAAAACAACTTAATTTGTTAAGCTAATCGAAAGAGTACCGTAGTTACTCTGTGTTCATAAGATATTACGAAGATTCATGGTTTGGATGACATAAACTTGGACTTACGATCTGTTTGTTGATTTTTTGATTTCCAAAAAGTGATTCATCCAAATTTCTTTTCCTTCATCTACACTTAGGCCAGAGAAAGTTACATCTTTCACACAAGTGCCTTGTTCCTTCGGAAAAAAAGGAAACACCCGACAAAGTATTGGTCGAATCTTATGAATAATACATGCTCCGTCATCTGCATTAAAAATACAGTAGCCATATTTTGTACGCATTGTTACGGGATATTTGATAATCTCACCAGTAATTAGGTCTTTACGTGTAGTTGTCTCCATGAAGTCATCAATCTCAGGTATAAACATGCGAATTGCGTTTATTTCCAACTCTGATAGTGAAATTCCCCCAACGCAGCAACATCCACACTTTTTGCAATCACCTTTTATTGCGTTTAATTTTGAATAGTATTTTTTAAGAAGAGGATATTTTTCAACGAATTTTTCAACATCATCGTCCGAAAACTTATCGATGCGTATTCTAATTTCTGTTAATTTCTTTTCTAAAAATACTTGCCTCATTTCCCCTCCCAGCATTTGAAAAAGGTAATTCATTAAATATAATTGACCACAAAATGTTTGTTTCTTCTACTATTAAGTCTTCTGCTCGTTTTCAGAAGAACACTCAAGGTCAATGAAAACTCTTTTGCACTTTGCTTGCTCTATAATACTGTGACACTTTTGCTAAGTGAACGAGGCATATCTGGAGAGTAACCAAGTTTCACGGCTGCATAATACGAAAATAATTGAAGTGGCACAACGTACGGTATTGGAGAAAGAATAGGATGTATACTCGGGATACTTACATAATGATCTGCAAGTTCTCGAATTTTTTGATCCTGTTCGTCAATAATTGCGATGATAGTACCTTCCCGTGCTTTCATTTCCATTATATTCCCAATAAGGTGATCATGTGTCTCGTCTAGAGGGGCAATAAACATTATCGGGAATCCGGGAGTTATGAGTGCAATAGGACCATGCTTACTTTCCCCTGCAGGGTACGCCTCAGCATGAATATAGGATATTTCCTTTAATTTTAAGGATCCTTCAGCGGCGGTTGTCGTATTAATACCTCTTCCTAAAAAGAGAAAATTTGGCATATGGGCAAACTGTTCTGCAAGGCGCTTTACGTGTTCTTCCTCTTTTGTAATGACTGTTTGTACGATATTGGGGATATTATAAAGTGAATTTTGTAAATTTGATATCGTCTCTATATCTTGGCATTTCTTACGTAGGGCCAACTGAAGGGCAATCATGGATAAAGTAGCGACTTGGGTTGTAAAGGTCTTTGTGGCGGCTACCCCGATCTCAGGTCCTGCTTGGGTGTAAATGACGTGATCAGAAAGGCGTGTGATCGAAGAATCGATTGTATTGACAACTGAGATAATAGTCGCTTCCTGTTCTTTCGCGAAATTAATTGTCCTTATTGTATCAGCAGTTTCACCAGATTGACTAACAGCTATTACATAGGCATCTGCTGGAAACGAAGGGCCAACTGCCTCTGGAAACTCTGACGACAAGAGAGCTGTAGGAAATACATTGCATAATTGTGAAAAAAGATATCTTGCAGTGAGTGCTGCGTGAAAGGAGGTACCAGCCGCTGTAATAAAGATCTTTGGTGCCTCATCTAAAACTTCAGCAATTTGTTCCAGACGTTCAGGTCGTTGCCTTAATGTATCGCGTAGGGCTTTTGGTTGTTCATGAATCTCCTTTAGCATAAAATAGGAATATCCACCTTTTGATGCCATTTCAGGAGTCCATTTTATGGTAGTAATGTCCTTGGAAATCATTTTTTGAGTAGGAACAGAAAAAATTTGATATTCATTGGGTGTAAGAACAGCCAGTTCCTCATCATGAAGTATTATAGCCTTATTTGTCATTGGCAAAAAGGCTGGAATATCCGATGCACAAAAAAGTCCGTGGTTTCCTATTCCTAAGACAAGTGGACTGCCATTTCTTGCACAAATAATTTTTCTTGGTTCAGTAGAAGAAATAATAGTTAAAGCATAAGACCCTCTAACTCGCTTTAGAGCCTGGAAAGTACTTTCTTTTAAATTGAAGCCTTGTTCTAAAAATTCTTCTATAAGATGAGGAATTACTTCAGTATCAGTATCAGATTTAAAATGATGACCTCTTTCTTTTAGTTCTTTACGCAATTCCACAAAGTTTTCAATAATACCATTATGATTGACCGCTATCTTCTCTTTGCAATCTGTGTGAGGATGAGCATTTTCCCTTGTAGGAAGTCCATGAGTTGCCCATCGAGTATGTGCAATCCCGATACTACCTGGCAGTTCGTCAAGATTAAGTCTTTCGTTTACAACATCAATTTTTCCTTTATCTTTCTTTAAAACCATGTGAGAGTTCGCAATTGTAGCCATTCCTACGGAATCATATCCGCGATATTCAAGGCGTTTAAGAGCTGATCGTAGCAGAGGTGCCACGTTGCCTTGAGTTAAAACAATACCTACAATTCCACACATGATTTTGACTCCGTTCAGAATGTCAAAGGATTTGAATAAAGAGGAACTTTGAAATGACTTTATAAGTTTTTAGCTTTACATTCTGAAATTAAAGATATTACAATACAACGTCCCTTTTTTCGAATGTAAAGCGCAAGTTGCCTTCAACAATTTTTAAGGTGTTTCTTCCATTAACACTAATAAAGTAACTTAAATTTCTATGCGTATTAAATTGAAAACTGTTGATTGAAGAAGATTAAAACCATAGTTTAGAATTTAGAGCAGTGTTCTTATCTTACATTTAACCTTAAATTCAAATAATATCAAATCTAGGCCAGTTTACATGCAAATCATGCGAAAAAGGAGGCACAATTAATGAAAGAACTAAATTATTTTGCTCATTACTCACAAGAGGTTAGAAATAGCCTTAAAGAGAAAGAAATAGAGCCTGGTGACCGTATTCGAATTACATCTGAGGATATGAGTTATGAGGGGTATATTTTGCCTCGTATTGAGATTGGGGATCCTTCGAGCATTGTGATAAAACAGGATGATGGATATAACGTAAGTATTGCGTACCAGCCAGGTGTCGAGTTAGTACGAATAGACAAAGGCATCAGTCTTGAAAGTTTTCAGAAAACATTTCCTGAACAGCTACCCGACCTACCAGAGATTTCGTTACTGGCAACTGGTGGTACGATTGCCAGTAGAATCGATTATTTAACTGGCGGCGTTGTGATGGCGTTCACCCCCGAGGAACTCTTCTTCGCTATACCAGAACTTTCAGAGATCGTTCGTTTTAAGGGATGTAATCTTCTTTTTAATCTTGCGAGCGAGGATTTATGGGTCAATGAATGGAAAAAAATGGCTGAAGATGCCGCAAAAGAATTGAATTCAGGTGCTTCAGGAGTTGTTATAACTCACGGGACAGATTGTATGGGCTATTCTGCAGCGATGCTAAGTTTTATGTTACGTGATCTTTCAAAGCCAGTTATACTTACAGGAGCACAACGCTCATCTGATCGTGGCAGTTTCGATGGTGCGATTAACCTAATTTGCGCCTCATGGTTAGCAGGTCACGCAGATCTGGCAGGGGTATTTATATGTATGCACGGAGAGCCAGATGATACATATTGCCTTATAAATAGAGGGACAAAGGTACGAAAAATGCATACTAGTCGACGTGATACATTTCGACCCATTAATGAATTACCGATTGGAAAGGTTTGGCCTGACGGAAAGATGGAATTTCGTGAAGATGCTGAATATAAGAAACGAAGTGAAACTGAAGTAGTTGCAGATACGGCGTTTGAGGAAAAAATTGCCCTTATTAAAGCATATCCTGGATCGAATCCTGAAATAGTTGATTTTCTAGCAGACAAAGGTTATAGAGGTATCATAATTGAGGGTACTGGGCTCGGACATGCACCTACTTCTCCACCTGCCTCCGCAAAATATCGTTCATGGTTGCCTCAGGTGAAACGTGCCTTAGAAATGGATTTATTTCTTGGTATGACGTCGCAATGTCTTTATGGTCGTGTCAATCCTTATGTTTATCGAAATCTTCGCCTAATGAGCAACGCAGGAGTTGTTTATCTAGAAGACATGCTCCCAGAAACTGCCTATTTAAAATTGGGGTGGGTTTTAGGGCATACACAAGAAAGAGAGGAAGTAAAACGTCTAATGTTGACAAATATTGCAGGGGAAATTACCGAAAGAACGGATGAAAGAGCATTTTTGTATTAGGGGATCAAAATGAAGGATGAAAAAACACTGAATTATGATGAACTGGGGCTTATGGTAGGTCTAGAATTTCATCAACAACTAGATACTACAAAATTATTTTGCAACTGCCCTTCATTGATACGGACTGACGACCCTGATATTCTGGTCAAGAGGCGGTTACGTGCTGTTGCCGGAGAAACTGGAGAAGTTGACATGGCAGCTGCATTTGAAGCAAAAAAGGAAGCAAATGTAATTTATGAAGGCTATTCAGACACAACATGCTTGATTGAACTGGACGAAGAGCCTCCATCTCCTATAAATGAAGAAGCAGTTCGTGTCGCACTTGAAATTGCATTTATTTTTAAAATGAGGCAAATAGACGAAGTTCAAGTGATGAGGAAGACAATAGTTGATGGATCTACGCCTATGGGATTTCAGAGGACTGCAAAAATTGCGGTAGGTACGTCAGATTCCTATCTTATGACCTCACAGGGAAAGGTGTTTATTACACAACTCTACGTGGAGGAAGATGCCGCAAGAATTATAGAACAAACAAAAGACGGCACGACATTCAGAATTGATCGTCTTGGAATTCCTTTGATCGAGATCAGAACTGACCCTGATATCCATAGTCCTGAACAAACAAAAGAGGTTGCTGAACGAATTGGTGCAATTATACGGGCTACTGGCAAGGTAAAAAGGGGTTTAGGTACAATTCGACAAGATATCAATGTATCAATAAGGGATGGAGCCCGTGTAGAAATCAAAGGAGCACAAGAATTGGATCTTATCGGGGAATACGTGAAAAATGAGGTCTTAAGGCAACAGAACATGATACAAATTCGAGAAATACTGGAAAAGCGAGGGGCTCAAGAAGATGACATCGTTATAGAACATGAAGATGTTTCAACCATTTTTGCTGAAACAAAAGCAAAATTCGTTCAGAAAGCCTTGAAAAAAGGAGAGGCTGTCTTAGGTGTAAAACTTTCGAAATTTGGCGATTTATTAGGTAGAGAACTTCAACCTAGTCGTCGATTAGGGACTGAATTTGCGGATGCCGTTAAAATCTATGCCGGACTTGGAGGTATTTTACATTCAGATGAATTACCGAATTATGGAATTTCTGAAAACGAAGTTAGCGAAGTGAACAGAGTTTTAAATTGTGAAAATGAAGACGGATTTGTTCTTGTTGTAGGTCCGAAAGGCAAATGTGAGCAAGCGATTTGGACCATATGTAATTTAGCAAAGATTTACATCACACATGTTCCAAAAGAAGTACGAAGGCCAAATCCCGATGGAACAACCGCCTTCTTAAGACCACTTCCAGGATCGGCGCGGATGTATCCTGAGACAGATGCAGTACCATTACGTATATCTTCTGAAATGGTGGCAGAGATCAAACAAAATCTTCCAGAACTCCCAGAAGAAAAGAAAACGCGTTTTATAGAAGAATATAGACTTTCAGAAGAATTAGCTGACGAGTTAGTCCTTCATCCGAATGTTTTTTGGTTCGATAAAATTGTTAGTAGTGGACTGGAAGTAAAACCTACGTTAGTGGCGAGTACCATAATCAGCACATCTAAATATCTACAAAGAGAAGGTATTCCATTCGAAAATATAACTGAAGCTCAGTTCTATGAGATATTTGAATTTCTCTCAAAAGAAAAATTCGCAAAGGAAGCGCTCCCAGAAGTATTGGAGTCAGTGGCAAAAGATCCAGATAAACCGCTAGTTGAAATTGTGAAAAGTATAGGTCTCACCACTCTATCGAAGGATGAGGTTACAAATATTATTAAAGAAATAATCGCAAAAAATGAAGATTTAGTTAAAGAAAGGAAAATGGACGCACTTAAGCCTCTCATGGGCGAAGTGATGAAAAAGGTACGTGGAAAAATCGATGGAAAAACCGTAAGCTCTTTGCTCAAACAACTTCTACAAGATTATTTGTCATAATTCTTTACTGACATAAACTCCATCACGAGTATAGCCTTGTTTATAAAACCATGGCTTTACACCTAAACCACTAAGGACTGAAATTTTTTTAGCATTATACTCATCTTTGCTAAGAAGTTCAGCTTCGCTTAATAGTAATTCTCCAATTTTTCGATGTTGCACTTGATGAGAGTTTGGTTTCTCTCCAATGGGAACCAGTTCTCCAAAAATACGCAATTCTCTTACGATAGTTGTTCTCTTCTCATTGATTTCTTTTCGATGTGCCTTCTCAGAAGGAACACGCAATCGAATAAATCCGAGCAGAATATTTTGCACAGTGTCCTCGTAAGATATGAAATTTTCGATTCCTTCTGAGGCATTGAAGGTCTCTATAAGAATCTCAAGATTTTCTAGTTTTGGAGTGATTCCAGACTTCCTATGAACGATACCTTGTTCGCGACATCTAATACAAGAGCATGTTATTCCACTCTTTCTTAATTCTTCATGTGCAAGTTCTCTAAGATTGCCTTTCTTAACACCATCTTCAATCATCTTTGCAGAAATATCTCTTTGAATTCGTTGTATTCTAATCCATCTTGGAATGCCCGGTAAAACCTGGGATAATAGATTTGTCATTGTTTCAGAGTTATAGGGTTTGTATCTTCCGCTCTGCCATAATTCATACAGCTCTGTGCCTTTAATAACCAAACAGGGATAAATCTTCAAATTATCCGGTTTATAAAAGGGATTTTCAAAAATCTCTTGAAACATTATTAAATCTCTTTCTTCATTCGATCCTGGAAGACCCGGCATAATATGATAGGCAACTTTCATTCCCGCATCCTTTAAAATGCGGGTAGCGTCAATAACGTCCTGAACTGTGTGACCTCTTTTGCATATCTCATAGACGTCATCAAAAATAGTTTGTACTCCCAATTCAACAGTAGTAACGCCTAGATGAAGCATATCATCTGTATGAGAAATTTTAGAGTAATCAGGGCGGGTTTCGACAATGATACCTACAAGTTTTCGTTTTGCTGATTCTACAACTTTTTTGAGTTCCTCAAAATCGGAATAGCGTTCATCACATAGCGCTTCAAGACATCTGTGAACGAAACTTAATTGATACTCATAGGGTAAGTAAGTAACCGTTCCGCCTTTCAAGGATAGGAGAATTTTGTCAGTAGCATGACCTATTAGTTCCAATTGATTAAGTCTTGTCTTTACTTGCAAATAAGGGTCGTAATCGTTTTGTATACCTCGCATCGTAGAAGGTTCGTGTCCAGTGTAACTCTTTGGAATATCTGAAAAAGTTGGACAATAGATACATGACTGATTAGGGCAGGGGTAAGGCTTTACCATAACTGCAACAACAGCAATACCTGAGATTGTACGCATACTCTTTGTCTTTAATATAGGTAAAAGAAGCATTTTTTCCTCTGGGGTTGTGTGGGAAAGAATAGTTGCGTTCGAGACAATACCTACTGAAGGATATTTCTTTGCATGACATTTTTTGAGTTTCTGAATAAGTTGTGCATCTACCTCAGATAAAGTCGTAAGTAATTCATCAATAATTCCCCTACAAACTCTTTCTTCTAACGTACTGGACACTATAATTGCGCCTCAATTCTCTTTAAAATTTAGATACATTTGTCTTACAGATTTAAGATCTTTAAAAGACTTCTTTTGTGCACAATTTTATTCAGTAATAAAGATAAGTCTACCCGAAGGATCTCGCTTAGAGTGCTCGAACTCATTCATAGTGCGAAGTACTTGAGATTCAAAAATTGGCCCATCT
>JAEOSF010000017.1 GCA_016840515.1 Candidatus Borrarchaeum yapensis | reverse complement strand
CGGAGTTATCGACTATAACAAAATGGGCTTCATAGCACGTAAAGGTATGGAATTTTTCAAGCCACAACTTGAAAAAGACGGCTTCAAGAAGGTTGCACCAGATATTTATGACCTACGCAACTGGGATGAAATTCGCAATTGGGCTAAAGAACTCTCTAGGAAAGTTAGACAATAACAGCATGGCCTGAGTCATTTATTCAAACAGGCAAAGGACACATATCGCGTGCGCGCTACCCTTGCTAAGTAATGTCTCGCTGGGCATCGCTGCCGCCAATCAAGCCTGGCCCTTTGTCCGCACGCAAGAGGACAACGGCCAACACCGCCACCCATAGCAAGTAACCATAAACGTTGATGCGCTCAATAGCCCCGAACCACGCTGTCTGTCCTGAAGCAGCCAGCCCAAAGGCCACAACACCAGCGGTGAGGAGTGTCAGGATTGTCCCGATCGAGTAGAACCGGAACCAGTTTCGGTATGCAACTGCTCCGAACCCTATGGCCAGCAGAGTTAAGCTCACTTGAACCCCCGCAAAAATTGAATGCATGGTATTGGCAAACGAAGTCACAGGCTCACCTAGATGCATCGGGAAAGGCGTCCACGCCAAGCCGATGAGTCCGATTCCGATCCACAGGCCTCCCGTGACGCGCAAAGCACGATTTTGACCAGCTGAGCTCCAGACGCCCACTCCGAATGTGATCAAAAGCACAACATATACCATGAGAAGGGGAGCGACGAGTGATCTCGTCGGAGCGCCGATAGCAGATAGTTCACTGATGGCTTGATGTGCAAAACTGTAGCCCTCCCACATCATACCTGCGATTATGTCGATACAGACATAAAGCAGCGAAGAGAGAATACCGCAGAAGAGCAAGGCGTTCTTCAACGCGACTTTTCGTGAAAAGTCCATATCATTCACTTATTCAATTTTGATGTCCTACAAATAAACTTGTGCAGGGGTGTATTTGAGCCCATGTAGTATTTAAGTTTTCATATCTTCTACCTGAAATACTTTGGAGAAGACTATGCTCAGGTAGAATCAAACAAAAGGTTATTTCGAGTTTTTACTATTTTACTGTAAATAAAAGTGACAAATATTCTATCGATATATTAAAAATAATATACAATTCTTTGTGAGACTTATGGATGAAATTGACTTAATTATTCTAAAAAAACTATTAGAAAACTCGCGCTTGACATATAGAGAATTAGCAGAAATGACAAATATGTCAATGAGTGCAATACACAAACGAATTAAGAATCTTATCGATGAGGGTAATATTAATGCCTTTATTGCTAGACCCAGTCGAATTGCATTAAAGTATCTAGATGTTCTAATTTTTGGTACTTCTACTGCTAAATCAATGGATGATGTTATGAAAGAGTTAGGGCAACATGAAAATACTTATACTATTGCAATTGCAGGTGGTAAATTTCTGTATATAGCTGCGTATTTAAGGGATATAACAGAACTTCAAGATTTTGCTGGTTACGTCTCAAGAACCGCTCATATTAGTGAACCAACTATAGGAATTATGAATATACCTTATTTAACTTTACCAGAGCCGCTAACAAGTATTGATTATAAAATATTAAAGACACTTAATCGAGATTCAAGGAAACCTATAATAGATATAGCTGATGAGGTAGGACTCTCTGCTAAAACTGTTAGAAAACGGTTAGACCGAATGATTGAGAATAAGCTAGCTACGTTTACTATAGAATGGACTCCAATTTCAGCGCATAATTTTATAACATTTCTTCATATATATCTAAAAGAAGATGCCAATCTAAATTCTACAATTAACTATATCAATCAGAAATACTCCAAGAATATTGTTTATAGTATAAGCTATAGTAATATTCCAAACTACTTTTTAATGGTCTCATGGGCAAAATCTTCTACAGAGTCCCAAAGAATTCAAGAAGAACTACAAACCGAAGGATTCAAGGATGTTTTGCCACGAGTTGCATTTCACGGAAATCATTATGATTGTTGGGTCGATCAATTATTAAGATCAAAATAATTGAATAGTTTTCTTCCATTTTTCTATTTCCAAATTTCAAACAAATGGTACAAATTTTGGAACTTATACTTACTATTTTTATCAATCTGAGTGGAAAAATGCGGATTTTATTGATAATTTAATATTATTTTTCACCTTGAGATTTAATAGTAGACACTGTAAAAACACCATTCTCTTTATTTAATGACTACATTCCCTCATTGTTAATTTTTTTCCATATTAGTGAACAAGCTCTTATTAGAGCGCAAATTTATATTATAACTAAAAAAATATCAAAAAATTAGTGAGGTTAATTAAATGAGTGGATTGAACAAATTAAAAGAGAATGTTTGGGTCATCATGCTAGTGCTCTCGATGATTTTCATTGCTGTGACTTTATTTATAATGAGTAATGGTAACAATATTTTTCCAACTGCGTTGAAAATTGCAGGATCATCCCAAAACACAGAAGATATAGAAGGTAAAGCACTTGCGTTCATAAACATGTCTATGTTAAAACCTCTTTGGGAAGGCATCTGGATGGGGTTATTTGGAATAATAATCGCTCTTGGCTTGAAAAAGGAAGTTCCAGAAGTTCAAAAATATGCTTGGACTCTCGGTCTCGTTTGGGGTATAATGATGCTATCTAATGCAGTAATTCAAGGAGGATATGAAATTCTTATTTTAGGATGGTCAATGGTCTGTGTACAAACATTTTCATTTCTATTTCTCGGTTTGGTGGCACTAGTAAGTCTTCTAATTGCAAGAAAAGAATTCATGTAATCTAAGAAATTTCTTTCAAAATTTTCTTTTTTTTAATCTACGAAATCTAACTAAAAATAGGTGAATATAGTGAGACTATGGATAATATATAAGGAAGGAAGTCTAATCGCAAAAAATATGGCTGAGATGATTCAGGATCGCTTAGAAGATTACATTGATGTATCTGTAGGAAATGCTAATAGAATTGATCCTGAGCTCTTACTAGAGGAAAGGTTAGAATACTTGATTATCGGAGATATCATCAGTGAAGCAATACCCAGTTTGGAAATTCAAAATTGGGTGCGAAAATACGGTGAGCTTTCAAAAAATTACAATCTTAGTCTTAAGGCGTTATCTGGCTTTTATATTGCACTAACTGATATTGAAAACGAAACACTTTGGGTTGAATTTCTTCAAGAAAATATAGACACTGAAATAGTCTATCCACCAATACTTCTCCTAAGACTAAAAAACACAGATTCTGCTCTGCAAATTGGAGCACTTGACATAGTTAAAGAGTATTCTAAAGGTTTTATTGAATTTTTAATCAATAACAAAAAGACGAATAATACCTAAGAAATGATTTCCATCGTCAAATAATGTATCCATAGTATAACTCCCACTTAACTTGCTCGATAAGAGCATCTCTAATATTATCCTTTAATAGGGGGTACCTCACACACGCTAACGATCATTTTATAATATCTAATACCAAATAACAAGCTAGTATATGTTCATTGTAATCTTCAAAACATCCGTTTAGTGCAATCGATTAAACGTTATTCTTCTCACACCTTCCGATAAAGTTAAAAAACAACCATTTTACTGTACTTTACTGCTACCAAAATTTGAAGAAGGTGTATACTATTGCCAGCCAGACCAGCGAAATGTTATCGTGATGTTAAGAAAAAAGCGTACACAAGACAAAAGTATATGCGCGGCATCCCTGGTCCAAAAATTACAATTTATGACATGGGATTGAAGACAGGTGGCATTGAACAGTTACCTTTACAAGTTTCATTGATTGCAGAAGAAGCGTGCCAAATTCGCCACAGCGCATTAGAAGCCGCAAGACAAACTGCAAATAGATATCTCACGAAGAAAATCGGAAGGCAAGGATTTCATTTAAGGATTCGACCACACCCATTTCACGTTCTTAGAGAAAACAAAATGATGGCCTTCGCAGGTGCAGACAGGCTTCAAGACGGTATGCGACGCGCATTTGGAAAACCAATCGGTACAGCTGCCAGAGTACGTAAAGATCAGCCTTTAGTTACTATAAGTACTTCGGCCGATCGCTTCAAGGTCGCAAAAGATGCGTTAAAACGTGCAGCTATGAAATTTCCGACATCTTGTAAGATTTTAATAGAAAAAGGCGAAAATCTCGTTAAGTAGATTTTCGACATCCAGTTTCTACTTTTCAGGTCCTCTAAAAGGGGAATTATTTGAACTGAAGCGGAAATGCTTTGACGTCTTCATTATAAATTCGTTCCATGTTAATATCCTCTAAAACTACAATTCCTCCTTCGATGTATTCTTTGATTATACTGCCTGGGTAAATATGACCTCCATATGCATTTCCAGTGGGGCCAGCTACGACCACATGTATATGAGCTAACATTTCATCTTCTTGAATGCTTACAGTACCGCTTCCTGCGACACATTCAATACCTCCTGGAGGATTGAATTCATTCACATGGAATTCTCCAATATTTGTGTTGAAATAAGCAAGTCGTGCGTTTCTCAATGTCCCGAGCATGAATATTACTAAACCGGCTTTGATTCCTTCGTCTTTCAATTTTGCTTCAAGGCAACGGAATAAGTCACCACCTTTACTAATTCGGAAAACGAAGAAGTTTTTGAGATTTGCACGTCCGAAATCGATATAATCCAAATAAGGTTTTTCCGTTGTTTCTGTCATTATGAATTACTCCTTAAGTTATGCATTCTAAAATAGGTTATTTAGTTTAAATTTCTAACCAAATACATTCGAAAAACTCTGTAAATTTTTTTACTCTTATAGATAGTGTGGTCTTTATATAAAATTAAAGGAAGAAGGCTGGGGAAACGAATGAAATTAGAAATCTTCCTTTTTATATCGCCCACATGTGGTCTTTGTCCTCTGGTGGAACAGCGTCTTTTAGGAGTTATTGAAAAAAATAAATTGCCAATTAAAATTAAAAAAATAGATATAACCAAGATTCCAGAAACTTCTAAAAAGCATGATGTAATTGTATGTCCTACACTTGTTTTCCCTGACTTCATGAAAATAGATGGTATTTGTGATCAAGTACTGCTAGAAGAATTAACATTAAATTACTATGTGAATTCTTATAAATTTCATCAAGGATCAGTAAACAGCATTCCCGCACAATAACCTTAATTGAAACCTTCGCCTCAATCGAAACTGTCAACTACCCCTCCCTGTAGGAAGGGGCTTGAAAGAGTTCCTGTAGAGGGGTAGGAGATTAGCCTGAGTGATGTCTCCTCGAAGGTGGAGGCAGATGAACTACGTTCGGGGCTGAGTGTCTGAAAATCACCCCGGAATGCTCCTCAAGTTCCGGGCTCTGAAAGACATGGTGGACGACCCAGGTCGTTATCCTGAGACCTGCACCATCATCATGTCCCGTGCCTGCCCCAACATTGGCGATGAGGACCTACCCGCGTAAGCGGAGCTGACCTTTACAGGTCGTTAAAGATAGTTAGTTTAGGAGATATTAATATTGCTGCTGAAAGTCTACGTTCAATCGTCACAAGGGAAACCCTTAGACCCTACCACTTCAGCCAGAGCTAGACTCCTGGTAAAAAAAAAGCGGGCGAACGTGGTAGCACGAATGCCATTCACCATTCGCTTGCGAAACCGAGAAACGGGCTATACTGCCCAGGTGACGCTGGGGGTGGATAGTGGTTATTCAAAGGTGGCGTTTTCCGCCGTTAAAGAAAAAGAGGAACTGCTGGCGGGCGAGTTGGTGTTACGTTACGACATGTCTAAGAAATTGGAGCAGAGGAGAAATTATCGAAGAAACCGGCGCAACCGCACTACCCGATATCGAGCGCCGCGGTTCGATAACCGGATACGGGAGCAGGACTGGTTAGCCCCCTCTCTCCATCATAAGAAGCAAGCGCATATCACCCTGATTGCCATGCTTAAGAGCCTGGTGCCCGTCAGCCGTACCGAACTGGAGGTGGCTACCTTTGATACCCAGTTGCTACAACATCCGGAAATCGCGGGGGTCGAATATCAACAGGGGACCTTGCAGGGCTACCAGATACGAGAGTATCTGCTGGAGAAATGGGGACGCACGTGCGCTTATTGCGGAAAAACCGGAGTGCCGCTTCAGGTGGAACATATCATCCCCAGGTCACGGGGTGGCAGTGATCGGGTCTCGAACCTCACCCTAAGTTGTGAGCGCTGCAATCAAGACAAAGGCGATCGGACCGCCGCCGAGTTCGGCCACCCAGAAGTTCACCGGCAGGCGAAGGCATCATTGAAAAGCGCGGCCTTCATGAATCAGGTCCGATGGCAGTTGGTTGACCAGTTGGAATGCAACCACACCTACGGCTACCTCACCAAGCAACAACGGATCGAGGCGGGGCTGGCAAAATCACACTCCAATGACGCCTTTATCATCGCCGGAGGCCGGCAGCAAACCAGGTGTCGACCCTTTCTGGTGACGCAACCCCGGCGCAACAATCGAAGCATCCAACTGAATAGAAAAGGGTATGGGCGCAGCATCCGCACCCAACGCTACGCCTTACAGCCGCAAGACCTGGTCTGCTATGAGAGACAGCTGTGTCAGGTCAAGGGGATGTTCAACTATGGGCGGTGGGTGCGCTTGAAAACCCCAACCGGCACTATCGTGAATACCCAGGTCAACAACGTGAACTTAGTGAAGTATGGCCGCGGCTTGCAGTTCAGCCGCCCACACTAGCCAACTAACTAACCAACTCACTCACTCACTCCTGGCGATTCAATGCTCTCCCGTGCTCACTTGGTTGGTGTCTTGTCGGAGATGTGCAAAAAAGAAACGCGTTTCTCTGTTTAGATTGTTTTTTCATTTTCGCCTTAATCGAAATGTTAAATACAAGGGATATAACATAACCATAGTTTATGGAGAGGGAAGAATATGTCAAACTTTAAAGTAGGAGTAGGTTATTCTATTCTTGAAGATCCAAAAGAAGCAGGGAATGAAGCCGCTACCAAAGCTCTCACAAAACTTGGGGGCTCTGAGCCAACTTTCACGATTGCATTTTGTACTGTTCAATATAATGAGCAGAAAGTGATTAACGGAATCAACAAAGTCACTAAAAGGGCGCCATTATGGGGCGGGACAAGTCTCGGCGGTGTTTGGACTCCTGATGGTTTTATTGAAAGCGAAACTGGCGCTGTTGGGGTTGCAGTTTTATCTTCACCAACTTTGGCTGTCGGTGTCGGGGCAACAAAAATTAGAAGTGATGGTTTCAGTGAAGGCGAAACAGCAACTAAAAGAGCTTTATCTGATGTAGGAGAGCATGTACAGGCAGCAATAGATGCACGTGTCTCTAAAGCAATCGGACAGGAAGAAAGAAATCCACCTGATCTTGTTCTAATGTGTGCACCGCCTGGAGTTGAGGAAGGGCTGCTCCGTGGAATAAAGAGCACTTTCCCTGCAAAGTTTCCAATAGTCGGTGGAAGTTCGGCGGATAACACTCTAGAGGGCAACTGGAAACAATTTGCAGATCTAGATGTATATAGTGACTATGTGTCAGTCGCAGTCTTATATGCGCCTGATCTAAAAGTTGGATATAATTTTAGCCAAGAATATCAGCCTATCAAGAGTGGGAAAGCCACTCGAACTAAAGAAAGAACACTCTACGAAATAGATGGACGTCCTGCTGCAGAAGTCTATGCAGAATGGACCGGGAAGCCTTTAGACTCAATTAAAGGTGGAGCTATATTAAGCGAATCTTTCTTCAATCCGATTGGAATCGCACATGAAGGCTATTGGCAGACGGTGCATCCTGGAAATGTCAATGAGGACCTGTCAATAGATGGTTTTGTGAAGATCCCTGAAGGAGCGGATATTGCTATTTTGTCTGCTACGCAGGATGAACTTGTTATGGAAGCTAATGCAGTCTTCAAGAGGGCGATTGAAGTCGGAAATATATCACAACCAAGTTTCGGCTTTCTCGTCCACTGTGCTGGCTGTCGACTGGCTATTGGTGATAGAGTCGGTGAGGTAGTCGAACAGGCAAAAATGGCTCTTGGAGACACACCATTCATCGGCTACAACGTCTTCGGAGAACAAGCAACTACTGAAAAAGAGGAAATCATGCATTGCAATCTTACATTGTCTTCTGTAGTGCTAGGCACATAGATTAAACCGAAAAACCACATTTTTCCTTTTTTTTGTAGGGAATTTATTTTTGGTTTTTAATTTTAAAAATACTAAAGAGAATATATTTTTTCTAGAAACATTCATTCAGTGGAGGTTTTTTATTGGAGTTGGATTTTGGAATTAGTGTTGATGTAGGTCCTACATTAGAAAGTATATCCACTGATGTGTCGATCGAGTTAAAACCTACCTTTCATGCATCTATTTCTTCGCTACTATTTCTTCAGCGGCTTCTTTGAAACAATAAAATATCTCCCTGAATATATTTGAATAACGATAAAATTCTGCCTTCTTGACAAGATTTTCTTCTTTATCTGCCATTTCCCTGTAATTGTCGGATTTATCTAAAAATTTTTCAAAAACTTTTGGTAAAAATACGTTAACCCAATCCTCACCCAATTTAAACACCTGATTTTTTATTATGCTATGGAGTTCAGTACCTATTAACTTAATAGGTATTCATGAAAGGACAGTTTCATTTCACTTTGATACGTAATTATGACAGTGGGTTGGCAATGGTTTGATTCGTGTAGTACCTAACTCCTTAATTTATTCAATTCTCAGATTTATGCTCTGTTAATGGCTCGTGGTGTTGGTGAATTACTTTTCCCGTATTTAAGTCTGTTACTACTTGATGATACTGATTATTCTCCCTATCAATACGCATTGTGATTCTTACTCCTCTAGGGAGACGAGGGTCACCACTCTGCACAATTTTATTACTAAATTCTAGATGCGGTTTGAACTCACCCGGCTCGCCATGCCTTAATTTTCCCTTCAGTTGCTCTATAATCCCTATCGTTTCTTGGAGATCTTTTACAAAAAAGTTATGACCACACGCAAGTTTGTATGTAGTTAGATTGTTTTCTATAACCACCTCAACTACATCTAATTCTTTTTTACACGCCGAACACTCTATTTTCCAATTCTTAGGTGAAGAATTCATGTTTATCATTAGTTACCCTCCCTTTTCATTTTTCATTTCTTCTTTTCTACTATCATCCTACCGTTGTCTACATGAACAATTACACTATCATCTTTATCTAAATTTAAATATTTGACTATTTCTATCGGAATATTCACTAAAAATGACCTTCCAGATTTTATAACAGTCCTCTTAGGGGTTATTAATGACGAGTAGAGAAATTGGAAGAAGAAAAATCTAAATAATGCCTACTTTTTCTTGTAGAAGTTGATAACGAGCGGAGATAGGGGCTTTAGAATATCTCTGAGTTATACCGCCTACATGCCCTAAACGTTGCGAAATAATGTTTTGTTGAATACCGCTCTCCTGGAATAGTACCGACATACTATGTCGTAATGAATGGGCGGTAAAATCTACGCCGCTTTTCTTATTTATTGCCTTAATGATTCTGTGGATATTATTTCCGAGTTTACCTTTGTTCATTTTTCCGAAGCTAAAAAATAATCTATCATGCTCTACTCTATGAAGTTTTCTTAAGAGCAATTGTTTCTTGATTAAAACCTTCATTTCTTCAGTTAAAACAACTTTTCTTATTTTGTTGCCTTTTCCAAGAATTTCAATATAGTGTTTTTTCTCAAAACGGGTACCATCCTTACCTACTACCATAGCCATTGTGATATTTCCGTATTCACTAGCTCTTAGACCTAAATTAAGCCCTATATCAAAGAGATTTCTTTCAAGAGGATTATCTATAGCATTTCTGATTTGTTCTATTTCTGTGATAGTTAAGGATCTTGGTTCTATTTCAGGTAAACGGGGAACAACATTGCGGCTTTTTAGTGTTTCCTTAATTTCTTCAATTTCTGCAGATTTTATTATTTGTGGAGTACCTTGCCTAATTGCCCATTTCTCTACCCATGTTAAAAAAGCAGTTATGCTTCTTGCTTTAACCTTTAAGGCATGTGGAGAGTTAGGTTTTGTGTAATTATTGCATTTAAAGAAACCGCCATGCTTTTTAAGGTAATCAAAATATTCAACGATAATTTCTGCGTTTAAGTCATTCCATTCCTTTCCTTTTGAGTTTAAGAATTGATAGAGGTCCGAAATAACTCTTGCATAACTTGTGATTGTAGTCGAGCTAATTTTTCCTTTTTTATCATTAAGATAAGTTTTTACTAACTCATCATATTCAAAATTTATTTTATTAGGTCTTAAACCTGCCTGGATTAGCGCATTAGTCCAGGTACCAAAATGATCTACATAAGTTTTTGGATCAGGATAAGTGCGATTACTTTTGAAATCTTGTAAAAGTGGTACTGTACCCGTTTTATCGTAATAATCCCGTAAGATTTTAATAAGTTCCTTTTTAGAATAATATTTTAAGTTAGGATTGTAGCCTAGTGATTCAATCAGTTTATTATAACCTCCAAAATACTTTTTAATAGTGACAGCGTTTGGAAAGCCTAACTTACTAAGTTCTCTGCTCGTTGGAACTACTCCGTTTTCTTCTATGTATTCCTTTAATTTTATCGGGATTTCTTTAAGTTCTGTTCTTGTATATTTCTTGCCCATATGTGACATTTTCTTACTCTCCCTTTGCTCTATCTAATTCTTGTGCAATTGTAGATATGTATTCAAACATATCATTAGAAATTGAAGTTTTCATGTTTCTAATTTCTTTGTGGATAGCATCCAAAGAGCCTTTTACTTCTAACTCTCTCCGTTCTAAGTCTTGTAGAAAAGAAACCGGTATTCCTTTAGAAGAAACCGTTTTAGTATCAACTTCTTTCATTAAATATTCTTCAGGAGTTAAATTTCGGTTCTTAAAAAATCTTATGCAACTTCTGATAAATTGCGACATATTTATATTCTTTTTATCAACAAAACGTTTCAATTCTTCTTTTTCTTGCTCAGTAGTTTCAAATTGAGTAAAAAAACGTTTTTCGTTAATTTTAGCCATAACATATCCTCGGGTTTTGTATGTACACATAATATCCTAAGTTCTATAAAAATGTTATGAAAAATTCATTACTAATTATTCTTTATGCTAGATCCTCGATGATTCCGATGGTCTCAAGGTTTCACCAGAACTAGTTGAAGAAATCAAAGAATTGAATATTCCAATAAATGAAACTGCAGTTGTAAAAGAAATTGAGGGCCAAGATAAAGTAGAAAGGATTGTGATTGAAAATGATGAGGGAACAAAGGAACTAAAAGTTGACGCCGTGTTTATTTTTAAAGCGATCCCAATGACACCATTATTCAAAAAGGCTGGAGTTAAAGTCGCAGGGCGTAATTGCATACAAGTTGATCGGGAGCAAAAAACAAATCTATCCGGCGTATTTGCTGCTGGAGACAGCACTTGTGGAGGAATGCAAATAGTCACTGCAGCCGGAGAAGGTGCTGTAGCGGGCATGCAAGCAACTAAGCATGTTCGAAAGCAAAAGCAAAATAAAAAAAATGGTTGAAAGAGAAATATTCGGTATCAATACGTTATAATGAAAGCCATATCATTGTTTCTTGTCGTTATGAGCCCTTTATGAGTTGAGCAAACTTTTTCCCTAATTCTTCGCCCTTTGTTAGTTCCTCTTTTGTTGCATGACCAGTGAACTCAAAATAATCAACAAGTTCCCATTTATTACGATCTAGCAATTCCTCAAGTTCCTTCTGTGCGCCACCACTCCAGCCTTTACTGCCAAAACGGGCTACCTTCTTATTAAGGATGCGTTTTCGCTTCGCCATGTCTAAGACATACACCATTTGAGGGAAGAGCCCTGCTTCGTAGGTAGGAGCACCGATGATAACACCTTTCTTGGTCCAAAGAGATGGAAGAATGTAACTCACATTGATTCTTGCAACATCAAAGACTTCAACTGGTACGCCAACTTCAGAAATTCCCTGAACTACAGCATTCATCATTGCCTCCGTGTTACCGTACATACTTGCATAGAGTACCGTTATCCCTGGCTTTGTCTCTCCAAGCATATAGCCTGCCCATTTCTGATATAGTTCAATAATTCTTCCTGGGTTCTTACGCCAGATAATACCATGAGAAGGAGCAATACAATCAATTTTGAGACCTGCTCCTACTAGCTTGTTTATTGCCTTTATTACTTGTCCGCTGAATTTCGCAACGATGTTCACATAGTAGCGTAATGACTCCTTTATGTAGAAATTCCACTCTTCATCCTTGATTTCATCGTCAAAGAGGGATCCACGAATAGCTCCGTATCCTCCAAATGCATCGCACGCGAAGAGAATATTATCAGTTGTATCATAGGTTACCATTGTCTCTGGCCAGTGTACAAAGGGTGCATGGAAGAACTGTAAAGTTTTAGTGCCAAGATCAAGGGTTTCTCCGTCACTTACAGCTTGTACGTTGTCAGTTATATTGTAAAATGTTGCAAGCATTTCTTTTGCCTTGTCGGTACACAAGATGGTTAAATTAGGATTGATTCTTCGCATAGTGGTTACGAGTCCGCCATGGTCAGGTTCCAAATGGTTCATAATTACATAGTCAAGTTCTGAAATTGGAACAATTTCTTCTACCGCGTCAAAGAATTCGTCCCCTTTAAATGCTTTAGATAAATCGATCAACACCTTTTTCTCGTCAACGATCATATACGAGTTGTATGAGACGCCTTCTTCTGTTACTGGCCAAAGTCCTTCGAATAGGTCTGTGGTGCGGTCGTTTATACTGATACAATACACATTTGGTTTAATCACATATTGTGGCATAATTCAAAACCCCCATCCTATCTATTGGTGGTTTCTTTCGTAAATCTTTTTCCTTTATAGATCTTGAACTGTCAGACACAGATTTCATAATATAATTATGTTTATAACGGCAGTTTATGCAATCACTTGATTCATTTTGCCTTGTATTGACTATTTAAGAACTCCAACGGTTGCCATATAAACAACGGTTTCGTTGACGCCATCCACGTCTATCAATTTGTTTGCTTCTTCATCAAAAATAGCGCCAATTGTACAACAACCTAACTGAAGTGCTTCAGCTGCTAAATAAAGATTTTGTCCGATGTGGCCTGCATCAAGATATATGTATCTATACGCTCTTTGGAGGTATTTCCATTTTGACCTTTCAACAACAGCAGTCCATACAAAAGTAACTTGTGCGGATTTGACCATTTTCTGGTTGAGTGCAGCCGCTGCACATTCCTCTGAATAATCACCTTTCCTTATTAGTTCAATATCGAAGTAATGTGGTCTGAAATGGTAAATACCAGCTTCAAGTCCATCAACGAGTCGAATATTCAGATAAGTCTCAATTGGGTAGAGTGCGCCAGCTGATGGTGCTGTTCTTAAGAAAAGAGGTCCAAATGGTGTATCATGTTTTGCTGTTGCTCCTTGCGTTGCCCACAGAAGGGTTGAGAGCACTTTAAGGTCAAGTGATTTCTGAGGATCATAGTTTCTCCTCGACCTTCTGCTAGCTAAAACTTCTATAAGTTTTGCCGCATTATTAAAATCAGGTTCTGGTAGTGAGATCACGTCAATCGGATTTTCATAATTCTTATAGAGTTCAGGTTTATTATTCCAATCCAGAAAATGTCTTGGTAATTTACCAGGGTAGTATTTTGTATCTCTTTGAAACTTATCACCAATTTCTTTTGAAGAATTCTCAGTATTCATGATTTATCAATCGATTGCGCATTATAATTAAGGCTTTATCTTTGTGCATTTTCAAGAAATATTACCCGCTTATTTCAGGAAATTAATAAGCAGCAAGGCATTTTGTTTAAGACACTTTTATTTTTCCAATGACATGCCAGTTTCTCTATACTTTTTAAAGTGATCAACTCCAGATAACTATGGTGATACTTATGAGCGAAATGTCAGGATTTGATAAAAAGAAGGATTCAATCATACTAAAAACGCTGTTAAATGAAGGTGAACTCACAGCAGGTTATCTTATAATGAAAGTAAGGGCACAAGACGACACAATAACTGGTGACGAAATCAGTCATCGGTTAATATGGCTTGTCGAGAATGTGTTAGTAGTCGAACACAGGTTAGATTCACGACATGGAGGAAAGGTTAATTATATGGTCAATGAGGCGAAAAAAGAAGAAGTACTCAAACTCATAGAGTAAGCAGATTGAGTCAAAAAGAGTGAAAGTATCCAAAAAATGGATTTCTCTATATTATTTCAACTTGCACCTGCCAAGGCTAGTAAAATTGCTAAAAATGATTGAGCCTGTCCCTCTTTAATTTTTTTAGCGATACTTATCGCTTCCTGTATATAGCGAGGCTCCTTTGTTTTTTTCCATTCGTGTGAAAGTTCTTTTACACGTTTTACTAGATCTTCGTCCGACATCTTTAATCCTCAGGTTGTAATCCACAACTAAATTAAGTTTTGTCAATTAAAAATTCGGACGCCCATATATAAACCGACAGTGAGAGTAGCGTGTAAGTGAAACTATTCTTTCTGTTTACAGAAACGGTGAAGAAAGCAAAACGTACAACCTATCATACGAATATGCGGTGTTTATATAACGTTTTTTTAGAGAAACATACACAGCTAGCCGCATGGCTTGCTATGGTTCACATAATTGTAGGAAAAATCCTCAATAAAATGTGGTGATTTAACTGAAAAATTGTAGAAAAAACTCTATGGTTTTTAGTGTAATCCTTGTATTCTTGCTTACCATAACAATGGTCAGCCCTATCGTCGTAGCAAAGTCCAACGATATTGTCAGAGAAAACTACGATGTATCTGTTGATGATACAGTATTTGTTAATTTACAGCGTATCTATAAAGAGGACGTTGAAATGAGGGGCGCCGTGTTGATGGTCCATGGAGGATGGCATACAAAGTTTTTCTACCATTTCGAGGATGACAGCAAGTACAGCATTCAAGAGTACCTCGCAAACAAGAAATTTGATACATATGCATTAGATTTACGTGGTTCGGGTGACTCATATAAGAGCGACTATGCTTGGTACAGTCAGATATCCCAAGATGACTATGTCGAAGATATCAAAGCCGTAGTAAGTGACATCCAATCGAAAGGCTATGAGAAAGTCCACCTAATTGCACACTCCTTGGGTGGCATGGTGAGTTGTATATACACTGCCGAGTATGGTTCAGACACGATTTCCTCACTTATACTGATTGGAACTCCTTTCAGCGAGTTCGCACTTGATCCTGAGTTATTGGAGCAATTTCGTTTCGCTGCAGAAAACTACCCCGTTATTCCATGTGATCCTGAGCTTATTCCCATGATGTTCTTTGCCGAAGGACAAGTGAAGGATAAAGTGCTCGAAAGAGCTACAGAAATCATCAGTCAAGAAGTTCTCGGTTCGACAATCGTCCTTCAATCTCTTGATCTCATATATGCTGATAAGGTATCTGAGATCGATGAAGACATTCCTGTTCTAGTGATTCAAGGTGGGCTTGATGCTATAGTTACTAGTCAAGATGCTATGAACCTTTTCTTGGAACTTAAAGGCGACAACAATGATTTAAGAATGTACGGCGAACATGGCCATAACATATTGCTTGAGAAAAGCGCAAAGAAGGTTTACACGGATATTTATGAATTTCTAAAGAGCAATTAATCCTCAGACCGCTCTTTTTTTTCTTTTTGAACTTGAATATTTTAAAATCAAAAAAAGATTAAAAATTTCTATTAAAAAAACAAATATTTGTTTGAGTGTTCAGTTAGTAACGGCTGCTGCGAGGGCATTTAATATCTCTAAGAATGATTGAGCCTTTCCATTTTCAATCTGTTTTGCGATATCGATAGCCTCGTGAATATAATGCGGCTCCTTACTCTCTCTCCATTTAAGAGAAAGTTCTTTGACTTTATTTCTTAGATATTCATCAGACATTTTAAATCCTCTTAGAATAAAAAAATAAAGGTTTAAGCAGCGGTTTTTGTGACCTCAGTCTTAAGTAGAATCTGCATAAATTTATCGAAGATATCCTTGAATTCATTCACTCTGTTCGCTGCTTCTTTTTCCAGTACCTTTGTAATTTTTGCGGCAATATCTTGAGTCTTTCCGAAAAATTCTTTGCCAAGAACGGTTAACTCTTTAATGTCCTTTTCCCAGTCTTTCATACTCATATTATTTTACCTCCATAAAATATGTAGAGTTATCAATATTATTATGTAGAGTCAACAATATAAACCTTGCGGATTGGGGAATCGTTTAAAATAAGAATTTTTGCAGAGTCAAATATTCTCTTATTTGTTAATTGTCTTAAATCACTTTTCCGTCACATATTCTTCTATTTTGTCAAGTGCCTCTTCTAATATGCCAATTGATGGAAGGAAAACGATCCGAAAATGTTCTGGCGTTCCAAATCCACTTCCATAAACTACTAAAACTCCTTTTCGTCTTAATAAATCTACAACCCACTCTTTATCATCCTTGTTTTCGATTTTCGGGAACATGTAAAACGCCCCTTCGGGCTTCCTTACAGAAACTCCTTCAATAGAGTTTAATCTCTTATAGCAAAAGTCACGACGCTTTCTTAATATGCTAATTGTTTCACTAATAAAGTCTTTACTTTGTGTCAAGGCATATGCGCAGGCTTTTTGAGCCGGTGTATTTGAACAGAGACGAATTCGGGCTTGTTTAAGCATTGCTTCTTTGATATCATCTAATTCTCCATCATGATGAAAGCAGGTGTATCCAATTCGATAACCTGGCACCAGAAAAACTTTGCTAAAACTATTCATCGAAATGAAGGGCATATCTTCTGCCACTTCTGCGAAAGCAGTCATAGATCTGTCAAAAACTATTTTATCATACGTTTCATCACTTAACACTAACAAGTTGTGATCATAAGCAAGGTCTCGAATAGCTTTTAGAGTTTCTTTTTCATATACGGCACCAGTCGGGTTGTTAGGATTAATCAGAACAAGTAAATTTGTCTTAGGAGAAATCTTTTCTTTGAGATCTTCTATGTCAGGTTGCCAGTCATTTTCCTCTTCACATCGAAATAAAACAGGTTTTGATCGGTAAAAATTAGAATATGCGATATAGGGAGGGTAACTAGGATTAGGTAACAGGACTTCATCCCCTTCATTGATAAACCCTCCAAAAAGAAAACTAATACCTTCGCTTACACCATTTCCTATTATAACATTCTCTGGCGTTATCGGAGATTTCTTTTCAGTTTCCCATTTAGCTACTTCTTCACGTAATTCTAACACACCTTGAGAATCAGCATACTCTCCAGATTGAGCATATTTCTTTAATCCTTCTTGAATCGACTTCGGAGGCATAAAATCCCACTTTATGGGATCACCTATGTTTAAATAAAGGATTTTTTTCCCTTTACGTTCTTCTTCCTTTGCAAGAACCACTAAATCTCGGATAGCATACTTGATAGCAGATGCCCTTTGTGTCATACTAAATTTCAAACTAAGCACCCATTAAATAACTAACAAATGTAGATCTTAAAGAGAAATATCTGAGATTTGTGTTTTTATATCTTCTAAAATTAGTTTGGCACGATATTTACAGTCGATCATGATTTCATTATCGACTTCATTTGTTGCTAAGAAATGTTTAATTTCTTTGTAAATCTCATTCACGTTCTTCTTCCAATGCTCCTCATCAAAAGGCATGTTCCCTTGGAGTTTAACGTCGCCTTCCCACGCCCCTTCACTAAAATACCAGTCTTTAAACCATGTACATCCTACACGCCACAACAGATAGCCTATTAAGGTGGTTGCAGGGGGCGCCCCTTTTCTTAAGGCGGCTTCAGTAAATTCATGGTAGATATAAGGTACCATCAGTTTTCCGCCTGGAGGGAGAAGATTGGAGAGTTCTTTGAAGAGTTTTTCAAGAGTTCCATAAGAGAGCAATTCTTCATCTGACTCAAATTTGATCTTATCTACAAAATAAACTTCTATCCACGGTAAATAGAACTTTTCTCTTCCAGAGAAATATTTCCCGTGCATTATTGGATTTGTTGTTAGCATACCTTTTGTGTTCTTCAAATAAATTTTAAAATTAGTCTCTTCAACAAAACGTCCTTTAGATAGGTCTTTTATTTTAATTTGAAATTTATCGACAAACCTATTCTCAAGTCTAAGTAATAGATTTTGTTTACTCATTAAAACCCGAACCCTATTGAAGAAACTTCTTCTGTTGCAAAAAAAATAACGTTTCTTAGAAAGAAACAGTTTTTTCATAATTTTCCATAACTAAATCTATGAACTTTTCGTATCCTACTTTGTTGACCCCTTCAAGAACCACGTCACTGATGCCTCTGGCTTTGCAGTCTGCATCTATGACATAAACGTCTATTCCATTGGCCATTATCTCTTCCAACATTTTCGATTTTTCGGATTTTTTAGTAGTGATCAACACAGAATCTTGCATTAAGACTATTCCTACTTCATTTCCTGCCTCTTTTTGCATAGACGCCAATTCAGCAGCGCGTTCAAGATCAGAATACATGAATGGTGATCTTCTTACAATATATAATAAACTTGACATCTTATTTTCCACCTAACACTTATCTTAAATCGTAAACGTGACGTCTGCTTCTGTGATTAGTTTGCTTAATTCTGTCTTCGAAATAAATTTAATTTCATCGTTCTCAATAAGTTCTTCTTCCTTAATGCCTCGTTCTTCTAATGATTCTTTGACTACATAGACACTCACTTCGAATTCGATCATTGGTGAGATTGCTTTGCTTAAATCACCCATATGGATTCCCTCAGGTTCCTGTCCTTTTAACAGAGTGAAGCAACTGTCGTCCATAAAAACAGCGTGTGTCTCAACATCAAGTGCCGTTAAACCTGTGCAAACTCTGAAACCTTCTGCATTGAAGACAGTACCATATGGAGGCTGTCGGAAAATGATCACAACACTTTCTGGCATTTTATCTCCTCATAAACCTTAATATCCGCTGAAAACAATAAATTTGTCAGAATCTAGCACTAATTCACTAAGTCCGCCCAATCCATCGAACGTAGCGCCCTCGATAAGTAATTTTTCATCCTTGATCCCCCGATAACTACAGCATACCGGGCATGAAAAGATCTTTACGCCCATTGCAGTTAACTCCTCCAGAAGCCTTGCAATATTTCTTTCCTCATCTGATAAACTATCTATATCCTTATTGGTATTTAAAACACCGTCCATAAATAGATAGATACCCATGACTTCGTGTCCCCTTTTTACTGCAGCCTTAGTTATCTCTATTACTGTGTCGGTGTTCTGCGAAGTGTACGGACCAGTTGTAAGAAGAATCGACAAAGTACCCATAAGAATCACCTTCAAATTCAAAAAAAAGAAAAGAGTGTTTTATTTTTAAACATAAAGGTTGATGTCACAATCTGCAGCTATATCCAAATATGTGGCTGCTCCAACACATGTCACGCCTTCTATAAAGTCATCTTCTGTGACTTGTAGCATAGGCATACTTACTGTGCACCCGTACATATAAACGCCCATTTCTCTTGCACGATTGATCAGACCAATTAGCGGTGGAGCACCAGGCATAGTTATATTGTCAGCGAATCCTTTCTTGATGACATTCAATCCCATCATAGTGAAGTACAGATGGCATTCCATATCACTCGCCGCCGCCGTCGTTGCTAGAATAAACGCGGGGTACGCCTTATCTGGGGTATCTCCTGATACAATGATAGCGATTTTCTTAGCCATATTAATTCCTCCTACTTAATTCGTTTAATTCGGAAACTATAGTGGCCCTCATCTGTCTCTTCATAACCTAGAAACTCTTGTTTCGTTCTTTTGGCCCATCGTGGAATATCTTCTACAGAGCCCCTGTCATCAGCTAAAACTTCTAGGACTTGCCCAATTTCTAGACTTTTAATGTTTTTCTTCGTTTCTAAGACTGGCTCTGGGCAAAGCATTCCACGACAATCCAAAACCTTGTCTGCTTTTTTATCAGTTGACATTGTCATAGTCTCCGTACTGATCTTTCATTATTTATTATTATAATTTATTCGATATGTGCAAAAATTGAATTTAAATTTATAGGGTTCTAAATCAGATAAAACGGGTAAACTGTGAAGATAATTTTGCTCGATCTAAATTTTTACAAGAGATATTTGAGAACAATTAGATTCTTATAGAGATATTGCCATAATGTTACTTCAAGTTTGAGATAAGTGAGGTAGACTTATGTCGCAAAAGAACTTAAGAATCGCATGGGGAATAACGGGCGCTGGAGATATGCTTCCAGAATTAGTAGAAATAATGAAAGAACTAATAAAAGACAAAAAAATTCAAGTTAAAATCTTTTTGAGCAAAGCAGGTAAGACTGTTGTTGACATGTATAAATTCTGGGAAGACTTAGAAACCATTGGAAAAGTAATGGTTGAGAAGGATGCAAATACTCCATTCTTAGCTGCTTCATTACAACTACGAAAATTCGAGTTCTTTCTCATTGCACCTTCATCAGCAAATACCACCGCTAAAATAGTAAATGGTATTGCAGATACTTTGATTACAAACTCTTTGAGCCAAGGAATCAAAGGAGGATGTCCTGTTTATATCTTGCCTGTGGACCAAGAATTCGGTACTACTGTCACTGTATTACCTTCTGGTAAAGAATTAAAGCTCACAATGAGACAAGTTGATGTTAATAACGTAGAGAAACTTCGTCAAATGCAAGGTATCATTGTATTGAAGAAACCAGAAGACATACGTAGTATCATTAGTAAAAGTGCCACTTTAGATCGTTTTTTATAACCGAACAATCATAAAAAGGACTTTAATAATTGATGGAGGAAAAATATGGTTATTATTAGGCCAGGAGCACCATTAATTTCTGATGCAATCTTGATTGTAGAAGTTATTTTAGCAATTCTTTTGACTCTGGGTTTCATTTGTGCACGAAAACATCGAGGTACGAGACATCATTGGATAATGCTAAGTTCTTTTGTGGTTCACATTGTATTTGGTGTTGCGTTAATGGTCATTAGTTTCTCTATTTTGCTTTCCATAGCCAAGGCGGCGCCAACAATCGCACATGCTACAATTGCGTCTTTGGTTGTGATATTAGCTGCAATTAATATCATTCTTGGGTTTATTTGGAGGGCAAAAGATAGCCCGGTCATGGTTCTTCCACCTAGACAGCGACATATACATCAGACATTAGGAATAATACTACTATTATTGTGGTATTTTATAGTGATTAGCGGAATCTTCGTCTATCTCACACTGTATTGAGTTTTGAAACTCGCATCTGGAAAGAGGGGTTGGTTAAGGGCTGTAAGCGGATCACTCGGAATCCTTCCCTCGAACTCTAATACTGAATGAAATTAATATACATTGGCTGGACATCTCATTCCTTGGACACCTTCAGCGCTATCTTCATAACGTCTCCATTTATCAAGTCTCCCGATAACTTATTCTGGTACTCACGAGCGGTGTGCTCAGGGCACACTATATTACGCGCTATTCTTAAAAATGTGGAGTTTATTAATGAACCTCACTGTAAGGTATATAGGAGCAGTCGACCACCATGATACAGACTGTCAAATTCAGGATGTATCCCGATGAGGCACAAGAAGGGAAGCTCCATGAGATCTTCACCATCTATAACCGCGTGAAACGTATCGGCTATAATCTGCTGTTTCATGGCGATGACTACATGACAGCACGCTTCGGTGAGGATAAAACTATCCAGCAATGTTTGATGAGTCTGTGTAACAACAACCCTTATGTCAACACCATACTAATCGATAACAAGCAGAAACTGGATGCACAACACACATGGCTGGAAAAACGACACAAATACATGAAACAGAAGATAAAGGTTATTACAAAAAAAATCAGCAAAATAAAGGAGCAAGACACACGTGACCGACGGTTGAAGGGCTTATACGACCGTAGATCCTCGATAATGGCGAAATTTCACACTTTAAAGCTTGAACCAATAGTATTTGGTGGTAAAAAATTATTTAGAAACCGAATCCTTGGTAAAATAAGTAGAGAAGAGTTCAAGATACGACGGGATTCTTCGTTCAGTTGTGTGGGAAAAAAACAAAAAGGCGTAAAAAACCTGAATCTCAAGGTGCTGCCCGATAAAACCGTCAAGATACGCAGCTTTTCCAAGCAAAAGGGACGCAAATGGTTGATCATTCCTATATCTGTCAACCATGTGCAGGAGAAATGGTTTCAGGAGATTCTTAATACAGACAAATATACAGTAACCGTAAAAAGAAGGCTCTTTAAAGGGGAAGTACGCTACTTTGTCCATGTGTCTTATGATCTCCCAGAACCCGCACAACGTTACGGCTACCAACATGGTGCTATCGGCTTAGATTTTAATTATAACTTTGTCGCGTTAACCAACGTGGACAACATCGGCAACTTACTCTCCTATCATAGCATCTCGTTTGGCAACCTGCACAGCTATCGAACCGACAAACGTAACGATTATATCTCCTATAAAATGGATAAAGTTGTCAATTATTGCATTAATAAAGGTAAAGGTATTGTGGTTGAAGATTTACAATTTGACCAAGAGTTTTCCTATACAAAGAAACGCAATCGAAAATTAAGCAATTTGAAGACCACCGCCTTGCAATTACTTGAGAGAAAGTGCAAAAAGCGCGGTGTCTCCTTACGAAAGGTATTTCCGGGATATACCTCCCTTATAGGGAAATACAAGTATTCAGGATTACATAATTTGTCAGTCCATCACTTATCAAGTTATGTAATAGCTCGAAGAGGTCTGGGTTTCAAGGAAGCAATTCCAGTCGTGTATGATTGGGTGCTCTCACACATCGGGGAGTTTATCGAGCCCCGTGTGAAACAGGGTAGTCCTTACCGTACATGGTCACAGATCCACGACCTGTTCAAGTACAGCGGGATAACCTCCTTCAAGACTGCCGAAATACTGCGAAAAGTAGTAGTAATGAGGTATGTCTTGTGCTCGGTGACAAGCGCACAGTCCGATAACCTTAGGGCTGGTCTTTCCAAAAACGGAAAGATTGATGATTATCATAAAACGTGGAAGTACATCAACCATTCCATAGTTTTATAAATGATTGTAAGGTTGAGTTTTAGCTCTCCAAAAACTTTTTTACAACCTTTTTTTAGACAATAAATTGCTTTAATTACATCAAGTGAGGGGTATCAATGACCAATGATCGGATTAAAATACTAGGGATCTCTGGCAGTCCAAGAATAGGATCGACTGATTTTGCGGTAAATGAAGCGCTTAGATACGCTCGTGAGAAATATATTGCAGAGACTGATTATTTTTCAGCCCATAAAAAGACCATCAATTTCTGCATACACTGTGATTTATGCGTGCGAAAACAAGAGGGTAAATGCATGCATAAAGACGATGACCTGTCACAAGAACTTTATCCGAAATTGGTTTGGGCTGATGCGTGGATTATTGGATCACCTGTTTATCAGGGAAATGTCTCTGCCCAGACAAAAGCTATACTTGATAGATGCCGTGCATTAGTTGCAAAAGATATTCATATTTTTAAGAACAAAGTTGGTGGAGCGATAGCTTCTGGGGGCGATAGAATAGGAGGTCAAGAACCAACAATTAAGACGATTATCGATTTTTACATAATAAACTTCATGCTTCCGGTCGGGGGAGGAAGTTTTGGCGCGAATCTAGGGGGAACTATTTGGTCAAAGGATCAAAAAGCTGAGGGAACCAAAGAGGACGAAGTGGGCCTTAAATCAATCCATAAGATGGTTAAGAGACTTGCAAAGCTTACAATTTTTTTAAAAAGCGCAAAAAAAGATGAATAAAAAAAACTTGTCAGAGTTTAGACTATTAATTTACTCCTCAGCCAAAGCATAATAACATCGCTTTGGAGAAAAAACCTTTCCGCTCTTCTTTAACTCTTTTATAACTTTTGAAATTTCCTTCGATTCTAAGCCTGTTATTTTTGCAATATCTCCAGGTCTAACAGATTTATTTGCCTTTTTCATCGCATCTAGTACCATCTGTTCCTTAGTTGTCATTTTCTTTTCTTCCTCTTGATTCATACAATTAATTGGATAGATTATTCTTTCTTTCGTGGATATTATATATTTCATAGGATTGGGTTTACTGAAAGCAATTTCATAGTATTTATTGATGAATTTGATGATGAAACACAACACTGAAAGATGACGGTTCGTGACAGTTCGTGTTATGATGTTTCCGCTATCGATGTATTTTTAATTTATTGTTGTGTATCCATATATGGCGATATTTCGATTAATACATTAACACAAGTAAATTACATAATACCTCACTTTAGCGGTTCTTTGAGCCTAAGAGTTGAGAAAAACGTAGAGATTTCCCACAAGTGATTTAAAAGACGGATCCGAAAATTCAATTGAAGATATCGTTCACTATCCCCTTGATATCCAACAATTTGTATCTTTATCTATTAGTAAATCAAATTTATTTGCGTCATAAATTAAAAAAGAGGTGAAAAAAATGGAAGAAAAGACCTCTGAAGCAAAATATGATCTACCCCAATCCCTAGGCTATCTCATTGCGAGACTCGTTCACCAAAAGTTTCCTAGAGAAGTTGCGGCTATCAACAGAGATGGAACGATGACAATAGTTTTTGACGATGAAGAAAAAATGGAACGCTACAAGGTCATCGAATTGCAATTCGGACAGATGCTTTTCAAATACGAAGCCGAGCATACCAAGGCGGTTTCTGGAGAGGCAAAATGTCTGCACTGTAAAAGTGAGTACATAAAAACAGTCTATTATGCTAGTTATGAACTGAAGGAGGTCAAGAAAGGACAATATGATTTGACCGAACGTTACAAAATAGGCGGAGATATGACGGAAGCTAAAGTCGGCATTTCTGCCATAAAACAACAAATAGCGCAGACTGAATTGCAACAGAAACTGTTATTTTATAGCTAAAAGGGACTAGAAAGGTGGAAGAAAAGAAACATATTGGAAAAATGGATTTACCCCAGACCATAGGCCACCTTATTGCAAGATTACTTCAAAGAAAATTTCCTAGCGAGGCTGCTTCCATAAATCGCGATGGAACATTAATAATTACTTCCAATAAAACAGAAAACACCGCAAACTGAATTGCAGTAAGAACTTCTTTTTTATACGTGAAGCCGACTTTTTGACTATAGTTCTTAAATTATGATTTTTTACTTGGAACCACTATCCGATGTGTAATCTTTAAATTAAGAAGGAAGTGGAAAAAGTGGAAGAAAAGAAACATATTGGAAAAAACTGCAAATCCAGTTTGACAAAAGACTTTGATGCTATACTACTGATTTCAATCATAGATTTTTTCCTTAGTTGAACGAGAAAAATTAATTATTTTATAGATAAGAAATTCTCATAATATGAGAAATAATTTCACCAACTTCTAATTGAATTTGTGGCGGCGATTTTAGTTATGAGTGGCGATTTTAGTAGCATCAGTGAAGAAGATTTGAAATTCTTCATTGACCAATTTCATAACCAGACTGGTAAATTTCCAAAATTTGATGAATTGATTGAATTAATACAGTATACAACTTCATCATCGGTTGAGGATCTTAAACACCGAATAAGTGAACTTATCGATCATATGGTCGATAAAGGTACCATCTCTTGGGAAAAAAAACGCCTAAGACTTCATAGCACGATATAATTTCTCAAACTGAGATTAAACCATGAAAAATAGTCAATGTAGAGTAGAATTAATAGTAGGATAGAATTAAGTCTATATTTGCTCTTCTAATGCCCTAATTGTCTTATTTACTTCAATGAGTTGTTTTCTGACTTGATTGTATTGAAGGATATATTTGTTTAAAAGTTCCATCTTTGCTATTTTTTTTGCTTTTTTCCATTCCAAGGCTTCTCTGGTGTCGAAAGCATGAAGGATATCCCCAATTACTAGTTCATATTTGATTTTTTCTGCTATTAAATCAGTCTGTTCCTTGTAGAGTTTTTGTAGATCTTCTTGTGTAACTTCAGTACTCGTTGTTGTAATGGCCTCGGTCATAGTCTTTCACCAAAGGAAATCTGGTTTAGAAAGGAAGTGTTAGTACTTAACAGCACATCTCTTCTAAAAATGTGGGATACTATTAGATCGTAGACAGCAATTTAAAATAGTATATAAAGACCACAAATTTTAATAAAATCAATTAATTTTTGTGAACGATACCTTAAAACGTTTAGAGAGTTTATTTGGTGTAATTATTCTTAGAAATCAATTAAAAGAGTGTTAAATATCATTCCGTGTTTTTTTAGATGACCATCGTGAAAACAAGTTATGTGGAATGTTTAATAGATCTAATATCCGACCAACAACAAAATTCACAAGATCTTCAATTTGTTTTGGTTTATGATAAAATCCAGGTGCAGCGGGTACAATATGTACACCTATCTTAGCTAATTTAAGCATGTTTTCTAAATGAATCGGACTGAAAGGAAGTTCTCTTGGCATTAAAATGAGAGTTCTTTTTTCTTTAATGCTAATATCTGCTGCCCTCAACAGAAGATTTGTTGTGTATCCTTGTGCAACCGCAGCAAGGGATGACATAGAACAAGGTATGATTATCATTGCATCAAATTGTTGAGATCCACTTGCAATGGGTGATAAAAAATCGTCAATTTCATAAGAAAAAGTTGCAAATTTTTGAAATTCTTTTTTACTCATTTCTAGTTCATGTTCAATAACGATTTCAGCGGGATTCGAGATAACAAGATGAACTTCAGAATGAGTTAGTTCTCGTAAAAATTTTAATAGTTTGTATGCATAGATTACGCCGCTAGCGCCTGTGACTCCAACAACTAATTTCATGAGGGAGTTCCCACTTTTTCTAAGGCTTTATTGGCGAGTTCAAGCACTAATTTTTGAATAGGATCATCTTCTCTAGTGGCTACACTTACAAAAGCAAGTTTCTTAAGCGAATGGGCTATTCTTTCAGCAAGAGCACTTGCAAGAAGTAAATTTTTGTGTCCAAGAATTCTAAACGAAGTTGCTCGCATGTCAGAGACTCCTGATGGTGAAGGTACACCTCCAGCCATTGTAGAAACACGATAACCTTTTTCGGAAACTATTAAAAATAATGCATTCTCTAATTCTAATACGATACAATCTATCGTAAGTTCACCTTTCTCTAAACGATCAGTAAAGATTTTGTACGGCTGCAATTTGTCCCTCCTAATTCTCAAATCATTCCATTAAAACCATGTTTCTTTAAATTAATGCGCTTATTCTCAAGTATAATGCCTTCCATCTCAAGTAGTTTTTCCTTTACCTTTGTGCTGTTTTGGAATCCACCCATGAATCCACCTATAGATCCATCATTACGAACAACACGATGACATGGTACAATAAATGGAAATGGATTTCTTCTCATAATATTACCAACAGCTCGTGCAGCCTTTGGGTTTTCAGTTGATTTTGCAATCTGACCATATGTGACTACGTAGCCCCATGAAACCCTACTTACGTTTCTCAATACATTTTGAGAGAATTTGGCTTTTGTATAGAGAGAAATAATGGTATCTAGTGTGTCTTGGTGATTTTTACACGCCTCATAAAGTTTTCGTGCAATTTTCTTTAGTGATATAAGCTTAAATTCTTTTAAAGTTAAAGGGTCAATATTTAATTGGTTCGCTATTTCATTATTGAAACAGGAGGCTACATTCTTCCAGTAGTCTCTCCATAAGGTTTCTTCTGACATTTGCAATTCCTAAGTAACTTCTTGTTTTTGATACATAAAAGAATAATTAGTTTCGAATAGTCAAACTTAACTCAATAATTCCATTTCCTGATTGAGAAAACTAATAGTAAAAGGTTTGGCACAGTAAAAACTAATAGTAAAATAATTTAATTTGCTTTACTGAAACATTTGTTCAATTTGTGAGACTTGCATGAACGTTTCTTCTGTGCCATCTTTTGTTATTACTAGCAGATCACAACCATCGCCACTAGCAGCATCTCTCGCGATTGCGGACTTCATTGCACTAAGAACTAGTTTCTTTCCTTCCTCTGCTGAAAGATCATCTCGAAAACCACTTTCAAGGACACCAATCGCAATCGAAGCACCAGTTCCCGCACACGCGAACTTATCATCAAGTAAGGAGCCAGCGGGATCAAGAACAAACAAGTTTGGAGTTCCGTCAGAATCTATACCTGCAACTAATGTTTCTGTCAATAATGGTGCAAACCGTCTACCAAATAATATATTTGACATAAGTTTTGAGGCCGCACGAACTGACATTGGCTTTCTAGATTCTAAATTATAGAGACGCGAATGTGCTTCAATTGTTCTTATCAAAGAGTCCATATCTGCCATAAATCCTGCACACGCTGCACCTATGTTATCTGTAATTTTAAAGACTTTTTTTCCGAGTTTACTTAAAACCAATGTTGACCCAGGATACGATACTCTCTTCTCTGCTGCTAAAACAACACCGTCTTTGCATACAACACCTATTGCGGTAGCTCCTGGTAGATAGCCACCTTGTTGAGCTTCTGGCTGATATATATCACGTTGATCTGGAAATAAATCTCTATTCATCAGATATCCTCCATTTATTCAATTAATATAATCATCCTAAGTTTTCTTTTAAAAACTTCTTTTTCTTTTATTCTCTACTTTTTCTTTTAAACTTTACATGAAGGCAATTAATTGTATCAAAATAGTACTACAATTGTGAAAGGTAATACAAATGATATCTTTTGAGAATAATTATAATTAGAAAACAGTAAATCTTATGAATTCATGAAATAGTTCTTACAAAAGTGTGTATACACATGTTAAATTAACAAGTTTCTACACCTCTTATTGTTAAGTGCGATCTTCATCACCTCTTCCGAATTAAAATCGTTCTTTGAGCCGGGGTAGCCAAGCCCGGACTAGCTCTGTGGTCTAAAGGCGCTGGCCTTGAGTCAAGCGGAAGAAAGTCAGTGTTCCATTGTGAACGCGAGGGTTCAAATCCCTCCCCCGGCGTCAATTTTTCCTTATACTAATTTACTTAGGTCTGATTTTTATAGGAAAATTCAGTTTACGTGTTTCGGTCTTTTGCCTGTAGAGGAACAGAAAGCTGGTTCAATATATAGAATCTAAGAAGGTAGATAAAAAGAATATATGATAACACATGAAAGATTACAACATAAAGAATCATAGAATCGAAAGGGAGCGGGATAGTTAAGATTGATCTACGATAACCCCATTGCATGAAGAACTGAGCAAAAGCAATAACATCGAGATTTATTATCAGAAATATTGTAAGAAAAAGTTGTCTTTTTACATTCTTTTGAAAAAAAAGTAAGAAGAGCAGGAGTGGAAAATACCAGAAGAAATATTGGGGGTTGATGATCCTATTAAAAAGTACAAAAGCATTCAGAAATAAGCCGCTGAGTATAATTAGAGTGTAAGGCGTCTCAAAGACTTTTTTTGCTACAGAAAATCTCAAAAACAAACCTAAAAGTACAACCATTTGAATAGTTGTGCTAATAATTCTTACAATCATAGAATAATCATTGGTAAGATAGCTATAGAGAGAGTAAATCGCTAAATCTGTTGAAATCTCCCTACCGGTAAGATGAAATAGATATGTTGAGATATATTGGTTTGGTGCGAGAATAAGAAAGGGCAGAGAAATTAAGAAACATACAGCACATGTTATAAAAAGAAATCGTGCAAGGTTTTGCATTTTATTAGTCTTGAAAAAGTATAAGAAGATTATGGGTGCAACGATCACGGGGAACCATTTATACATTATTCCTATGCCCCAACATAACCCTGCATAATTGTGATGTTCCTTATGAAGAAAATAAATTGTAAGCATAAGAAATAAAGTCGGTATGGAATCAAAACGTCCAATGTATGAACTTTCAAATATCGGATACGGCAAGAACCAATAAAGGAGTGTGATCATATAACTCCGATGAGAAAAGTTATCGCTATTAACTTGCCATTCTTTCGCAAAGATATAGAGAACATAACCAATTAAGAGATCGCCAATAATAAACGGGAGTTTACAGAGAAATATAAAATCTCCACAAAGAAAAACTGTAACCATCATGGTGTATGAAATTAGTGGAGGATAATCCGTTTTTCCAACAGGAATATCTCGGTAAGGTACCTTACCCTCAAGAAGCAACATTCCAGTTGCAGTTAAATCACGAAAATCCCAATGACGATTTGCACCAATTGTAGCAATCAACAGTCGTACTGCAAACGCTATGCAGAAGCCAATAATCAATATATAATGCTTTTTTACAATTTCCTTTGTTAACGCGAGCCAATCCTTCATCATTTCCGCCATCATATTGAAATAATTACCCATTCATTCTTCCTGAAGTTTAAATGTATTCTTAGTTAAAGTAGAGATATAAAAGGAACCTTTATAAATTCCGACTCCTACACTAATCGTAAACTTTAAATACCCAAAAAGTTTATATACCGGTTTTCACTTTTCGTGCGCGCTTCTCTTTGCAGAGTTTCCGGTCTGGAGGAGACTTTTTGAAACATATTGGAACAATCTTACATATTTCGCCTCATGGTAAACTTATTGTTCAAGGTAATCCTAATTTTATTCCAAAATTACAAACGAGGGTATGTACTAAAGACAAGAAAATTATTGGTTCTGTGAAAGATGTCTTTGGTCCAGTAAAACAACCTTATCTATCTATCACAGTTTCTAATCCCTCAAAAGTAGAAGAACTTTTATCTTCAGACTTATTTATGTATACCAGTGGAAAGCGCAAACGAAATAAGTGAAAAAATAAGTTAACATCCATTGGAGGTGTTTATCTATTCACTTATCGGAAAAAGATGAAAGTGATCTTGTTGTTTCTTCTAGTTGTTGCCCAGATTGTGGAAATCATAAATTAATAAAAGATTATGAAAGAGCTGAGGTAATCTGTATAGAGTGTGGCCTGGTCATTCGTGATAAAATTATGGATACAGGGCCTGAATGGCGTGCCTTTGATCACGAACAAAAAGAAAAGCGAGCAAGAGTAGGCGCCCCGATGACTTATACAATTCATGACAAAGGACTCTCTACGATGATCGATTGGAGAAACAGAGACAGTTACGGAAAACATCTTGCTCCCGGAAAACGGGCTCAAATTTACCGCTTAAGAAAATGGCAACGAAGAATCCGTGTATCAGATGCAACTGAACGAAATCTTGCGTTTGCGTTATCTGAACTTGATCGAATGTCGTCTCATCTCGGGCTTCCTCGTAATGTACGAGAAATTGCCGCATGTCTCTATCGTAAAGCAGTAGAACAAAGGTTAATACGGGGGAGAAGTATTGAAGGTGTTGCTGCTGCGGCGTTATATGCAGCATGTAGACAATGTAAAGTGAGTCGTACTCTTGATGAGATTGCAGAAGTGTCGAAAGTAAGCAAAAAAGAGATCGGCAGGTCATATCGATTCATTGCACGAGAGTTAAAGATATCCATTCCTCCAACAAATCCAATTGACTATGTACCTCGTTTTACTAGTTCGCTAAAACTGCCTGGGGAGGTACAAGCTAAGGCCATAGAAATACTGAAAAAAGCTAGTGAAAATGGGCTCACATCGGGACGCGGACCTACTGGTGTTGCTGCTGCGGCGATTTACATAGCCTCAGTCATAATGAACGAGCGAAGAACTCAAAGAGATGTAGCTGAAGTAGCACGAGTGACAGAAGTAACAGTCCGAAACCGCTATAAAGAACTTGTTCTTAAAATGAACCTTGAAGTGCCGTTATAGTATAACTTCTCTTTTTTTATTTTTAGTTTTACCCTTCTTGAAATACTCTTTTTTCTACAAATGTTCCCTATTAATTCTCAAATAATATGTAAATTTAGTTTCTATAATCTATATTGTTTAAACTTAGTTAAGAGCAAAATGTGCGCCTTGTAACTCCCTCAACGTCATTGACTCCAATGATGGATTCTTATCGAGGTTAAGGCCAAGGCGCATAGAGCATTTTAAGGATTTGAGATATAAATTTTTTTTCTTTATTGAAACATAAGACAACTTTATTGCTAAATGATAAACCTCTCTTGAAGGTATGTTTATAATTAAAAATCGAATAAAATTCAAATGGACTCATTTTTATAATTTAATAAAAATAGAAGAGAGTATTTTTCTCCATTTTCCTTTTTTATTAAAAAAATTATTTTTTTGACAGAATTTAAATCAAATACCCGTTTAAACCCACTAATTTCATCTATACATTTATATTACTGAGCATTTCTATTCCTATAGATAGCTATCTTTACGTCAAATTGTGTATTATCGATTACTCTTCCAACATAGATTAATGATAGATCTTTTCGGGCGAAATTAGATGAACTTTGAAATGGAAATGGTAACTTATTTTAAACTTAAGACTCTGAAAGAAAGAAAAGAAAAAATAGATCTAATCGTAGCGCAATTAGAAAAAAACCGAAAAATGAACGATCCCGTCACTAATTTAAACATGGCGGAAGTTATTATTGAATACTGTTTATTAAAGAGTAATAATGATGAACGTCTACAACAATATGATCGGGCACTTGAATTGGTGTGTAATGCGCGCCATGTTTTGAGAGAAAAGAACCAGATAACACAACTCGTAAGATCCTATCACATTGAATGCTTCATAAAATTCCATACAATGAAGTACAAAGATGAAGAACCAGCTATTCAAGACATCTTTGAATTAGGTGGAAAAATTATTAACGTAATTAAAAAAAACCGAAACTCGGTTCCAGACATTGAAAACAAAGGTTACTATTCCTTAGGATTGTGTTGGCGTGCCTACGGTCTTGTACAGCAACTTATTAACAAATCAAAAGAATTAAGCATTAAGCAAAAGCATGACATATTAGAGAAAGCTAGAAAATTAGCACATAAAGCTCTTGAGTTAAGTAGGAACGCAAATAATAGAGACGCACATATCTTATCAGCGTATATTTTTGCCTTTGTCGAGCAATTACCACAACGTACATTATACGGAGATAAAGCTACTACTGAAGAGGATTTTATCGGATTTATGAGCCCTTACGAAATTCTGTTTGAGATTGCTCATGCTTGTGGTTCAATCGAATTCGAATATTTGGCCTTATTGAATTACATTCGACTGAATTTACTACGTATAATCTATGCAGCAGGTTTAAGTGAAAGAAAGAGGGAGATATTCGATGAAGTCGTGGAAGATTTCAAGAAATTAGGTAAATATGAAAGCATTATTCATTTGCCACATCTTCGTTTTTATCAATATTCTCTCAAAACCTATACTTACACAACTATTATCTATTTTGAAGCTGTAAATGAAGAAAGATTCACATATTATATAAATGAGGCATTAGAATCCGCAGAAAAAATGAAGAGTGCATATGTTTCTGGGGCGATGCAGAGTGCTCACGATAAAGTTGAAATGCATCATATACTTAACGAAGTATATAGAATGAAAGCGTCATTTGCTACTTCGCGAAACGATAAAATAGATTATTTAAAAAAAAGTGAAGACTTACTTCTGGAAGATGAAAGAATTTCTGCAACTTGGTCGCCCCAGGTGTATAATACATGGCGTGATCTTTCTTCAATTTATTTAGAGTTATCTAAAGTCGAACGTAATCAGATGTACCTCAAGAAATGTGTATTTTATGCTAAGAAAGCTTACAGTTCGGCATTAGAGACTGATGTATTCAAGGACGCGCTGTTTGAAGCGTATAAAATTGCTATAATAGCGGAAGATTATCAGGACTTTAATTTATCTATAACAAATTATGGACTAGCGCTTAATCTTATAGATAAGATACTCAGTGCGGGAAAGGATTATCCATACTACCACGATTTAATGATATATCTACAAGCGCGTTTACATGGTGTTAAGGCCAAAGAAGAACATTTTAAAGGAAACTATGCACAGGCAATGGACTTATACCGTAAAGCAAGTTCTCTTTTACAAGCACACGACCTTTATACATATGAAAGTCTGTTATATAATGTTTATTCACTATTTGAAGAGGCGTCTATGCGTTTTATTGAGGAAAAGTATAAAGAAACGCTCAATATTATGTTCAATATTACCAATTTATTTGATGAGGCAACAACACATCACGCCGAAGATTATGAGCCTCAATTTCAATATTTTATTGATAGAAGAGCCTATGATCTACAAGAACTCTTTTTTGAATCCATAAAGACTTTTTGCATCGCACAGTCTAATATTCTTCAATCATTAATCTATCGTAATACTGGGCAAAGCGAAAAGGCCGTTGAATTACTTAAAGAGGCAAATGCTTTGTTAACAAACTTTGTAGATCGAAATGTTCACATTGCGGGCTATTATTTATTTGCTAATGGATTATATGGACTAGAAAAATCTGAAGTCGCAATTAGAGAAAGTGATTTCAAAAATGCGGCAGCATATCTTGCTGGGGCATCCGATCAATTTGAAAATGCGTCACAGGTACTAACTTCCGATGTACGATTAAGAAAACTTTGTAAAGGACTAAAGGCCTTCTGTCAAGGCTGGATGTATGCATTAGAGATAATGCGTCGTGGTAAAGACCTTAACAATACAGAATTGATTACTAATTTCACTCTTGCCCAACAATCCTTCCTTAATGCAATAAAAGACCTAAAGACCTTTAGAAAGACCTCTAATGGGGTTTCTGGATTCCAAGAGTTGGTAAGTTATGTTTATTTTTCGCTGTTATTTCAAAAAACTGATAATCCTTCAGAGAAAGCCAAGTTTAAGAACAACATGTCAAATGCGCTCAATGAAGCGCTTCAGTATTTTAAAGAAGCAGAAGATATGGAACGATATGGATTTACAAGAGACATACTCAGTACACTTCCTCAAATAGAAGACGTACGCGAAACCGTCTTCAAGCCCATTGACATACCATTTGTTCCTTACACTCCAGTATTTGATACAATCAGTAAAGTTGAGCCAACTGGTGTAGATTTTGCTGTGTCTCTTGATAAAACACAAATTGAAGTATACGAAAAAATATCTTACACGATACAAATTACTTCCGACACTTCAATATATATAAAGAAGATAGAAGGAGTGTTCCCGAAAAAGGGTGTCAAAGTAATCTCAGGAATACGATTAGCAAAAAATGGTGCAGTAAAACTTAATCGTCTATTATCTCCTGGACAGTCTTTGCTTATCGAATTCAGCATTCAAGCCTTTACACCACTTTTTAGTAGAAAACATCCACAGTTGATTTATCTTTCTACAAAAAATGAAAAATTTCGGGTTTTTTCCACTCCTTATGCAATACAGGTATATCCAAAAGATGTTTTAAAAACTGATTTGGTAAGGAAAATTGATGAAAAAATCAGTCGAATTATGAATATCATGGATGAACTAGGAGTTACCATAGGAGAATTCCCTATCATATATCATAATATCAATTCGTATCATAAAACTCTATCAGAATACCAAATGCATGAAGAAAACAAAAAAGTCAAAAAGAGAAGTTCAAAAAAGAAACGCATCTCTCAAGCCCCTATACAACAAATGGCTTTTGTAGATCCTTTGGGTGATGTAAATATCCTCTATGATCTAAGCAAATATCTCTATCCTCGGTCTATTACAAGTCTTCTGAATATTATTATTCATGAAAAATTTGGGCACGGTTTTTTCTATCAAAATACAACTTTAGGAAAAAAATTACTTGAATTAGAATATCATCGCAAAGGCTTACAGCTATTAATGGAAGAGTTGGAAGAGATATCTAATAGTTACGCTCTTGGTGTCCAATGGTTATGTATGTCAATATCAATCCCTAATGAAGGATTTGCTGTATGGATAACATTAAAAACCCTAGAAAAACTAATTGAAATATCTGAACACGATCAGCAGTTCATTCAGCAGCTGCAACTTGAGATTAAGAATATCAAAGAAATGATGGTTGAAAGTAATAGTCTCAATATAACGCATGATTATTTTAGTTTAAAATATGAGACTCCAATTGTCAACCCATATGCAAGAGGGTATGATTTATTCTCACAAATAGAAGACAAATATGGGGAAAAATGTGTCTCTAAAGCGTTGGAAATCGCTACAGACGTCTCTTTAACAAGGCGTCAGATTTCTCGCATGCTCAATACCGTAAAAAATGATAAAAACTGTGCAGACAAACGATTAGAAAAAATAGCGTGGTCTAATCTGGAGATAGAAAAGAATAACGTGGTAATGTTTGAAACAACGGCTAAGAAATTATTTTTGTAAATTTGTACTTATTATTTACATCCGTAGGATGTATAGTGTTTTGGAGATGCGCAAAAAATAAGGATTAATAGAATTGGAAACTTTCCTCTTTGTGAAGTTTCATAGTGTAAAAAATAGTGTGATAATCAGGTCTTTTAAAAGAGAGATTTGAATAAAATAATTCAAAAAAAGAATTTCAGGGAAATTCAATAAAAGACAGGATTTTTGTTAGAGATGAATATTCTGTCGGGAATTTTACCAAGGCCAACCTCCACCTGGATCCAATGAGCTACCCTCCTGTGAAATTTGTTGCTTTTACGAATTCAATGCCCGTCTTCAAAAATAATATATAAGGATCGCTCATTTTTGGGGCTTATATTCACTTTAAAAAGAAAATATGTCCATTAAATAACAAATAAGGGCTATAGAGACCTCAGTGAAACTATTGCCTAATAAATGCGATCTGAACAATTTGCGATCGAAAAACGAGAAATTGCAATTATGATTGATCAATTGAGGTTAACTAAAAAATTTGAGCAATAAATCGGTTAAGAAGGTATACTCGGTTCAGAAGGAGTTAGCTGGAGTAAACTTGACTTAGGATCATAACTTCAATTCACACGAAATTTTGTGTAAATTCGCTGGGTTTAAGAACAATATTAGATTTTTGGCATTGGTTATAATGAGATATCTAAACTCTATTTTAGGACTAATACTCCATGGTGTGATTTTGCTTCTTGCCTATGTGCCACTATATATGACCTGCGTTGATTTGGGTCTTCATGACACATATCCTGTGATGATTCTTTTTTGGCTCCTGGCAATTAATGAACTTCTACTGGCAATAACCCCTCCCTCAGTTATGGTCTTACCTGTGTGCTCTTTTACGGTCAGTATAATCATTGGGCTCTTTATGACCAGCATTTACCCATGGATTCATCCCTTTTTGATACTCGGATCATTTATATTCGTATTCGGACTTCTCATTCAATTTTTAATAACTTTTGTCTGAATAGAAAGGCATCATTAGTATTTGCATCCAAGTTCAACTCGCCAGTTTATTTCAACACATTCATTCGAAAACATGGAAAGTAAAATAGAAATTCGGACTTGAAAAGGATAGATTAACACTCATTTTTTGAATTACCTCTCAAATTCAATAACCGAAAAAAGTGCAGATAGAAATATTAGAACTGAATACAAATATGGTGGATTTATGAACTATGATTATCTAAAAATTGATGGTGGAATGCTTGAAGGTGGAGGACAAATCTTACGAATTGCTACAGCCCTTTCAGGAATAACTGGTACTCCTGTTGAAATTTCCAATATCAGGAACAAAAGACTAAAACCAGGTTTGAAAGCACAACATTTGACAGGAATCAAAGCGCTAGCAGACTTGACCAATGCCTCCGTAGATGGCTTAAGAATAGGATCTAAGCAGATTTCTTTCTCGCCTACAACACGAAAAGGAGGATTTTATACAGTAGATGTAAAAACAGCCGGAAGTGTTACTTTATTATTGCAAGTATTAATGCCAGCTGCAATTTTTACACCGGAACAAGTAAATCTTAAGTTAATAGGTGGTACAACCGTAAAATGGTCGCCCCCGATACCATCTGTTCAGAATATTCTGTTACCTCTCCTAAAGAGAATGGGTATTCTGACGCAAATGGAATTAATAACGCATGGGTTTTATCCTAAAGGCGGAGGAATAATCGATGTAAAAGTAGATCCTGTCAAGAAGTTAAGATCAATCAGACTAGACACTATTGGAAAAATAGAAAACATTAATGGAATATCCTACTGCGCAAAATTACCAGAACATGTTGCAATACGCCAAATGAAAGCCGCAATTTCAGACTTGAAAGGGGCAGATTTTCAAAATATAGAAATAACTACAAAGCAAATAAAAGGAGGTCTCTCTCCAGGAAGTGGTATTACAATATGGGCAAAGACAAATACTGGTGCAATTATCGGCTCAGACGCAATCGGAGAGAAAGGAAAGCCTGCTGAAGTTGTGGGACGTGAAGCAGCACGAAAATTATTAGAGACGATTAATTCAAACAGTCCAGTAGACCCATTCCTCGCAGATCAACTTATAATTTATATGGCACTTGCTGAAGGATCATCCAAAATCATTACCAATAAATTTACATTGCATACTAAGACTGCTATAGAGGTATGCAAACAATTAACAAGTTCATCTTTTTCAGTGAAAGATGGAAGAAATGATCAGGTAGAGATAACTTGCAATGGAATTGGTTTTGAAAATGAGTTTCTTTAAAGACCTGAAGAATTGTATAAAATCACTGATCCTTACGGTTTGATTTATTACGTTACACTACCATATCATATAACGCTATACACTCAACAAAATCTTTTTTAGGAATTACATCCATATATCTTTTGTAGTGGTAGAATGGAAGATATAAACAGCTTTCCAACAATAATTCTTAATACACTTGAAAATTCGATAAGGCATTGGAACCACATCCAATCACAATCATGGAAAGTAATCAGCCAGATACAAAATATAGCGGCAAAATTAGTGCACCTAAAGAAGGGATCACTTGGTAAATTAACGAATTTTGAAAAAATTGGTGAAAAAGTAGGACAAAAACTTGCAAAAAACATGGAAGATGCGATGTTCAAATTGAAAAAGAGCCTCCCTAGATTTAAAACAATAGTAAAAGAGTTTAAAGAATTAGAAAAAGAATTAGGTGAGTTCGAGGCATCTTTATTGTTAATGTTAGAAAAAAGCAATAGAATTGGAGAAGAATTTATTAAGATCTATAATAGTACTGTAAAACATCTTCTAATAAATGGAGAAATATTCAAAGAGTATGTGGAATTCTGTCAACTAATTGTAGAATTTATTACTGATACAGAGGAGCATTTTAACGTAAGTAAACTTATCGATGAGCTGTCTTTCCATGCCCGAGAGATCGTTCAGATGTATGAAAATGAGCTTCTCGTCAAGGAAACGATCTGTAATGATATAAGTGCCCCTCTTCCTCCAATAAGTGTGCTTTCAACTTACTTGTGGATTGTCTGGATGACTGAGCCATATATTGAAACTGGCAGAATAGAAGAAATCAAAGAGGAGATGCGAGACATCTCTGAAAAAGTTTCTCGTCTTTCTATTAAAACAACATAATCTTTTAAGACTTCAAGTTTATGTAATTTAAATTTCTATTCGCCTGATGAAAGAATCATTGCATCTTAATGAAGAAATAAACAATATTCCGTTCTTCTTCAAGATGGAATCCCTTGAAATTAAATAATTATTTAAATTGCTTTCATTCTAATCTGTTTTTAATTCAAAGAAATTTTTGTTATTTGTTGAAATCATGTCAAAATCAATTTCTTTATGAATTCCGTTTTGTTATAGTTCAATAAAGGCATTTACTTCTCTGAATAATAATGAATTTCAAGATTATCGAAGAAAGTCAGCGATTGAGGAGAATTCATTGAAGACAAGAGCAGAAATACATGTTACTGGTGTTGTGCAGGGAATTGGGTTTCGACCATTTATTTATCGATTAGCACACAGACTAAGTTTAAAGGGATATGTTTTAAACCTAGGTGACGCAGGAGTTGAAATCATTGTTGAGGGAGAAAAAGAGAGAATTGATATTTTTTGTGATGAAATAACAAAAGAAAAACCTGAACTTTCGAGAATAGAAAGTTTCAAAATAAAATGGGCGCCTTTTAATGGTGATTTTGATTCATTTGTGATAAGGAAAAGCAGTAAGAAAAAAGGATCACCAAAAGGTGCCGTCTTTCCACCAGATATTGCGATCTGCAATGACTGTCGAAAGGATATTTTTGACAGAAACTCTCATCGCTATAATTATCCTTTGATTAGTTGTACGAATTGTGGCCCTAGATTTAGTGTCATTGAGAGTTTACCCTATGATAGAGAACGAACTTCAATGAAGGAGTTTCCTCTTTGCAAAACTTGTGCTAAAGAATTCACGGATCCTACAACGAGATGGTTAAATGCACAGACAATGGCATGCCCAATCTGCGGACCACGTGTTAGTTTATATGAAAAGAATGGTAGTTTGATAGAAGTTAAAGATTCAATAGAAATTGCTGCGCGTCTTATTTCTGAAGGATATGTTCTAGCTATCAAAGGAATTGGTGGTATTCATCTTGTAGTTAAAACAAGCGAAGCTGAACCTGTTATTAAACTCAGAACACGTAGAAAAAAATCAAATAAACCTTTTGCCGTAATGAGTCCCAATCTGAATGCCCTTGAGAAATTTACTATCCCAACACCTCTAGAAAAGAAATTGCTTTTATCTTTTCAGAGGCCAATAGTAGTGCTTAAGAAAAGAACTCCTTCTGTTTTACCTGAAGAAATAGCTCCAGGTCTTGATACAATTGGTGTAATGCTACCTTATTCAGGGATTCATTATTTACTCTTCAAACATTTAGATGAATTGGCCCTCGTTATGACCAGTGCAAATCAGCCTAGCGAACCGATGTTCATTCAAAATGAAAAAGCCGTTAGTAAATTAGGGAATATTGTTGACTACTTTTTACTTCATAATAGACAAATCTTTCAAAGAAACGATGATTCTGTTGTAAAAATTGTTGCAAAGAATGAAACATTTCTTAGAAGAAGCAGAGGATATGTCCCGGAATATATCTCTCTCCCCTTTCAGGGCATAAACGCTATTGGTGTAGGACCTGAAACGGATGTTACAGCAACAATTATTAAATCCGATAAAGCATTCATGTCACAGCATATAGGAGATGTAGACAATCTAGCAACACTAGACGCTTTAAGAAAGACGATTAATCACTTTTTAAATCTGCTTAATCCAGAGAATATAGATGTCGTATGTTGTGATCTGCATCCTAATTTTCTAACAACTAGATATGCAAAAGAACTATCATCTGAATTTAATTGTGAATTAATTACTGTTCAGCATCACGATGCCCATCTTAAGGCACTTATGGTAGATATGAAAATATCTGAGCCTATAATTCTTATTGCAATTGATGGCTTTGGTTATGGAGCCTTTGATGAACAAGCTTGGGGAGGAGAAATTCTTGAAGGTGATCTAAAGTCATTTACAAGACTTGGAAGTCTAAAACCGCAACCAATGCCGGGAGGGGATATATCCACGTACTATCCATGTAGAATGCTAGGAAGTTCTTTGTATAGTGAAATTGGTAAAGACGGAGTTCGAAATCTTCTGAGAACTTATTGCAATCAAGGATTTAAGCATGGAGATCGAGAAATAGATGTGATGTTGAAACAGTTGGGAAAAAATATCAATACACCTATGACTACTAGCACAGGGCGTTTTCTTGACGCAGTTTCTGCGCTTTTAAATATTTGTCAATTTCGAACTTATGAGGGGGAACCTGCAATTAGATTAGAAGCCATTGCACGGGAAGGGACACCATTAAAACTACCTATAGAAGACTATATTCAATATAAGAAGGGTCGAATCCTCTTAGATACATCAAAAATCCTTTTAAATCTAGTAAAACTAAAAGAGACAGGGACATCAATAGAAAACATAGCCAGTACTGCACAATATGTTATCGCCAAAGGTTTATCTGACATCGCAGTTGAGATTGCAAAGGAGAAAGGAATTGATGTAATTGGCGTTAGCGGAGGAGTTGCCTATAACGATTTTATTGTAAGAACTATCAAAGAGAACGTCATTCAAGGCAATATTAAATTTATACAACATAAACGTATTCCTCCAGGTGATGCAGGTATATCTATCGGACAAGCAATTGCTGGTGCAACAAAACTTCAAAAAAGTGAGCATTCTTGAAGAGTGATATAAATGAAATAGTCAAAAGCTACAATCTTCATTCAATAACTTTATTGAATAGTTGAAAGCTGAGATATTAGAAGTTTTTTTTTTCTGAAATGTCCAATCAGCGAAGATAATATAAGAATCTGGAATCCTTGACTATAGATAAAGCATTTAAATGAAGGATATCTATAACCATCCGAATTTCTTATCTATAGAGCCTTTCGAGCTTAGGTATCAGATATGACAGAAACCAATTCAAGAGGTGTAAGTATGGCAGATGAAAACACTGTGTTCGTAGGTCATAAACCAGTGATGAACTATGTTCTTGCATGTGTTACTCAGCTAAACCAAGGCGCAGAGTCTTAACTCTAATGAGTATGACGCGTATGCGATATTACCATAAAGGCTAGAGGACGTGCAATTAGCAGAGCTGTTGATGTAGCTGAAATCTTAAGAAAACGTTTCATGCCAGAAGTGGGCGTCAAAGAGATAAGGATTAGCACAGAACAAATAAAAACACCTGAAGGCGCAACGAACGTAAGTGCAATGGAAATAATCATTGGAAAATAACTAAATTTGAAGTTTCTTTGACCTTTTTTTCTTTTTTTCCGTAATCTTACTTCCCCTAAATGGGGACTGTTTGGATTTGTAAATTAGAAATGAAGGAATGCAAGTCGTTCGAGTATAAGTTTTACTAAAGCATTCTTTTGATCTTCCCATGTATTGTTTGAAATGAGTGTTTCAATTTCGATATCTGATATATCGAATGTCGTCTTTATTCTATTGAACTTTAATTCATCAATGTCCAAAACACTCAAGTCTAATCTACCACCTAAATCTCTAAAAACCTCCTCTGCAACAGATTCTATTTCATCTGGCGACGTTCCTATTAGTAATAAAGCACAATTCTTAGTTTTTGGCTTAAGTCCTAGAACTTTTACTGCAAGTTTTATCTGTCTTTGTCCGGATGCATATATTAGAGATTCAATTGCTAACGATTTTGAGATATTACGAGAATACAAGAATGCTTGGACTCCGTGGAGAGCTGCAAAAAATAGATGTTCCCATGTGGCAATCAAATCACTATCAAAAAGTTGGATTGTGACATTTTTTTCATTCCTCAGCCTTGTTATCTTTCCTAATAATTTGTCTATATTGAAAGGCTTTATATTTCGAAAACCAGTCACTCCAACAAATTTAAAATGTAAATAGTTAACCTCTAGAGACTTGATCAAGACATTTTTAGAATTCATTTGAGACCACACTATTAATTTGAAAACACTTAGTATGCCCGAATTAAAAGAGTTACATCAGAAGATACATTAGGAATTCTGGAGGAATGCAGTTGGTGGAGTTCGTTACACCTTCATGGGACGAAATATATGATATAACTATCGAATTATATGACAAATTATTACAAGATGAGTTCTTTCCTGATATTATTGTAGGGGTGGCAAGAGGAGGTTGGGTTCTTGCACGATTACTTTCCGATTTTTCAGAAAATAATCTAACGGCGAATATGAAGATTGAATTCTATGCTGATATTAATCAAACTAAAGAAAAACCAAGAATTGTTCAACCCATCTCTGTATCAGTTGAAAATAAAAAGGTACTATTATGTGATGACGTAGCCGATACTGGTGAGAGCCTATTGGTAGCCATTGACCATATAAAAGAATCTGGTGCATCAGACGTACGTGTAGCATCCCTCTATAGGAAACCTTGGAGTAAATGCAACCCAGATTACTGGATCCTTGAAACAGATAAGTGGATAATTTTTCCTTGGGAACGTAGAGAAACTATCACAAAACTCTATAAGTCATTAAAAGATGAAAATAAGCCATTAGATATTATTAAAAAAGAACTGTTGCTAACGAATATCGAAGAGAACTATATCGAGAAATACCTTAAGTGGATTCAAAAAAATTAATTCTAGTTAGTTAGAACGTTATTCCTATTTAATTGAAATAAGAATTGTTCCAAGTATATTATTTCAATTAGGAGAAGAGTTCTACTAACAAGATTCATAGGGGTCTTTGACAGAAAATGGAAAGGCGGTTAGTTGCGTCCTTCCTTAAGAATATATTCATTTCCTACTCGTTACTACCTTTTCTATATTTTATGAATTCTGCCGTCATAACTAATATTGCGGCTATGAGTCCCCTATCTCGGGAAGCATCACTCTCTCCTTCTAGTAATTTTATCATAGCCTTCCATTTCGTTAATGCATCTATGTACACCTGAGCCACGTATAATCCTCCATGTGCTAAACCTTATAATTATTTATAAAATTTCGGGATTATAAATACTATTCCATACTTTATAATAATCTTCAATCTTTCCAATAGGAAGACCAGCCTTAAGGTTATCGGGCTGTGCGTTCGTCACCGAGTTCAAGTGTAGTCCTCGCCACGAAACAACAGATTATAGCCGATGCGTTTCACTCGATTATAGATAGTGAAAATTTCATGGAGTTTACGTTCCTGTAGCGTTTTGGGATAGATTCTGAATTTTTCCGTGTGGATCATTCCTTATTAGCCCCTACTTTTTTTCTTCTGGTTCAATCGGGTCGCCCCATGTGCGTAAATAACATTAATTAAATAAATATCTTTTATCTTCAACATGTATCTAAGTGTTGAAAAATATTATAAAAAGTACAATGGTTCTCCTAGTGTTCTATGGAGGAGAAAAAACCTTATTGATAGCAAATTGATCTCAATATATCACAATAAATGATCTAAGGTTCTAAAATGTTTAAATACTTGATTTATTTCATCAACGAAATTCGCTCCAAAGATTGGCCAATTCTTGGTATAGTTCCGATGTTGATGCTCCAGTCCAATTAAAGATGTCAAATATCAAACTAATTACCAATGCAAACATAAGAATTGCCATCCCAATTAGCATAACCTCTTCAATCAAAGGCGAGCCTTTTTTGTTTCTAAGAAACTTTTCTATCATGTTCTTTCCTTCTTAATTTTATTTAGGTTTTTTAACAATACTTTGGGAAGGTATTCAGTTTCAAATTCTTCACTTGCAAAGAACAAGTAGATATAAAAACCTCGCTACTTTTTCCTAACTTGCTAATCTATTTACAATCATGTCCATCAGTCCATAACAAAAAATGTATGATAAATTCATAATTTAGTTGTTTTAGAAAACGAGGTCCCCTCGCCGATAAAGTTAAATAGGGATAGATTTTCAGTCCCTTCCAATATAGTACCACCATTTAAGTCGTGAGGATAAAAATAAACAATGAATTTCACAAATGGTGAGAAAAATTATTAATCCTAAAAAGTTAGCACTGTTGACTGTTGTGTTGCTATGTGGGGCAATTCTTTCTGTAAATACAACCACCGCACTCCAATATCAACAAAATAATGGAGTTAATGTTGAGAAAACTGTTAGTGAAGAACTCATAGGTACAGGCGACAGATTAAATGTAACGGTCACTATAAACAATGAAAACTCATTACCAATACAAAACGTTGAGTTAATTGATACCGTTCCAGACGCATTTCTTGTAGTTTCGGGCTCCTTAATTGATTTTTGGTCTAGTATTGATGCATTTGAAAGCATTAACCACACTTACATCCTTGAAGCACGGCGTTCAGGCAATCATACTCTAGAAGCTGCTGAAATCAATTTCGAATTAACCGGAGAAAGTTTTACTGTGCGTTCAAATACAGTTGAAATTAGCATTGAAACGAAATTATGGATTCCTCCTCAGGGGTCAATTGAAAATCCATCAGCAATATTTTTAGGAGTTTATATTTTGCCTGTAATTGGTTTAATCATTGGAGTAGTCATTATCGCCCGAAAAAAAAGTTGACAGAAACCTATCACTAAAGAGAAATACTAATCCCTTAAAGAAATGAAGGGCGTGTTACTGCCCTTTTATAAGCTACAATAGTCCATTTGATTTATACTCCCTTTAGCTTCAGAGTTTTGTTTTAAACCTAGTTGTTATGTGATAAATCTAATTAAAAAATCAGAAAGAATAAAGATAGAATGACAACGATTTTAGACGGAATTCTTTTTGGAGAGAGTTAAAATTCATCAATAACAAAATGATCAACTAATGAGGGTTCAATATGATTATAATACCTGGTCCTGCGTCACAGATTTTAGGATTTAAAATTGGAAAGTTGCTAAAAGCAAAAGTAGTGCCTTTGGACTTTAAGCGGTTTCCAGATGGGGAAGCATACATAAGAATCGATGGAGATATTCAGGATGAGCATGTAGCGGTTGTACAATCGACATTTCCTACTGATCCGCATCTTATTGAACTTTTTTTGCTTCTAGATACAGTAAAGGAATTAGATGCATCTAAAATAACTGCGATCGTTCCTTATCTTGCTTATGCACGACAAGATAAAAGGTTCAGACCTGGAGAGGCAATAAGTATAAAGACAATTATCCGTTTGATTGAAAATATTGGTGTGGACGAACTTTATACGATTAACATTCACGAAGAGGCAGTATTGAGTGAGTTCAAAATGCCAATAATCAATCTAAGCGCTATGAATGCTATTGGAACGTATCTAAAAAAGTATGATTTGAAAGACCCATATGTTGTATCTCCTGATCAAGGAGCAGAATTTTTGGCAAAAGAAGTTGCAGAAACGCTTCGTGCAGATGTTAGTAGCTGCTTCAAAAAAAGAGATCTTATTACTGGAGAAATTGAAACAGAAGAAGTAAAACTTAATGTTAAAGGGCGTGATACGGTTATAGTAGATGATATTATTTCAACAGGTGGTACAATTGTAAATGCTACGAAAATGCTAAAGTCACAAGGAGCGCGAAGGGTTTTTGTAGGGGCAACACATGCTTTACTTATCCAAAATGCACGAACGCGTATCATGCAAGCACAAGTTGAAGAAATTATAGGAACAGACACCATTCTAAATGAAGTAAGTAAAATTTCAGTTGCATCACTCATTGCAGATGCCCTTACATAGTTATTCTATTTAGAGTATTCTGAAGCATTAACTGTCTCTGAAAATTAGGATGCGAGATTTGAAACAATTAAAAAAGAAATGGTCTCAAATGACCTCAAGAGATTTATTTTTTGTATTAAACGGAGAATATCCAAAATTAGCATTTTCAGAAGTCATATCTATTCTACAGGCTACCGAAAGACGATATTCAAACTTCACAAAATTTGATCAACTCACGAAAATTACTACTTCAATGGACAGTGTCCAAGTGATAGCTCAACGAAGTGCACTTGTGCACCGTTGTTGTGCACATTTTTTCGAATCAGGTGATACTGTTGAGGAAATAATTGAGAACGCAAAAGAAATGACAATCGACAATTCTCTCATATTTGGCAAGAGTTTTGCTGTGCGTATAAAACGTATAAAGAACTATGGAGCGCATATTGATAAAGTAGAACTAGAGCGACAACTTGGGACAGTAATTTTTAATCACTTAGAACAGGTAGACAAAGTGATGAAGGTTAACCTTGAAAGCCCCGATATAATATTTTATGGAATATTTACAGAAAATAGGTTTTTCTTCGGATTAAACCTTTGGAAATCAGAGACTTATTCCAATAGATTTGATAAACGAAGGGGGCATAAAAGGGCGTTCTTTCATCCAGGTACATTAGAACCAAGATTAGCAAGAGTGTTGGTTAATCTTTCTCGCATAAAAGAGAATGAACTGTTTTTAGATCCTTTTTCTGGCAGTGCATCAATACTTATTGAAGCCCGTTTGATTGGTGCTAACATAATTGGAAGTGATATCCAAGAAAAAATGGTTCAAGGCGCATTCGTTAATTTAAAGCAGTTTAATCTATCTGGAAACTTAATTTGTGCAGATGCGCGTCAACTTCCATTTAAGGATGATATTTATGCAATTGCTACGGATCCTCCTTACGGAAGATCATCTACTACAAAAGGGATAGAGTTAAACAAATTAATTCAATCTTTTCTTGGATCTGCAACGAATGTTCTGCAAAAAAAGAGGTATATTTGTATCTGTGCCCCTACCCATATAAATCTTCAAACGATAGCAAATGAGATTGGATTTAAAACTGTAGAACTCCATAAGATGCGAGTTCATAAAAGCCTAACACGAATAATTGGCGTTTTTCAGAATTAGATCGGAGCAACTAAAATGAAAATTGTCTTCTTAGGCACTGGTGCCGCTGTCCCCTCGAAAACAAGAAAATTATCAAGCCTTGCCATTTTAAGGAAAAATTCAGGCGAAATCCTCATATTTGACGCCGGAGAGGGAATGCAGTACCAACTAATTAATGCTCAACTCAACATAATGAAAATCTCAAAAGTTTTCATCAGTCATCTTCATGGAGATCATATATTCGGCCTACCAGGGTTGATTCTTACTCTCAGAATGTATCAAAGAACAAAACCTTTACATCTTTATGGACCTCCTGGCATAAAACGATATCTGGCTGCTGTTAATTCTATAGCAGGTGTGCTAGATACAGAATTTGAACTTATCATAAGTGAGATAGGAGAAGGGCTTGTAGTTGAAGAGAAAGAGTATATAGTTGAGTCTACTTTAGTAGATCATGGAATTGATACTTTTGCGTTTTCTATAGTTGAGAAACCATCTCCTGGAAAATTTTTTCCAGAAAAAGCAAGGGAACTTGGAATTCCTGAAGGACAACTATGGGCAACATTAAAGGCAGGAGAGAGTATTAAATTACAAGATGGGAGAACTATTAATTCATCCAACGTTGTTGGACCTTCGAGACCTGGAAGAAAAATTACCTATTCAGTTGATACACGCCCAACAAAATCTGTTGTCTTATTAAGCCAAAATAGTGATGTTTTGATTCACGAGGCAACTTTTGATGATTCTCTTTTGGAAAAGGCTATCCAGACAGGACATGCTACAGCAGGGGAAGCCGCTAAGATAGCAAAAGATGCAAAGGTCAAGCAGTTAATCTTAACACATATCAGTACACGATACAAAGATACTTCGATTCTTTACGAGCAAGCCACAAAGATTTTTCCAAATACGATAATTGCACATGATTTTATGGAAATTACAATTAACTAAGCAAGAAAGCACCACAGTTTCAGCGTGGTGATGAATTGCGGTAGTGGATGTTCACTTTCATCACGTGCATCGAGGGGGCTCCATAACGTCATATAGGTGGTATGAGGAAGGTATCAACAACAATTGGAGGGGTCATACGCACACTTGCAGACATGGTGCATACCCTGATTGCATCACGATCGTTAGCAGTACCTACGGGGCGTAGGGATGTTAAGCCTGTGGAGATACGACCTCCGTAACCCGCCAGGGGATCGAGTCCGTTGTTGAAGCAGGAAGCCTCAAAGCTTTAACACGAGGTAACTCACATTAGAAGATAGAAAATAGAATGGAAAGTAAGTTTCAAAGATATTTATCAAAATTTGATAGGGAAACAGAAATCTAACATGATGAGACAACTTTTTAAATCCATTACATATCGTTGTATGTACCAGTTTTTCTTGTGGAGGAAAACCTTTGAGCGTAGACCCCTTTATTGTCCGAACTTTAGTATTTTCGTTTGGATTTATAGCAATCATCCTTATTCTTGCGTATCAAGTACTTTCAGAGGATGAAGCTGCGGAAAAATGAATTTATTTAAAAATAATCCATTATTAAATTCTTTATGCGTTTTTCCAACTTTATGCACGGTTAGTGGCATTTATCTATTTTTTGGCGTTACATTTCTTAACAATTCACGCTCAAAAACTAGGTAAATCATGTCGAGTCTGAAACTTTGGTGTGTAGAATTTGCAAGATTCGGTTAAGTCGCAAAATAGTTTTAATCTGCTTCACAAAGAAATACAAAAAACTATACAGAAGTATAACTTTGTACAGCCGACCCCAATACAAAATGAAGCTATACCAAAAGTTCTGAAGGGAAAAAACCTATTAATAATCGCACCTACCGGAACAGGTAAAACAGAAGCTGCTATTTTTCCTATTTTTAACATGCTTTTACGAGAAAAAGTTTTGAATAAGCAATTTAATGGAATAAAAGTCCTGTTTTGCACTCCGCTAAAAGCTCTTAATCGTGATATTTTTCGACGGATTATTGAAATGGGGGAAGATCTAGGATTTTCTATTCAGATAAGACATGGAGATACGTCTCCTAGCGTTAGAAGAAGACAAGCATTAAATCCACCGAACGTGCTAATAACTACCCCTGAGACTCTTCAATCAATTTTACCCGCAAAAAGAATGGGAATGCATCTGAGACATGTTCAGGTTGTAATAATAGATGAAATTCACGAATTAGTTGAAAGCAAACGCGCTACACAATTGGCTGTAGGTCTTGAACGATTAAGAGAACGCACTGAAAGAGATTTTCAAAGGATAGGACTGTCTGCTACGATTGGTAGTCCAGAGCTTGTGTCAAGATTTTTGGCAGGAATAGGGAGATCAATTGAGACAGTTAAAACCGATATGGAAAAAGAAATTGAAATTGCTATTGAAAACCCATTACCTACAGCGGAAGATAGATCTCTTGCTAAAAGACTATATACCACTCCAGAAGTTGCTGCTCGAATAAATCGCATCGCGCATCATATAGAAAGCAACAATTCTGTACTTTGTTTCACAAATACTCGTGATCATGCGGAAATGCTGTCAAGTCACTTAAGATTACTTGATCCTGATTTCAATTATGGCATTCATCATGGCTCTTTAGCGAAAGACGTAAGAATTCAAGCAGAAAAGGAGTTCAAGTCTCAAGAACTAAAAGCAATTGTTTGCACATCATCTCTTGAACTCGGTATAGATGTAGGCAGCGTCGACAAAGTCCTTCAGTTAATGAGTCCAAGGCAGGTATCAAAACTAATTCAGCGAGTAGGGAGGGCAGGACACAAGGTCGGTGAGGTTTCAAGGGGTACGATCATTACTATGGACTTTGATGACATTGCAGAGTCCATGGTAATAGTCTCAAAAGCACTGAAAAACGAACTTGAAGACATTTTAATTCATGAAAACGCACTAGATGTATTAGCGCATCAGATTGCCGGAATAGTCATGGATAAACGCGAAGTAACAATAACTGAGATAGAACAGATTATAAGAAGAGCATATCCTTATGCAAATCTTGACAAGGAACTATTAAACAAAACAATTGATCTAATGCTCCAACTAAAACTTATCTGGGAAAATAATGGGATTCTGAAGAGAAGTCGTAAAACTTTGTTATTTTATTATGAGAGAGTCTCTACAATTCCTGATGTTGGCCAGCGTTGGCAAGTTATTGATATAACCACAAATCGACCAATTGGCACTCTTGATAATGAATTCGTTGCAACTAAAGCGAAACTGGGCACTGTTTTCATTGTAAGAGGCAGGCCTTGGAAAATTCTTAATCTTAATGAAAATAAAATTGAAGTAACACCTGCACCAGACCCCACTGGTGCTATTCCTGGATGGACAGGTGAGTTAATACCAGTTCCTTACCAAGTCTCACAAGAAGTGGGAGAATTAAGGCATAGATTAGAACAAGCATATCAAAATAAAGGGGACACTGACGCAATCTTGGATGAATACCAACTTTCTTCTAACGCCAAAGAAATTATTTTGAATACAAATATACAACAGATTAAAAGTGATGTACCAATTCCAACTCATAAGCGAATAGTGATAGAAGCTTTTGGAGACTATATTATTATTCATTGTTGTTTCGGAAGTAAAATCAATGAGACAATAGGGGAACTACTTTCTGCATTGCTTACTACCGAAATGGGTGCTAATGTTGTGATGCGTTCGTCACCATATACAATTCAACTACAACTGCCAACTCGAATAAATCCCAAACTAATTCCAGAGTTACTCAAAAACCCGGAACATGTGGACCATATCTTGGATCTCTCTCTAAGTCGATCATCTCTGTTTTTGTGGAGATTTAGCCAAGTTGCACAGCGTTTTGGAATAATTGAAAAAGGAGCTGAATTCCACTCAACTCTTATTGAAAGAATAGTCCAAGCATATAGAGATACTACGGCAGTTATAGAGACATTAAGGGAAATAAAGTTAGAAAAACTTGATATTCCGAACACAAAAAAGGTTCTATCCCAAATTTCTAATGATCTCACGACTATTGATATCGTTCAAAAAGGTTCTATTGACTTTGGATCTCCATTTTCTCTTCTAGCTCTTAGAAATGCAAAGGCAGGTAGTTATGTTAAGTCAGCACGACCTGAAGCAGTATTGATAGAGGCAGTAAAAAACAAGATAAACGAAAAGCGCATTAAACTCGTCTGTATGCACTGTGGCCAATGGGAAAGTGTTAGACAGGTTAAATTTTTGCCTGATGAGAGGCTAAAATGCCCAAAATGCAAAAGTGTCTTTATAGCGGTCGTTTTTTCCAGAAACACAGCATTGAAGACAGCATTAAAACATCAAAAAGCGCAAATGAAATTGACGAGCGCGGACAAGAAAGAAATTGAGCGAGGAGGCAAGAGTTCAGTACTTGTCGAGGCATATGGCAAAAAAGCGATTATTGCACTTGCTAGTAGAGGAATTGGTCCTCAAACAGCATCTCGCATTCTTGCAAAAAAATATAATTCGGAACATGAATTTTATAAAGCATTATGGAACGCAGAGAAAGACTTCGCACGTACGAGGGCATTCTGGGATGAAAGGCAATAACTCAAGTTAAGAGGAATAAAAGAAAATGCAAAGGGAGACATGGGTCAATAAAATACAATGTTGCGCCCAACTTGCCGCAGCACTAGAAGTTAGCGGTTGGCCGAAGCCTGGGAATGTACATAGGACTGCAGATTTTACAGATACTCGATTTGAACATTATTTGGCTGGTGCTGTTGCTATAGGTCCAGCAATTTCAAGAGCAGCGTCTCAAGGTGTAAAATTACAAAAAGGAGAGATTCAAACTTCAGATGTAGGCATAGGCAGATGGATTCTTCAGGGCATTCGTGACGTAAAGCAGTGGAATGAGCCGAACACAAACCTTGGCATGCTAATACTGATGATTCCATTAGCAACTGCTGCAGGAACGTTAATTGATAAAAGAGAATGCGAAATTGAGTTATTAAGAAATCAATTTAATGATATTGTTCGGGCGACAACTCCTCAAGATGCTCTTGATCTCTACCAAGCAATAGCAACTGTATCTCCTGGAGGTATGGGGAAAGTTGATGATGCAGCAGACGTTACTGATGAGAATACATGGAATATATTAAAGGAAAGGGAAATCACACTTTTTAGAACAATGGAAATCTCTCAAGAATGGGATACAATTTCCAAAGAATTTGTTACCGCACTCGAAATTTCTTTGGGGAAAGGATATCCGTTTTTTAGGCAAACGTATGAGTCTACAAAGGATGTGAATATAACAACGGTTCATACATTTCTGTTTCTACTTTCAAGCAAACCAGATACACTAATTCAAAGGAAATTAGGCGATGATGCAGCCGTGCTAGTATCCAAAAAAGCAAAGGAAGTACTTGAAATGGGAGGGCTTCTGACACAAAAAGGGACCGATGCGCTCAATCACTTCGACAGAAGTTTACGAGACTCTGAGAACAGGTATAACCCGGGTACAACAGCTGATCTTATAGCGATTATATTGATGGCCCATTTAATGCAAGGAATGAAGATAATATAGAATTGTTCTAAGATTTTTTGTCGTTGCTAGTCTAATCTCATCAAACCATCTTTTTTGAATAGTCTAAGTTGCATCAATTTACAGAAAAATTGATTTTTTAATAAAGTTGGTATTCTTTGTATTACCACTTGAAAAGTATAAAGTATATATATCCTCACAAATTGTCTAATATTTTAGAGTATGGAATGTTGGTGAACCTCTATGGAACTAAGAAAATTACAGCAAACTGGTGGTGCTGATGGAACGTTCCTTATTTCATTACCAAAAAAATGGGTTATGAAACGGCATTTAAAACGTGGTGACGTAGTACATGTCATTGAACGATCAAATGGCTCATTAATTTTAGCACCACAAATTGAAAGCATTAATGAATTAACCGAATCTACAATCCCGCTTGAACAAAATATAAGACGAAGAATTCTAAGTTCCTATTTATTAGGTTTTGACAAAATCAAAGTAACTTCCAAGAAACGACTTACCCCTGAAGAACGAGAAAATGTTAAAAAAATTGTAAGACGATTGGTTGGCGTGGAGATTGTAGAAGAATCTGCCTCTGAAATTGTACTGCAAGCATTAATTGCTCCTTCAGGCGTTCAAATCGATCAAACATTTAGGAGAATTTATTTACTCGCAAACAAAATGCACAAGGATTCATTTGTCGCATTTCTTGACAATGATATTAAACTTGCTCAAAATGTGATTGATCGTGATGATGAAGTTGATCGCTTTTATTTTCTAGCAGTTAGACAACTTAGAGCAGTAATTCAAGAGCCATCTTTGGCTGAAAGAATGAATGTAAGCCCAGTTGAATGTCTAGACTATCGTGTACTAGCAAAAAGTCTAGAAAGTCTTGCAGATCGTGCTGTTGAAATTGCTGAAAAGGTTTTCTTACTAGAAATGTATGATCGTGGCGAGTATAAACAAATCTTCGAACCATTTAAATCATTGAATGAGTTTGTTGTCAAGATGCACCAACAAGCGTTTAAAGCTGTTTTAAGCAAAGACCCAATCCTGGCAGATGAAATTCTTGCAATGCGAAAACAGTTTTTAGCACACTATGAAAAAGTAGAAACTATTCTGGTAAAACAAACACCTACACAGCCAATTGATCTATTTCTAGATCTAAAAGATATACTTGAAATCGAAGAGCGAAATTGCGAAATTGCTCTTGACATAGCGGACTTAGTTTCGGAGTAAAATAGGTTCGTAGGATGGATTTTGTCGAGGTTTCTTTTAAATAAAGAAAAGAATATAACTCTAAGTAAACTATAGAATATCAAGAAATCAGGAGCAACTTGTTAGTATGACTAATCATATTAAAGCGAAAGCTACGAAATTTTTGAAAGAGTTTGTTCTTTCGGGATATCAAATTGGTTCCGATGTTCTTGAACTTCTAATGTCAAAAGAGAATCCGGAAAATATGATTAAAACAATCATTGAAAAAGCTAATGAATTACCTAAGAGTCCATTAGTAATCACTAAGGAGTTTTTAAACTCCATAGAGCCACCGACTAAAGGGAAGATGCGTTCGATAGGAACAGAAATGTTCAATAAAGACTTCGAAATCGCGACACCAGTGATTAAAAGGGGTTCAATTTTACAATCTGATCCAGAAATGAATTTAATAGATGCAAAGGAAGTTGAAGCGGAAATTGAGATAATAAAGACGCCCAACATAATAAAAACTGCTTTAAAAAATCCAATTGAACATTTAGCAAATCTTTTTCTTTCAAGATATGTTAAACTTAAAAAACTCCTTCTTGAAAGAAGTGATACACAAAATTCTGTTCCAATAGCGAAATTACATAGTTCTGACGAATGGGAAGATTTCCAAATTATAGGTATGCTAGTTTCAAAACGTAATACTAAAACAGGAGGATACTCATTAGAAATTGATGACCCTACGGGAACAATTCAAGTAATCGTTTCTACAAAAGATGAACACTTGGTACGAAAAACAGAACGATTACTAGATGATCAAGTGATCTGCATTCATGGATCTATGCGTAATAAGATATTCCTGGTAAAGGATATTCTCCTTCCGGAGATTCCCACAACTCATAAGTGGAAAGGAGCACCGATTCCTATATGTGCTGCGCTGATATCTGACTTACATGTCGGATCTGTAAAATTCTTAGATTCAGTCTTTACGCAATTTATATCGTGGTTGAAGGGAGAAGTAGGAGGCGAAAAGGAGAGAAGATTTGGCAGAAGTGTAAAATATTTGCTTATTGCCGGGGATCTTGTTGAAGGCATTGGGATCTTTCCAAACCAAGAAAAAGAACTATTAATCAAAGATATCTATAAGCAATATGACGAGGTATGCACTCTCCTAAAAAAAGTGCCACAGCATATTGAAATAATCATTATACCTGGAAATCACGATGCAACACGACAAGCCTTGCCACAGCCACCAATTCTTAAAGAATTTGCAGAAGAATTATACGAAATGCCAAATGTACGCGTTCTTGGAAGTCCAACATACGTTTCTATTCATAATGTAAATGTCCTACTTGATCATGGCAGATCTCTTGATGATGTAGTTGAAATCATTCCAACCGTTGCAACTGAAACTCCTGATTCGGCAATGGTAGAATTATTGAAAGCACGACATTTAGCTCCGCGCTGGGGTGGAAAAACTACACTAGCACATGAATCTAATGACTTTTTAGTCATCGAAGACGTACCAGACATTTTTCATGCAGGACATACACATACGAACGGAGTCACTATGTATCGAGGTGTCACAGTCGTTAATTCAGGTGCTTTCCAAGCACAAACGAATTATCAAAAGAAATTAAATATCAATCCAACTCCTGGTAGAGTCCCTATAATAAATTTACAGACAAAACAAGTAACTGAAATAAATTTTAACTAAACTATGGGCGAAGTAAAGTAGGTACGAAGTCAATTAATTGTTTAAATCTACCAGTTTTATCCTCATCTACAAGTATGCTTTTTATCTGATCTGGGTTGACACTTAATTGTATTCTTCTAGTGCGCCCATATCGTCCACGGCTTATTTCCTGTGCGGCGATAATTCCATGCATAATGAGTTCATTAATAAAATCGCTAATTCGTCGTTGTGTCAATCTATCTAGGCCTACAATCCCACAAATTTCGGCATATACATCATATACGTCACCACTAAAAATCTCTTTCTGTCCATTAACCTCTAACAAATAAATGCAATGTAAAACCGTCTTAGACTGAATTGGAAGTGTTTTTAGAAATTTTTCAACAGTGGCCTGCTCAATACGCTTTCTTGCTTGTTTTACTAATTCTTCAGTTACCTTGTTAAGTTTTTGACGTTCAGCAAACTCTCCACTAACCCTCAATAAATCAAGCGCGCGCCTAGCATCTCCATGTTCCCTTGCCGCAATTGCTGAACATAGATTAATGACACCATAATCTAACACACCTGGATGAAATGCCCTCTTTGCTCGCACACTCAGAATTCTTTGTAATTCGATGGCTTTATAAGGAGCAAAAAAAAGTTCTTCTTCACTTAAACTGCTTAATACCCTAGGATCTAATTGTTCCTTAAATTTAAGATCATTTGTAATCCCAATTAAACTTACTCCAGCCCTCTTCAAATCTACCTTCATTCGAGTAAGGTCATATAAGACGTCATTTCCACTCCTATTGACAAGTTTGTCTACTTCATCCAAAATAAGAATCAATAGTTGTTCAGTTGTATCTAATCCTTCTCTAAATCTTGAATAGACTTCATCGGTTGGGAGTCCTGTGAAGGGAACGTTGATTCCAATCTCCTCACAGAGACGAGCTAATACTCGATAATTTGTGTTGATCTGATTACAATTAATATATGCGTTGATAAGAGGAATACTTTTTTCTCTTCCTTTGGATACTAGCGATCTTAAGACTAATTTGGCAGCCGCAGTCTTTCCAGTCCCGGTCTTTCCATATATGAAGACATTAGAAGGCATGCCTCCTTTTAGCGCGGTTACAAGGATAGACACCATTTTTTCTAGGTGTTTTTCGCGATGTGGAAGTTCATCTGGTACATAATGAATACTAAGAGCGTCCCTATTCTTAAAGATCTGGGGCGCAGCTTCCATATGCTTATCAATCATTGCGTCAACTGTGGACTGTCGGTCCATCATTTATGCCCCCTTTATTTGAAAATTCAGGCTAACTAATCTCTATAAGAACTATCGGTATTTCTTATATATATTGATCCCATGTAATTAGATATCTCGATAATACTTCAATTTACGAAAATCTTTAATCATAACTTAGTCCAATATTATTTCTCTACAATGGTTTTCATAATAGGGGGTGCTAATCTTTTCTGTTCTGATGATCTATGACATGCGAAAGGGCATGCAGAAGAATCCCCGAAGAATCCAGTTTACAAAAGGATTGTATGGATATTATTATGAGTGGGATACCAAAAGCGGCAGAAAGCGTCAACGAAAATATGGATTATTAGACGATCTTAGCAATTATTATAGAGTAGGTGAAAGTGCCATTCTTGTGCCAGAAGAGGATCTTGATAGACTGAAAGCATATTTTCAGAGTTATTCAGATGTTATCGTTGCAAAAGCGTTTAAAATCGCTCAAGAAGTGCCCCTTTATGATACCAATATAGAAACTATGACGAACGATCCAATAGTTCATGAAGACACTAAACGATAATAAACGTTTGGCCGACCTCGTTTACGTTTACTAGATGAAAACTTTTCCACTCTGTCTTGCATGATTAGTTTTACTAAAGTATCATAGAGAGTGGTTCTTGGAATACCTGTAGCAGCTGAAAGTTCACCCCGAGTCATCGGGCCATCTTGCAATATTTTCAATAGATATTCTTCAAGAGAAATTGATGGGCTTACTATTCCTCCACCCAAATATTCGAAATCTGAACTCGACGAGTGTTTTAAGTCTTGGCGCATATCATGTTTTTTATCGTGTTCATTTACTGGAATCTGTGTCACCATTCACGACCTCCTAAGTTAATAGTTAACCTGATCAATGAGAGATTTCAAAGTCCACGTATATTAAGTATGTGGATGCTTTTCTGATGCAAGCACATATTTCTTAAAACAATGGTCTTAAGGATGTTATTAATATAAAAAAGATGATCAAGAACCCGATTATTTTGAATAAATCCAGTAGACAATCTTAAAGTGTTTTTACGTTCAGGAAATGTGGTAACTCGATAAATAAATATTTTACACCGATACAAACAAATAATTTTGTATTTAAGGAATTTAAATAATTTATTTATGGATAAAATAGCGATTAACAAGTTTTTTTATGATTTATATTTTTGTCAGTTTAAGAAAGGACCTATAGAGCGATGTAGAAGACGTTAGAACATGTGTTCCAAGGAAAAAAGAGTCCCGTTTGTTTCTACTGCAAGCGTTGTATAGTATAGTATCTAGTTATCTTAGAACATATGTTCTAATATATATCATTGCTCATAAAATCTTTTTATATCGTCATAAATATTCGATAAGAACTTAAGGGGAGAGTTAACTTAAGATTTCCTTATTCTCGATAAAAATATAGTTGATGTTAATAAAACGACAAAAAATATTAAAATCTATCATCTTTAAATCTAGAATTTTATCGGTAAGAGGAACGACAAAAACCAGAGGTTCAGGGTTCTGATAAAAGTAGGATTTCGTCGGAAAAAGACTCTCTTAATCTCTCCTTATCAACTCTATATTCATACATTTTTCCAACGCGTCTTCTTTCAAGAATTTCATGCTTTGACAGTCTTAAAAGGTTTGTTGAAATAGTTTGCTGCTTGATTTCTTCATTAAATACTAACTCGTATTCTTCTTTGATCTCAGTAGATGTGTGCCAGCCAATTACCAATTTATTTAAAATTATTTTCATTTTATCGACTACTGTGAGATTAGAGAATTGTATAGCACTTTCTTGCGTCTTCACGTGTACCTCTGTAGGTTTATTACGATATTTGTCTAGAATATCCTTAAAATTAGAGTTTTCGATTTGTTCTATTAGTTTCTTTATTCCATTTGGGGTATCAGCTTCAAATGTCATCAAAGGCTTTCCAGTCTCTGGATCATTGAAAGTGACTTTAGGCAATTTTGATTCCTCTTGATAATGACATGTGAATATGTGAATATCGTCAATAAAAGTTAGTTTATTATCTGGGTATTACTATATTGAGTTATAATTTGGGATATCGTGCTTTTGACGTCTTTCCTTTGTTTTTTAGGATGTTTCGCAAAGTTACTGTTTTCATCAACTTAACATGTTAACATAACTGATGTGAAGTTCTTTTAAACTGATTATTTGTATTTTTTTTAACCTATAATAAAGATTTAATTATGTTAAATTAATAGTTTTGCATCAATTCTCGGTAATCCCACCCTCCTATGCATTTCTGATGGAAATGAATAAATCTATTTTCTTATCTTGATAACTTGTGAACATTCTATGTCAGTACTTATTCTTCTTAATCAATGGAGAAAACGACTATTTCTATCTAATATCTCCTTATACAAACGCGCTCGCATTATTTTATAGATGAGGATAATTTCTAATGGACCAATTATGCTGTGAAACAAAAATTGTAGAACTTAATCATCTAAAGTTAAAGAGAAGATTTCAAAAAAATTCATGTTTTCGAGTATTCTAAATAAAAGCCAGCACCATCATTCATTGTGTAGGTCCAACAGGCGGCCATTTAAAATAGTAACTGATCAGGTCAATCTTGGTAATAATTCCTATAATATTTCCTTCCTGTTCAACTACTACTGCCGGATGTCCTCTTTTAATCAACTCGTAGACTTCATCCACATTCGCTTTTGGATCAACGGAAGGTAATTTATCTAACATCACTTCTTTTACTTTTTTATTAAGAGCCTTTGGGGATTCTATTATTTCACTTACAATTTCTGTTTCCAGGATCGCTCCAATTTGATTACCTTTTTCAATTACTGGGAGTTGAGATACTCCATTTTCCCTCATAAGTTCAGCTGCATGTGCAAGGAGATCTTCTGGTCCAATTGAAACAATTGTTTGACACATGACATCCTCAGCAGTTGTGTATCGTTGTTCCTTTGTAGATGCTTCTAATGCCTCTAAGATCCTTTTTAAGGTTGAAAGCCTCGGATCAACAGATCCGGATTCTATCCGCGCTATTAGTGATTGAGATACATTAGCACGTTGAGCAAGATCTGTTTGTGTAAGATTGAGGCGCTTACGCATTCGGCGAATGTCTTTTGGTGATGGCAAGTGCATCAATTTTCTTACTCCGTCAAATGCATCATTTAAAATTTAGAAAAGAAATGCTCCCTTACTATTCTCTTACTTGATCTATCTATATTAGTTTTTCTAGGTTATTATACTTGTGTTTTTGATATACTCGTTAGACTGACTTATAGATGAAAATTCACCAAAAACCTAGCAGAAAATATATATATACATCACTTTTCTCCCTTTAAATGAAGTTTTCCTTAGTGAACTACTACCTAACAAGTCTTTGTGGGATGTGGTTATAAAACTAAACTTTATCAGAGAAAAAGTAGAATGATTTTTAGGAGGATACAAGAAATATTGATGAATTAGGGTGATAACTATGACCTTGTTTATGGCAGTGTGTGATGTTGAAGCTGGTTCTGATAAACTCGCTTATGAACGTTTATTAAAAAACTTAGTAAAAACAGAATCTGTAATGCCACTATTTATTGGACAAATTTTTGAAACAGCGGATCTTGAAATAATGATTAAGGCACAAGATGTAGAATCTCTAAATGACTTCATTTTGAAGAGAATACGTAGTATTAAAGAGATACGCGAGATTATGGTCTATCCAATTACATCTTTTAAAGGGTTAGCTCAATTCAGTCTTGCAGACTTCCAAAGTTCATATTCGGCACAAGATACAGCTGTTGAATTTCCTCTTTTCACCGTTAAACTTGATATCGAACCCACAAAGGATATTGAGGTCTATCAAGAACTATCTAAAATTACAATGAGTGACACAGTCTTACCTGCATTCCTAGGTTACACTTTTCAACAAGCAGACTTTGATATAGGATTTTATTTTTTTGCTATGGATATTCAAAGCGCATGGGACTTCATAATGAGATTAAGAGGGATAGACGGTATATGGGACACTGATATCGGAGTGGTAACTCGTATTAAATCATTAGTATCCGCTAAAGACATGAGTCAAGTATTGAGTCAATAACCTCACTATACCTATTTTTTTTAAAGAGTTAACAGAGTTCTTTAGGTTATTAAATAGGGCGGTGGTCAAGCCAGGATAAGACGTCGGTCTCCGGAACCGAAGTTATAGCCTATCAGGTGATTATAAGCGGAAAAGAGAATCTCTAAATTGGTTCTCAGTCGACTCTCGGGTTCAAATCTTGCTTAGGACTGCTAAGAAAGTGAAAATCCCGACCGCCCTGCCATTATACGTTCCAAACAAACGTGAACTTGATATTTTTGGAACATTGAGTTATTTTCTAGAATAATATTGCAAAAACATAATCTTTAAATCTAGTTAGCTTGTTTATAAGCTGGTTTACTTTAGACTTCTTGAAGTAAATGTACATATTCGACAAAGATAGTTTGGGTTGAAGTTTTTGCAGACAGATGTTGTAATAATTGGTGCTGGCCCTGCTGGAATGTTTGCAGCATTGGAATTAGCTGAGAAAAGCAAGCTCAAAATAGTATTGATTGACATGGGGCGTGACATTGACGAAAGAAAGTGCCCTGCTACTACTATAACAGGCGTTTGTGATAAATGTAATCCTTGTTCTCAAATGAGTGGTATAGGAGGTGCAGGTACACTCTCTAGTGGTCTTCTTAATCTGCGACCAGATATTGGTGGGAACCTTGAGGAGTTAACTAATAGTTCTGAATTGAGTTGGGATTTGGTAAGGCATGTTGATGATGCATTTGTTAGATATGGCGCTCCTCAAAATGTTTATACTGCAGATGATGAACAAGTAAGAGATCTTGCCCGAAAAGCAGCTGCGTCAGGAATTCGTTTTGTTCCTATAACTCAGAGACATATGGGGACCGATAATACTCCACGTGTTATTGCTAATTTTAAAGAAGATTTGATTAAGAAAGGAGTCAATTTACTGATTAAAAGAAAGGTAACTCAACTTGAACAGGGAAAACTAGGGTTAGAAGACGGATCTGATATCTCATGCAACTATATATTGGCTGCTCCAGGAAGAATCGGCGCCGCTTGGCTAGCAGATCAGGTCAGAAAACTGAACATCCCGATAAAACACGGACCAATTGATGTTGGTGTACGTGTCGAAGTGCCTGCAATTGTCATGGATCCGGTGATTGAAGTAAACTATGATCCAAAGTTTCATATTTATTCAAAAACGTATGATGATTTCGTAAGGACGTTTTGTACAAATGCTAGAGGATTTGTCGTTCAGGAAGTTTATGATTCTACAATAGGTGTCAATGGGCATGCAATGCTTTCTAAGAAAAGTGAAAATACAAACTTTGCGTTTTTGGTTCGAGTCAATTTAACCGAACCTATAGAAGATACCACCGCATACGGACAGAGTCTTGCGGCTATTACAACAACATTAGGAGGAGGAAAACCGCTTTTACAAAGGCTAGGAGACTTAAAACAATGGAGAAGAAGCACCTGGGGTAGGATAAGACGTAGTAATGTAAAACCAACTTTATTGCATGTTACGCCAGGAGATATAGCTATGGCTTTTCCTCATCGAATAGTAACTGATATTTTAGAAGGCCTAGACAAACTAGATAATGTTGTACCGGGAGTTGCTAGCAGTTCTACCCTTCTTTATGCACCTGAAATAAAATTTTATGCAAACATGATTCAAGTGGATCAAAAACTTGAAACACCAGTTTCAAATCTTTTTGTAGCAGGTGATGGGGCTGGATTATCTGGAGGTATTGTCACTGCTGCTGCTACAGGAATAATTGCAGCTCGTGGAATACTAAATAAGGAAGGAATAGAGACAAAAATATCTTCTTAAATCAGATCTTTGATAGATATTTTCTGCAATTAATAGAAAAGATCTCCTTCACTGGCATCTACATCACGGATACGTTTTATTCCATTAATTTCGCGTATAATTTTTATAACTGCTTGTGGAACCAATTCTTCCCAGTTTTCGCCTTCGAGAATTCTTCTGCGTACTTCGGTTGCTGTATATGATTTCCGATTAAAAAAAGGTATCGTTGCCAATCTAGCAGATCCTCCATATTCCTTTGTAAGTCGAGCTACTAGAGGATTATTAGAATAAACAATCTCGAAAGGTGGACACAATGTTCGCACATGTGCTAGCCATACGGCATTTCGATCTATATCTGGGATCGATATAATGTAAAATCTATTATGAGGTATTCCTGCATCAAGTAAAGCACTTTGTATCATATAATGACGCTCTCCTGCTGTAAAAGGATTCTTGATCTCATGACTGTCTTGAATCGACCCTATTGCGATGATAAGTTCGTCTACATTTTCTAAGACATATTTTATGGCTTGAAGATGTCCGTTATGAAAAGGTTGAAATCTTCCAATATACAAACCGCGTAGAGTGTTCTCCATGATCCAACCTCTGTTCTGCAAATTGTTATCTTATCCATGATGCTTTTCTTTGTTAAATAATGTCTAACATTTTTTTTCAT
>JAEOSF010000016.1 GCA_016840515.1 Candidatus Borrarchaeum yapensis | reverse complement strand
TTTCGAAGTGTTTACAAATGAACTACGAGAAATAAGATTACAGAAATCGAAGAGGCAATTTGGTGGTCCGTTGAAAGACTTAATCATTCAGAGTTATAACTTCGAATATATTATTAGTATATACAAAGGTGGGCCATTTACTAAGATAGAAAAGATGTTTAATATGCAAGATATTTAATATGTCCATCTTATATTATTTTTTTACGTTAACGCTTATTATTTTTCTGTTTTTTCTATAAACTGATCAATTTCCTTAAGCGGATTCTTATAAACTTATAACCTTCACTTTTTATTGAAATAATATTCTGATATTGCCGTTCATCAATTAAATGTCCGTTAAAGAGTTTGCAGAAAAACATATCTTAATATATTTCTCAAACACTTTTTTTAGTTAGAAGAGGGCTATGAATGTAGGTTAATTTTCTAAAATCGAGCTACTTAATGAAAAAGAGATGACGTGGATATCTAAGGCATATCGCTTGTCATGAAACTAAGTAGCAGATCATTTTAAGAAACCTACTTTGTAAGCTTTGTCGAATAAATATGACCATATGGAGGTGAAAAGATGGGACAGGAAAACAATCTACCACCAAAGGTTCCTACTGAAATGCTGACAGAAGAAGTCATAGATGGCATCACTAGCAGTGATCTACAAAGGGATACATATAGACCATATGGCATCTACATAACGACCAAGCGAATTATTGGGATTAAATTTCAAAAAATCAATCCAATGTGGTGGTTCGTTATTGTTCTAAGTATTGTGTTAGTGGGTACTCTCATTGGTTTAGGCGCTTTATTCGTTCCATTACTGATTGTTGGCTTTTTCTTGATTAGGTTTATTCTAAGAAGAACGATTTACAAACCAGATGATTTCTCCAAAAAAACAATAGAAGAGTTAGAAGAAAAAAGGGATTTCGAAGTATTTAAAGATGATATAGAAGAAATCAGATTACAAGAACCGAAGGGACCATTATTTGTTGGTCTATTAGGTGGACTTGGTGGACTTGGTAGATCAAGGAGAAGATCTAATCGTCCGTATAGAGACTTGGTTATTCAAAGTAATAAACGCGAATATAAAATCAATATCTTCAGAGGTAGCGCATTAGAGAAAATGTTCGAGATGTTTAATGAGCCTGAGACAATAGAGGACATATTTGAGCCTGAAAGAATGAAAGATTTGCCAAATAATCCCGCTATTGCATAATAATACAAAACGGCTCGTTAAATCTATTTTAAAATAAAATTTGAGATCCTTTTTCTACAATTTATTTCAGCAAAGTAGGATTCCAAATTTTTTTGGAATGGTATTCTAATGGATTTGTTTTACAGGGTTGTTAAAAGAGCAAGGAACTACACAAACGCATTTTCCACAAACATCTGCTAATCCAAGTTTTGAATATAAATCCGCGTTTGACAAACAAATTTTATAACACCGATGTCTATCAAAGGAATCACTTTTCAAGGCATTAAAAATGCAGTTCCCAACACATTGTCTACAGGTTTCGTCATGCTTGTATAAACAGAATTCTTTCTGAGGTCTCTTTGTAGGTTTTATTTTTGCATTTGTTATTAAAGATCCCAATCTTCCACAACATCCTCTTTCTGTAATAAGCATTTGATGTACGCCAAAATTACCTAGACCTGCAACAAAAGCAACATGCTTATGCGACCAATCACTAATTAATTTTGTTTCGTTGAAGTTGTGAGTTGGTGGAAGAATTATTGACTTGAATTTTTGTTTTTCTAATTCTTTAGATAAATATTCATTTAGATCTGATATCAATTTGTTAGTTTCAATATAAGCGATAGCCCATTCTTCCGAACAATTCTGTCCATTTACGTTGCTCAAAGGAATTGTTTTTTTGAAGGGAATGAAATACGAAATCACAGTTTCCGCTTCTCTAAGCAACTCTGTTGGCAAACTGTGTTTCTCACTTATAACTGTCTTTAATTTCATAAATAAGGGATCGTGAGCACTAGCAAACGCAATAAGTGGTTCTTCCCAATCAGTTCTAGTTTTATTTTCGGATTTATAGGTTGCTACGAATTCTTTGATGGCACCTGGAATGTTCATACGAAATAGTCTAAATGAAATCCTTATAAAATTAACTTGAATTCATTAATGGATTTCTCTGAACCTTAACCTTGAATTTAGAGCATAAATTCAGCACATTCATGTGTCTCGTCTATAATCGTACCAAAGCTCAACTCAAAAGGTAAATAAAGAAGAATGTGCTTTTTCTAGACTAGGGAGTTAAAATGCAGTGGGGATTCTTTCCCATTTTAATGGGTATCATATTTTTTATCATAATTGTAGCGAGTTTAATTGGAATTTGGCTTTGCATTTGGATTTATCGAGATGCAGATGCACGTGGAGAAAATGGGGCACTTTGGGTGATTATCCTACTTATATCTAGCCTCATTGGACTGATCGTATGGCTTGTTGTACGTAGTGACAAACCAATTGTCAATCCACGTATTACAGCTTCTAATTACAGGGCTCAGAGTCCAGAATATACACCTCCGACACCCAAGACTAAGATACCTCCACCAGGAAAGAAGTTTTGCAAAAATTGTGGCAAACCTATTCCTCCAAACTCAGCGTTCTGTCCTCACTGTGGGATACGATTCGATTGAAATATTTTGGACTAAAACTTACTTCTTTTCTTGATTTTCTTCAAGTGCTAATAGAGAAGTAGGGATACTTTTTTTAGAAAGTTGAATAAAATATACACTTCACTATATTTCAGTTCAATTTATTGAAGAAAACAAAGCAATGAGTTGTTGAGGGAGAATATATGAACATCAGTTTTATTCCGAATTTTTTGCTAAAACCACTTCTCAAAATCACACCACTTGGACTTTTTTACCGGATGAGAAAAACTATAACGCGAAGTGAAAAGAACACAAAAAAAATCATCACTTTAGGTATGACTGATTTTCTCGTAAAAAGAGGAGAACAAAGAGCACTTTATATTCTTAAAGAGACTGCTAAAAGAGTCCCAGCGTATGAAAATTTCTTGAAAGAAAAAGATCATTCTCAAAATGACATTAAAAACGCTAAGTCAATAAAAGATGCACCAATTTCTGACAAGGCAAGTTATATTCGTCCTAATGAAGAACACCCTGCAGATCTTTGTATAGATGGAGATATGAGTCCCGCAAAAATGATTGAAACCAGTTCTGGTTATTCAGGCAAGCATACATACTGGTTAAGGGATCTAAAAGAAGTACTCAGAGAAGAACGTCAGATTCCGGTTTTATTGTCTATATTTTACGATGTAAGCGATGACGAAGCATTTTCGATAAATGGCTTTGCTTTAAGTAGTTGGGTTACTGGAATTCAAGCTGGGAATGCATCAAGAAGAAAAACAGCAACTATCAATATTGGTCTAAACCCTCCTGAGATTGCTCAGACTATTGCAGATTTTTACAAAAGATATTCGATTAAATCTACACCAGGCGGCTTCAAAAAAGCATTAATAATGAGTTATCCTCCTACAATAAAAACCATATTAGATATCCTTGACGAGATGAAATTCAACGAATGGGATAATATAGAAGAAACAATCTTTGTCTCTGGAGGGGACGGATTCCCTGAATCTTATAGAGAATACATCAAAAATAAAACAGGAGGAACGCTATTTTCCGCATACGGCTCTGCGGATACAGGCATTCAAGTGGGTATTGAAGCCCCCGATTTGATACAGCTCAGAGGCTATCTTGATAAAAATCCTGAGTTATGTAGACAGTTCTTTGGCAAGGACCATCCACCTATGCTATTCTATTACGATCCTACACACGTTTATATTGAGGCAGTACCAGCTGAAACTGGAATAAACGAACTGATTCTAACTCCATTATACGAGAGGCGGCAACCCCTTATTAGATATAATATACATGATGAAGGTGGTGTTTTTTACAACCCGAAAAGTGAATTAACTGATTTACTGAATCTCACACAGATAGAGCTTGAATATACCCTGCCAATCGTTTATGTTTATGGTAGAAGCGACGGATCTATTGCTGTTTTTAGTGCCTACGTTTATCCTCAACAAATACAAGCAGCTATTTTTAGGAACCTCGCTGAAGAGTTTTGTCAACACTTACATATCTCAAGTGAATACTCTGAAAACCAGAAACCACAACTTGTTGTTGACGTTTGTGTTTCATCCAAGCCAAGTTCTGAGCAAATCGATAGTTTACATTCAGATATTTTAAATTCTAATGAAGATTTGGGTATTATTTTATCTGAAGGACTAGCAGATCCACCAAAAATAAACTTCTATTCAAAAGAGGATTGGCCATGGCAGACAGCAAGAGGCCCTGGACAAAAAGAAAGGTATTTAGGAGCAAAAAGAAAAAATGAATAGTTGAGGCTTCTTCTCAACTAATGGAAGCAATCAGTTCGAGGTCAAATCCTTTAGAGAGTCTTGTATATTTGAGGAGACTTGCTGTACGGTAATGTCTTTTGGCGAATCAATATTTACCATCACATTAAGAATAAATGAATTCGTGGTATCTCTTCGTAACTTAATTCGTGCTTCATTTCCGAGCCATTTTTCATCATCTTCGTCCCACGTAAAGTCTTCTATAATGGCTTCATTGAAGATTTGAGCATCGTTCATAATGATTTCCTTGTCAGCTAAGAAATTCTCAAATTTCTCTTTATTGTAAGGCTTCCCGATTGTTATTTTTGTCCTGAGATTCGGTTCAGATTCAGATTCCATGCGTTGTGTAAGTCGTAACATAAAATATCCAACAGCGAAGAATGATGAAAGGCATATTCCTGTCCAAATGAAAATGCCAGGCACTGATGCAATCCAGCCAGCAAGGGGTTCCCATGAATATTCACCAACAACTAGAAATAACACATCAAAAGCGATTGTACCTGCCAGCAAGATTTCTAAGACGTTCAATGATGCTCCTGTTCTTTCAGAGCTACGACCCATCTCATCCATCGAAGCAATGCTATCTCGCAATGACTCATTCATTCGAGACATTTGTTTTTCTGCTAATGAATTGACAAGGCCATTAATTCCTCCAATTTCCTCTGTTAAACCTGACACAACAAGTTTGGCATCCTCAATTCTGGTTATGGATTTTCCTACCATATCTTGTAGAGCTATTGTCTCGATTATTTCTTGAATATTTGGATCAGATTTGTCGAGTTCGGCCCATTCATTATTCATATTTTCACAAGATTTTCTCATAAAAGATAATAACTCATTCATTAGCACTACAGCAGCAGATACCTCAGATATAATGGCTTTTGCTTCTGAAATGGCATTGGGATCAATATCACCCATGTTCATTAGTTTTCTAGACTCTTTAATCTCATCCCACAACATGAACATCTTTTGGAAGTAATTCTTCTGAAAGATATCAAGTCCAAGATAGAAAGCGGCTATAGAAAGTAAATCCTCATACTTGTCAGGATTTGATGAGACCAGTAGCAAACCTTCGGTGCCGTAGAAAAATCTATCAGTTCCATTTTCCAAGTCCTTGAATTCAGTTGCTATGCTAAGAACCTGATTTAATTCATTTTCAAGATCTTCACCATCGTGGAATTCTATTGCCTTTTTGTCTGGTGTTATTTCCTTGGCGACCATAATGACAAATTTATTCCTGTACTCAGGTGTCCCAAAGTATACGAGATCCAATAATCTTCTCTGATAAGTGGTTAATAAAGAACTCATCATTCGTGACGTATCAATTACGATGTCAGCTAAGACCCGAGAGAGTTTATCTATTGAAAGTTCTGCTTCATCATCAATCTCTTCGATTTTTGTACCATATATAACGCGACCATATGCATCAACATACACACTAATCTCTTCTTGTTGCTCAACAACTTCTTCGAAAGCAATTGATGCATTGAACATAACATAATCATTTGGATCGTATTGAGTTACTGTCACTTTTGTTAATTCCTCATCTACTTTAAACGTTGCTTTAGCAGGTTCCATGTCGACAAAACTCGTCATCAAACCATCTTTAACTTCTTTCTGGCAATCTAATTCGTCATTGAAAGCAATGATATGATTTGATCCAAAGGGTATATATTCAGAAATGTAGAGCTTCAAGTCTTTCAAAAATATAAAAGAAACAAGTTCGTCCTTAATACCACTCATTGGTTTTCCACTCCCCTTTCAACAGTCAATCTTGTCTTAAGTGCAGCAGGAACACTCTTATATTTCACATCTTCGATTTCTGTTATTTCAGTTTTGATTGTAAGGTTGCATTTATCACATGTAAGGACAATATCTTCCGGTAATACAACGATATCGTAGAGATTTCCACATGTGCAATTGATAAACTGATCTACTGCGTTCTTATCATCTATTGGGATCGATTGCAAGTATTGAATGCCCTCTGGAGTTAAACCGTAGGAATATATGTAATTGTGACGCTTTGTAGCCAACCTTATCTTTTGTATGAATCCTAACTCCCTAAGATCCTCTAAATCGTCCACTCCCTCTTGACTAACATTCAGGTAACGCCTATTATCGATGTACATAAGAGACTGAGGCGCATAGTCGTAATCAAAGATATTTTCTATTATTCCTTTGAAAATCAAAGTTTTGACCGGTAATTCCTTGATAGACAGAACACCGTATTTTCCATCCAGCTTAGAATATTCTGCGATTAAATATAGCAATCTTTTCATCTGTTGAGTAATTTCTTCCTCGCTCATACCCTCACCCGTTCAATTTATTTTAATTTTGAGCTAATACAAAATGTATTAATAGCAATAAGTTCAAAATATACTTTTTGGTCTAAAAAGTTCTTTTGAGTTTATGATAACCTAAGATGACGCCCAGATTCTGCTAATGTTTTATATAATTAAAGAGATCTTTCCTAAATGAAGATATAAGGGAGGTGAAAAAAATTGAAGAAAATCTCTGTTACGATAGTAATGATTACTCTGCTTCTTACAGTTATTACCCCAGTATTCGCTGTAGAAAGCCTAACAGATGAAGATTTCTTTGTAAATGTTAATGCAGATGGCTCAGGATTTCGTATCGAATACGGTAAAGGCAATAATAATAATGAACTAGTCATTTGGAGTTTTTATGAATTTGACGATGAAAACGAAGATCACAAGTTTCAAGATAATGAATTAATCGAGGCTACATATAGATTTAGTGGAGATACTTTAGAAAGGAAACAAAGACATGAACCCCAAACGAATATCGATGAGGAATGGCTCCATTATAGATTTAAATTTGAAGATGGAACAAGAATAGCATTTACAATCTATCTTAGAAGACCAAATCTTGTAATCGACATCGAAGTAGTGAAATACGATAAAATACAGCCATGGAATGATATTACAATAATTTATGAAATAAATGGCAATGGCAAATCTGCAGTGTTTGAGTATCAGACAATAGAAATGACAATCACAACAAAACTCAACCGGAACTTCTTTGATGATTTCATAGATTCACTACCGTTCTAATATTCCTTTTTTTTATTTTCATTCGTATATGTAAATATTAGCAGAGTGCCAAGTAGGAGCACTAAAAAATATTAAAGCTAAAGGGAGAGGAGGAGACTATGGCTAAGAAATTACAGACACCTTGCGCAGCTCCCAAGAGAGGAATACCGTGGGAACTAAAATACGATTTTGCTATGAAAGGATATACAAATCTCGGCAAAGGATACTTATATGCAATCCGCGAGAAATATGGTGCTGCTGCTGCTCTTGAAATGTATGAAATGGTCAATAAAATGGGGGACAGAGCAAAGAATTTTACCAATACTATTCGTACCATCTTCAATTTAGAGGGAAACGATGCTGAAACAATTGGGCAATTCTTTGATATCTGGGCTGAGCTCACTGATCAGGAAGTTATCATACTTGAGCGATCTAAGATAGTTAATAGAATTAAATACATTAAGTGTCCGTACAAAACAGAGCCTAAAGATATCAGCGATTGGTGCAAAATATTCGGTAATATTGTTAATAAGACTATAAATCCAACGGCTATCCTTGAACGACCAAAAGGGATGTGTGCAGGGGATTCTTATTGTGAATTTGTTTGGAGAATAGAAGATTAATCTTGTTTTCAAAACTTACTTTCCTAATTAAATTATCACTCTTTAAATTCGAAAAAACAAAAAACAAATGACTGGAATTACTCTATCTTAAAACATAACAAACCGGCTTAGTCTTTCCAGTTTTTGATAGAAGGGTTCTCGTTCTTTTAATCTAATAATTTGCGCATATTTGTCAGAAAGAGCAACAGACAAACTATCTCCTTCTGTTATTTCAAGATGTACCATATGATCGTACTCTAAGTAGCCCCTATTTTTTGTTACTTTTACAAAAAATCTATCACTTGTAACTATTGGTGGCACGCGAGCTGAGATTGGAGCTATTACCATAACGTCTCCCTTATGAACGATAGGACCATAAACATTGAAGTTATATGCAGTTGATCCAACCGGTGTTGCGAAAATCAAACCATCTGCCTTTATATCACGAGGATAAAATCTTTCAGTTTTACCTTCGTTCTTAATATAAAGACCAAAATGTAAACTAGAGGGACAATCCCCTCTGAAGAGCCGAACTTCATTTAACGCATAATGTTTTTTACCTTTAAATTCAAATTCTATTTTTCTAAATTCTTCGATGGTATGACCTTGAAGAAGTTGATCTAATGCGACATCCATGTCCTGTACTCTAAAGTCAGCGTAAAATCCTAAACTTTTTTCTGATCTCCCTCCAATTGGAAGTACAGGTCCATCGAATTCACTAACAGCTTTTAAAAGTGTACCATCACCACCAACTGATATACAAATATCAGCTTTTGTTTCCACGACATCAAATAGCTGATACACTTTCTCTAATTCTGGATAATTCTTTTTAATCACGAGCTTAACTTTTTTTATATCTTCGAGACGCTGCATATCGTCTATAACACGGGGAGCCACTCTTCTTGAAGAGTGGTAGTTCATAAAACCACCTCAAGAAACCCACTCAGTTAAGTTATGGACAGTTTACCTTATTTAATCATCCTCCTTATAATCATTCCAATACTTTTCGCCATAAAAGGATTCGCATTTTGGAACGACCATATCAACGACATAATACTGGTCAGCTTTTCTAAATATATCGTTAAAGAAGTCTACATAGGGACTTTTACAATACGGACAAAGGCAGTTAGCCAGATACCTGAAATGACCTCCACAAGTACATGAAACAAAGTGATCTTCAATTAACTGATAATTTTCAAGATTGAGCTGAATATCGTAATCTGAAAACTCATATGGTTGACTGAAGGGGGAAATTCGCTTCGCAGAAAGCTTATCTAATAATCTGTTATACTTTTGATCGTATATAGACACCGCCAGATAATTAGTACAGCGATCACAGTAGTAATAATCTACATCTGAAAAGCCGACATGAAACATCTGAAACATGAAGAATTTACCACAGAAATCACATGAACTGATAAATCGATTATTTCCTGGTGTTACCCTTCCCGATATCACAAAACCACGTTCAAAAACTGTAGCACCTTTCTCAACCTCTATGACCGGATCATTCTTTTCAGAGGGTATCTGGAAGCGATCAAATCGGTATATGATTGTTGAATAATCAACTTCCTGGTTTAATTCACCTTCTGTTATAGTTAGGAATAAGACCCGATATAGATTGATATCAAGATAAATGCTTAAGGTTTTGCCAGCTAAATCTTCCATATTTTGGAGGAAAAACTCATATCTCTTGATTAGCACTTCTTTTCCTAATTCATGGGTCATAAAATCGAGATAAAGTCTCTTTTCTTGATAATCTTCGTCAACAGTATATTGGACCGCTTCTGAAATACTTAGAGGAGTTTTACGCTCAAACGCGAGGAAAATTTTATTGTTTATTTTTAATGAAATAGTTTTATCTAAAACTGCATTTTCTTCTATCGAATTTAATTCATCTTGCATTTACATTACCTAAAAATACTATACTTATACATATTAATCTGGGCTTTCATTTAGGTGGTTTTTGCAACCTCCGAAAAATCTCGGGCTTTTTTTGCCTAATATCTACTTTTCTTAATAAAAATGAAAAAAATCAAATTCCAAACAAAATAGACTTTCATACCTTATTATCCGCCTCATAAGGCTTTCGTAAAGAAATCAAATATCTACGGATCTTTGTAGCGACTCTTTCCATTGTATCTAGAGCCACACCAAGCATATAAGTACGAATTCTGACTTGACGTTCTTGTTTCGGTTTTGGAATGTAACAGCAAAGCATTATTTCATCAATAATATCACGGATAAGCACCGTTCCTTTGCTACTTTCAATTATTGAGGTTTGATGATAACCTGCATGTAGTTCTTCTATTGCCTTATTCGCTGTGGCATGAATAACAGCAGCCAGAGGAGTAAGTAGATCGATATCAGGTGCTTGTTCCGAATTAATAGAATACGCTATAGCAAATCCCTCTTTGGTGCATAAAACACTGATAGCAATTTCAGAGGATTCATCTATTTCTGAAAGAACTTGCATGAGAGCTTTATCTCGAACAAGCAAAATAGCATCAACACCAGTGTTGCAGTCGACTGAAATCTCATACTTGAGTGTTCGTTATCAAATCTTTCCAATGATGTTACATAAAGTTTTTGAAGAAATTTTACGACAAAATAGCTTTGCTATCAACAAAGTTTTATAAACAGGATTGCTGAGATAGCGAATTGTCACATTCGGAGGAGGAAAAAATGACGATAAATGTGCTAAAATTAGCAAGACGATCACGAAAAGGATCTGAGTTTCGACATGGGAGAGGAAAAGAAACTATTTCCCCTAAAAGAGATATCAGGGCGATATTACAGTTAATCTTATCAATAATAGTGTTCTTTGTGAGTCTTTACATCATTTTCATTGGATCATTCTCGGATAATGCAGAAAAACTGGCGTTCAGTATGCTTGGTGCAGTTATTGCCTTCTGGCTGACACCAGTCGGCTAACTTCAATCTATTTTAAGCAATCGCTTAGTTTCATTAATTTTTTTTCTTAATTGGGGTGTAATTTCCTTTTCTTTTTTGATAACACGTAGTAAGTTTTTAACGTTCTCTAATTGTTGAGTATGACCTGTCTGAATGTCTAGTTCTGTATAAAGTTCATAAGATTTTTGAAAACAGTCTAAAGACTTATTATAATCACCTAACTCCTGACTTAGTAGACCTATATCTTGCAAATCTTGCGCTTGATGTTTTTTATCATTGGTTTCTAAATCAATTTTATAACATTCTTGAAAGATTTCTAGTGCTTTTGATAAGTCTCCATTCTTTTTATATAACAAACCAAGATTTGCAAGCCCATCTGAGAGTTTTGATATATCGTTTAGTTCTTTAAATAATTTAGTCGATTTTTGAAATTCATAAATAGCTTCCTGAATTTTATTCAATTGAAAATAAAGAAAACCTGAATTATGAGATGTTTCAGCCATTCCTGGTCTATGTTCAATCTGAGAATAAATTTCATATGCATCTTGGTTGTATTTCAAAGATGTTGCCCATTCCCCTTGATTTTTAAAAATCAATCCTAAATAAAGTAAGGCATAAGCCTGCCCTGTAAGACTATTTATTTCTTTATATATTTCATTTGCTTTTTCAAAATGCTCCATTGCATTATTGAAATCCCTCTCGTTTAAGCAAGATATACCTAGGTGAATTGCTTCATTTGCGATCTTGCCCTTACCAGCAGATTCTATATCTATTTCCGCAATTTCGTTATCTACCTCTAGCCGTCGAAGACGATCTTGAATTCGCTCATTACTTGGATTAATTTCTAAAGCTTTCTTTATGCAATTAATTGCTTCTTGGTAAGAAACTAAGTTTTCAAAACAAATACTCATATTATAATAAGCATCAAAATCCTGTGGATTGATATTAATTGCAGTCTCATATGCTTTTATTGCGTTTTCAAACTGATTCAGGTACCTATATGCGTTACCAAGGTTAAACCAAGCGTCTCCGTCCTCTTGATCAATATCGATTGCTTCTTTATAGCATTTTAATGCCTTTTTATAAAGTTCAAGTTTTTTATCCTCTTCTCGTGTCCAATAAGCTAATCGTTCAGCACAATACCCACAATGAACCCATGCTACTTTATGTAGTTGATCAAGTTTTATCACTTCTTCAAAGGCTTTAATAGCATCTTTATAAAAATCTTGTCTTGCCATTATGCCTGGTGGATTGTCTCCTAATTTTTCTTTGGCAGCACCAAGATAAAACCAACTATTAACATAAGTAGTGTCTATCTTAATAGCTTTTTCAAAGCAATCTACTGCCTCCAGATAGTCAAATGAATTTCCTGTACTAGCTTTTTCAAAGCCAATTTTTGCCCACTCTGTTGCTGTTTTTCCATCAATTTTTTCTGGGATTGTAATTCACCCACCTTACTTTTTCCTAGTCTTTTTGATGCATTTTTAGGTTAAATGAAAACATCGAGCAAAGAACAAATAATAATAATATAGTTCATAGATTTAAACCACAAGGTTTTGGATACTCAAATGATGACATCACACGAAGTGATTTGAACCAGATAGCTCAAATTGCATAACCTAAAGTAATAACGGTCATTGAATCAAAAAACTATTTCAATTCCTAATTATCGAGTTCGAAAGATCGATAAAAATGTAGTTTCAAGTTAATCTATTTTAGGAAGAATCACGTGAAATGTACTTCCCTCTCCAACCTTGCTTTCTACCCATATACTGCCACCATGCAGTTTCACATATTCTTTAGAAATCGCAAGCCCTAATCCAGTGCGTTCAAATTCCGATTGAAAGCGAGAAGATTCAGAGAGATCAGTTACATGGAAAGGTTGGAAAATCTTTTCAAACTCATTTTCTGGAATGCCAATTCCAGTATCTTTCACAGAAACATGGAGATTGTATTCTTCTTCTAGAATCTTAACTTCAATCATACCGCCGTCAGGCGTATATTTTATGGCATTTGAAAGTAAATTAGTGAATACACTCCGGATCATGTCTTCATCTATTTGGATCTGGGGCAATTGATTTGGAGAATAGAGTTTAAGTTCATGTCCATGAATTTTAGCAATTGGTAAGACTTCATTGATAATCTGACCGATGATTGTGTCAAGTGAGCCTGATCCCTGCTTTATTTTTCTTGTGCCTGCATCGAGACGTGTATAATCAAGTAGGTTATTAATAAGTGCAGCTAATCTATCAGCGTTACGTGTTATAATTTTTATTTTATCGTGAACTTCATTAGGCAGTTGCCAATATCCATGTTCACTTTTTATTTTAAGAAGCTCTACGTGCGCTTTCATCGCGCTTAAAGGGGTTCGAAGTTCATGTGCTGCTAAATTAATGAACTGAGATTTTATTTTTTCCATTTTCTTCTTTTCAGTGATATCACGAACAATACCCCACATTCCCGTTGCTTTACCTTCTTGATCTTTTATGAGCCAACCCCTTGTAGAGACTGGGAAGATTATTCCATCATTCCTAGTCCCTTCAGTTTCAAATTCATCTGAATAGCCTCGTTGAATTATTTGATTTGTTAATAACTTTGAAATCTTAGCATGCCATTTATTAGGTATGAGTTCAAAATAGTTCATTTTATTGAGTTCTTGCTTAGTATATCCAATCATATCTGCTAAAGCTTGATTACAGTCAATTATGTTTCCTTCTAGGTCAGTGGAAACGATGCCATCTATTGAAGATTCATACAAACCTCTATAGCGCTCCTCTGAATCCTTGAGATCTGAGGTCCTCTGTTCGACTATTCGTTCAAGATTTTCTGTATATTCCTTAATCTTTTCCTCCGCTTGCTTCTGGGCAGTAATATCTCGAATAATACCCCAGATTCCAATTATTTGCCCTTCCTGATTTTTTATAGGCCATCCTCTGATAGCAACTGGGACAGTTGTCCCATCTTTTTTGATATATTCTTTTTCGAATTCTTCTGAATAGCCTACTTCAAGTAATTGATGATGGATTACCTTATTGGCATTATGCCATTTTTTAGGCGTGATGTTGAAGATGTTAAGATTATGTAGTTCGTCTTTGTGATAGCCAAGCATTTCTGCAAATGCCTGATTGCATTCGATTATGTGTCCTTCTGAGTCCAACGAGACTATACCATCAATAGATGAATTATACAGCCCACGATAACGCTCTTCTGACTCTTTTAGAGCATTTTCCAGTTCTTTTCGTCCTGTGATATCCTTAATAGTTTCTACAACTGCTTCTATATTTCCTTCAGCATCTTTCATTGGAGAGCTTGTAACCAGAGTATTCATACAACTTCCGTCTAACCGTCTTACCGTTTGTTCTGAAGCAAATGTTTTTCCTTCAGCAAACACCGTTTCGACAGTACATTCAGGGCATGGTTTATCAAAACCTTTGTACGCTTTATAGCATTTTTTACCTATGATGTCTCCCCATATATCTTTTGTAGATTCATTTGTCCAGATAATGTCTAATTCCTTATTCTGGATGGTGATAAGATCTCCTATACACGCTAAAATTGCTTTTTGTTTTTCTTCCGAGTCACTTAACGCTTTTGTCCTTTCCTCGATAAGGGTTTCTAGATTTTCGGTATGATCTTTCAGTTGCTTTTCCAAATTCTTTAATTCAGTTATATCCTTCGCTACCTCTACAACCGCAAAAATATTTCCATCTGCATTTCGTACAGGAGAACTGGTAACTAAAACGTTGCTAATTGTTCCGTTTGTATTCATGTGAGATTGTTCTGTTTCTACCGTCTTACCCTCATTAAATACTGCTTCAACAGTACATTCGGGGCAAGGTTTAGTTAAGCCCTTATATGCCATATAACACTTCCTTCCAACAATATCTCCATAACGATCTCTCACTGCTTGATTTATCCAGATGACGTCCAAATCTTTATTATGAATACCAACTAGATCTCCTATTCCAGTTAATATTGCAGTTAATCTTTCTTCTGATTCTTTAAAGGCCTTTGTTCTTTCTTCAACGAGTTTTTCAAGGTTTTCAGTATAACTTGTTATTTTTTTCTCCATCTGCTTACGTTCTGTTATATCTCTTCCAATAAGAACAATCCCTGCTAAATTACCCTCATTGTCATGCATTATTGATGAAGAGAGTGAAATTGGGATAAGATGCCCATTCTTCGTTTTAATGTTCATCTCAACATCGTTGACATTTCCTGCTTTTATTAGATCATCAAATACACCCCTTATGGAACCTGGATTATCATTTTCTTTTATGAAAATGTTCTCTAAAGGCATCTGAATCATTTCATGTTCTTTATATTCAAGAAGTCGTATCGAAGCTAGATTAGTTGAAATTATTTTTCCTTCTGGACTAACCAAAAAAAGGGCATCAGATATGGTAGCAATAACACTGTCTGCTGCTGTTGATGGTGATAGAATGAACAACTCATGTCTTAGAATTGCATACCCAATGAAAAAACTTCCTAGTACCATCGAAGATGCGGTGAATTCTGGAATTCTTATTTGAATTGAAGGTAACAACCATTCAGTAACAATACCAAGAAGTACTGGAAAAGAAATTCCAAGCGATACATATTTTGCCTGTTTTTTCTTTCTTAGATCAATTGATTTCATGTAATATTGTAAGCAAAGATAAAAAGCAAAAATGCCTAATCCTGCGCCCCATGTCCTTGATACAATGAATAACATAAAATTCTCAGGAATACGATAGGTCCAGCCCCAATATGTCCATATTGGTTCTCCCGAGAATACCGTCAAGTCAAGATAAACAATAATCAAGGCTGGGGCATACATTAGTAGATATGTAAGTTTATTTCTAAGTAATTTTGCCTGTTCAGTAAAAACAAGTACAAAATGAAGTAAGAAAACTATTGTGAGAGGCCATAAATTGTTCATTTTTAACCAAAGAGCTGCAATATGAAATTCTGTTGCACTTCGATATCCAAATTCTGTCATAGCCCAGTAGGCTTGAGAAAGACAAAAGATCATGAATAGTCTGTTTATTAAGCTCTTTGAATCTTTTGAAAATACAAAACTCCCTAGAAATATTGAGACAACAGCACTCAATAGAGAAAGCAAAGCAAATTCGTTCATTGTCAGACTCACACCATCTTTTTAAAGACTCCGACACAATAGAAAGGTTATGAGAACTAAATTGCTTTGGAGTTATTGCACCTCATTTACATTCACTATTAAATGACTCTCAATAATTTAATATAAAGTTTCTGACAAGTTAATCGAACATTTAGAGCTTTCCTTTTTGCTAAAACGGTTTTTCAAAACATTTTTTGACAATTACATGATTTTAAATACTAAAATAAATGAAAACTGCTTAAGATACCATATCGTTCTATTAAGTATTCGAGGATATTATTATGCAGAATAATAGGATTTTCAAGATACTTCAAGAACTGGTACAGATTCCTTCTAGGTATGGCAAGGAACATAAAATTAGTTCATGGATTTTTGATTTTCTTGCAGATCTAGGTTATGAACCATATAAAGTTGAAGTTCTGGATAGTGGACCTGATGTCATTGCGGAATTCCATGTAGATTCAAACAAACCGTGGATCCTCTTGAATTCACATTCGGATACAGTTGAGGAAATGCGCGGTTGGACTCGGGATCCATATGGAGAGCTTGTTGGTGAAAAGTTCTATGGCATCGGCGCTTGTGACATGAAATCTGGTTTAGCTGTCCAACTTGGAATTATGGAAGGCTTACTGAAAGGAGAGTTTAAACCTAATCTTAATGTTTTGTTTACGGCAGTCACTGATGAAGAACTTTGGTCTCGTGGTACTATTACTCTAATTGAAAAAAACATTATTTCACCTGATAAAGTTGCTTATGCTATTGTGGGCGAACCTCATTATTTAGGAAATTTCCTAGTTGGGAGGCGTGGCAGACTTATTTTAGATATCACAGTTCATGGCAAGGCTGCTCATGGTGCTACTCCAAAGAGAGGAGTCAATGCTATAAATGAAGCTGGTCGTGTCATTCAGAGCCTTGAAGCTCTAGATGTCGGGTGGATGGGTCATCCCTTCAATATTGAAGGTAGTCAATGCTTCTTAGCTATTAATGGTGGTGTTAATAGTCTATCAGTACCGGAAACAGTCAAACTAGTATTAGATCGTCATTATCTTCCTATAGAAACTTCTGAAATGGTATTGGACGCAGTTCTTGACATTATTCACAATACTGAATTAGATCCAGAGACAAAAGTTGAAGTAAATATACATCCACGACCCACCCGAGCGCCATTACCTTTCTATACGCCGTTAGATAATCCTTTAGTACGTATAACTGCTGAAGAAGTTAAATTAGCAACTGGAATTGAACCTAGGTTTTTGTTAGGTAGGACAGTTGCCGATAGCAACTTTATTGGGATGTTAGGTATTCCTACTATTGATTTGGGACCATCAGGGAAGGGATCTCATGCCGCAGATGAGTGGTGTGATATTCCGTCTTTAAAACAGCTTTATCAAGTGTATCAAGGAATTTTAGCAAAATTGAATTAAAACTGTTAAAATTATTTGTTTTTCTTATCTATTGCAGATTCTAAGTCACAGACCTGTTAACGGTGACTAGATACTTTAATATGAAAAAAGAGAAAAAGATTGTTTATTCAGTTAGTCCTTGGGCAAATAGGGCATCAGTAACGATGCTAGTAGACGCATTTCACGATTCTGTGTATATATAATTCCAGGACCTGTAAATCGCATAACTATGCCTTCGCCTCCAAGTAAGAAACTTTTCTTGCCTCCAACTTTTGATGTACGATATTGCATGTTTGCTGGGAACGCCATCATCACTCCAGTGTCAATGACAAATTCTTCGCTTGGGCCAATCTCGTGTCGTTCAATGTAACCATATCCACCGAGCCAGACATCACCTTCGGCTTCAGCAAAAACTTTTGTTAAAAATAACCCTTCACCACCTAAAAGGCTTGCAATTTTGCCCACTTGAGTGGTGACTTGAACCGAGGGAGTGCTTGCAATATATGCATCTTTACTTAAAGTCCATTCTTCTCCTTGATTAAGATGTATGTGCACAATGTCTCCTGGTGCTCCATGAGCAAAAGCTATCATGCCAGGCTTCGTTGAACCTTCTGTGAGTTCGAAAAAGTTCTGAAACATTGATTCTCCAGAAAGTTTTCTTTTCAAACCTCTTAAGACTCCTCCTGATGATTTCGTTTTCATGTCGACATGTCCATCCATATAAACCATTGCTCCGCCCTCTGCTACTACTTGTTGTCCTGGTTGGTCTAGATAAATGCGAACTACCGAAAATGCGGGACGTCCAGTAATTTCATATCTTAAAAACGATTTTTCCTTTTCTTCAGACATTTTTCTTTCACCCTTTCAATTTTTTAAACGCTTTTAATTCAATTTATACCATAGTCATTTTCATCCTTTTATAGCTTGGTTTAACAGGCAGAAATTTTATTATACAATTCGTTATTAAGTTTTGAAAGGTGTTTGAAGTGTCTGAAATAATCATTTTATCACAGCAAGAAGTTAGATCATGTCTTCCGATGAGTGACGCTATTAAAGCGGTTACTGATGCTTACAAGGCATTCGCATTAGGACAAGTTGAAATGCCTCAGGTTCAACACTTAGATGTGGCAAAATACAGAGGTGAGGTAGATATTAAATCGGGGGCTGCAGAGAACTTTGGGCTGATTGGAACCAAGATTGCTTCTGGTTATTATGATAATCCAAAACTAGGTTTACCACCAGGGTTCGCAGTCATCATCTTACTAGATCTAAAAACAAGCATGCCTCTCGCGATCATGGATGGATCATATGTTACTGCGGTCAGAACTGGTGCTGCAGGTGCAGTAGCTGCCAGTGTTCTTGCAAGAAAAGATGCTAAACGAGTGGGTGTTATAGGCTCAGGAACACAAGGGCGAATGCAGGTTTTGGCTCTAAATGAAATTTTTCCTCTGGAGCAGGTAAAGGTATTCAATATTAACAAGGTTAACAGTGAGAAATATGTAGTTGAGATGAGTGAACGACTTGGCATCGATGTTCAGGCTGTTGATACTGCTCAAATTGCTGTGAGTAATGTAGACATCGTTGTAACAGCAGTCCCATCTAAAAAACCTATGATTATGGATGAATGGATTGAAGATGGCATGCATATAAATGCATTTGGAGCAGATGGCCCTGGCAAACAAGAACTAGACCCAAATATTATGAAACGAGCTAAAAAAATCGTGGTTGATAGCCTTAAGCAGTGTCGCGTGATCGGTGAAACCCAACATGCACTCGCTCAAGGCTTGATCCAAGAAAGTGATATCCATGCAGAAATTGGTGAGATCTTACTTGGGAAGAAAGTAGGAAGAGAGACAGAGGAAGAAGTTACGCTTTTTGATTCAACAGGGCTGGCGGTTCAAGATATAGCTGCGGCGAATGTTGTATATCAGTTAGCAAAACAGAAAGAAATGGGTCAACGAATCAAGTTGCTTTAAATAGGTAGAAAAACCCTATAGAGGAGTTCGAGAGAGACTTGATAACCCTTCAAAATATCAAAAAAGCGAGGGAGAACATATACACGCTAGCTAAAAGTACTCCATTAGTCCATTCGCAATTCTTAAGCAAGCTCTGTAGTGGGGAGGTTTACTTAAAACTTGAAAATCAGCAAATAACAAATTCATTCAAGATCCGAGGTGCAATAAACCGAATAACTCAATTGACTCTTGAAGAACGAAGACGAGGCATTGTCACCGCTTCTACAGGCAATCACGCGCAGGGCGTTGCCCGCGTAGCAGAGCAACTAAATATCCCAGCAAAAATATACGTGCCTACGAATACTTCGAAAGCAAAACTCGACAAAATCAAGAAGTATAATGTAGAGGTTATTCTATATTCAACGCGATGCGACGAAGTTGAGCTGAAAGCGAGAGAGGTTGCAATTAAAGAAGGGTTGATTTACATAAGTCCCTATAACGATGAAGGTATTATTGCAGGTCAAGGAACAATTGGTTTAGAAATTCTTGAAGAACTTCAGCATGTTGACATAATTATTGTGCCCGTCGGTGGCGGCGGATTGATTTCAGGGATTGCAATTGCCGCAAAAAGCCTTAATCCAAGCGTTCAAATTATCGGAGTTCAGTCAGAGGTTGCACCAACCGTATATGAATCTTTAAAAGCGGATAAAATTGTTGTGATAGAAGAGCAAGATTCTTTAGCTGAAGGTTTGTTGGGAGGGCTTGAAAAGGATGCTATCACGTTCAAGCTAATCCAGAAGTATGTGGATGATTTCGTGTTGGTCCAAGAGGAGACTATAAAGGAAGCTATTCAACAACTCTGGGAGAAGGAAAATCAAATTGCCGAGGGGGCTGGAGCAATTGCTATTGCCCCTATCTTAGAAAATAAAGATAAATTCAAGGATAAAACTGTTGTTTCTGTGATAAGTGGAGGCAATATCGAGGAAAACCTCTTTCAGAAGATTGTTAGCGGAAAGTGATTCATTGAGCTTACTTGGCTTTATACTTCTTTTTATTGGAGCCTATGTTGTAGTTTATTTTGGAGCAGATGTTTTCATAGATGGTCTCAAAGATCTTTGTGAAATGCATCAATTTTCACCTTTCATTGTAGGACTTTTAATTCTTGGTATAGATCCAGAAGAGTCTGTTGCCTCAATCTTTGCTTCCATAGAAGGCCTTCAACACGTAGCAATTGGAAATGTCATTGGAAACACGATCATTGCACTAGCCATAGCATTTGGGCTTCCTGCGCTATTTTTCTCCCTTGATTTCGAAAAAGTGCCTAAATTTTACCCTCTCTTGTTATGCCTTCTGACAGTTACAGTGATTCTAGGAGTTTATTTGCCTAAAGGATTACTGATTTTTGGTTTGGTCAACTTAGCTTTGTTTGGGTGGTACCTATCACGCAATATTCGAACATTCAAAGAGCATCATGTTACTGAAATAATAATTTCCGATAATGAAACTGATGAAATTGAGGAGCAAGATGATGATGAAGAAGTATATCGAGAGAAGGAAGAACAAGAAGAAGAGTCTGAGACCATCATCATCGGAAAATCATTGTTGGGATTCTTTCTCGTTGTTATTGGCGGGTTTTTTCTCATATTTGCTACTGAGAACATTATCATCCTTACTGGTTTGACTGAATCGTTGTTTGGATTTTTAATAATAGCTTGGACGACAAATGTGGAAGAATTATTCTTAATCGTTTCAGCAATCCGAAAACACAAGCAAGAACTCGGAATAGGGGCAGAAATCGGAAAAGTCGTATGGAATTTAGGAGTGACGTATGGAATTAGTGGAATCATTCTGCAGGATTTAACTCCTACACCAGTATATCCAATTAATCTGGCGATTTTAATACTTATGATTTTAATGTTTACGTGGATTTCGATTAAAAACAGATTATCAAGAAGAATGGGAGTGCTTTTTCTTTTAATCCTCGTTGTTTTTGTATTTGTTAATAGTGTTTTTGGACTCCCAATAAATTAAAACTATCCAAGGTGAGCTAAACTTCCAACTGCTAAAATGTTTGCAAATTAACTGTTAGTTTCAATTTTTCTGCTTAACTACTTTATGTTATAAAAAATCAAGAAGACCTCATTTCACGATAAGTGAACTACCTCGTACTAAAGCATTGAGGCTTCCTGCTTCAACGACAGACTCGATCCCCTTGCGGGTTACGGAGGTCGTATCTTCACAGGGTTAACATCCCTACGCTCCGTAGGTACTGCTAATGATGGTGAGGCAATCGAATCGGAGTATGCACCTTATCTTCAAGTGTGCGCATTATCCCTCCAATTGTTATTGATACCTTCCTCATACCACCTATATAACGTTAGGGAGACCCCTCGATGTACGTGATGAAAGTGAACACAAATTACCGCCATTCATCACCACGCTGAAGCGGTGGTGCTTTCTTGCTTTTCTTCATGTAAATAGGGCATAAGTAAATAAACAAATAGTTCCAAAAATTCAAAAATCATCTTTATGGAAGCACGAAAATGTGGACGGATCCCAACTATAGACGTTCTCTTCTCATAACAGCAGCAGCGCCTCTATGTTGGAGCATAGGTGGTCTTGGCATAAGAATTGTAACCACCAATATATGGGAGACTGTTTTTTGGCGTGCTTTTTTCATGGGATTAACGGTCCTAGTATTTTTAATCTTAAGAGACCAGAGGCGTTTTCTTAAATCCTTTAAAAAAAGTGGAATCCCAGGTGTAGCAGCTGGAGTTTTTCTAGCAATGTCCATGATTTTTTATGTGAATTCTCTCTCATATACCACAGTTGCAAATGCACTTGTACTACAAGGGACTGCACCATTATTTGCCGCGCTATTTGGTTGGTTCTTACTTCGTGAACGGGTTAGAGTCAGAACAGGGCTAGCAGTTGTTATTGTGATGATAAGCATGTTTGCAATGGTATCTGACTCTCTGGTAACAGGGACATGGCTAGGAGATGTCTTCGCGTTGGGAAACGCTGTATCTCTTGCGAGTTATATTATTGTAGTTAGAAGAACTCGCGAAATCAATTTAATTCCGGCGATTTGTCTTGCTGGGTTTATTTCAGCGATTTTTGCTTTTCCATTGATGTCAACCTATACGATTGCGGCACATGATCTCAGCATTTTGGTTACTCTTGGTGCAGTTCAAGTAGGACTTGGTTCATGCTTGTTTGTAATAGGATCTCGTAATTTGCAACCTGCCCAATCAGGACTTTTAACACTACTTGAAACCATTCTTGGTTCTCTTTGGGTATGGATTTTTATCGGTGAACAACCTACGACAATCGCATTGATCAGTGGTGTAATAATAGTAATCACACTTGCTTTACATACAATTTTTGATTCTCGACTTTCTAAAAGTTCTCTCGCTAACAGAAACAAGAAGTCTCACTAACATGATTAATGCTTAATATGTTCATGTTAAAATGGTCTTCCTAAAGTTTAATTGACAAACAAACTAATGTATAATGTTTTTGAAATATGATATCTTAAAAGAGCCTTATGAACAATTTAAATTCCATATGAATTGGTAAGAATAGATTTTTTATTGAAAAAACTTATAATACTAAATAATTCTTGGTTTGGATGAATTAGATTACTTATTTTTTTGTTATGATAAATCATGTAGAATATCCGATATAGTAAAATTTATAAATGAGTTTATCTTTACCTTTCTGTTTGTAAACCATAAAGGTGTGATGCGAGTTTCAGGTTTTCTGAATACCATTAGAAGAATACTTAGTGAATATAGTTTTGATAAGTATTATCTTAAATTGATGCCGTACTCCGTAAACCAACCGTGTCTTTGAGAAATTCAAGGAGAAATACTTTAAATGAATGAATCCATAGATCTAAAGAAAAATCTATATAAAGAACTAGATAAAGCTTTTTGTCGAGAGGCTTATTGTGCAGATTGTGGATCTGCGAATGTTATCTGTGACGATACTCGTGGTGAGGTCATCTGTAACGATTGTGGGTTAGTTATTGAAGAACATATGATGGATCTGGGGCCTGAATGGCGCAGTTACACGGCAGAAGAACGAAAGAAACGAAGTCGTGTAGGAAGCCCCATTAATTATTCAATCCATGATAAAGGCCTATCAACTATGATTGGCCGTGAAAATAAAGACATTTATGGAAAAAAACTTGCACCTAGCCGACGTGCTGAAATTTACAGAATGAGAAAGTGGCAACGACGTACTCGGACACACAGTTCTCGCGAACGCAACCTCATTCAAGCATTGAGTGAGTTGGATCGCTTAGCGAGTCAAATGGGTATTCCACGATCAATTAAAGAAGAAGCTGCGATTATCTATCGAAAAGCATTAGAAAGACGTATGAGCCGTGGTACTACCATTGAAGTTATGGTTGCCGCTACCTTGTATGCGGCCTGTCGCATCAGAAAAATTCCTCGGACCTTAGATGAAACTGCAGAACACTCACGTACTAATAAAAAACAGCTTGGACAATGCTTCAGACAACTTGTAAGACTGGTTGATGTGGCAATCCCTATAAGTACACCCATTGATTTCATATCCCGTTTTTCTAACGAACTTGCACTTACTGGAAAAGCATCAGGACGCGCTATAAAGATCCTCGAAACAGCTAAGAAAGCAGGGATCACTGCTGGAAAGGATCCAACCGGACTGGCTGCTGCAGCCCTCTATATCTCTGGAATATTGGAAGATGAACGCAGAACCCAACGTGAAATCGCACGTGTTGCACGAGTCACGGAAGTTACAGTCAGAAACCGCTACAAAGAGTTAGTTAAAAACTTGCAGATTGCAGTAGCAGTTTAAATGCAGTAAAAAAGCCTCTCTTTTTTTTATTTTTTATTTGATGATATTGAAAGATTTATAACTACCTTGCAAGAAGACACCTCATCGGTTTTTTATAGAGTTTCTATTAGGCTCTTGACTTTCTTGAACTACATATCTTGTTAATATGAATGAAGGTCCCGAAAATGCACGGCGAAGTCGAAACTTCTATGATAACACGTTATTCCATGCTGATAGTCCACGTTATTATTATAAATTTCGTTACTTGGATTTATTTTGGCGGTGGTATAGAGTTAATCGGTAATTTTTTCGGTATCACCTGGTAACCAGGTAATGTAACCCGTAGAATTATCCTTCTAATCTTTAGCATTATCTTTTTCCTCAGGCTTAATCTAACATCATTTTGTTTGCTTCGGCGTAAAATAGATTGGAAAGAAACAGGTGCAATTATTGGCGCAATTGTTTTCTATCAACTCGGATTCGCATTAAGCGGTGGTGCCCAATCCGCACCCATCGATGTCATAGATTATTTTGCTATCATTATTTTCTTTATAGGAAGTTTCCTCAATACAGGATCCGAGTTTCAGCGAAAACGCTTCAAAGACCGGCCAGAAAATAAGGGTAAACTCTACACCGGCGGTCTATTTGGTTTCGCAAGACATATTAACTATTTTGGTGACACCGTCTGGTTAATTGGCTGGGCTATAATGACTCGCAACTTGTGGTCCGCCATCATGCCGATATTCTGCACCTTAAATTTCGTGTTCTTTTTAATTCCAATGCTCTCCAAGTATTTAGAAGAACGTTACAAAGAACAATATCGTACATGGGCCAGCAAAACCAAGAAATTTATCCCGTTCGTATATTAATTTCCTTTAAAAACTCTGAAAGTTTCTTAGCTTGTTAGATTTAAATTCAGATAACGTACTTAACGCACGATTGGTGGAGGGGAATTCTTAATGACTTCTACTATCATACGTAAGTTTTCTTCAGGAGCATTAATAGGGATGACACAGCCAGGAGCAAGTAATAAGCGTGAATTGGAAATTAGCATAACCTCTTGAAGTTGCTTTTTTATGGCAAGCGGTGTTCCTTTTCTAATAGTTTCAGTTTCGTCAAGTCCACCAAAGAGGCCTTTATTGAAGATTTTAAGAGCGTCTCTTATTGTTGGGGATGTATGTTGACTATGCCAGTTAATGGCATCTATGGGATAGTTATCAGCGATATATTTGAATAAGGGCTTATTACCATGGATATGAAACACTATAAAGTCAGTATGGGGCCTGAGATCATTCAATAATCTAAGTGTATACTTAGCCTCAAAATCCAAAAACTCTTGGTTCTTAAGTTTTCCCTCAACACTATGTTGAGAAGCAATAAAGAGACCATTAGTGCCTGCGTCTAGAACTGTGTGTCCGAATTCGGTCATAACCCGTGTTATTACTTTGAGGCCTTCTTCGATCTGGGAAGGAGCTTCATAAACATGATTCAAGATATTGGGATCAAGCTGACTTGCTACCATAAATGGGCTAAAAACTGTCATCATCAGCGGAACATTTCCGCTCAATATATTCGATACCTTCCGAACGCCTTCTAATTGCAACCCAAATTCGCCATCCATCGGATCTAATTCTTCGATGAGCTCAAAGTCTGAAGCATTTTTGATTGGAGAGTTTAACACTGACGGTGAACCATAGATTGGATGAACTGGTCCTACTTCGCATCCCCAATCAACCGTACAAAAACTACCATGTGGAGTAAGTTTCAATACATCGGAATCATAGTTTCTCTGAAATCTCACATGGGCATCTGCAAAGCCCTGTGGCGTCCTGTCATCGCCAGGAAAGTGTTTCCATAATGCATAAGCCCACCGATCTAAAGAACCGCCTGAGAATGTTGTCATTAACCTATCAAATTTGTCCATATCATCACATTAACGGTTTGAATCAAATTCTCTCCAAATCTTCATTAAATATATAATAGTAGAAAAAGCACTTAATAAGCTGAAGGATATCTATGCCCAGTAACACAAAACAACGAATTCTAAAGGACATTAATGTGAGCTATAATCTTCAACCTGGCGATATGGGTAAAGTTGTTTACCTTCATGCCGTTGTTTACGCTGAGGAATATGGATTTGATCATACATTTGAAGGTTATGTCGCATCAGGTCTTTCTGAATTCGCTCAATCATTCAGTTCTAATAAAGATCGACTTTGGGTAGCAGAAATTAAAGGAAAAACCATCGGTTCGATAGCCGTTTTTGGGCGCTCGGAATCAGAAGCGCAGCTTAGATGGTTTCTTGTTCATCCGAATTTTCGTGGTTGTGGGCTTGGAAAACTGCTTTTTAAGGAAGCTATTTTGTTCTGTAAGAAATGTGGATTCAAGAATGTTTTTCTGTGGACATTCAGTGATTTAGATGCAGCACGCTATCTATATGTCTCTGCTGGTTTCAAAAAAACTGAAGAAATAACCCACGAAATATGGGGACAAACACTCACAGAAGAGCGATATGATTTGAGATTGTGATTCAACTTCTACAATATGGTCTTTAATTTTTTCCAATCTTCCTCGATAGTGCCTCTTAAGCCTGGATTTCTTAATGCTGCTGCGGGATGATACATGGGAATTAATTTGGCTTTCATGAACAAGCTTGATAACGAAAAAGGCTTTGTATGTATGTCTCTCATAGGCGATTTTTGGAGTTGGTATTTTTCGAAAATGTACTTGACTGCAACATTACCGAGTAAAATTATTATTTTTGGTTTGATTAACTCGATTTGTCTTTCCAAATAAGGTGTACATGCTGCTATTTGATCTTTGGTTGCTTTGTTATCAGGTAGGTAGGATTTTATGATGTTTGCTATGTAGACCTCGTCTCGTTTTAATCCTGCATAACTAAGTAGTTTGCTAAGTAGTTTTCCTGCAGCACCCACGAAGGGACGTCCTTGTTGATCTTCATTGTATCCTGGTCCTAATCCTATTAACATGATTTTAGCATCTTCAGGTCCTTCCCCAAACACCGCGTTTTTTCTTCCTTTCCATAATTCACATTTTTTACAGTTGTTTACTTGCTCTTGTAATTTTAATAATTCATTTTTCATCTAGATCACCACAATCTCCTAAGGAAATACATTAGCAAATGTGAAGAATTTGCTCTATGATCAAAAATCCATTTACGGTAGAATGAATTCCCATTTACACCATAAATCCGATGGATGCTCATCTGGAGGACATACTAAGCAATTTACTTCAACATTTGAATTCAATGTTTTTGCAAAATTTTTTAAATAACCAAATCGAACATGTTTACACGGAAACTCTTCTAAATCCTTGTTCAAGCGTGCTTCTTGTGTCCTACATCTTTCAACACGCAGGATCGCACGCTTATCATTTACCTCAATAACTTTAAAGGGTTGATCTAAAGCCCAGCTTGACCTTTGCAAACAATTCATAATTGTTGGGACGTCTGCATTTTCATTTACTTTAAACATTCTTCTTAAGCTTTTGGCTTCGATTTTAGCCATAATTTGCCAAACCTGACTGTCTATTTCGGTTGCAGCTTTCGTACCAAACTTATCTTCTATTCCTAGAAAATATAACCCGTCAACTCGCCATAAGTTTCTTAATTGAAGAAATAAAAAATTAAGCAATTCTTCAATAGGCATTTCAGCCAATTTTTCACGATCTTTAGTACTTCCATTGGGATAATCACTCATTTGCGACACCAACTAATTAATCTTAGACATCTAACTAACATCTTAAGATCTATCATATTATTCAAATATATATTTAAGAGATTTTTGAGACCTTTTCAATAAATCGATCTTTCAGGTAAAACTGTTTCAATAGACAGATATTTAATCGTTCATAAAATAAACTGGCAGAATCCGTAAGTCTTAAATATAAGCCCTATACTATAAGAATAAATGGGGCCAGTGAGAACCCAGTACATGAAGTAGTCATCATGGGACTTAGCCATGAAGCGACTAGTTATCTAGCGTTGTATTTGCTTCGGTACCGGATTCGAATGTATTCCCGAGAAAACTATTAAATATTGGTGAAAGATAAGAAAAAAATCCCTGTCGTGCACGATAAACAGTTCAGTTTTTAAAAAATGTCGGGATTGCATAAGCCCCCAGTTATTTTTATTTCATTCTAAGAATAATGCCTTACGGTACTCGTTTTTTATAATATAAAAACTATTGTTGCTTTGAACTGACAGATTAAGCGGTCAGGTGTTAGAGTATGATGAATCAGATAGATGCTTTTTTAAATAAGAACAATGTTTTTGCTGTTGTTGGAGTTTCAAGAAACCCTAGCAAATTTGGTTACATTATCTATCAAGATTTGAAACGAAAGGGTTACAAAGTGTTTCCTATTAACCCAAATGCCAAAATGATTAATGGTGATAAGGTGTATGCTTACCTTTCAGAATTACCTATTCAACCTGATGTTGTTGATATCGTAGTTCCATCAAAGGTTGCTCTTGATGTTGTCAATGAATGTTATGAGCTAGGAATTCAAAAAGTATGGCTACAACCTGGTGCTGAATCAGATAAAGTGATAGATTTCTGCTATGATCACGATATTGAAGTTATTTACGACATGTGCGTCATGGTTGAATCAAGTAATGTGGGAACAGCTATGAGGCACAAATAGTGAAGTCCAATAAGTAGCAATACACTTTTGTGATTCTAATTTTCAAGGAAACAATGAGATATTAAAAATTCTTCTAAAGTGTCTAGTTCATAATGGCCACATGCTCTTAATTCTCGAAAAATTAACGTCGGAGTTGCTACAATATCATATTTTTCTGCGGCCTCTGGGTATAATGTGACATCTATTTTAGTGATTTTTATAGGTAATCCTTTATCAGCAATAATTGCTGAAAGGTGTGTTTCGACTTTAACTCCAAGTGAAGAATAAGGGGACGTAAACAACATTAGATCTAACTTTGAATCTCGTTCATTTCCAAGAACGTTTATTTCGCTAATTTCATTATTATCTTTTTCGGGATCCTGAAATGAACTTATTTTAACAAACGCCCCACTTTTTCTGATATGCTCCAAATAATACCCTGTAATGTGATTATAAAAGTGATTCGGGTGAGCATAGAGTAATCAATGATTATGGTGAAAATTCAATATTTTAATAAAAGGAACTAAGAACAGCCGCATAACTAATAAACGTTAAGTATTGTTACTTTTCTCCTTTTCGAAGGGAATATCCTGTTGCAATTAAGATGAACTGGCATTTCACATGCGACCTAAGACTCAACAAGCGTATATATTTACCACAAATCTTTTTTAAACGTATCACGTGAGTTCTCATTTAGATTAAAATGGTTGAAGTAACTGTCAAATTCTATGGTCAATTACAATCTGTTGTGAACGAAAAAAGTAAACGAGTTGAATTAAATCATTACAATTTAGTGGGTGGTCTGGTTGATACACTCATCCAACACTATGGAGAACTTCTAAAAGATGAACTTATCGATCCACAAACTCATCAACTTAATGCGTATACTCAAATATTTGTCAACAAACAGAGCCTAACAAGTCTTCAAGGATTGAAAACAGAACTAAAAGAGGGGGATCATGTTATCTTCCTGCCACCTTTCGCTGGAGATTAATAATTGATGCGATAGAAATCGGCCTTCGTGAAAAGAGGGGAAAAGAAGCATTATCATTTTTTCTGAAAGGCCAGAGAGAATTTTATTCTAACTAGAATGCAGTTGTACAAAGCTTTATTTAATGAGTCCAAGCATGCTTTTGTATGAAGCGATTTTTTAATACATGTCCGCGGGATTGTTATGATACCTGTGGTATTGTGACCGCTGTGGATGAAGGCAAACTAATCGAAGTAAAAGCAAACTCTAAACATCCGATCACACAAGGTTATTTGTGCCCAAAAGGTCAGAACTTGATTGAGTATGTTTATCATAAAGATCGTGTGCTTTATCCACTTAGGAGGACCGGTTCAAAAGGTGAGGGTAAATTTAAGAGAATTTCTTGGGATGATGCCCTCGATGAGATAGCATCCAGACTGACAAAGGTGGTTGATGAACACGGATCAAATTCTGTTCTTCACTATGACTACGGAGGTAATAGTGGATTAATCAGCTTACATTTCCCAAAAAGATTTTTTAATGTCATAGGCAGCTCAGAAACTACATATTCGATCTGTGATGCAGCCGGAGAATTAGCTATAGAACTGCACTATGGTAAGAGATACGGTAGAAAACCCGAAGAGATGCTTAATTCAAAGTTAATTGTTTACTGGGGGTTTAACGCCGCTATCAGTAATTGTCATAATTTTAATTTGGCAAGACAGGCTAAAGAGAAAGGAGCGAAAATATACATTATCGACCCAATTGCTACTGAAACAACAAGGATTGGTACACATCTTAGGATACACCCAGCCACTGATGGTATTTTTGCCCTTGGTATCGCAAAATATCTTATCGACAATGAATTAATAGATTCTAATTTTATAAACGAACATACTATCGGTTTTGAAGAGTTTAAAGGATATCTATCTAAATATACTGCCGAATACGTCTCTGAACAAACTGGAATCTCCATTCAAGAATTAAAGTCTTTTGCAGAAGATTATGCTGCTCTAAAACCCAGCATTATTAATATTGGTTTTGGATTGCAAAAACAAATTAATGGAGGCGAGATTGTTCGTGCGATATGCCTTTTACCTGCTTTGGGGGTTCCTCGTGGTTTTTACTACTGTAATAGTGAAAGAGATTTTGATAAAGCATATTTGAAGGCTACACACTTAAGATCTAATGATCCAGTAAAATATATAAGTTCGCAACTCGGTAGAGATCTGATATCAAAAGAAATCCAATTTCTTTTTATTTACAATTCGAATCCTGCAGCTACATCTCCCAACCAAACGCTTGTTAAAAATGGGCTTTTACGTGAAGATTTGTTTGTTATAGTACATGATTTGTTCTTAACAGATACTGCTATGTATGCGGATATCGTCCTTCCCGCTACTTCCTTCTTTGAGACGATGGATATTCATATCTCTTATTGGCATTATTATCTCGCATTAAACCAAAAAGCAATTGAACCGCTAGGTGAGGCAAAAAGCAATTCTAATGTGTTCCGGCTTCTAGCAAAAAGAATGAGACTTTCACAGCCAGAGCTTTTTGAACCTGATGAAGATGTGATTAAAAGGTTAATTTCAACTTCTAAGAGCATCGAAGGAAATTATGAGAATTTACTAGAAAAAGGCTTCTTGCGAATGAAACAGCTGCCCTTATTGGAATTCCAAACGACATCTGGAAAAATAGAATTTAGCTCATCAAAAGCACAAGAACTTGGACTCTCAAGTTTCCCAACAATACTAGATGAACACCCCCAATTTCCTCTACGGCTTATTTCTACTAGTCATCCCTCGTTCTTACATTCGCAGTTTTTTAACATCAACCCGATTCAACCTTATGTTATAATAAGTCCAAAGGACTCATTAAAGAGGAGAATTAAAGACTGGGATAGTGTTCGTGTTTTTAATGAAAAAGGTTCACTTGTCTTACCAGTCAAGGTTAGCGATAAAGTACCAAGTGGGGTGATTTGGACTTTTAGATCTCCGTGGGTGTCTTTATCGAAAGATAAAAAAAATGTCAATGTTCTCACCAATGATGATTTTCAAAAGTCAAGTTATGGTTCCACTTTTAATTCCACTTTCGTAGATCTTGAAAAAATATAGTTTTTCTTAGTTTTCACTTAAATAGATGGTTTCGTATATTGTCTAATCGAAAATATATATGATGAAGTAAACTTAATTTGTAATTAACAAACGGTGGAGGCATCGAAAAATGAGTGTTAAAGTTAAAATTCTTATTATCCTTATCATAATTGCTATCGCCATCGCGTTTGGCTACTATATGGTGTTGAGGCTTAGTCAACCACATCAATTAATGTGAATTTGAATTTTTTTTTAACTTAATCATTCAATACTTATGTTGAACTGCTCAAATAATTCACCAAAATCTATTCCAGCAACCTTTTTCGTTTTATACTGATTGTAAAGAGCATTATGAGCATTAATGAGAATTTCTGAAGTTATCCCATGCGAAATTGAAAAGTAAGTCTCAACATAGGCTGCAAGATCATCGCATATCTTGATTATTTTGCCATCTACTGGAGAATAAGAATCGCTATTGAACGACTCATTGATCTTTTCCGAACTAACAAGTTTTATTTTATTATTTTCAGTTTTGATCTTGCTTTCAAATTCATCTTCTATGAAATATCTGAAATCTTTGTGCCAAGCAGAGGGAAGAAGTGGTAGAAGTTTTTCTTCGAGTTGTTCTTTCTCAATCTCTTCAATTATAGCTCTGAGGCCCTCAACAGCTTTTTTCACAGGAGAAACAATATCTCTGGTCAAAACTTCGGGAAGATCATGGAAAAGACCTGTAAAATAATTATTAACAAGCCTTTTTGAGCAAGCGTTTAATTTTATCGAAAACAGGTATGACAACATAGCAACTACTAACATGTGTCCCATAACAGATGTCTCTGGAAGTCTAGGTGTTTGAGCCCAGCGTTGTTGAAACCTCAATTGTCCAACAAAGTCTATAAACGCGTTTACTTTATCTGATACTAATCTTTGTACACCTATGAGGTCTATGTGTTCCTTAAGTTCGTTTTCGATCGCTGCTTTGGTACTTTCAAGTCCGTACATATCCTTGTTTAAATTATATATAATTCGAAATTCCCAGTTAGTTGCAAGATAGTGAGCAGCTCTTAATATTTTCTTCTCTAAGGGCAAAATTGGTGCGAATAAATATTCTCTAAAGTCCTTAAAGAATTTCTCGTGAAGATCTATCTTATTTTTGAGTTGGTCTAAAACCCATTCGTTGAGTTCTTTCCCTTTACGACGCATAAGTTTGTGAAAAATGGGAGGCTTGATATCAGTAAGAAATATTCGATGCAGAAATTCAAAAAGTCCACCTTCAATTAAGCCTTTCCAATTTATTTCCACCTTTCTTTCGGTTTCCTCATATTTTGCCAGTACATACGCTATAATCATTTTATGTGCTTGTTTATCAAGTTCTGTAAAACCCTGAGGCCTAATATGATCATTCCATCTCTGTATATGTGCCGCCTGATAGAAAAACTCAATCATTGCTTTACTTAGCATAATAAGAACCCCCATACCGTAATTCATTATACTTAAGATATTAATCTATTATATTCGTTCTCCCTAACCGTTTGAAGAACGTCATTCAATCAGAAGAATTCCTTTCTTCATTTTTGAATTTTCCATGCTTAAGTTATAATTTCATTTTTCTGAATTACTGAATTTTAAAAAATAGAATTTAATCAGTTGGAAGCGAACATTTTTATTTTCGAATGTTGTCAAGAAGCTTGATTCTAGGAGGTAGGAACTGAATGCCTATGGTATCAATCATTAAGGAAACTGATCCTGAAATTGCCGTTGAAAAGTCAATTAATCTGTTAGGTGGAATAAGAAGTTTTATAAATAAAGGAGAGACCGTCTTTATACACCCTAATTGGTGTGGAGGCGTGCCAGGAAAACAGGGGTCATATACTAATCCAAAAGTACTCACTACGTTGATCAAATTAATTGATTCTTGTAATCCTGCAAAAATTATTGTTGGTGAATCAGAAGCTACAAGTCAACACTTTGACCTGATGTATATGTCTTCAGGCTCGAAAGATGCCATAGAAAAACTAAAATCAACAAATGGGATTGATGTACAGGTCGTCAACTTAAGCGAAGGAGAAATGGTGACTATAGATCATCCCAACGCCTATATTGCAAAGAAGTTGACTATTTCCAACGTCTTAACAAAAGCAGATAAAATAGTCAACGTTCCAGTATTAAAATCTCATGTTTTTTGCGATATAACTGTTAGTTTAAAGAATATGTTTGGTTTACTCCCAGAACGTAAGAAAGGACGACTTCATTTTAAAGGACTCAATGAAATCATTGTAGATATAAATTCTGCATTTCCTTCCGACCTAATTGTCGTTGACGGTATCATCGGTATGGATGGATGGGGTCCGCTTAAAGGTGATCCTAAGGAATTAGGTTTTGTTTTAGCAGGTGATAATCTTTTAGCAGTAGATACTGTCGCGGCTACCATCGCTGGATATGTTCCTATAAGTATTACACATTTTCAATTAGCCGAACAAAAAAATATTGGTTCACTCAGCATGGAAACCATTGAACTTAAAGGCAATTCAATAAGTGATGTTAAGCCAACGTCGTTTAAGAAACCGCCTGAAAATGTTGTAGAGGGATACAGAAAACAAGTAAAGGAGTTGCGAGAGGAGTTAGCTGCCAAATCTATATCTTTTGAAGAAGGTGCCACATTCATCCAAGATGCTATATTTGCTGAATGGCAAGATGCTTTTGAGGGCTGGCAATCCAAAAGTAAACCATCCGCTCCGAAAGCCGTTCCAAAACCACCCAGTGGGGTAAAAAGATCGGGAAAGGCTGAAGTAATTGCTAGAATGGAAAAGATAAATCGGAGTGAAAAAGCCAAAGAAAAAATGAAAAAATGGGCTAAAAAGAAGCCAAAAATTGCTCAATTCATTCTAGATGGAGAACCTGGTCCCTTTTATTGTGTTTTTGAACAAGACAAGGTAAATGTTATCGAAGGTACTTGCGATAAAAATCCAGATGTAATTTTTGAAACTGATACGGAAACATGGGTACAAATTCAACTTGGCGAAGTGGATGGAGTCCAAGCATATTATGATGGTGTTTATAAGATCCAGGGAGGCAGCGGCATGGCAAAATTCGATGACGCAAAGACATATTCAGCGATTTGTTGGGAGAGTTATCATGATTTAGGAGAATGATGGAAAACAACAGATTCTTTCTTTGGATAATCAGTGCTCTGCTAATTTAGGTTTTAAGCTAATCGCTTTTCGATAACATTCAAGAGCCTTAATAGGATTATGTGAACTTATGTAAAGAAGGCCCATATTATACCATGTTAATGCATGGTCAGGGTTTATTCTTACTGCATTTTGAAAACACTCATATGCCTTCTTGTTGTCACCTAGTTCATAATGAGCAGCTCCCAAGTTATTCCAAGTATCTGCTAGTTCAGAATCGATGCTTAATGCTTTTTGAAAACAATAAATTGCTTTTTCATACTCATGCAATTTGAAAAAAGCATATCCCATATTGCTCCATGGCTTGACGAAATTAGGATCTAGTTTTACAGCTTGATCGTACTCTTTTTTTGCTTCTCTATATTGGCCTTGTGCCAAATATACTGTTCCTTTATTGAAATGATCCTTTGCTGACTCCATTTTGCCATGCTGCCCCCTATAAAATAACTAAGCAATTACGAGTCTGCATAGAAAAAATAAATTATCTTTATTAAAAACCTCACTTCTTAGGCAAATAAGATCTCTATCATTCCATAGCTTAATTGATGATCGAAACGACTTTTAGCTCTGTATTTGTTGCCTTAGGAGTTTAAAGAATGCCGTTAGATCTATGTTTCCGCCGCTTATTATCAATCCAACTCTTTTGTTCTTAACATTTAGGTCTCCAAAACGTAAACCAGCTAACGGAACTGCTCCTGATGGTTCTACTACAAGTTTCATTCGTTCCCATAGAAACTTCATGGCCTCTAGAATTTGTTTCTCGGTTACAGTCAAGATATCATCAACATTTTCTTGGATAATCTTGAATGTGATGTTACCCAATGATGTCCTAAGTCCATCTGCAATAGTATTAGGGTTGACTGAAGGAACAATTTTACCTGTTTTAAAGGATCTGTAAGCATCGTTGGCATTTTTGGGCTCTACTCCTATTACCTTCGCCTCTGGACAAAGACCTTTAACTGCAATTGACGTGCCACTTATCAATCCTCCACCACCCACTGGTGCTAAAACCATATCAAGCGAACCTACTTCATCAATTAATTCATAAGCAGCGGTACCCGCTCCATAAATGACATTTAAATCGTTGTAAGGATGAATCAACGTATATTCATGTTGTTTAATTAATTCTGCTGTCTTTTCTGCACGATCTGTAGGTTTAATTCCGCAAAACACAATTTTTGCACCATAACCACGTGTTGCAGCGATTTTCACTTGGGAGGAATTCTCTGGCATAACTATAACCGCATTAACATCCAGTAAATTGGCTGCTAAGGCAACAGCTTGAGCATGATTACCAGAAGAATGAGTTATCACCCCTTTTCGCTTTTCCTCAAAAGTTAATTGGCTGATCGCATTATATGCTCCACGAAATTTGAAGGCACCAATTCGCTGAAAATTCTCGCATTTAAGAAAAATCTGTCCCCCAGTTATAGCATTAAGTGTACGGCTAGTCATTACTGGTGTGCGATTGGCTATTAGCCTGAGTCTTTCTCGTGCTGCCTCAACTTCTTCAAACATATTTATCGAGAAAGTAGTGAAAAGAAGTGTTTAAAAATTCTTCTACCGCCTAAACTTTGAGTATAAGGGTGGTTTTTTTTATTGAAGAAACGATTCAGTGAACTACCACCCAATAAGGTGAGGGGTCTTCTTGCGAGGGGATTACAGCCTATTATTTTGAGAGGCACGCTTCAAAAATCAAGTGTTTTTCTCTCAATGCACTTATATTCGCAAAGACTTATTCCTTTTTCGTTTTTTTCTTTTTAGCTTGCTTTCGGCCTTTTTTTCCCATAAATTTACACCTCTTGCGCGTAAAGATTTTGGCATAAATCTATAAATACTTTTAGAATCCCAAAAAAAAATTGACGCGACTCTATCGATTTTGCTACTCGCGAACAAGGGGCACAGTTCTTCAAAGAACTCGAAGAGAAGGTACAACCCGAACCATTTGAAATCCTGGGTTTTACTGCTCAAGATGATAGGGTGATCGTTGAGGGACGTAATCGAGGAGTCGTCAAGGCCACCGGTCAAGCCTATGAACATGATTGGGTAATGGTTTTCACTCTGAAAGAAGGCAAAGTTTCGAGATGCTAGCAATACTACGACACAGTTAATTTAGCAACGGCATTTCGCTGTGAATGAACTACTTAGTGAGGCTAAAGTGATTTAATAAGAAAAGGACTATACACTAACCTGTCACTTAGGTCGTGCAAAATCTTTCTAAATATTCCCTGGCTAGTTCGCCCGCTTCCTTAACAGTTTCCCATGCAATTCCAGGCACGCCGCAGGACATGATTAGAATATTTTTTGTTATAGGCATGATCTTCGAAAAATCAGCATCCCTGTAGGGATATATGGCAATTAATCTTTCCTCATCAGTCACTACTATTTCCTTGCCTGTTAAAATTTTAGGTTTTTTCATACCAATGCCCAAGAATTCTTCACTTTCATTACCAAATCGCATGGTGAGCTCTCCTGAAATTGTATCGGAATTAAAAGCGGCGAGGGGAATCCCACTTTTAATGGATGCTAGATTATACGCATCTACACCAGTATTAATCTTCGGTAATGGCTTTCCCTGAAGAATTCTCCTGATTAAAGCTTCAGAAGCGGGTCTTATCTTCGTTGGGTCTATATTGATTTTCCAGAAGAAATCCCGGTATTTTCTGAAAGTCTCATTATCTTTGAGAGTTTCTAAGAGATAAGATGATTTAATGTCCTGAATAACAACTTCTTTGAATTTCTCTAAGTGAGGTGCTTCCTTTTCTATTTTAAGGTCTTTAACGGTCAATAAACTGACCTTTAAATCGGGGAATCTTTTCCTGATCTCCTGATGATATGATAGCTCCATTTTGAATCAACCTGCCTTCGTTCTATGGTTTAAATTCTTTACTATTAGTATAGCATCGAATTCATACAGATTTTTCAACGCTAAAAGAATTGTGGAGAAAAAACTCATAATCTATTTAATAGACGATTCAGTTAGATAAATCAGACCACTTATATTTTAATATCGCGCAAAAGAATTGATTTAGTAACTAGGGGACCATTTTTATGATGAAGAAAACGCTGAAAGAAGGCTCACGTCAAATTCAATGCTATATGCCCTGTCCGTGCCTCAAACTTGAATCCGAAGAGCAGTATTGCATCAATGGAACTTCGATTCAAGATATCAACTTTGTAGATTTCGGCTTCATACCTTGCTTTGAAAGTTCAGATAAAGCTTCAGACGCGTCACTTTGTTTAAATATGGTATATGCAGATAGTGATGGTTTCATCAGATGTGGAACAAATAAAAAACTCATTAAAGTCAGAGACAGTCACATTTCTATTAAAGACTATTTAGAAGCGATTGACAATGTAAAAAATCTCTATTCTGAAAATCTGGAAACGGAATGTGTGTGTCCAGAATGTCTTTATAAAACCATTGTTGGTATATACTTGAAGCAATTGGGATATAAAGCACAATCTGAATAGAATTCCTTGCCTGTTTTTAAACTATTTACTTCTATTAACTCAATGGAATAGCGTTTTTGATTTTTCATTTTTTCATGAAATAACCCTGAAAAGGTATTATACGCCTATAGGGTAATTAAATACAGTTAATTAAGAGGGTGATTAAAATTCAAGATATTATAATTGACACTGACCCAGGATATGACGATTTTTTAGCTTTAATGCTTGCTATTAAATCAGGAATGTTTAAAATCCATGCAATCACGACTGTTGCAGGAAATACAACTATTGAGAATACGACAAGAAACACTCGATATATTTTGAGTTTACTGAAGAGAGAAGATATTCCTGTCTATTCAGGTGCTGAAAAACCACTTGCAAGAGACTTGTTACAATCTAGTGTTCATGGAGAAGGCGGATTAGGAAATTTACGTCCTAGGAATGAAGCGAATTTAACACACGATGCAGTTGAGAAAATATTATCGATTATTGAAAAGAATCCGAACCAATTAAAGCTTATTACCTTAGGCCCTCTTACAAATATCGCAAAAGCAATTAGACAGAAATCAGAAATAATGTCCCAAGTGCAGGAAATAGTGATCATGGGTGGGGCAATAAAAGTTCCTGGAAATGCAAACAGAGTTGCTGAATTTAATATCTTTGTAGATCCTGAGGCTGCAGATATTGTTTTCAGATTTCCCGTAAAAAAAACATTAATCCCTCTTGATGCATGTATGAATGTGAAAATGAGAGTATCTGATTTTGAGAGAATTAAAGATCCAGTATTAAGAGAACCGATTGTTTCTATGATGACGGTATGCATTAAACTTATTTCTGAAAAAGATGGAATTGATGCAGCACAAATGTATGATCCCTTAACTGTATACTCACTAATGAATCCATCTGCGTGTAAAAAAATCGATTATCATGTCGCAATTGAAACAAAAGGTGAAATTACTAGAGGAATGACAGTAGCAGAGTTGAGAAAAATAAGAAAAGAGAAGCCCAATGTTACAGTTGTTGAATGGATCTCTGAGAAATCATTTAAAGAAGATTTCATCAAGTTTTCATAAGCTACTCAATTTCATATTGTACTGGTTTAAATTTCATGTCATCTTTTTCGATTTGAAACGGTTTTGCGCCTATTAGAAATCCCAACACAACAATCGCGGCTAAAATCACTGCTATCATTCCAAATACGGTCTGCGTAAAGATCCTCAGCAATTCAGATTGCCAATCGATTCCGATTTGATCCAGAGCTCTTGTACTAACTCCAAAAACAGCTGCAAAAGCCGAGTAGAATGCTGTCAATTTTGGAGAGATACCAATTTTAACTTTTCCAAGATTGATTTGCTTAGCTTTCTTTTGTATAATAATACCTGGAATCCAAATTTTCTTTTTAGGACTGTAATATTCCAAAGAAATTCTACCAAGAAGCTCGATATCTCTATAAAACTCAATAATGATCTCATACTCGCCTTCAACCAAAGGTACGACTGCAAATTGATATTCATGCACACCTTCAGCAACTCTAATCCTTTTACTTGACGGAGAAATGCTGAGAGCTGGACAGGTTGGACGAATCTCAATTACGTCCCCAATCTTAGCAGCAAGTTCAATTTCTTTTTCTTGTTGCTCTTCGGGGATTAAAAGTTTGATTTTTTCACTTGAAATCAAGACTGATAAGGGATAGATTTTTCCTTGTTGCATTCGAGGATAATATACTGCCTTCGCTTTCAAAGGAATAGTCTTTTCGGGAACTAGTTCACTCTCATCATCAAAAATACGTACTTCATCAATCGATAGAAGTTCTGGACCATGTGTTGGAGCAGCAGGCGCTCCAGGAGCTTCATCCTCAGATTCTTTTATACGCTCTGATCTACGTAATTTCGCACCAGCTAGTGCACGCTTCTCTTTAACTTTTTTTGAATGGTCTTCAATAACAGGCTGATCTGTTTTAATTTTTAATGATCTCTCATAGCATTCTAATGCCTGTTCAGAATTGCCTAAAGCGTTATATGCATCTCCCATTTTATTCCAAGCTTGATAGAAATTAGGATCAATCTCAAGTGCCTTCTGATACTCTTCTATTGCTTTTTGAAATTGACCTTGTAAGAAATACTTATTTCCTAGTCTAAAATAATCTTCTGCCGACATATTGTTAGCACGTCCTTCATCAATCGTCAAAATACATATTTAAAGTCTCATAATTGTTTTTATTATCATCTTTTATATCTTAATCGACTCTATCAAAGGTTTACTTCTAGCATATAACAAAAATATTGGCAAGTTATGCCGCTCTTACGTATTCTCGTCCCAAAATACTTTTTGCGATAACTAATCTTTGGATCTCATTTGTGCCTTCATATATTTCCGGTATCTTTGCATCTCGATAAATTCGTTCCACTTTATAAGTTGAATTATCATAACCAAGTTGCTTGATATAACCATAGCCACCAAATATTTGCACTGCGTCTCTTGCAACGTCTACCGCAATCTCAGTTGCATAAGTTTTTGCCATCGAAGACCATGATATGTGCCTTTTATCGCCTATATCTTTCAAAAAGGCGGCCTTGCATGTTATTAGACGGGCAGTTTCGACTTTCATCATCATATCCGCTATCTTAAATTGTATTATCTGGAATTCTGCTAATTTCTTAGAAAATTGCTCTCTCTCTTTTGCATAGTTTACTGCTTCATCTAGTGCGGCCTGAGCAAGCCCTACGGAAGCCGCCCCTATGCCTATTCTGCCAATCCCTAAGGTGGATAATGCATATTTTAATCCAGAGCCTAGTTCACCAATCTGATTTTCGGGTGGTACAGAAACGTCTTTTAAAATTACATCTGCAGTTAATTGTCCCCTATTTCCCATTTTCTTATCTGATGCACCTATCTTAACGCCATCAGCTTTTAGATCTATAATAAAACCACTTAATCCCGCATCCGTCTGAGCCCATGTAATCATGTAATCTGCTACAGGCGAATTCGAAATGAAGCGTTTATGTCCATTAATAAGCCATACCTCCCCATTTCTCTGTGCCCTTGTTTGAATTGAAGAGGGATCTGAACTTGCTTCTGGCTCTGTTGTTGCAAATGCCCCAATTATTTTACCTTCTATTGCTGGTTTAAGAAATAGTCTTTTTTGCTCCTCGGTTCCTACGTCTCGTAGAGTTATTCCGAATAAAATGCTGTGTACATCATATATCGCTGCTATTGCATTACTTGCATACCCTAATTCCTCTAAAGTTATTGCTGTACAAAGATGTGGTAACTTTAGGTCGAGCCCTCCATACTCTCTTGTGAATGGTATACCAAACAGACCTTCTTTGCTCATTTTCTCAAATATCTCTCTCGGAAATTCTTCTGTTTCATCTATATTGTCTGCAATTGGCTCGATTTCATTTTTTGCAAAATTTCTTACTTTGTCTCTTATCATTTCTTCCTCTTTTCCTAAAAGAAAATCCAATTAACTCACCTCATCCCATAAATCCTCTAAGCAGAATACTCATTTAATTTTTTTGCTCAAAAAGTAAAAATCCAAGTGCTACAATTTCTAGTACATTAGCATACTATCACCAGTTTAGTCTTCTCTGAGCAATTTTTCGAAGTTTTTTAATGTTTGGATAGTAACTTCGGATTTTGTTAGCAAGTGTTTCATTAATAACTGCAACCTCTTCAATTGATAAGACTCTTTTCTCTTTCTTACATAAGTTTATGTAGTCAATTTCAATTTCTTTTCTTGGCACTGCGTTTTTTCGAGACTGCGAAACACTTTCTCTAATAAAACGATACTCCCCATTCAAAGTAGGTTGTAACATCATTAGGTTTCGCTTCGCTATTTCAACATATTTCTCGTCAATATCTGTAGTAATAAAGTGGCGCTTAAACATCTTTGACACAATCGCGGTTGTTCCCGCACCACAAAAAGGATCAAAAACAATATCTTCTTGATTAGTTGTCAATTTTATTATGCGTTCCATGAGTTTTATTGGCAATTGACAGGGATGTTGATCTCTATCCTTTTTGTGCTTAATTCTGTGAATATCCCACCAAATATCGGTTAAGTTAACCTTATCATTGTCTCTGGCAGTCTTTCTTTTCTTGATGCAACTTTTTCGAAGGCAGTAATAGTGAGCATCTATAGGACCTAGAGAATCGGAATCAGTAGGAGAAGGAGAATTAAAGGTAATTGAACCTCCACGCTTTGTATAATAAAGAAGTGTATAATGAGCGGGCATGATTTTTCCTGCGGGTTCTGATAAGGCATCCCACACAATCCAATGTCTGAAGATCATATCATCCAACTCATTTAAGAATGCTGCATGATGGATACACCACTTTGGTAAATTTAATATCACCAATGCTCCTCCAGGGCGTAAAACTTCGCACATTAGTTTAAGCCCGTCCTCACACCACGCCAAATATCTCTGATCAGATCGTAAATCAGCATATTCTCCGTAATTCTTTTCGAGATTGTACGGAGGGTCTGCGAATGCCAGATCAAATATCCCCTCAGGGTATTTGGCTGCAATCCTTTTCATAAACTCAATCGCATCAACAAGAAGAACTTGATCTAAGGGCAACGTTTTAAGAACCCCTTTATTATGTTGAGAAACTTCCATAGCCTTTCCTGTAAGGGGTTCAAATTGCTGTTCTATTAGCGCTTGAGGTTGCTGTTCGATAATATGTATGAAAGATACAGAAGGTTTTTCCACGAGGTCATATATTCGATTTAACACAAAATCTGGAGTTTCGTTTGTTTCAAGAAGTGTCTTAGGCAAATCTCTCCACACATCTGAAACGGCAGCACCTAACGGATTTAACAAATGCTTTTTTCCGCCCCAATCCTTTGTGATCTTTCCGCATGCCCGACATTCTTGATAAGGTATTCGCACTGTTTTGGTGTTTAAAAGGAATGGAGACGGCGTCTTAGTGTTTCTGCTCTTCAAATACATGAGTAAACCTGTATGAGTAGGCGGAAAGGTCTCATTTGGAGGTCTTGCATCAATATCAAGTGCAATCCAATACTTAAACATCATCTTGGATTTTTCGTTCTGCAGTGAATCTAGGAAAACTCCAAAAAAGGGAAGCCATCTCGGTAGACCATATACAAATAATAAACCACCATTTTTAAGAATTTTAACGGCCTTTTGAATGTTGTTTATCGTTTTTTTGAGGCGTTTTTCGTAAATATTACTTAAAACTAGATCCTGGTATAAATACTTCTCAGTTGGATCAAAATCTGTGCTTATAACAATTGTATCTACTGAATCGTCTGGAAGATCTTCAAAAGAATCATTTGGTATGTCTATCGTTGAAATTCTTCTGACTTTTTCCATTCTTCACACACGTAACAATTGTTTTGTTTGTCTCAATTTTCAGAATTTATGATTAATTTATTTTGCTTACAACACATAAATACAAAGTATTCGAATATATAGAGAATCGTATTTGTAAAAAACTGTGGGAGGTAACGATATGCCGATTTATATCATTCTTGGCAAGTATACTAAAGAGGGGATTTCAAAGATAAAGGATTCACCAATGCGGTACGAAGCAGCCAAAAAAGTAGCCCAGTCTGTTGGAGGAGAAATAAAAAACCTCTACTACACAATGGGGCGGTATGATTTTCTTTCTGCAATTGAGGCTCCAAACAATGAAGCTATGATGCAAATCCTACTGACACTCGGGAGTGGAGGGGCGGTATCGACTGAAACATTAGTGGCAATCCCAGCTGAAAAAGGAGCAGAAATTATTAGAAAATTATAGTAAAGTCATTGTATGAGACTTCGCTCTCCTCTTATTTTTTGGCCATTTTAAAACTCATTTAGATCAGTTACCTAGAATCATACAGGCTTTAATAATAGATATATTCCCTCGATCCAAATGAATTCGCCCATTCGCTTATAACCTTCTATACTAAAATGAACGCCATCACCTGCATCATAATCAGGTTTAAGCAATCCTTCTTCATTAACTAAAGCATTAAAAAGATCTATTCGGAAGATTTTATCATTGGGCGATTGTTCGTTTAGTATTTTTTTATTAAGTGTATCTTGAGCGTTCTGAACAGGTGAATATACTGAGCCAATCGGAGGCACTGTGCAGGCTATCACATGAGCCCCACTTGCTTTGGCAGTCACCCACAGTCTTTTCAAGTTTTCAAAAATCTGATGAGGATCCATACCCCAGCCTATATCATTAGTGCCTCCTAGAATAACAATTATATCATAACTCTTTTTGCCGAGTAATGTAACCAATCGACTGTACATATATTGAGCAAGTTCTCCTGGGACTCCTTTATTATCAAACTCTATGTTTGGCCAGCCTTTTAGTTTGGCGGATTCGATTAACCAGTAACTATATTGGGACTTTTCATTTCCCATCCGATAACTAGGATCGTATCCTGGATAACCTGCAGTAAGACTGTCACCAAAACCAAGAATACTGATTTGTGATGTTTTATCTAAAGACAATACTTTTCAGCTCACGTGAAGTTGAGTTGATTCCTTGAAAAGTGTTCATATTTATTAAAAATCTTAGAACTTATGTTCAAACTCGTAAGTGATCGATGGATTGTGATTTTATATTTAGGTGTTAAACTAGATTTATAAAATAAGAAATATAAGCACATAATTGTTAAAAAACTTTTAATTCAAGTCTTTAAATTATATCAAGTAAGTGAAATTCATGGATAAAATTGTCGTTATAGATTTTGGCGGACAATATACTCACCTAATCGCACGAAGAATCAGGCAATTAGGCGTATATTCCGAAATAAACCCGTATAAAGTAGAATTTGATGAGAACGAATATAAAGGAATTATCCTCTCTGGTGGACCTAACAGCGTTTATGCATCAAATGCTCCAAAACTTGATGTTAGTAAATTCAAAATTCCTATGCTTGGGATTTGCTATGGTCACCAGCTAATAGCGCACGAACTTGGCGGTAAAGTCGATCCAAGTACAACGAGAGAATATGGAAAAACCGTACTCTATGTTGATAATAACAATACTCTTTTCAAAGACCTTTCAGACAAAGAGATTGTATGGATGAGTCATGGAGACAAAGTAACAGACTTTAATGAAGCTACGGTCTACGGACATACAGAAAATACCCCAATGGCAGCATATGGTTACAAGAATTTCTATGGACTGCAATTTCATCCTGAAGTACAACATACCTTACATGGAATGCAGATTTTGTCAAATTTCGTGTTTGAAATCTGCCAATGTAAAAAAGAGTGGTCTATGGGTGATTTCATCGAGAAATCAGTGCAAGAAATTAGAGAAATTGTCAAAGATGATCATGTTCTCATGGGAGTTTCTGGTGGAATCGACTCAACAGTTGCAGCTACACTTGTTAATCGCGCTATTGGAGATAAACTGCACTGCATTTTTGTGGATCATGGCCTCCTAAGAAAAAATGAAGTTGAAGACGCAATTTCTTACTTGAAATTTGAAAACTTAGAACAGATTGAAGTCAGCGAATTATTTCTGCAACGACTTAGAGGGATAAGAGATCCTGAAGAAAAGAGGCATATCATAGCTAGTACCTTCATCGAGGTTTTTGAAAAAGCAGCAAAAGGATTTGAACAAAAATATGGAAACATTCGCTTTTTAGGACAGGGAACGATCTATTCCGATCGAATTGAAAGTGCAGATCCATCAGAAGAAGCTTCTCGCATTAAATCACATCATAATGTTGTCCTTCCAGACATGGAATTTGAATTATTAGAGCCATTAAAAGAACTGTATAAGGATGAAGTTCGTGAAGTTGCACGTCAATTAAATTTGCCTTGGAAGCGCCATCCATTCCCTGGCCCTGGATTAGCTGCAAGAATCATAGGAGAGATAACAAAAGACAAAATACGTATATGTAGAGACGCTAGTTATATTGTAGAAGAAGAGTTGAAGAATGCAGGAATCTATGATCAATGTTTTATGTGTTTTGCAGTTGTTGGAGATGATCTAGCTACGGGTGTGATGGGCGACGCACGTAATATTGGACATATTGTCACAGTGAGAGTTATTCAAAGCGATGATATCATGACTGCAGACTGGATGAAATTGCCTTATGAAGTGCTTGAAAAGATCTCAAATCGGATAACAAATGAAGTCCAAAATGTCACGTGGGTTACCTATGCTATTTCTTCTAAACCTCCAGCATGTATGGAACCTCAATAGATGCAATTTAATGCCTTCATGGTTTTCTTTAAAGTTAAATACTCACTTGTAATGTTTTATTTCATTTAATTCATATATCAGTCTGTTTAAAACACACTAGCGAAATTTTCTCTCTTAGGTAGAATCATGGGTATGTAGAGGACTGAGATATGTAGAGGACTGAGATATGTAGAGGACTGAGATATGTAGAGGACTGAGATATGTAGAGGACTGAGATATGTAGAGGACTGAGATATGTAGAGGACTGAGATATGTAGAGGACTGAGACCTAGCACAGCTAAAAGCCTCACAACTTTAGCGTGAGGTAGTTTACCTAGAAAAACAACTCTTTGAACCCAAGACAACGACAAGGCAGTCTAGTTCTTTATTATTGATACAAGGAGATACCTTTGCTTTGACATCTGCGATATCACCTGGTTTTGCCCAAAAAATCCAATCTGATACTTCCATTGAAACATTCATCTTTAATGGAGGACTTATTAGGGCATCTTCAGGATAAGAATCATCTGCTTTTTCTAAATTAGAGTCTTCGGCGAAAAAGCTCTTACAATCCAAAATGACAACAAGGCAGTTTAACTGCTTATTCCCAATGCAGGGAGATACTTTAGCATTTATTTGTGCTATATCGCCTGGTTTAGCCCATAACACCCAATCAGGCACTTCTATTACTGCATTCATCTCCAATGGAGAATTTAATGTAGTATCTTCAGGAAATGATATATAACCTTTTTTTATTTTAGTATTGAGTGAATAAGAATCCTTCTCTAACTTGTTTCTGCATTTTGGACATACCGCTATGATTTCTCCAGTATTTTTGTCATATTGGCGTCCGACACCTGCTGGGCATAGAATATCTATTTTACATATTTTGCAATGATATCCCATGTTTTTTCCTGCAGAATCTCTAGGAGTTGACTCAACAACGCATGAAAAACAATAATCTTTCAGATCACATGTTATACCCATGGTTGGCAATTTCATCTTTCGCTCGAATACCCCTTTTGATCATTTCCCAAATAATGTAATGAACTCTTAGTTTAAGAGACTAATGGTTAACTTGAATTTCATGAATTCTAGTAGGTCTACATGACCACTCTAAAGAAATAAAACCTTTCAGAGAGAGTTTTTGTCGGCTGGAAATGAAATGAAATAATTCTTGAGACAAGTTAAATAAGATTTTAACTTATGCGGCGGAAGTCCCCTGAGTAAACTAGGAAACGCTCAATATCGTCTAAAAAGTAATGTTACTGAAAGTGTTACTTTAGCGAGAGATACAACTCTTAGAATTTAAGACCACTACAAGACAGTTTAGTTCTTTGTTACCTATACATGGCGATACATTAGCTTTGACTTCTGCTATATCACCTGGTTTAGCCCAGAAAACCCATTCAGGTACGTCCATTGTAGCATTCATGTTTAAAGAACGACCAGTTATGGCATCCGCTGGAAAAGTTTTATATCCTTTTAGAATTTTATTGTTGAGATAAAAAGAGAACTTCTCTAATTTTCTTCCACATTTTATGCACACATCTATGATTTCGCCACTTTTTTCGTCATATTGACGTGCGATACCAGCAGGACAAAGTATCTCCATATTGCATGGTTTGCAACGATAACCTAAATTTCGTCCTGAAGAGTCTTTGGGGGCTGAATTAACCACACACGTAAAACAATAGTTTTTCAGGTCACAAGCTACGCCATTCGTTGTAAATTTTGGCGTTTTTGATGTTTTAAATGCATTCTCTGCCACCTTTCGTGATATTTTTGTGTAGAGCATCAAATTAAAAAGAATGATTATGGATGAAAATGTTATTAGTTGTATCAAATTGCTTCCCTCACCATCACTATAGAGCTTTTTCCTTAAAATACTTAGATATTGTCACAAATACCTGTAAAATTAGTACAAGCAATTATTACTTAAATAATATATTTGATAACAAGTGAACTTAGTGGAGGGAGAGTACTTATATGTATCCAATTCGCCAGAAAACCCTCTCAACTCGTTGAGGGATGATTTGCTGCAGTTGAATGCTTCACTTTTACACAGGTCTCCCTATGCTCAAATAGTTGAGTGTTGTTTTATATTTACTGTCATTTGTAATTTCATGGTACTCATCAAAAAAAGAACAACATTCGCTTCTAAAATGATCACGGCGTTTGAATATGAGATTAGTCTATAGATTTAGATATCCAAGATCAGAACAACTGGACATACTCGCTTATATCTCCAAAAATCTCTATAACGAAGCGAATTACATTATCAGACAAGAATTTTTCGCCAATGGTCTCTGGACTCGGTATTACCAATTAAATTTGCAATTAAAAAAGTCTTCTCGTAACTACAAATTACTAAAAGCACAAACCTCACAACAGATTATTAAAGTACTTGATAAGAATTGGGCGTCCTTTTTTAAGGCGATCAAGGACTGGAAACAACATCCGGAAAAATATAATGGCCGACCACGTATCCCTAATTATAAGGACAAAGATGACCAATTCATGTTGATTTTTACTAACCAAAATTCTAAAATCAAAAATAATTGCGAGTTGGTCATAACCATGTCACACTGCTTTAAAGATGTCTACCCGCAGTATAAAGAGCCTCTCCGAATTTCTATACCATATTACCCTCACAAAGACTTCTCTTCTTATCAGCAAGTTAGAATTCTACCGAGAAGAAAATATTTTGAAATTGAAATCGTGTATCACGAACAAGCAGTAGTCAATCCAAACTTGGATAAAAACCGCTATCTTGCCCTTGATCTAGGCATTAACAATTTAGTTACCGCCATCGAAAACAGAAATATAAAACCATTTATCGTTTCAGGGAGAGTTTTAAAGTCTGTAAACCAGTTTTGGAACAAGAAACGCGCTAAATTGCGGTCAATCAAAGACAAACAGCACCTTAGGTGGACACAGTTGCTAGACGACCTGACGATTAGACGAAACAGTGAGGTATACGACTATCTGCACAAAACCGCGCGATTTATCATCAAATACTGCTTGGCAAACGACATAGGGAATATTTGCGTGGGCGAATTAAAGCATATCAAGGACGGTGTGAATCTGGGCAAAAAAAATAATCAAAACTTCGTGAATATACCGCTGCAGAAGTTAAAGAAGTTAATTACGTACAAAGCAGAACTAGTTGGTATCGCTGTTCACGAAGTAAACGAGGCCTATACATCCAAATGTAATGCACTAGACTTTGAAGTAATTACAAAACACCAGAAATACTTAGGGTGTCGCACAGCACGAGTTTGTTTAAAGGAACAAACTATCTCCTAAATGCCGATGTGAATGGTGCACTCAACATCCTCAGAAAAGTAATCGGCGATGATTTCATCCGAAAACTAGTCGATAGGGGCTGCTGGTTTCAGCCTGTGCGAATAAGGGACCTGGTCCAGACTTCGTATGAACAATTTGTTACAAATTCTTGTACTCGTGTAGTACAAGTTTAATAAAATTGATAACCTATGACGAGATGATCGCTACCAAGTTCGCGATCATAATAAAAAATTGGTCTGAAACTATTCCTCAAGGCTTCATAGAAACTTTAGGGAGCACATTAGATCTTCCAAGAGATGAATCCTTGATCTCAGCAATGATAATAACAGATGTCGAGATAAAATTAACAATAGATTCTGTTAAGATTAGAGGCAAAATCTAGCCATAGTATTTTTTCTCATTGCTAATTTTTAGCAAGTAACATGAATTACAATCAAAAATTTTAGATATATTTCAGAAGAACATGGCAATAATTTGCGGAGACTTTTCTCATAACGTTAATAATAGACGAATGAGCAAATATTTAATACTAGAACACACACGCGCCTATGAAAAAAATTGATCTCAATCTTGTACTTAGTGGTCTCAAATCTTTTTTAAAGAGGTTTCTAAATCTTACGCATCGTTGATAATTTGCAGTTGACCATGTGAGTCGAAGGGACAACTTAACAACCAGAACGTAACAGAAAAAACCAAAGAAAATAAGTGAGGAAAATGATGACACAATCACTAACAAATAGCTTTGTGAGTCGAGATGTACGTAAAGTCAGACAATTTATTTTTAAGATCATTGCAGTTGGGGATGGGACAGCTGGCAAAACAAGTATCATTAGACGATACGTTCATGAAGAATTCGATTCGAAATACATCAAAACTATTGGAGTTTCTCACGCATTAAAGAGACTTTGTTTAGACGATACTGAAATTACCATGACGATTTGGGACACAGGTGGACAAGAATTATTCGATTGTATAAGACCTCAATACTATCGAGGTGCTCACGGAGTGCTAATTATTTACGATGTCACGAATAAAGAAAGCTTTGACCATCTTGATAAATGGTTAAATGAATTAGACAATAACTGTGGAAAGATCCCAAAAATCATTATTGGTAATAAAATTGATTTAACAGATAAAAGAGTCATTCCTGCTGAAGCAGGGGAGAAATATGCGCGTCAAAATTTTGTAAGTTATTCTGAAACCTCGGCAAAAACTGGTGAAAATGTATTTGAGGTCATGGAAGAACTCGCAAAATTGATTATCTCAAGAAGCAATAAGTTTAGAGCAGCCCGTGCAAAGTAATCGATTGGATTACATAAAAGAGGGTAATTTAGTCTATAATTTTATAATTTTATTTTTTATATTATTTTACAAAGACGCCAAAATAACATTTCGATCTATTAACATTTCCGTCAAATAGATTTTGTTTTTCATTGCGGAGAAACCTACTAGAATATTTATATTAAAAGGGATAAAATATCATTATTTCCATAGGTATAAGACGTATTTTTTTGATTGAGTGATATTTGATGACTCATTATATCTTTAAGGTGATTGTCGTAGGGGACGGTTCCGTTGGCAAAACAAGCGTAATAAGGCGATACGTTCATGAAGAATTCAACTCGAAATATAAAAAGACTATTGGAGTAGCACATGCAGTACAGAGACTTCTTATCGATGATAGCGAGGCAACGCTGACTATTTGGGATACAGGCGGACAAGAATTGTTTGATTGCATAAGACCTCAATATTATCGAGGTGCCGATGGGGCATTAATTATTTACGATGTCACGAATAAAGAAAGCTTTGATCATCTTGATAAATGGTTTTCAGATTTGGATGCTCAATGTGGAAAGTTACCAGTAATCCTAGTTGCTAATAAGATCGACTTGGTAGAAAACAGTGTCATACCTCGAGAAGAAGGAGAACGCTATGCACTTAAAGAAGGTTTAATGTTTTTTGAAACTTCAGCAAAAACTGGTGAACACGTGGTTGACGTCATGGAAGAACTCGCAAAATTGATTCTTTCAGAGAGGAAAGGTAAGACTTTGAAGAAAATGAACCACCAGATGATAAACCAACATAAAAGGAGAAGTCTTATCACATAAAAATCGTTCCATAATTGGAATTGGGTTCAATTGAAATTTTTTAGTGTGAGTTATTCAGGTCTTAAACGCGAAAAACAACATTATGATGTTCTAATTTTTCAAGAATCTCTAAAACTTGTGCTGGAGAAATATTTAATACAAGATTTTCCCTTATAACTTCAACAAAATCATTTACTGTGTAACCTTGATCTAAATTGAGTAAGATGGCTTGCACTTCCATCGTTACTGAAAAATCTTTACTTAAGCTTTTAATCTTGTCAAGGATATTTTCTGTGTTATAGCCATCCAAAATATTTAGTTTAAAGACAACATTGTATCTCTTCTCTTCCATCTTTTTCTCCAAAAAGTCTGAGAAACGACTACATAGCACCATTTTGTAACAATTACAGAAAGACTCCCGATAACCGTTCTCAATCTTCTTTAAATCAGTTATACACTTAAAACCAATCAATGTTTTTTTTAAATACAGACACGGTAGATTTAAGAGAAGTTCAGTAAACTGTGGTGTGAGTTCCTCGTACATTGTCACGTCTAATTTTTCTATATTTAGTATATCTTTATATTGAAGTAAAAGTTGTTTTACAGCGCCTAAAAATTGTTCGATAAATTCTTTTGGTTCATCTCCATCGATCAATGTAGCAATAAAAGTAGAGTTGTTTAGAGGCGTATATATTAATTTTAAATTATGAAAATTAATTGAATCCATCGAGTCCATAAGTTTCTGGCTTAAAGATTGAATAGCGTCAAGAAAACTTGAAAATAAAATCGGTTCAATTTCAATTGAACTCACTTTAAAATTAAAAATGCAAACACCATTTTTAATCAAGTACACAGCGCGAATCATGTGCCATCAACTTAACAGTCAAGCGAATTCTTAAAGCAATATTTATTGAAGAATCATTTACCGAATTATTAATTTTTGAACGGATTTGAGAGTCATTCACGTGAGTCAAAGTATAGTTATACATTCTCCCAGAGAAATAACTGAAACATGTAATAAAAAATTTTCGTATACAGTTTGCGAAATTTCCAACAACACCGGAACTTATTTCTACTTGCCACACAAGATTTTCAGAATTCTATATACGAAGTAACAGCTTTCGACTACGTGCATATCCAAGATAAATTACTGCAATAGCTACAAGAGAATAGCTTAAGAGCCATAGGAGATCAACAGGATGATAAGTATAATAAAGTTCTTCCCACAAAATGATGCTGAACCACGAATCGGCAAAAACGTCTATTAGAAAAGACATAGCAAGTATTAACCAGGCCCAAGATATCTTTGCACCTCTGAATCTTAGGAGAACAAGCATTGCGAATAAGAAGAGTAATATATCCGTTACTGGGTAAATAATACTAGTAACTTTTTCTGAAATGGCGAAGTCTTCACTGACAGGATAAGTAGCGATAGGCCATATTACAAGAAAAATAATAGCGAAAATACATGCTACAGAAATTATAACATACAAAATAAGAAGTTTTCTTGTTAATCTAAGCTTAATTAGCTGATTTGTTTTAAAAAGTGCAATATACAAAGGAAGGAAACCAGCAAGCCATAGAACGTCGGCGAAACTAGGATAAGGAGTATCTATGCCCAAGATTACTTCAAAATAAAACCATCCAAATTCACCAAGAGTCCACAATAAATTACCTAAGCTAATCAGAAGCCAAATCTTACCATTAAAAGTTCTATAGCCGTAGATCTTAAAGCTCGCAAACAATGATCCAATCGTTGCACCAATGCCAAATAATACTGGCACTATATCAGTAAAAAATATTCCACCCTCGAATTCTGGGATAAATTGAGTTAAATATATGATAGATACAAATAATAGACTGCCTATTACAATTGCAGCTACTGCAATGAGTTCTAAAGTTATTTTGGATATAGTAAACACGCTTTTTTCTTCTTCAAATGGTGTCATTGACGATCTCCTTATGTAAAATTTTGAAAACTCGCTTATAATTTTTCCGATTAGTCTATTGAAATCATATTCCATTTTTTATTCTTAGAGAACTATTGCAATATCGGTTTATTCGTTCTTTCTGCGTCTTAGATATCGTATAATATGGGAGCATCTGGCTCAGGTAAATACAAGTAAAATATCAAAAATCTCCATAAGAAAACTTAATAACAGATTGCAGAGAATCATCAAAATGGTTAGATTATTCTATGCTTGATGACAGGTTGTCCATAATGAAGAATTGGAAATCATTATTACGAAATGACCCAACTGACTGGCTATTGGAGAGTGATAATCCATCAGTTCGATATTTTACTTTAACTGACATCTTAGAAAAGCTTGAAAATGATTTCGAAGTAATAGATGCCAAGAAATCAATCATGGGAACAGGAACTGTTCCTAAAATTTTGGAAAAACAAAAAGAAGAAGGATATTGGATCAATCCTAAAGATTTTTACATTAGAACAAAATATAAGGGAACTGTGTGGACATTTCTCGTTTTAGCGGAACTTGGGGCAGATAAAACTGACGATCGTATTAGGAAGACTTGTAAATTTATTCTTGAACACTCTCAAGATAAAAAAAGCGGTGGATTTGCTTATTACAGTAAGAAAGACGGCGGAGGAGATCCGGCAAAAATATTGCCGTGCTTAACTGGTAATATGGTTTGGTGCTTAATTAGGTTTGGCTATCTTGAAGATCCCAGAGTTCAACAAGGAATTAAATGGATCACTACCTACCAACGATTTGATGATGGGATAAAAAACGCTCCAAAGGGATGGCCATATGACAAATTCGAAAAGTGTTATGGAAAACACACTTGTCACATGGGTGTTGTAAAATCACTAAAAGCACTTGCTGAAATCCCTCCAAAGAAAAGAAGCGCTGAAATAAAAAGAACGATAGAAAAAGCAGCAGAATTCATACTTAAACATCATATATTCAAAAGAAGTCAAGATTTAACTCAAGTTGCGATGCCTAAATGGTTAAAATTTGGTTTCCCGTTAATGTGGAATACCGACATATTGGAGATTTTGTCAATATTAACTAAGCTTGGATATAAAGATGAAAGAATGCAAGAATCTCTTGATGTAGTTATTGCAAAGCAAAATGAAGAAGGGAAATGGGTTTTAGAACAGAAATTTAGTGGGCGTATGCAGGCTAATATAGAAAGAAAGGGGAAACCGAGTAAATGGATCACTTTAAATGCCTTAAGAGTATTAAAAGGAAATTAATTTAATAGAAAAGCATAGAAAGCTTTTTGCATTTTATAAGATTATTAAAGTTCAAGAGAGGATTCTATATGTCTCACAAAAAGATCTTAATGAATAGGAAAAAGAATATTGCTCTAATTGCTCATGATGAAAGAAAACAAGATCTGTTAGAATGGGTAAAATTCAACAAAGGTACCTTAAGTCAGCATAATCTATTTGGTACTGGTACAACAGGATCACTAATCGCACGAGAAGTTGGACTAAATGTTACAAGATTCCTAAGTGGCCCTTTGGGAGGCGACCAACAGGTTGGAGCAAAAATTACAGAAGGAGGAATAGATTTTCTCATCTTCTTTTGGGATCCTCTTGAGTCCCATCCTCATGATCCTGATGTAAAAGCCCTCTTAAGAATCGCTGTTGTATGGAACATTCCTATAGCCTGCAATAGGGCTACTGCTGATTTTCTGATCTCTTCACATCTTTTGGCTGAAGAATATGAACGTCAGGTAATTGATTATAAGACGAGATTCAAATGAGAACCTCACATGATCTAAGGTTTGAGTATTGTCCTTATCTTAGATTTTCTCTAATTAAACCCTTATTTAGCCTAAAAATCCCTTATTCTAAAATTTAATACCAAAAAAACCTGTTTCATAAATTCTATAATATTAAATTGCGTTTCAATAAACTATGAAGTCATATAATTGGGATCGGTTTTATGAAAGCTTTTTTGGAGACCCCTACTTGGCGTGGCACGATGGGCTGCTATGAAAGCGCGATCATACAATTAAAGGATTTATTCAGAAGCGAGTAATCCTATTAAGATTAGTTAACTAGCAAAACAAATGAAATGAGACAATTAAACCGGCTACTTGATCTTTAAGTTGTTCCTTTCATTAAATGAAATGACAATAACTCATCTAGGTCTGCAAGGATTTTTTTGCTCTATTTTTTCAAACTAAGGAATTAATTAACGCTATTTGCCTAATGTATAATGTTTATAAAGAATTCTAAACTTTTTTAAACTTGTTTACGATTTAACACATGACGAAAATGGCTTAAACTTACAGCTACGTCATTATAGATCATTATATTTAGATTTCGAAAGGTGATAATATGGCAAAAGGAGAAATTGAGCAAACACCTGTTGAAGGAATGGTGTGCGTTCCTGTTGAAGAAAAAATGAAAAGTATTCTTACAGAAACTCGTGTATTTAACCCTGACGATTTAAACGCCAAATTCGCCAAAACAGGTATTTCAATGAGCGAATATAAAGAACTCTACAAACAAAGTATTGAAGACCCTGAAGCATTTTGGGGCGAACAAGCAGAATTAATCGATTGGTTTAAACCTTACGAGAAAGTCTGGGAAAAGACTGACTTGTTTCCAGGCAAATGGTTCTCTGGAGGAACACTAAACGTTAGTTACAATTGTATAGATCGCCATGTCAAGGCTGGCAAAGGCGATAAAATAGCTATAATCTGGGAAGGCGATGAGCCGGGTTATGTCAGAAAATATACCTATAACGAGCTCTTAAAAGAAGTCTCAAAAGTTGCTAATGCGATGAAAAAGTTAGGAATCAAGAAAGGGGACCGTGTGACAATTTGGTTGCCGATGGTTCCTGAATTGGCAATTATAATGCTTGCATGCGCTCGACTTGGTGTGATTCATTCAATCGTATTTGGTGGTTTTTCTAAAGAAGCTGTTAAAGAAAGAATTGAAGATTCGAATAGCCGTCTCTTGTTTACTTCAGATGAGACTTTACGAGCTGGTAAAGTATATCCTAAAATGAGTGATGTCGTGCAAATCCTGCCTGAATGTCCAACAATTGAACAAGTAATCGTTGTGAAACGAAGTGGAAATGATGTACCTCACACAGACAAGGATATGTGGTATCATGATTTCATCAGTAATGTCAGTGATAACTGTGAATGTGAAGAAATGGATTCCGAAGACACATTATTCATTCTCTATACAAGTGGTACAACGGGTAAGCCAAAAGGCGTGAAGCATACAACAGCAGGATATCTTCTTTACACCGCTCTTACACATAGACTTGTCTTTAATTACCATGATGAAGATATTTGGTTCTGCAGCGCAGATATCGGTTGGATTACCGGACATAGCTACATCGTTTACGGCCCCTTAGCTAATGGTGCCACAACCTTGATGTTCGAAGGTGTACCAACCTATCCTGATAGAGACCGATTCTGGGATATTTGCGAGCAACATAAAGTTACACACTTCTATACAGCACCTACTGCGATTAGAGCATTAATGGGATGTGGCGATGACTTAGTAAATAGGCATGATCTTAGTTCTTTGAAAGTATTAGGGACAGTTGGAGAACCTATTAATCCAGAAGCATGGACATGGTACCATAGAGTTGTTGGAAAAGAAACATGCCCAATCGTTGACACTTATTGGCAAACTGAAACTGGCGGTTTTGTTATGACGCCATTTGCAACTGCTACTCCTACCAAACCAGGCTCTTGTTGTTTACCTTTCTTTGGAATTAAACCGGTTATTCTTGATGAGCAAGGAAATGAGATAACAGAATCTAATGTTGGAGGATATTTCGCCTTTGAACTGCCGTGGCCAGGTATGTTACGTGATGTATGGGGTGATACAGAGCGATTCATATCAACATACTTGGAGAAATTCCCAGGATACTACTACACTGGCGATGGCGCTAGAAGAGATGAAGACGGCTATTACTGGATCTTGGGACGTTTAGATGATGTTATGAAAGTTTCAGGACACAGAATTGGAACAATGGAAGTTGAATCAGCTCTTGTTAGCCATCCAAAAATAGCTGAAGCTGCAGTCGCACCATTTCCTCACTCGATAAAAGGCCAAGCCATCTGGGCGTATGTCACCCTGATGGGAGGAACTGAAAAATCGGACGAACTTAAGAAGGACATTAAAATGCATGTTAGACGGGAAATCGGACCAGTCTTTCAACCAGATGTCATTCAATTTGCTGATGCTTTGCCCAAAACAAGAAGTGGAAAAATAATGCGTAGAATCCTAAAAGCGATTGCTTGTGGATCCGAAATCGGAAATGTCACGACATTAGCAGACCCATCGGTGGTACAGATTTTATTAGAGCAAAGGAAGGAAGCACTATAGCTTCAGCGTGATGATGAATTGCGGTAGTGGGTGTTCACTTTCATCATGTGCATCGAGGGGTCTCCCTAACGTTATATAGGTGGTATGAAGAAGATAACAACAGCAATTGGAGGGATCATACGCACACTTGTAGACAAGGTGCATACTCCGATTGCATCACCATCTTTAGCAGTACCTACGGGGCGTAGGGAATTTACGCCTGTGGAGATAAGACCTCCGTAACCCGTCAAGGGGATCGAGTCTGTCGTTGAAGCAGGAAGCCTCGCGGTTTTAGCGCGAGGTAGCTCACTAGAGCAAAGACAACAGATAGAAAAATAAATTTTGAATTATAATTTTCCTTTTTTTCTTTTTTAATTTAAACTGCTTAAGTTTTAAGTTAGTTTTACTATTTACGCCTGAATGTCATTTCAAGCTCAGATACTCCTGCTTCGCTTCTCTCCTCGGTGTCAAATCCCATTTTTTCGAAAAGTCGAAACATTGGACGGTTTTCTACTAAAACCTCAGCTGTAAACCCGAGAAGACCTTGTTTTTTTGCCAATTGAGTTAAATAAGTTAATAACTCCGTGCCCATGCCTTGGCGCTGATAATCATCCTTAACAACTAAAGCAACCTCTGCTGTACGAGTTCCTTCGTTAATTTCATATTGTCCTAAGCCAAGAATTTCTTCTTTACCTTCTTGTTCTTTCACAGCGAGGATGATCATTTTCTTAGTATAATCAATGATTACAAATTCTTGCAGCCTTTCATGTGGCATGTCAGTTCGAGCGGAACTAAATCGTCGATATAGGCTTTTATCGGAGAGTGAATAGAAGAAATCCTTCAAAAGAGGCTCATCACTTATTCTTACAGGTCTTAAAAACACTTCCAACCCGGTTTTTATGGTTCTATATGTTTCAAGTTCTTCAGGATATTCTCCCTTAACTCCAGGGATAAATTCCTGATCCTTATAGATCAAATTTTGTTTTTTCGCTTCTTCGATTAACCATGGTCTAAATTTCGGATGTGCTATTGAAATTAACTCCATCGCACGTTCTCTAATGTTTTTGCCATGTAAATAAGCAATACCATATTCTGTCACTACATAATGTATATCTCCTCTATTTAGCGTTACACCAGCACCTTCCTTAATAAATGGCATTATCCTTGAAACAGTTTCATTTTCAGCAGTCGATTGTAGAGCAAGAATCGTTTTCCCGTTCTTTGCTAAAACTGAGCCACGCATAAAATCAGCTTGTCCACCAATACCACTATAGAATGTCTTTCCGATCGATTCAGCACTTGCTTGACCAGTCAGATCTATCTCTAATGCACTGTTTATAGCGGTCATGTTATCATGCTGAGCAATAATCAATGGATTGTTTGTATAATCAACCGTTCGAAATTCTATAGCAGGATTATCATGAATGTATTCATAGGTTTCTTTATTACCCATACAGAACGTTGCAACAGTTTTACCCCGGTTAATGCTTTTCTTGGTGTTGTCAATCACACCTTTTTTCATTAGTTCAACGAGCCCATCACCTATAAGTTCTGTATGCACACCAAGGTTTTTCTTGTTATAAAGATTCGATAAAATCGCATTTGGGATACTGCCATATCCAACTTGGATCGTGTCCCCATTCTCAATTAGGTGTGAGACATAGTTCCCAATTTTTTGTACAACTTCCGTCTCTGCTTCTTCCTTATATTCTAAAATAGGTTCATCGTACGGGATAATAAAATCTACATCCTTGATATGAATAAAACCGTCCCCGTGCACCCGAGGACTATTAGAATTGACCTGGGCAATCACTAACGAAGCATTTTCCGTTGCCGCTTTGACAATATCAACACTGACGCCTAAGCTCATGTAGCCGTGACTATCTGGTGGTGAAGTCTGCACAAGAGCGATGTCAATCGGTACAACTCCGCTATAGAATAAATCTGGAATCTCGGACAAAAAAATAGGAGAATAATCTGCCAAGCCTTTATTGATTGCATCTCTGGTATTGGCACCAATGAAAAACGAATTATGTCGAAAATTGTATTTGAATTTTTCATTAGCGTAAGGCGCGACTCCAAGTGTCCATACGTGAAGAACTTCAGCATCAAAAAAGGCTTTTGGATGCGATTGTACATAATCTACAAGAGAACGAACAAGATATTGAGGTTCACCACAAGCCGTACCAATAAATATTCGGTCTCCTCTATGAATTTGACTAAATACTCTATCTTCTGGCATGAATTTTTTAGGATATATTCTCTTCATTTCTTCCAGCATTTTATCTTCTTTCTCAAGACCCATCTCTATCCATCCTTTAGGAATAGATCGCGCTCACTCATCATTATTTTATCTGTTAGAGTTATACAGAAGTTAAATTGTTACTTTTCTTTGGTTATCGGTAAGGCATAAGAAAAGATCATTCAAAGATAGTGGACGACAACCCCTGCACCGCATATATATACTCAGTTATGTATATATTCTTGTCGCACCATGTCTTCGGACCTACGCCTCAAACTTCTTCAAGGAAGTCTGCTGCTGCATCATCACGCAAATTGATAACCTATAACTCAACCTAACAGAAATTATAAAACAGAAACGGATGGCGGCAAATTATGGTGACTAAAAAACGAAAAAGGTGTTCTTGGGCAGAAAGCAATCCATTAATGAAAGAATACCATGACAAAGAATGGAGGACACCTGTACACGATGATAGACTCTTATTTGAGTTTGTGATATTGGAAGGTGTTCAGGCAGGGCTAAGTTGGAACACCATTTTGCAAAAAAGAGAGAATTTTAGAAAAGCGTTTGACGATTTCGACTACAAGAAAATTGCTAACTATGATGAAAAAAAGGTCGAAGAGTTACTTCAAAATATAGGAATTATAAGAAACAAAAGGAAAATACAAGCAGTCATAACAAATGCTAAAGCTTTTTTGGAAATACAAAAAGAATTTGGTTCGTTTGATGCATATATTTGGGATTTTATTGATCATAGGCCTATTAAGAATGCGTGGGAATCTTTAGAAGAGATTCCAGCTAAAACTGAGATGTCTGAAACTATAAGCAAAGACTTAAAGAAGCGATGTTTTAAATTTATTGGCCCAACAGTTATTTACGCATTTATGCAAGCTGTGGGTATGTTAATGATCACATTATTTATTGTTTCAGATATAATGAGTTAAAAAATAAATAGTAAGTTATTCTAGACTAGAATTTTTATTTACTCTTATTGAATTACTTGGCTTATATCGTTTCCAAGAGACCCTATCATCCATTATTTGCCAATTTTATAAATTGGAAATTCCGCAAATTAAATTCAATTATAAATGAAGAGCAAAAATGAATTTTATGCATCCCAAAAAAATCACGAAAATTTATTTAGGTAATCAAACATACATTAGTGCCAAATTGATTTGAATAGTGATTAACAACATGTCATTGGAAGATTATCTAGAAACAGGTAAAGAGTTTTTTTTTCAAAAAAAATACGATTACGTTATTGAAACTCTGCAACAAGTAGTTCAAGTTGACCCTGAATCAGTAACAGCATGGCAACTTATGGGAGCATCTTTTGCGGAGTTAAGAAATTATAAAATGGCTTTTAAATGCTACCAAAAAGCATTGGAATTCGATCCTAAGGATTCGGCTACATGGTATAATATGGGTGTAAGTTACGAAAAATTGAATGATCTTGGTAATGCGATTAAATGCTATAAGGAAGCGCTAAAAATAGATCCTGAGCTCGAAGATGCATTGATTAACCTTGGAGAAGCATATAGAGAACTAGGTCAGTATAATAAATCTATTAATGGTTATAGAAAAGCAGTGAATATTAACCCTACAGATGAGGTGATATGGTATAATATGGGATGTGTTTACGACAAGTTAGGTGAGCATAATAAGGCGATACACTGCTATCAAACTGCCTTGAAAATCTATCCCGAATTTGTACCAGCGCTCAGCAATATGGCTGCTGCTTATTTAGAATTAGGGGAATTTGATAAAGCCGCTGAGTGCTATAAAAAAGCTGGGGAAATTGATCCTAAATATGCAAACACTATGGAAAACTTAAAACAACTTAAGGAGATTTAAACCACTGTTTGATTATCCAATTAGTATTGTCCCGTGATTTATTTTCAGCGCACTTTCAAAATAGTGGTTTCTAATATTTTTCCGTAGGTACTGTCTACTCAATGTTGAAGAATGTCTTGTATTCCTTCTCATTAAAGCCAACGAGAAACTTATCATTATCTAAAATAAGAAATGGATACGCTACGTGGCGACAACCAGATTTATCCTTTAATTCGTCACGCAGGTCACCTACAATTTTCTTTTCTAATTGATCTACAAATACATATTGGAAGTCGATTGAATTTTCCTTTAAGAATGCAAGAGCACGTTTGCAAAAAGCGCATGTACTTAACGCATAAAGTTTCACATTATGGCTCTTATTATTTCCATGAACATGAATGAATTCAATCAATTGAAACACCAAAATATTAATGCTTGTGATTCATTCAATATTGAACATTTCATTGTACTTAGCTTCAATAAAGCCCTGTATATACCTTTCGTCATCAACTATTAAGAATGGGTAAGATACAACACGTCCGAATTTCTCATGTAAATCGGCTCGCAATTTTTTGATAATTTCTCTATCTATATAGTCCACATAAACATACTCAAATTCAATAGAATGATCTTTTAGGAAGCTCATAACTCGATGACAGTGCGCGCACGTTGACAAAGCATAGAGTTTAAGTTTCCAACTCTTATTTTCGCCTGGAACCCGGGTGAATTCTATTTCAGATGACATAAGATATGCCTTAATTGAAATTATGAAAGCTGAGTTGTGTATAAGTCAGATTTTGAGAGCTGTCTGTTGCCATTTTTTTGTTTCTGCTGTCGGCTTATAAATCGTGCTGATGCGTTTCCATTATATCTAATAAGTTTTCGTATTTCTCTGTATTGAATCCAACCATGCATTCCTCACCATCGATGACTAAGAAAGGAAAGGCAACTCTTCGATTATATTTTCCTTTTAATTCGTCAACGATTTTATCTCTAGTTTTTCGGTCAAGCTTATCAACATAAACATACTCAAATTCAACAGAATTATCGCGTAAAAACGCAAGAGCCCGTTTACAAAAACCACAAGTCGAGAGCGCATAAACAGTAATTTTACAACCTTTTTTTTCACCGGTTTCGTGAGTAAATGATATTTCAGATGACATAAGATCTAGTGTGTTAGATTATAGTTTTTAAGATTTTTGAAAGGGGAACGCCCAAGCGGTTTTTCTACATAATTAATTGGATATGCCTCATTTTATTATTGTATTATGGATATTGCAATACGAGACCTACGCCTACCTCTTTGAGATCTACAACTCTTGAGAGTTCGATTTTTGAATTTAAATCAGTACAATGGCAAGCATGCACTTTTTCAGGCTGTAATTCATTCATGTAATGCAATGTGCCTTGTAACTGTTCTTTTGAAGGATTAAGTAGATGAAAACCCCCAATTATATCAATTACTCTATTTTCTTCACAAATTTTCTTAGAATATTCCACGATATTACAAATTCCGGCGTGGGAGCAACCCGTAATAATCACTAAACCTTTTCGTGATTTATAAGCTAAAGCAGAATCATCCAATAAATAATCATCATCTAAGATTGATCCCACAATTTTGCCGATTGGACTTTTGGCTTCAAAATCATTTGTTCTTTCAATTTGTCCGAGAAAAACGAGTCTTTCAGTTAACCATACAGGATCTTTACTCAATTCGAGTTTGAGATGGTTTGCTATTTTTTCTTCTGAAAAAATAGAACCAATTTCTTTCAAACTTTTTATTCTTCTTGTTGAAAATATTAAAGGATGCGCAACAAGAGTCGGTTTTTTATAACTAATTCCTTCAAACTCTGCTTCTGTATAAAGTTGCGCGAGAGGAACTAAGCCCCATGTATGATCCAAGTGCCCATGAGAAAGAACTATGAAATCAATGTCCAATAGATCGATTTTCATTTTTTGTGCATTCTTAATAAACGCATCTGAATATCCTACATCAAACAGAATTTTTTTGTTTCCATCTTCAATAAAATATGATACAGCAGGCTCGCCGTAGAAATATCGATCTATTAAAGTATTATTATCCACAAGAACTGTTAATTTCATTGTGTTCTCCTCAATAGTAACATTGAAATTAACTATATAATTCAAGATCCCTCCTATAGAGAACGATTAAAATATTATAATTAAAAGTAGGTGGAATCCGAATGAGTGCTGTTTCAGGCGATTCAAAGGGACAGTTATCATATGAAGAATGTCTAGAGGTATTGGGTGAAGATATAAATGGACTCACAGAAACTGAAGCAGGCTCCCGGCTTGCACAATACGGATTTAATAAATTAACAGAGGAAGAGGAAAAAAATCCGATCTTCATGTTTATTGCGCAGTTTAAGTCGCCTCTCGTTTACGTATTAATCTTTGCAGCCGTATTATCGCTTTTTATGGAAGAATTAATTGATTTTTTTGTAATTATGGCTATTTTGTTCGCAAATGCGGTGATTGGATTTACACAGGAATGGAAAAGTGAAAAAACCATACGCGCGATCCATTCATTGATTGAGGATAAAGCGATAGTAATTCGAGATGGTGATGAAATAGAAATTCCTGCAGAAAATGTTGTTCCTG
>JAEOSF010000053.1 GCA_016840515.1 Candidatus Borrarchaeum yapensis | reverse complement strand
CAGAGTTATAGTATCCCAGCCACCGTTCTCTGCGAGGGTTTTGGGCACTATTTCCATAGCTTTTGCGAAAGCCTCCACAGCAAATTGTTCACGTCCTCCTATTGACCGAGCGTAATCACGTAGCCCGCTTGCAATAGATTCTTCGATAGCACCTCCGCCAACGGCTACGCCAAGACCCTCATCTTCGATGACATCTTTAACAACATACATTGCATCCCGAAGGGACCGTTCTGCCTCTTCCATCATATGTTTCCCGCTACCTCGCAAAAGAATTGTCATAGTTTTTGAATCTTTGCAGCCTGTTATGAATGTAACATATTTATCTTCTATGACTTTTGTTTCAAGTAGATCGGCAGTTCCTAAGGTTTCTGGTGTAAGTTCATTTACAGTATTTACTATTGTAGCACCTACAGCTTTTGCGATTTTTGGCATATATCTTCTTCGCATATTTTTTAGCCCTACTATACCTGCCCTTGCCATCAAATCAGCTGCTACATGATCGATCTCTTTCTGAGTTAATAGGACATTTGCACCTACTTCTACTAGTTTATCTACCATACTCTTAATTAACTGAAATTCCTGATTCAGAAAAGTTGCCATTTGTTCAGGTGATTGAATTTGTATTTTTGCTTCAGTTTTGGATTTGGGTACATCAAATTCCTGATTAATTAGTGCAATCTTAAGATTTTCCAATTTTTTTGGCATATCTTCCCGTTCTGCGCCCCTATTAATTATAAGACCCTTTATTAATTCTGATTCACCCAAACTCTTTCCAAGTTTTTTTTCAATCTCAATATATTCAGTGTCAATGTATGGTTTGTCGTTTCTACGGGTCATTACTCCTTTTACTGCTTCTACTGCTATTTTTGATATAAGATCTGTTACAACGTTCTTACTATTAATTGAAGTTTCTGCAATTTTTTCTAAGAGTTTGTCATCAGGATCAATCTTAATTGCATTTGCTTTGAGAAGTTCTAATGCCTTTACTGACGCTAACACATATCCATTTGCAATTTTAGTTGGATGAATTTTTTCTTGCAGCAAAGATTCAGCCTGCTTAAGTAATTCTCCAGTTAATATCACCGCTGTTGTTGTGCCATCTCCAGTCTCTAGATCTTGTGTTTTTGCAACATATGTCATTAGTTTACCCATTGGGTGTTTAAAATTTATCTTTTCCATGATTGTAGCGCCGTCATTGGTAACGAGCACGTCTTTTAGGGCATCAACTATAAGTTTATCTCGACCTCTTGGCCCTAAAGTTGTGCGTATCGCCTCACTAATAGCTTTAGCCACCATTATGTTTGTTCTTCTCGCTGCATCTTTTTTTACATGAGTTGTATCGCCTTTTTTCTTAGAAACAAGGAGCAATGGCTTCGTAGCGCGTGGCCCTGGTGTGTGTCTTCTTGACAAATTTAGTCCTCCACTCTGAGTTATATTCGCCAATAAAATATCTATTGTAAATTTTTTTAATTAACTTATGTAAGTGACATAATCTGAAGTCAGGACGTTTTTTCTCTGATTTTAAGAAGTTTAGGCATTGTAAGTCTCATTAAAAAGATCTACTAGCCTCACTTTTTTTGATTTGATCTTCTCATAGAGATCATTTGAACCTAAATGTTTTCCTTCCCGAAATACTGAGATTAATTTCTTTACAGATTTCTGTGCAACATTTTCTGAAATTTTTTCAAAACCGTGAAGTGCTTCTAAGATGGTTTTTGCAAGTTTTTTTTCCATGGGATAGTTTTCTCGGACAAATTTGTACAATTTTGTATAGTATAGACGCATTCGTTGAACTCGTTGATAAGCTAGTTTGGATAATTCTTTTTGGAATTCCTTAGTCATTGAAACGCCCTCTCCCGGACAATCTTTGTCTAAAGAAATCATTATCTCCCTTTTTTGATCGCTATAATGAACTTGATATGGATATAGCCTACAAATATCTGGACGCACTGGATAAATAAGGCAATCACTTGTTATAGGATTAAAAAAGCGGCAAATGCTTTTATTTGCTGCGGACAACGAATGATCTAGTCCAAATACGAGATCTTGATCAGTTTCGGAGAGTTGGTAGATTAAAATTGCATGAAATTTGTTTTTAACAGTTTCTATGAATTCTTCAACCTTTTTTTCAATGTTTGGAACATTAAAGAGATGTGGTCGAAATGCAGTCCAACAATCGTATGCGAATTGTTTCCATTTATCATATGGGATTGTATCGAGAAACTCATTGATGCGTCTGACATCGTCATGTGTCAATATCAACCCGATTTGACAACATGTTCCACACTTTATACAGTTTTTTTCAGTTCTCGTTTGAAGAATGAGTTTTTTATCTTTCAAGAGACACAACACGGGCTTTTTTTATGGTCTATTCACAGAATCTGTCATATTCACCTTATTCTGACGGTCTATTTTGAACTTGGAGTTTGTTTTTTTTGTAGCTAAGAAAAAGCCGGAGTTTTAACATATCACGAATCACAATAAACGGAGTTTTATCAACTCTTATGTACGATTTACCCTTTTTTCGAGGATAGTGATGAACAGGGACTTCAGTTATTTTGTAGTTATTGATATTTGCAATTGCGAGGAGAAACCGATGTGGTCCAATCAAATCCAAATTAGGTAAAAGTTTGAACAGTGATTCTATTGTTTCACGTTTGAACGCTTTGAACCCAGAGTTATGATCTCGGAATGGAGTGTTGAGCATTTTTCTTTGAAGTAAATTATAAGTTTTTGACATCATAATACGATATAATTTATCAGCCCTTAAAATCCTCCAACCATTTACAATATCATACCCTTTCTCTATTGGTGTTACAAGAGGTTCAATATCATTTGGCTCATATTGCCAGTCTGTTTCTAAAAGAACTAAAATATCACCGTCTGAACTAAAGACACCAGTTTCGAAAGCTTTGGTTTTTCCGCGATTTTCGGGATGACGAATGAATTTGACGCATTCATACATATTAGCAAATTTCTCACAGATTTCACTAGTATTATCAATGCTCCCATCATCAACTAAAACAAATTCGTACTGTTGCGGCGCATTCTTTGCTAAGACGGGTATAAGATCTTCAAGGTTTTCGGCTTCGTTATATGCAGGCATAATAATTGAAATCTTTTTTGAAACTGTTTCTTTTCTTAAAAGAGATAAAATTCCTTTTCTTAATTGCGTAACTTGAGTATTAATACTTGCGATATATATGAAGAGAGCAAACATTATTGCCAAAAACAAAATAGTCTCTGTTGCTAAGTTTAGTCTCAGCAAACCTTCTAAGTAAAATAGGCGTAACATGGTTTGAAATAAATTCGGGAAAACGACTATCAGTGAAATAATTATCCAAAATAGTAAATAGCCCCATGTCTTTCTTGATTTTGGGATTAAAACGACCAAAAACAATGCTATTATAATCATGATATAAATTAGGATAAATAGCAATGTGTTCACCAACTCCACATGACTTAACAGAATTTTAAGATCTTAATATCTCATCCCTCTTTAGTAGAGAGAGATCGTCTTATATTTCGGCGTTTCTAATTTAGATAATTACGATCCTGATAAGTATCTGGGAATTCAATCCAAACAGCGTTTTTAACTTTATCGCCGAAAAACCCTTACGATAACTTAGTGTAATTCAATTACATCGGTCTTTTCTTAAAAGGAAGAGTGTTGTAATTGTTTGAAGAAAAGATTACAATAACCGAACCCCTAATACTAATGCCGTTAGAGTTATACCATTAATACCATTCTAAGAAAGCGTACACCGTTAAAACGTCATATTCTAGTTTGATTCAGTTGAACTTTCATCGAATTTACTCTCTATCGTAGATTCTATTGGCACTCTTGAGCCTATTAAAAAGAAGGCTATTCCACCAACTATAACATTACCAATGAGAAAAATTGAGCGATATAGTAAGACTGCTGCGCCTGATGATTCTGTTGAAATTCCTCTTAAACTACAAAGAAATATGAATGCTAATTCTTGAGACCCTATGCCCCCAGGTATCATACTAACAAAGCCTATAATCGCAGAAATTGAATAAATATATCCAGTTTCAAAATAAGAAAGAGGGATTCCAAGGGCTAAAAAGATAAAACTTAATTTTAATACTTCAATCAGCCAAATGACAGTAGAGATTAAGATCGTCTTAATCAATATTGTTCTGTTACCTCTTAAAACCTCAAGCGAAGTAGAAAATCTGTCTAAATTGACTTGAAAGAAATGCTGTAATCTTTCCCGTCCCAATTTTTCTGGCCAAATAGTTAGGATAGCCTGCAAAAAATTTGAAATTCTCAAAAAAATGCCTTTGTTAAAACAAGCGCCTATTATCAAACACGCAATAAGAATAGCCAAGCCAAAAAAGAGGATTATGGTCGTAAGATCACCTGTTGAATAAAGAAGCAACCAAACAAGTCCAATTACCCCTGTTACAATGACAAGAAGAACATCAAAAACTTTTTCTATTACTACTGTTGCAAAAGTGTTTCCAAGAGAGGTTTTAGACATATTTGAGTCAATTTTTGAAACCATATACGCCCTATACATCTCCCCAAGTGCCCTTGGGGAAACAGCATGTACATAGTAGGAACTTAATAACGTTCCAAGTACCTCTTTGTATCTGGCCGAAATATTAAGATGTCTTAGAAGCATTTTCCATCTAATGGTTCGAATCCCCATCATAATGAAGAATAGTACATACGCAATAAATAAGAGAAAAGGATCTGCCTTTAAGAGTTCACCAAAGACTTCAGGAAGGCCAATATACCAAAAACTTATTATTAAAAGAACTAATCCACCAATAAGAAGCGTTAATCTTTTTAAGTACTTTCGCATGAAAATATCCGCCTTGAAAATATAAATTCTTTAAGGATATAAGTGATCTATCAAAACATTATTATTTTGCTGAAACAAGAGTTATAATCTAAACTTAAGCCTTAAAACTCACGAAGTGTTTTTAACATTATCGGCGGGAAGTCCCTTCCGACAGGTGGGGGATGAAAGCCGCTAGTTATATATAGTTTTTTGCACAGAAGAGTTACGATGAATATCGGGAGGACGGCAGGGATACAAGACTCCCGGTAGGATGACAGAAGAGGCGACCCTGTGAGCGAGAATTCGTACAGTTGCTAACCAGCGCGGTCAACCGCGAAGGTAACAGCACAATAGCATTTGACGAATCCCTGGGGTGTGATGCTGGAACTGAAGGTTCCTATCACAGAATGCCAGGTGAACGGGCCATCCTCAAAAGAGGGTGAACTGCGACACACAGCCGAACGTAAAACGAGAGTTTCCCGCACGGATTGGGAGGATTCGCAGGAAACTCCATCCATCAAAGTAGAGTAGTTCACGTATAATGGGAGATGACAGCGTCTCTCTATCACTTTATTGATTATTACAATTGTCTCTTTGGTGTACATTTCAGGAAAAATGTATTAAAACTCAGCATTGTTTTAGAAAGACAAGGAGAGATGTTTATTAAGCCAAGAGGAGAATCCCTTGACAGAACTAGATATTGACCAGTTAAATGCAAAGAATGTTATCTGTTTGCTTTCTGGTGGACTGGATAGCCCAGTAGCGTGCTATACACTTATTAAAAAAGGATTTACGCCAATTTTTCTGTATTTTGATAATAATCCTTATACTGGAGAATCTACAAAACAGAATACTATTGATATGGCAAGAAAACTAACTGAATTCATCATCCCAAACAAAGAAGCAAAACTGTACATCGTCCCTCAAGGTTTTACGATGAACATTTTTTTGAAAAACTCCTTGAAGACTTCCGTAAAATATACATGCATTTTCTGTAAGAGAATGATGTATCGAATTGCAGAAAAGATCGCAAGGATTGAAGAAGGGTGTGCGATCGCAACAGGCGAGATAATAGGTGAACAGGCCAGTCAAACGATAGATAATTTGGTAATTCTTCATCAGGCAATCAAAAGTTGTGTTATATTTCGACCATTAATTGCATGGGATAAACAAGAGGTAGTAGATAAAGCTAAGGAAATTGGTACCTATGATATTGCTGCTCGTCAATCGGCTCCTTGTGCTTTGCCTCCAAAAAAACCTGTAACGAAAGGACGTCTTGAGAAGATTTTAGAGATCGAAGCTATGATAGATATAGACGCTCTTGTTCAAAAAAGTTTGAATGAAAAAACGGTCCTGAAAGTTAGTCCACTAACGAGTTCTTAAATGAAAATGCAAAAGTGATTAACAAGTTGTTCATCTATATCTGAGTATGCAACAAGTTTCACATCATCCATTTCGGAATATACGCGAAGATGGTTTTTCCCCAGGTAACCTGTACCGATTACTCCCACTCTAATAGTTTCCAATTATTCCTCATAGTTGTGATATGTTGATGTCTTGATAGACCTCAATTATTTGCTTTATTGTCTGTTCCCACGAATAGTTTTTAACGATAGATTCTTGTCCTCTTTGTCCTAATTTCTGAGAGTAAACATTATCTGAGAGTAAATCAATTATTCTATTTCCTAATTCTGTGAAATCTCTTGGCGCTACCAGTAGTCCATTAAATCCATTTTTGACTATATGCGGAATGCCGCCTACATTTGAAGCTATTACAGGTTTTGCATGTGCCATAGCCTCTATTAAAACAATTCCAAATCCTTCGGAATTAGAAATGGAAGGAAGAACAAAAAGATCTGCAATTCTATAGATATTTCTCAATATTCTGCTACTTACATTACCAGTGAAGACTATATTACTCTTAAGGTTCATTTTACTAGATAAATATTCAAGTTTATTTTTTAAAGGGCCATCCCCTACAATTAACAGGCAAATACTTTTAAAAGCCGGAATTACGGTTTTCATTGCCTTCAAAAGATACTCAATGCCTTTGTATTTTACAAGTCTACCAACGAAAAGTATTATTCTGTTGTTTTTTACTTTGTATTCTCTCTTAAGATCCTGAATAATTTGTGAATTCTGTTCTCTAAAAGAATCGATATCAATACTATTAGGAATTACAACGACCTTGTGCAAATAATTTTGTAAAAAATTTGACTTCCCCACATAAAGTGGAGTTGTAACTATGATCTTATGAGCCCTTTTCAAGATCAAATCTATGGATTTGTTAAGATAGATTCTCAAAATCGTTTTAGCATATCTAGAGAATTCGATATTTAGATCCTGTATTATAGGATCAGCATGATAAGTCACCACAAGAGGTTTATTTGAAATTCTACTTACTAAAGCCGCAATTTCTATAATACCCGGCGAATTGATGTGTGCATGAATTATATCCGCAGTTTTGGATATAGCAAATAATTTGAAAAAGAGATGTGGTATCAATGGAAAACCACTAACGATGGCAGGTGTGGTTAAACGGACAATTTTCACGCCTTCTTTGTTTTCTAATCTCGGGGAGTTTCGAGGGATTTTTGATGTAATAACCGTGACTTTATGTCCGTTCTTAACAAGAAATTTCGATAAATTTAGGATATAAGACTCAATTCCTCCATAATATGGCATCCATTTTGTGCTAGGGAAATATGAGCATACTTGTATTATTCTCAAAATTAATCACGAACATTTAAAATCATTTTTTAGATCAAGTCTCTAATCAAATTCAAATATTTGTCATAAGTTATCCGCTATGTGGATGTGCATCTTGAAATCTAAATGCTTATTGTGTTTTGAAGCCATAAATATAAAGTTCCAATCCGAAGAAATCTATTGCTTTCAAATATTTTATCTAACCTCCGGGTAATTGACTTTAAAGATTTTATAGCACAGCTATTTTGTGATTCTCTGCCTGTTTTTTAATCTTACAATTATTATTTAATGAATTAAAGTATATTGCAAAAAGTTTATCTCAGTCCTTGATTTATATTCTCATAATCAAGATATGCAAGGTATGACTTTCAACAAGGGAATTTTCTAAGAAAAGTCAAGATATAATAGTAAATAAGCAGAAGTACATTTGTGACACTATCTCATAAATCAATAAATTAATATTAAGGTCAATTTAGAGGCGGAAAAATGAATTATGACAGTGCGTTTAAAGGACGGGTCTCCATAAAAAATATTTATCGTGACTGGCTGAGGTGGGTTCTTAGATCTTTTGTGGAAATTTTAGGCTATACTGAAAGGTCTGTTGGTCTATTACACAGTTCAGGGAGATATGCTGCGCATGCTCTGTTCAATGATTATTTTATAGAAAATAAGTTTGAAGTAACTGAAGTTGTCCCGCCACCTAATTTTGAAGATGTCCTGAAGTTTATTCAAAGGTTCTTAACTACAATCATTACTCCTCTTTCGAGCAAGATATCATTAACTCCAACGAATGAAACATCAGCTATACTTGATTTAAGAGAAAGTGTATTTACGTATGAGGTTCGAAATTCAAGGATACCTTTATGTAGTTTCATTTCAGGCTTTACTGAGGCTTTATTGGAGCGCATGCTTAATTATTATAAAGATTTGCGCCATAAAGAATACTTTGCTCATGTAGTTGAGAGAAAATGCAAAGGCATGAATAACCCCTCGTGTATCTTCGAAATCAAGATACGTGAACAACCTATAGAGGGTGCAGTAACTATAACTGAAGATCTGATAGAAGATCCAACTCAGTCTTCAAAACTTTCGGAAATCCAATCCTCAGTTGTCAACTGGATTAAGAAAAGAACACGTTTTGATGAAACTTATCGAAGTTGGATAATTTATGTTTGGAGTTCAATTCTGCGAATTATGGGATTAAATGAAACTACGCAAGGAATATTGCATGCAACAGGTCGGCGTGCAGGGCAACAAGCATATCAAGAATATATCGATCAAAGTGAGATAAAATTGCCCGAAACGTTCCAGAATATGATGTTCCTTCTAAAAGCTTTTGTCCAAGAAGTTTTAGTGGGTCTTTCAGATGTGGATGTAGAACTTCAGTTTTTAACGGAAAAAAAAGCGTTTTTAGTACTTCAAGAAAGCCCTTACACACTTGGTTTTCCCCAAGGAGCATTTATACCTGTTTGTGATGTTATAGCAGGAGAACTCGAAGCAAGCCTTGAACGTATTATAAATAAAGTTCATTATAAGGGCTCATCGAAAGCTTATGTAAGAGAAGTTCAGTGCAAAACATTGGGCGATCCTGTATGTAAATTTGAAGTGACTTTGGCTTAGTAAATATTTTCCCATCCTTTTGCTTGTCACTCTTAGTCCTCATTTGATGCACCGAATCTTTAGGGTTCAGTTTCATACACAAATACGTGCTTCTTTTTACAAAGGTAACTTTCCGTCTTTTACGAGAAAAAGGGAAAAATAATAATTTTGAAGAGTGACAATTATAGAGACCGAGTACATTGAAAAAAGAAACCAAGAGTAACTTGCTGTCTCTTTTAGATAATAACAAAAAATATTCTCATTTATTGGGATTTTTCAGGGTAATTTCCCATTAACTCAAGAACTTTTTTCTCCACACTTTTCGTTCTTCTGATGCTTTCATCTAGTAATGGGTTCATACCGTATTTTCGTATCCAAGCTCTAAACCTCGTTTTTAAATCAACTAATCTTTTACCAGCAACTAGTTTGTCGGCATAGCATATTATAAGTTCCTCTATTGTCTCAGGAATAAACTTTCCACTAGGGAACTCGAATTTTTTAGCAAATCTTTCTGAGATTCCACATAATACATGTCTTTCTACTATTCTTGCCAATTTAGAAGAATATCCTAACTTTCGAAGTAGTTCTCCTCCTACAACCCCATGTCGTATACTATTTTCATTATAACGTCCAATATCGTGGAGGAGTGCACTTGCGCTTATTAAGCCAATGTCTACAGTCGCTAATCCTCTCTGAATAATTTTTTCAGCAATTTTAAGTGCTTTTTTGCAAACCGCTTTAGAATGTTCAATGATGTTTTTATCTACACCATATTTGGTAAGCAACTCTAACGCTTCTTCTTCGCAAGGAAATTTGTCATCATCACTCTTGTTCATGCTCATCTTGTTCAATCTCTTTTTTTCTTACCTTTATTCCAGATTCTGTTCGGATAATTTCAAATGTTTTTTTGCTTGAAATTGTCTCTTTGTTCTCCACTTTCGAACTTTCTTTTTCAAAGGTTTTTAATTTCATACTAGCATCTGTCTTAGTTCTATCTCTACTACAGTCAGGACATACCACACTCTCAAATGGCAGAGTACTATACCGAAAGACTATTCTGCCACATTTCGAGCAACGTAATGGTTCTTGAACGTCATCAAATCTTTTATGCTCTATTTTTGTCTTTTTTGCGTAGTCTATTGTTTTTTTAATCATCGTTTCAATTTTTTTCATTTTTTCATCTTTTTCTTCAGAAGGCATGAAGATCCTCTTCTTTTTGAAATTTTTAACCTTTACAATGAAACTTGAATTAACATATTTTAAAATAGTGTAAGTTTACACTATATTTCTACAATATATCAAAAGAGGCGATCTGAATGGAAGTCAACTACCCCACCCTAAAGGGTAGGGGCTTGTTCACACAAGTCTCTTAGTTGATTAGAAGGTTTCCCTTTGTGGGAAGCAGCAGTTGTTTAGGTTATGACACCCTGGGGTGTTCCACTAGCCCCCTGCTCTGTCATCGATGGTTAAAAGTCCTGAGAGGTAGGGACGGTGCTGTCGATGTAAAAAGCCTTTACAACAGTCTCGAGGTGGACCTACTCCCTGGTGTTGGGAGCAACGGGACTTGAGAGTACCCGTCATTAAAACACCGCAAGGTTGGGTACACCAACCCCTGTCCTCGTAGAAAGGTTGTGTGAGCAACGCCTGACCTTAATTCTTCTCCGCCCTAAAGGGCAGGAGCCTCCTTGAGGTGATCTTATGATAAAAACGGTCAAACTTGATATTCCAGAGGAGACTAATTGCATTCTTGGGCAGACACATTTTATTAAATCAGTCGAAGATTTGTATGAGGCTTTAGCCGATTCTGCACCAGCCATGAAATTTGGAATTGCTTTTTGTGAAGCATCTGGCCCATGCTTGGTACGTATGGAGGGGAACGATGATGACTTGATACAAATCGCAGCCAAGAATGCGATGAATATCGGTGCGGGTCATTCTTTTATCGTTCTAATGAAAAATGGTTATCCAATCAACGTATTAAACAGAATCAAAATGATTCCAGAGGTATGTAGAATCTTCTGTGCAACCGCCAATCCTGTTGAGGTCATTGTTACTACTACTGAACAGGGAAACGGAATATTAGGTGTTATTGATGGATTTTCACCACGAAAAATTGAAGGGGAACAAGAAAAAAAGGAGAGAAAAGAATTTCTTAGAAAAATTGGATACAAACTTTAGATTTCTTAATTTTCTAATTCCCTCTCCAAATATTTTTATCTGTTAATGGCGAGGAGAATTTACATGAATACATTTTTTTAAAATCTACGATCGATCAGAACGTAACTTCACGAGGATGCTTAAATGGCAGATACACAAGAAAAGAAGGAAACTGACAAAAAAAGATTCTTTAGGCTTTACACTCTTTCTTTAAACTATCTTATGATATTTGTCTTAGCGACAGGATTATTTATTGGGATGTTCCTTGCCTATCTTCTTTTTAAACCAGTACAACTTTACCTTTATGTAGCCATTGCGTCATTTATAATCCTGATTCCTAGCTTGGTAGGATTTATAAGAACATATATCTTAGCCAAAAACGAAGTCAAACTTATTAAAAAAATGGAGGAGAAATAGATTGAAAGCATTAATCCTTGCTGCGGGTGAAGGAAGCAGACTAAGACCGCTCTCTGTAAACAGACCTAAACCTATGTTCAATATCTGTGGTAAACCAATCCTCGAACATATTATAGATCTGCTTAAGTCTGTTGGTATTACGGATCTTGTGGTGGTTGTGGGTTACCAAAAGGAATCCATTATAGATTATTTCGGCTCAGGGTTTGATTTTGAAGTAGATATAAAATATATAGTCCAAGAAAACCAAATTGGAATAGAAGATGCTATTTTAAAATCAGAAAACGAATTAAAAGATGAGGATTATTTTCTGCTTGCTCATGCTGACTTTTTTGTTGATAGAGATATGGTTCAACGAACGATAGACACCTTTAATGAATTCAATGCTGATAGCACTATAGCGCTAACACTTGCTCCTGATGTAAGTCGGTATGGTGTTGCAGCACTTGATACTTCAGATGGAAGAATAGAACAAATAATTGAGAAACCTGTCCCAGGATCAGAATTAAGTAAATATGCCGTTTCAAGTGTGTATATGTTCCGCCCTGAGATTTTTACACTACTTAAGGAAAATCAGCAATTAGATCAGGCGATTAATCAACTATGCAAACGTGGAAATGTATATGCTGCTATCTGGGAAGGACTATGGATTGATGTAGAGTATCCATGGGATACACTAACTGCCGCTCAATTTGTTATGGATCGATTAATGAAAGATGGTTCATATATCTCCAAAGATGCTAAGATTGATGGGAAAGTAGAAGGTCCCGTTTGGATTTCAGACGGCGTAAAAATTCGCCCAGGAGCAGTAATTAAAGGACCGGTTTACATTGGAAAAAATACGTTTATTGGAGATAACTCATTAATCCGAGATTTTACAGCTATTGAAAACAATGTGGTAATTGGTTTTGGTGTTGAAATTAAAAATTCAGTAATACTTGACAGTTCATTCATCAATCGCTTGAGTTTCATTGGCGATAGTGTTATTGCAAATAACGTGTATATAGGCGCAGGAACACATATCATCAATTATAGCGCAGGAGAGCCGATATATGCCCTTGTTAATGGAGATAAAATAGATACCGGACGAACTAAATTGGGTGCAATTATTGGAGACCAAACAACTCTTGAAGTAAATTGCAGCATTATGCCGGGACGAAAAATTGGCAATAAAGTATGGGTAGGCCCAGGAGTCGTAGTAGATAAAGATATCTCACCAAATAAACGTGTCTTTGTTAGTCAAGCTATCCAAGAGACGGATATTTGAATTGCGGCGTTCGCTCCTTTTTATCCCTATTTACCGTTCATTGCGAATGAGTTATATATGACCGTTTCGAGTTTTCACTAAAAGTCTTCTTTTCAAAAATCAGAAAAGAGTGATATAAATGTCTCCTTTTGACAAAGAACTCTTCCGCAGTAAACGATCAAAAAATCTGGCAATAGCTGGAATGTTTGTTGCCTTTTTTGGTGGTATGCTTGCAATCGCTTTAATGGGCATTAATATTGGCGAACTCATGGTACGTTTTGTGCTCTATTTCCACGCTAATTATGGTGATATTGGAGTTTACGTAGCCATCTTTTTGATCAGCATAATTGGAAATGTCTCAGTGATCATGCCAGTCCCCTACATAATTGCTCTGGCAATTCTTGTAGTTGTCTTACCAATCAACCCATTACTCGTAGGTGTATCTGCAGGACTTGGTGCATCCATTGGAGAACTCAGCGCATGGCTTCTTGGACGAGGCACTTCCGAAATTATTGAAGACACCGCTTATGGGAAACGTCTTAATTCACTTGCAGGTTTAGTAAAAAAAGGCTATGGAATTCCCCTCATTATATTTTTCGCAGCTACGCCACTTCCCGATGATCTGCTGCTCATCGTACTTGGCATGGTGAATTATAACATAGGATATGCGCTAATCGCTTGTTTCATTGGCAAAGTTTTACTTGCAGTCGGTATTGCATATCTTGTGCGCGGTGCCGCGGAAACATCAGCAGGGAGACAAGCGCTACTGCTCTACGGGATCGATATTGAAGCGATCAGAAACGGTCAAATATCTTCTGCTCAAGATCCAATCATTCCAGTAATTACTCTAATTATCACAATCTCGGTAATGCTGCTTGTTATTATGGTTGACTGGACGAAATACCTCAGAAAAGGCAAAGAAAAAGTCACTAATATGATTAAGAAAGAAAACAGGCCAAAAGAAGATAATTAGTCTTTTTTAACCAACGTAACAAAATTTAAATTTCATATACTTTCAATGTGTTTCTATTACTTCATTTTCTTCTCATAATTACCTTATTTGAGTGATACTTCATGAATAATCGAGAGGCTCCTTTGGTTTCAATTGTTATACCTACTTACAATGAAAGAAAAAATATTGAGCTACTTGTTCCTAAGATTTTCAAGGTTCTCAAAGAAAGTAAATTGACGTTCGAACTTATTATTGTTGATGATAATAGTCCGGATGGAACGGGAGAACTTGCAGACACTTTAATTAAAAAGTACTCAAATATTGCTGTAATTCATAGAAAAATCAAATCTGGACTTGGATCCGCTTACAAAGCAGGATTCAAAATGGCTACTGGTAAGATTGTTATGGAAATGGATGCTGATCATTCACATAATCCGCGTGATGTTCCTAGACTTGTAGAAGCAGTCCTCCTAGGCTATGATCTCGCAATTGGCTCTCGATATATTGTTGGTGGAAACATCATAGGTTGGGGGATTTACCGCAAAATGGTCTCGAAGGGTGCAAATACTTTAGCAGCATTAATACTGCAGATAAATAGATTTGTAAAAGATGTTACAAGCGGATACAGGGCCTATCGTGTTAAAGTTCTGAATAAAATTGATATGTCAGCTGTAAAAAGCTCAGGCTATGCTTTTCAACTTGACATGTTAGTAGAAACCTTGAGAAATGGATTTAAAGTGAAAGAAGTGCCAATTACATTTATAGATCGTCGTATAGGGGAATCAAAACTTGGATTAAATGACATTTTGGGCTTTTTCTTAACGGTACTGAGAGTTAGATTCAAAAAATTGCGTTTATAACTCACTCAATAATTTTCCTTAAATGAGAGAGGCCTTATTAAATGAGGAATAGATTTATTCAGCTAGAAAAAAGTTATTACTGGCTTTTTTTCATTTCTCTCTATTTCTTTGCAATAGCATCCTGGATACTCCCCCCTGGTATTCCAGGTGGTGTTGATACTAATAGTCATCTATTCAAGGTTCTTTATCTTTCCAAATTTGGTCTTTTAAATCCCTGGTGTCACGAATGGTATGCTGGGTATCCATTTCTTCTTTATTATCCTCCAGTAAGTTATTATTTAGCAGCAAGTTTATCAATAGCCCCATCAGCACTTCTTTCTTTCAAGATTCTCTCTATTATCTTCTTTTCTATAACACCGCTTAGTGCCTATTATCTTGCAAAAAATCTAAGTTTTAACAAAAATGAATCAATTTTAGCTGCTTTGCTTTTAGGACTGTCTCCAGTTTTCATTATGAATTTATTATATTACGGGAGATTTCCGAATGTGGTAGCGTTTCCTTTAGTATGTCTTACATTAGGAAGATTTATTCATTCATACAAAAAGAATAGTTCTTTTGTAATTCCAGCTCTTCTACTGGGATCCTTAATTCTTATACATCATTTAAGTGCGTTTATCGGATTTTTCTTACTATTCATGTTTTCAATATTCGAAAGTGTATATTCTCGCAATCTTGTAATTGTTAAACTCTTATCTTTAGTGACACTGACCGCTTTAGCCATAGGTGCGGTGTGGATTATACCATTCATTGTAAATATCGGCTATTATGGTAATTTCTTGAATCCTTCAGCACCTATTCTATCACTTAAAGTCCTTCTTAGATTTTATATTTCGATAATTGGTTTATCTCACATCTTGCTTAGCGTAATGCTATTTTTTTTGATCATATATAGCATATTACCTTTAAAAAAAGAAAAAATAATCAGAATAATGTTTGCTTTTGTATTTTGTGCGATTATTATTTCCTACACGTTTTACGCTTTTTTAAACGATGAGATTATTGTTACTATAAAATACATGTTGCTTCTGCTTATTTGCGTAACTCTCATACTTTTCATATATATTTACCCTCAATTCACAAAATCTCAGTTTAACCTTGATATTAATGTGATTTTTTGCTTTTTCTGGTTTGTACTATTCTTCTGGCTGACACTAGGTCCTCGTGCGATTCTTTTTGCTTTTTTTCCTTTAAACCGAAATTTAGATATTTTGCGATTTATGCTCTATGCTTCTATACCAGTTTCGCTACTTGGGGCTCGAATGATACTCTATCTTGTAACTTTCTTCAAGGATAATTACCACATCATTTCATTGTCAAATAGGATTGTATCAGCTTTTCTGCTAACTCTAATCATCTTTTCTTTTACAGTTCCGTTTATTCAACCTAGGTATGGGCAAGGAGGAATGCTGTATGCCGAAGATATATTTCAAAAGAACCAAGAGATCCCACAACAGCTTATCACATATTTAAGAGACTCTGAGGCATATGGACGAATTCTCTCAATAAAAAGCCCCTCTTGGGTCTATTCTCTCCCATATTACACTGATAAACCCTTATTAGATGGTTGGTTCCCGCAAGCACGGTTTCTCCATCCTTTTCAGAACCTTACATCATATACCATCAATGATCTTGTCCCTTCAGAAGAATGGGTTTACGAATATTTACTTGAACGAGCCTCTCTTTACGGGATAAAATGGGTGTTAATCGGATCAGAAGAAAAACTCCAGTTGCTTCAATCACATCAATTTCACCTTATACTAAATATTGATTCACTCTATCTCTATGAAGCAAACTTTAATGTGTCATTCATAGATGTAAAAATAGGTCATGCTGAAATAACTTATGAACGGCCAGATCCAGATAATATCTTGATTAAAGTAACAAAAAATGCTCCCAAAATAGAACTCCTTGTTAAAGAAGTGTATTTTCCCTATTGGCAGGTTGAGACTACTGAAAATCTTGTCGAAATCAAAATGAGTGAAATTGGATTTATTGAATTGTCCATAGATTCTGACAATATGTCATTTGAAATTCTGTTATTCTATAAATATCCACTTTGGCAACGAATCGTTCCATTTTCTGTTTCCATTATCGCAATCTTGAGCTGTTGTTTTGTTTATTTCAAATTTGATCTCGAAAATAAATTATAATAGTCTTCGTGAAAAAATTTTAAATAAAAAACACCAAACAACGAGGAATTAATAATAAAACTGCATGGAGCGGTCTTTATTTGGTTTTTTGTGTCGATTTTCATGTTCATTCGAAGTATTCTGGCGGTACTTCAAAAAAAATGGATTTGGAGAATTTAGCCCATTACGGACCTCTTAAAGGGCTTGATTTAATTGGGACAGGAGACGTAACTCATCCTAATTGGCTTGCAGAATTAAAAGAAAAATTAACTCCGATCGAAGGCAGTAAATTATTCTCATTTAATAGTATGAGTTTTATCTTGACTGGAGAAGTCAATACTATTTTTGAGTATGAAGGAAAAAGCAAACAGATTCACCAACATTTACTTGTACCAAGTTTTGATGCAGCTATACAATTAAATGATGTTCTATCCAAATATGGTAATCTGTCTAGTGATGGTCGCCCAGATTTAAGGATGATTCCTGCTGAACTACTTGAAATAATGAAAGAAACTGATAAAGAGATCGAATGCATTCCTGCTCATATTTGGACAACTTATTTTTCTGTTTTAGGAGCACGTGGCTTTAATTCCCTAGAAGAATGTTATCAAGACAAAATTGATGAAATTCATGCGCTTGAAACAGGTCTTTCTTCTGATTTGGCTATGAATTGGAGGATTTCAGCTTTAGATAAATACATATTCGTTAGCAATAGCGACTGTCACTCACCTTGGCCCTGGCGTATCGGAAGAGAAGCCAATGTTTTCAACTTAAATGAATTGACTTATTCAAATTTGATTAATGCTATAAGAAATAAAAATATCCAGGAGTTCCCAATGACTATAGAAGTTGACCCTGCTTACGGGAAATATCATTATGATGGTCATAGAAAAGGACGGATTTATTACAAAGATGGAAACAAAATTGAACATGAATATGGTGTCAGAATGCACCCTAATTATGCTATTGGCCGAAATAATTGTCTTTGTCCCATTTGTAATAAACCTTTTACAGTTGGAGTTCTTCATCGAATAGAAGAACTGGCAGATCGAGAAGAAGGATATAAATCAGAAAATAAACAAGATTTTAAGACGTTAATTCCACTTTCAGAGATTATTGCTGTATCGAAAGATATTGTTACAATTTATGCAAAAAGTATATGGTCAGAATATCAAAAACTAGTATATACATTCGGTAACGAGTTTGAAGTTCTATTAAATAGTTCTCTAGAAGAATTACTTGAAGTGACCACAGCAGACATTGCAAATACAATTTTAAAAACTCGTCTAAATCAATTACATATTTCTCCAGGATATGATGGGGAATATGGTCGCTTACTGCTGGAGGGAATGTCTAACAAGAATGAAGTCCTTGATTATGTCCCTCCACCGCTTCAAAAAGAAACAACTCGACAATTGAGCCTAGATGAATTCAAATAGAACAAAGTGAACTACCCACGCTTTAGTTGTGGGGCTTTCTTGTGCCATTTCCTATAAAAAAAGAAAAGAAAAAAGAAATTAAGCGGTAGCTTCGGTTTCCCATTTTTGTTTCAAAAACTTTGGAATTCCACTAGAATCACGTGGTCCTACTAAAACTTCCCAACCACCTGTCGCATCTTCGGTTTCTCCGCTAATTCGCGCTGCCATACCAGGAATTATAAGTTTTCTGTGTTTGACTTTTTCTTCAAGACCTGTTTCTTTAATCAAGTCGGCTATTGCACCTGAGTTGAGTTGTCCACCAGCGACTGCGCTTTCAACACCAATACCTTCTGTGTCCACTGTTAATAACCAACTATCGAGTTTGGCCTGTTCAAGGTCTGTTTTAACCGTATAATAGGTTAGCGCGAAGTTAGTGGTCATAAACACTGGAGAGTTTTCATCGGGGTTTCCAATTGCTTCTAGGCCAGATTCTACGCTTGGATGGATTCGTGGGTCCGTATAAATTGTCTGTCGTAGTGTTAACAACGCTAAAAGAGACCAAAGTTCAGTATTATGAACAATCATTGCACTAGCAAATCTATCAATCAGCATCGATCCAACGATCGTTTCATTCCATGCAGTTTCGGGCCCCTTGTCTTCTTCCAAATAAACAGTAGCTGGGACTGCCATTAACGGAAAACCGACATTTTCATCACCTGCTTGAATCGCAGCTACCCTTAGCATTGTGAAGTTATTTAATGTGTGGCCTATATTTTCACCACCGTATGTACCAGGGTCGAGTATGAGATCCTCAAGTCCAGATTGACGCAATGTGGTTGTTAAGGAGTTTAGCGTGGTTAAATCAGTAGAAAAAACTGTTATAGGACAGTCGTACTCCATCGCCAACAGTGTCATGTCTTTCCAGTTTGATGCTGTTGCAGCGTAAATAAGAGGGCGTTTACCCTTTGTTGCTTCTAAACCTGCTTTCATTACCTTAGGGTCAAAACTGCATAGTATCAGAGGTAAGTTCGTTAGTTTGAGTACCTCTTTGACAGCATTTGCAAATTTGTTGGCATCATTTGAAACGGATCGAACAGCAATACCATCGAGTTGGAGATCTTGACCAATTCTAAACACAGAATATTGGTCAACGAATTTTACACGTTCAGTCAGTTCCCCTTTCTCCATTTCGTCATGAACGTCCACAAAGATTTTAGTTTGGTTGTAGAAGGTTAGTTCGTGTCTATAAACAACTTCTTCGCCTCCTACGATGACGGTGTTGTCACCAATACCGACTTTAACTGGTTGAACAGGAGGTCGAAGCATTATGATTAGAGTGTCTTTATTTTCTTGATATTTTGACTCTTCGAATAGCGGTGTGCAATCTTTCAACTCTACATCACGTTCTATTAGTTTCATAGCGAAAGCCATGCAAGTCTCTTCGTTGCAAATTTTACAGTTCGTTTTTGGAAGGTATTTGAAAATATCTAATGGTTTTAATCTTTTGCTCATTTTTCATCCCTCATTTCATTGTGACCCAATTACCAATTGGCTGTAGATCCCTTTCTGTTCTATCTAGAAACGCTTTCAACAGTTCTTTGAACCCTGCAACTGCTCCTGGATGCATCATCATGAGAAGATCTGCTCCTGCTAACATCACAGACATGGCACTCAGAGTCTCCCATATTGGTCCTCTCATATCCCGTGAGCCCCATGGCAAACCATATTCTTCGCATTTCTTGTCGCTTAACCATGCTTCTCTTGCACCCCAAGCATTGGTGGTACCAGAAGAAATTGGCATCTGAAGTATCTCATCACCTTTAAGCGCTGCAAGTTTTATTCTTTCCATTATACTGTAAGTATATTCAAGCCCGTAACCTAAACTCGCAGTTGTTGGGTCAATAAGCATCCTTTCTCTAGGAAAACCTTCATCCATGATCAAAGTGTTAAGTTTTTTCTGATTATTGATATCCAATTGTGTCCAACTTAGGACAACATGACCGTACTTCTTTGCAGCTTCTACAACTGGTTTGTACGTATGCTCGTCTGCTGAATTAATTAGGACTTGTTCGCCTTCTGCGACTTCAGCAGCCTTCGTTAATACTTCAGGGTCTTTATCCTTGTTACCAGAGCCTCCAATAACTATTGGACATTTAACAGCCTGTAGGACTTCTTCAACAGTTTTCGCAGCTTCTTTTGCAGGTGTATCCTTCAGGTAAGGATCTGTAGATATTAGATGTATAGTAACCATATCAGCGTTGAACTTCTTGACGCATCTTTTGGCCCATTCCCCAGGAGATTCCATAACATCCTCGACATGTCTTCGGACCGCTTTTGCCAGCGTAATGGGCATATCGAACACGTCAAGCGAAACCTTTGGAGGATTAGGTGTTTCAGCTAGCCAGTTATAGAAGGGCATAATATTTTGCCCTCCAAACTTGCAAACATAGTCCCGTGTACCACCTTCAGATTTAGTGGCGCCAATTTGGACTTCGACAATCTTACCAGGATACTCTACGGCAGGATAATTAAATTCCACTTCCTGAAATTCTGGCAATCGAGGCTTTTCAAGTTCTGGTCTAGGTATAGCGGGTTGTAGTACTGTAGGCATTTGTGTGGAAGGCGATGCTGCCGAAGGGAGAAGCATGCGCGTTGCAAGCGAGATAATTAATTCTTCTGCCTCAAGTTTAATGTTTTCCAACTCAATCTCTTCAACTTCTTCTAGAAGTGCAAGCAGTTTCTCTAACGGTACGTCTGACATCTCATTACCTCTTCTTCTTTTCACGTTTGATATAGGCTTTCTCTGCGAAGATCTTGACACCTTTCAAAACTAGCGTTATTTTATCATCGCCTGCGCCTGGTGGAACTAATCCTGGGAGAGATATAAATCCTTGAAGTTGAATGCCACCCATTCCAGGCATCGCCGTGAGCGGCATATTCATCTGAGGTACTTGCATCGGCTGAGGCATTTGATATTGCATCTGAGGAGTTGGTGCTGCTGCTTCTGTAGGTACTTCTGGTGCTGCTTCGATTGCTCCTTCAATGTCTTCTTCAGCCCATCTTTCAACCACGGGATGCTGTTTTTCTTTCAAAAATGCTTTTAGGTCTTCTACAGTCATTGCATCATTTTCTGTTGCTACTTTGTCAAAGAGTTCTTCTGGTATTCCATCCTTTACACGCTCTTTTATATCTGCAGGCGCCCATACAATACGCGTCCATCCGCCATCGGCTTGGAGGAACTTAGGGGATCGCATATATTCGATAGAGATTCCAAGAAAACCTTCAGTTTGGAGACCTCCACCGACAGAAGTCGCCATTGTTGAAAAGGCTAAACCATTGACGGTTGGCCCACGAAAATCTCTGTGAGCAAGTGCAATTCCATCGACTTCGGGAATGTAGAATGCGATAGCTTCGAAACAGCCACAACTCGTGTGGGGGTATTCAAAGATCGTATGTAAGTATACTCGCTCTACCTCTCCTAAAGACTTCTCTTTCACTGCCTTGTTTGCCCCAGTATATTCTCCTTTGATCAGTTCAACACATTCTCCTTTGTCAATTTTGAAGTTTGGACCTTTAGGATCGATTCTTGCAGATGCGCGTGCATCGAACCATGAAATTGCACCACATAACGCCATCCTCTGTGGTGTAATAACACAACAGTGGCTAGGTGCAAAAGATTGACAAAGGACACATCCATAGAACTCTTCAACATCATCATCGCTAAGTGCTCTTGCTCTAGCATCTCTTGCTTCATAGATCTGCAAAGCCTCTTCATAAAGCGTCTTTATTTTTTCAGAATCAGTGACGAACCGTATCTGAATCTTTTCAATGATAGGCAACTCTGCTTTGTAAAGTCGCATTAAAATTGTTCCAACAACTTTAAATGTGTTTAAACCTTTTTTGAAGGAGTCTTTGCTCAGACGCATCCAAATATCATATCTTTGGTTAAGATGCATCCAGCCCTGGATGTAATTGTTGAATTCATGCAATCTTCTTTCGAATACACCCTCGAGTTCTTCTTCTACTTCCTTTCCTGCTACTTCAACGATTATTCCAAGTTGATAGCTTTTCTCTTCTTCCAGTTCTGAAATATCAGGTCCTTCAATGATTACTTTCATGTCTTCGACTTCGTCCATTTTCTTCACTCGGCACAATTCGAATTTTTCAGTGATCTTAGGCCCACCGAATTCGACATGCATTTGTGCTTTTCTTACACGTTCACCTTCGTAGATTACCCCGACTTCAACGGGCATATCTTCAAAACTCATTTTTCCACCTCTTCCTGATTCTCTAAATAATAGGAAACTTCTGACTCCTACGCGTAGGAGTAGAAGGTTGAGAAAATAATCTTCTCTTCATTAGTTTGATATATAGTATTTTGTGGTTGATAGCATCAACGGTTTTGCATAGTTAACATGTTTTTAAAAGGATTACCTTTTTGAGCAATCCTTTTAAAATAATCGTGATATTTCATTGCATTTAATTCAAAGTGGCACATTTTGAGGATTTTAAATCGATTAAGTCAACAAAAACGCTCAGAATGACAAAACCAATGATCAATAGGATGGGCTATTTAAAGCCATTACAGAGTTAATTTTATGACAATCATCTAGATTATATGCAAAGTTCTTATTATGTAAGGGCATAATATATAGAAGAACAATTAAGCCAATTTTAGTGGAAAATCTTAGTTCTTTAAGGGAGAAATGACTTCGCAATGGGAGTGTTGGGAAAAATATGAAGATGAAAGTTTCAATCACAGAAAAAGAGAGGCGCTATGAAGAAAAAAGCAGAGACACCGTATTGGAAAAATACGAAACAACTACTGACGAAATTTACCAGAAACTTGGAAAAATAGTGGATGAACGAGATACTTTAAGTTTATTCAAATTTATTCAATCAGACTTAGAAAGACAGAAATATCAGATTTTTACAGCAGAGTGGGCAAAGGAAAAGGGACTTTCTGAAAAGATAGGATTTCTTTTAAGATTACCTGGGCTAACGAATGAGGAAAGGTACGTCATGTATACATTCTTGGCGTTTAGCAAAGGACTATCTGTGGAAGGTATCGTTGACGCAGACCACCCTGGCGACCTTGAGAGAGTTATCTTTAAAGTTTACCCAATAAGAGGTAACTTAAAGGAGTTTTATTATTTGAATACTGCTGCGCATGGTTATCCTGCTTTAATGAAGGATTCTCTAGGCAAACATAGGACACTAGAAGAAGCTGTTAGAAACTGTGAGATCTTTCTTCAACCTGGCGATCATGCTATGGGCCTGCTAAAACCTGATGAATTAAGAACTCGTGTATACGCCGAAAAAGTCTACAAAAAGATACTTAATTCTTCAACTTTTGTGCATATGTACATAAATGGACTGTTTAGAGTTTTTCGGAGATTCACACGCTTCCAGACAGAGTCTACGCCTTTCGATGCCAAACAATACTACGAGTTTTTCTTCTTAGAATCTGATGAGTTAAAGAATTTTGACATAGATACAGATCAGTACATGGAACTCATATTTGATCTTGAAAGACGACTACAGGAGAAAAGAAAAGAACGAGAAAAATTCCGCCTTAAGAAAAATTATTATTTGCTCAGAAACTGGCTTGCACAAAAGTTGAAATTTGGCAGTATTAAGTGGGACGACTATCTTCAATTGGATAAATTTGAAAGAATACTTTGGAAAACGCCAATTTTTGAGCAGGATAACGCGTTAAGTGAATATAGGAAGGAAGAATTAACTCAGCAAATTTTTTCGGAAGATGATTTCCAAGTGATGGAAAATTTGGAGTACCATATAAGCAAAATGCAAGTAAGAGTCGAACAACTTAAAAGACAAAGCTTTACAGATCAAGAAAAGTATTTCACTTCTAAGGCTATTCAACGCTTCGAGAACCTGAGTATCTGGGGGAAACTCGCTATACCCAGCGCGATCACAGAACTCTTCTATAAAACACTATGGGATTGGGCATACCCAGAGAAAATGCCACTTGGCAAAAAAATCTTTCGTTTATTTGCATCTCCTTCAGGGATGGCCTATAGACTAATTCAAAAATATATGATCTCTCGAAGCTTTTGAATTAAGAGGAATGGCCTCTTGGTTTAAGCGTGCCTTAAGAGAGATTTAGTTTCTTAAACTCTTTTGCTAACTTCTTAAAAGCGATTAAGTATTGTGCATGACTCCATGTTAAAGGGATAACGCTTAACGGCTTTCTAGTTTGCGAACAAACCTGTTCTGGTAGTAAATAAGTATCCAATGCGTTATCGGCTACCCAATGAAAGAGTTTTAGGGCTTTTTTATTCTCTCCTATCCAAAGATAGTATTCTGCAAGCCATAACGTGCAGATAATCCAAGAATTTTCATTACCTTGATAAGTATCACCTTGGTATCTGCATACTCCACCATTAGGCTTCACAAGATGGTCCTCTATTGCTTTCATAGTAGATTGCACGCGTTCATCTGAAGGCGGAAGGACATCAAAAAACCAAATGCCAAATAAAGATGAATCGACAGTATCATCTTCTGGTTTTATCGATCTTCTAAATCTCTGGATCTTCGGATTCCATAGGAATCTCTGGATCGCCTCTTTTATCTCTTCTGCACCTTTATGCCAACGTTTTGAAAAATCCAGTTTTCCGAGATTGTGGGCTATTCTAGAT